>CAKZRU010000106.1 GCA_937146725.1 uncultured Myxococcales bacterium
GATCGCTTGTCCAAAAGAGTATACCACCACACACCCACCGAGCCGTTTAATGTGCCTTGGCGACATGATAACCGTGATGTAAGTAAGCGAACAATCCGATATTTGTTACGCCGAGCTTGGCGAGCCTTACGAGAATTGGCTCAAGATCAACCAAATCTTTACTTAGAGGCGGTCGCCGAAGTACTTAAGCATTATCAAGCCGGTGATAGCACTTGGAGTATGACTAATGCTTGGTTGCGTAACCATATCTTATTTCATGAGCATAAATCATATACCGCCGAAACTTTTTATCACTATGCTCGAGCGCCCTATTACGGTAAGCAAGCTTATCCTGAGCTATGGAAAGAATCATCAGAGCCTTTGTTTAGACTCTTTGAATCGGCAAACAATGAATTGGTCATTAATTTTGTTGTTGAAGCACTTATCGCTGACTTTAAATCATCAGTAGAGCAACTACCGGTTGCTTGGATCACTAAGATTGCTGAACAAAAGAACTACTATAAAGATAGCTTTTTGTTTCAATGGTTTAGCGAGCTGTGCCCTCATCCACAAAAAGACTATGAAAAGCATAACTTACATCAGGCCTTGCTGAGTCTTTTATGGTCTAGTTACAGCCAACTTGCCGACTATGCCTTAAATTATTTCAAAGCACATCCACAAGCTTTACTGACCTTATTGAGTATTGAGCAAAGTATGGCCTTTGTACGCTCTTCAAACTCAAAACTAAAAGCCTTGGGAGAAGCCTTACTTGATCCTGCGGCCGGTCACTTTAAACTCAGCTTGGCACAGTGGACTGATCTTGTCGGTGATGAGAACTCTTTTAAGTTTGCAAGCCAACATTTTGTCAAAGTCTTCTCTGGCAAAGATCTAGATTATGCTTGGTTTAGCGAGCTCATTAATCATGAACTGAATCAAGTCAGTGAGTGGGCGATCAAGCTGTTAGCTGATGATACATTTAAGCCTGCTAGCGGTGACCTATTTACATTCTATTGGTCTTTGCTTACCCCAAGCACATGGCGTAAGAAAAGCGCTCAAGCAGCTTTTGACGGACTCAGTAAAGAAACTGAGGGCGAGCGTTTACTTAATCGCCTAAACCCTGCTCAATTAAGGGCCTTACTTTTGCATCCTGATGGAAGTGGCTTACAAAAGGTCAGCGCTTGGATTAAGGAGTCTTGGATTGCTCCAGCGCTTCTTGATGTGACTTGGCTTAAATATATGCTCAAAGAGCAAGACTTTGAGAAAGGTCTTTCGTATCTCGAAGATGAAGGTCAGGAATGGCGCGAAGATTTAAGTCACAATTCTTCACTCGCAAGTAAATGTGAAGCTTGGCTTCTCAATACTAAATACTTTAAGTTTGATGATTTAGAAGCATCCTGGCTTTTTGAATGTGCTTTTAATGATGATTGGTCTTGGAACTCTAGCTCTTATCAAAGCTATATTGAAAAGAACCTTCCTTTGGCACAATTCACAGCTTTAAAAGCCAATGATTACTCTAGTAAAGCCTCTGCACAAGAAGGCTTTAAAACCTTAATTAACGCCTTAATTTTGGATGAGCGTTCAGAGCGCGAAACTCGGTTCTTACGCAAGATCATTAGCAATCGGATTGATATTCTACGCAAAGCCAACAATCCAAATGCCAAAGCCCTTAGCAAGAAGCTTGCGATTGATCCTAAGTTGATCACCTTTGAGGTGTATACTCGACTCGCTCAATCCAAAGTTGAAACTAACCGTACTTTGGCTTTGAATCTAGGCCAATATTTTTATCGTCAATGGACCGAAACTGAAACCTTAAGCTTTGATGACTTACTCCCGTTCTTTGAAAAGGGCTATCCTGAAGTTCAAGATCATCTACTCAAGGCAATGAGCGCCAACCCAATGTCGGCTGAAGCAAGAATTGACGTCAGACAAGAGCAGTTTGATCCCGATGGACTATATGCCTTCTGTTTTTCTGCAAAAGCCAGCATTAGAGACTTGGGCTTATCTTTGATTGGTGACTATCCCGAGCGTTTTGCGAATCCTGAAAAGATCTCCTTATTGGTTGAAAGCAGCGATCGACGAGTATGTGAAGGTGTGGTCAAACTCTTATGGGAGAAACTACGCTTTAAAGCGGTTTCTGCACCTTGGGCTCCTTATGCACAAAGCGTCTCACCTCGCAGTCAAGTTGCTAAGCGACAAGAAGAAGTGGTTGCTGTTAAACCACCTACCGGTAAAAAAGCAGGTGATATTAAAGGGCGTCGCTATTTGGGAGAGGGTACTAAGGTCAGTGCAAGCCTGCCTACCCATTCTTTGACTTGGGTTGCTGAGTTTTTAACGCGTACATTATTTAGACTCTCACCAACTCACCCTCTTAAGGGTGATTTGGGCCGTTTAAGCGCTGCCACACCTGCATGGCGTAACAAGGTTAATTTGATTAAGGCGATTCGAGACTTGGCAGTGACCGACAGCGACTTTGCACTGTTAGTTAAGCCGATTTTAGAAGAGTTTATGAGCTCTAGAGGTCAATCTGAGCGAGCTGCATGCTTGGTGGCTTTGACCCGTATGAAAGCGGCTCACCCTCAGCTTTTTAAGCTAGCTTAGCCCTCCTTTTTCCTGACGGGTTTCCCTGATGGAGTTTCCTAATGGTTTGTAGCGATTTATTACATTGTGGACCAATATACACTCTCTGTTTACTTGAGTTTTAGGCTATTTGCCTGAGTTTTAGGTCCATCCTTCAAAGTTCTTTCACTTTTTATAAGATGATCACATGCATATTCAGCTTCGCTGAATTATTGAAAGGCAAACGGATATGAAAGGTAGCCTGCACCTCCCACTACGTGGCGCACCTCAACACATCGTTTATGCACATCAAAGTCTTTATGTTGCTTCAAAACATGAGGAAGGTCTAAGCTTGGGCTTATACCGTTTCCCTCTTCATGCGTGGATAAAAGATGAGCTCAAAGATACGCTCGATCAAGCCCTATTCGAAAGCCATGCTGGCTTACAAGAAATTAGCTGTGATCAGGAAATCCGTTGGCTCGCTCATGACTCAAACTCAGATTTACTTTACGTGCTTGATGCAAGTGGCCAAGTTTTTACCCTAAGTGCAAATGATGAACAGCTTAATCTTATCGGTCAGGTTGAGCTCCATACTGATTCTGTCTGTTGCCTAAGTGATGCTCTATACATTCTAAGTCCTCATGAGGGTGATGAATGGTCATTAGTTTCAGCCCTGCTCAAGCAAGGTCAACTCGAAAAGCAAGAGCAGTGGCGAGGAAGCTTTGGTGCTCAAGTCAAAGCGACAACAGCTAAAAAAGGTCCTGACGCACTCGCCTTTGGTTTAAGTGATGGCCGGGTTGCACTTTGGTTTAATAGTACGAAGAACGCTGACCAAACTTGGCAGCCCAACTTTGCTCAAACGCACCAAGATCCAATTTGTGCCTTGGGCTTTGTGTATGCCGAAGAAAAAAACTATCTACTTTCTTACAGCGAAGACCTTACCCTAGCCCAAACTCGTTTGGATGACTTAGAAGCCATGCCACGAGCGGCCAAGGCTAAAGGTTTACATAGCACAGCACCACATAGCCTAATTACAGGACCTTTGGGTCGTTTTTACACCGTTGCCCAAGATGGGGTTAGAGCTTGGAAAGATGAATATTCTAACTATCGTCCTATCAGCCATGACGAAGTTAGCAATGATCTATCAGGCTCAATCACAGGGGCTACTCAGATTGACTATCCCTATAAGGATCTTGATGGTCATTGGCAGACTAAACCGAGCCTTGCTCTATATAACGAAAATGAAATCTTCGTTTATGAATTACTTAATCCTTCCAATGAAGAAGCAATCGCTCAAGGTGAGGATGAAGGTGGGCAAAAAGGTCGCTTAAATATTAAGTCTTTATGGCGTGCAGAGGGTGAGATTTCTTGGACTCAAGCACGCATCAAAAGCGATGAGGAAGCCACTAGAACAAGCACTCTTCAGTACTTGATTGCTTGGGGTGATTCGGCCTCCTTAAAGGCGATCGAAAAAATCGCGACTAAAGATGACAGTAAAAAGCTAAGGCAGCAGGCCCTTAAGGCGATTATCAGCAGTAAGCACCCTAGTGTCATGCATGCGCTTACTCGCTTACTCGCTTCTAGCTATAGTCAAGTCAGTGAAGGGGCTTTAAAGGCACTTAGAAAGATCTATGGAAATGATAGCCTTTATCCGATTCAAAAGGCGCTGGAACTAGGGGAAGAAAGTACCATTATTCTAGCCTTAACCGCATTGGGTGACTTAGGACAGGCGGGTCATCACCAAGCTAAGGGTATCCTTAAGTCAAATCTTGATCACGACAATATGACTTGTGCTGAATTAGCACGCACTCAGCTTGAGCGCTGTTATCCGGCTCCGCGTTCACTTTTGATGGGACTAGAATCCAAGCATGTTCCTGTGCGTACCATGGCTTTACATCGCCTTTGGAAAGAAGGTCTTTGCTTTAACCCCATCGTGAGTGGGCGCTTACAGCAACTGCGTGAACATAGTCACTTGGTTATGCGAAATTATGCCTTTGCGGTCACAATCTTAAGCCATGCTGAACTTGCTCACTTACTGAGAGCTCAGGATTCGATTCTGCATGAAGCTTTAAACAAGATCGAAGCAAGACAACTAGAGGGTAAAGAGCGAGATCAAGTTTTAGACACAAAGCAACCTCAAGTACCCAAGCAACTCAATCTAGATGATCAAGCTCGCCAACTTCTCTTTGAAATCAGTGCCTGTGGTCAAGCGGATATTTCTGTTTATGGTCCGGTCGCTCTCGCCTCAACTAGTGACCTCAGAGCACTGCCTACCTTGTTAGCCTTAAGCCGTTCTGATGATTTATTTGTGCGTCAACGTGCCACACAGGGCCTAGCTTATTTGGCTACAAATGGTGAGAAACGTGCGCAAGCACAGCTAGAGCGTCTGGTGAGCGACCAAGAGTCAAGTGTGCGTTTGTGCGCTTACCAAGGACTCGCCTCGATTTATACTGACCAACTTGATTATGCCGAACTAGGTCTACAGGCTCAACATCATGATGTACGACTTGCCGCTCTAAGCGCACTCCAATCGAGTCAAGCCTATCAAAATGGTGTTTTAGAGGGTGATGCTCAAGCACAGCGTTTATATGATGTACTTATTGCAGCACTATGTCGCTATGATGATTTAAGCCTAGCCCAAGAAGCCCGCAAGATCTTTTTAAAGGACCTTATTGGTGGCAGTAAGTTTGGTGCTTTAGCTTTGGTGCTTGAAAGTGTGCATGACGAAGTACGTCGACTTGCTCTCAGCGACTTGCTTAGCGAAATCCAACAGGAAGGTAAAAGCAGTTCCGAGAATGCATCATCCGGTGGTGGTGGGTTCAATGGACAAAGCTTTGTCTTTACCGGCACCTTAACCACCATGAAACGAGCCGATGCTCAGAAACAGGTTAAAGCCTTAGGTGGTGTGGCGGCCTCGGGTGTTTCGGCAAGCTTATCTTATTTGGTGATTGGCGATGCTGGTAAAGCCGGTTCCAAACTGAGTAAGGCTAATAGTCTTGGCGTTCCGGTCATTAGCGAAAGCGAGTTTATGACCTTGGTAGAAAATGCCAAGCAACCTGCCGAAGCCCCCAAAGCGGAAAGTGCTGATGCCGAGAGCAAAGAACGCTCCTTACATCATGTCATGAAGCTTTTGTTCAATGACACACTTAGCTCCTTACGCAAAGAGTCACTCAAGCGCCTAGTGGGTAAGCAAGAAGGTGATGGTGTTTTACTAGGGGAACGACGACATCAAGCCATTGATATTGCCATTGAAGCTGAGCATGAGGACATTAAACTACAAGCCATTGAGGCGCTGTGTGAGTCAACTGATTTACAGTTGGCCTTCACCCGTTTGCATAGCTTGGTTAGCTCTCCTTTAAGCATGGTGGCGCATGCCGCTCTTAAAGCTGCGCTTCAAATCAGTGAGGATCACTTAGAGAACTTAGTTCTTGAAGGTCTCGCTTTTGATGACAGTGCAATGAGAGCCATTGCTGTTGAAGCGGCTGCTAAAGCACCTAAAAAGCTCTCATGGCGAGAGGATATACTCTTTAAGGCAATCTCTGATGGCGTTAGCTCAATTCGAGATTTAGCCTTTGAAGCCCTTAAGGGCGATGAACAAGTCTCGGTAGCGGCCAAACTTCTTGAGCATCCCAAGCTTGACATTCGTAATCGTGCAGCCTTGACTTTGGCTCAAGTCGGTGATGAGAGAGCGCTTTATGTTGCCTTAAAAGCCTTGAATACACCTGCACCAAATACGGAAGATGTGATTGCAGCCCAAGAGGCAGCAGGTGGAGAGTTTGGTTTATTAGATGACCTTCAATGGAAACGACAGGTCACCTTAGCGCTATCTGCCCAACAACGAGCCTTTGCTTCAGCCAGCGCTTTTGCCCAAGCACAAGCAGACCTCAGCGATGACGAGCAAGCAAGCAGTGCCAAGGCGAGTGCGAGCGCGGTGGGTACCGCTTACGCCGAGCAGTCCTTACATGCTTTAGTTTCTGTAAACGATCAAATTGAGGGAGCTGTCGCCCGTGCCGTGCGTCGTTGGAGACAGGGGATTTCCGAAGGTATTAACATCATCAAGGCCGGACGTTTTGAAGGTGCTTTTGAAACTATTTGGGGATTACTGTCAGAGCATTGGCGTTTGGGTTCCGAGAGTAAGCTTGATGAGGCACTATGCAAGCAACTTCTTGAAACACTTAAGTTTTGTGCGCCAGCCGAGGCGACTGAGCAATTGGCAGAAAGGCTGAAAGACGATGATGATCAACTCAGCTTTGCCTGGGCTTTAACCTATTTGGGCGATGCACGAGGCTTTGCGGCTTTAAGTTCACACTACCATGACGATCGCTCGGTGATCAAAGCCGCACTTAGCTTTGGCGTTAAGCAAGGCGAAAGAGCTTTGGCAAAGGTCATCAATCAAGGTAGCCATGGTGGAGAGCTTGTTCTTTATTCTGAAATCATTCAGCTACTAAGCTTTGGTGGTGATTGTCCTATGATGATTGCCGGTCTATCGAGTGATGATCAAAGCTTGCGTCGCCGTTGTGCCCAATGGATTGCACTTAGCCATGACCTTGAAGGCTTACAGCAAGCGTGGCAAGAAGAAATGGAAGCACGTCGTCCGCAATCAGAGCTTAACTATGAAAAAGAACTTGCTGAGTTTGAAGCCGGTAAGCGAGATAAAAAACCCAAGGGAAGCAAGCCTAAATGGATCACAAGCACTGATTGGACCAAACTGGCCGAATGTTTAGTTCATCCGATTGCAAGTACTCGTGCCTATGCAAGCACGGCCTTATTCTCATTACCAAGTGATAGCCAAAGTGCCAAGACCTGGCTTAATGAGCTTGATCGACAGCATGCCTTAGGCGCTCAATGTGCCAAACGCCTAGAGCTTTCCGTTAACAAAGCACCCAAAACAGTACAATTAACCTTGCGCCAAGAAGAAGCTGAAGCGCTTGCCTTTGGTGCTTATGCGAGCTTAGTTTCCGCCGAACGAGATGCACAAAGTTTAGAAGCGATTTCCGCCTTATTCCACACTGATCCTTTAGGCTCAAAAGCCTTGATTCAAATCAGCTTACGTCTGAATGATGCTCTTCAGCAAAAAGCTCTGCATTTGTTAGAGACTCAAGGCGAAGTTTTGAACCTAAGCGATCTAGATCGAGCGCAATTATTAATTTCAAGTAGCCAACATAATTGTGTTGAGCGCGGAGCTCAATTATTAGCACAGATTGCTCCTCAGCAGGCCGAAACGCTTATTCTAAATGATGATAGTACCGGTGCTGAAAGTGCTACGCGTGCCTTACTTGAGCATCAGCCACAACGTGCTTTTGAACTCTTTAACCTAGCCTTTACTTCTCCTAACGAGCAACTTCGTGCTCAGGTCGTCAAGCACTGGGTAAATCTACTTAAAGTATGGCCAAGTGCTAAAAAGCCTTTAGAAGAACATGATGATGATATTCGTGATCAACGTGGGATTTCTCATCTTGAAGTTAAGCTTTTACGTACAATGTCGGCTAGTTTTGATCGGGAGCAAGCCTTAGCAGAACTTCTCAAGGTTTATCAGGGCGATTCTAAGGTCACAGTAGATGTTCAAGCCATTGTTGCCGAAACTTTACTCAATGCCAAGATCTTACGTGTGGATGAAAAAGCTGTCTTATTAGAGCCTTTACAAAAGATTCTTGCTTCAACCGAGCCGGTGCCTTCAGAACGCGCTCTAAAATGTCTACAAAAGCTTAAAACACCTGGTGCTGCTCAAATTATTTTGGATCGTCTGCTTAATGACCCCACCCAAAGTGCCAATGAGTATCTTACCTTTGAAGCGCTAGAAGATCTTGCTGACCCAGATGTTGTTCCAAGCTTATTGGATGCGCTTGCTCATTCTAAGTTTGAGCAATCTTCACTGATTAACTGTATCTTTAAGATCAGTGGACACCATGAGCCGGTGAGACCTCCAAGCTCTTATAACAAGACCTTGCTCCAGCCGGTATTAAGCAAAGAAGACCTTAAAAAAGTTTATCATGATGATGTTCTTGCTCAACTCTTACTACGCTTAGCCCAACTTGGTCTTTATGATGAACTTACCGAGACCTATCGAGTAAACTGGGACGATAGTTTAATTTCAATCGCTAAGACAAGTAGAAGTTCAGCTGTGGATGAGGCTTTGGTCAAACTGATTAATCTGCCCATTACTTATGATACAAACGCGGTGAGACAAGAAAGCTTTAAAGCCATTGAGTGGCGAGTGCAGCATCGTTCTTTTGACTCGAGTCTGATTCTTGACCTTATGAACCATAAAGATCGTGAAACCAAGATCTCTGTCGCCAAGGTGTTAGCCTATGATCAAAGATCTGAGGGTGTGCCTTTGTTGATGGGTATTGCTCGTGATGCGCATGAAAATTACAGCACTCGACAAGAAGCGATTATAGCTTTAGGCGCAAGCAAAGATGTAAGAGCAGTGTCATTACTGATCGATATTCACAATAATCATAATGAACTTGATCCCTATGAGTATTTCAAGAGTGAATCTCTGTCGGCTTTATCCTATTTTGGTCACTCGGAGTTTGCTGATGACATTTTAAAGCTAATCACCGCTAAGTTTGATAGTTATTATGGGCGTGAAGATGCCACGATTTATCTGCACCGCCTTAATACAGAAGCCTCTTGGAAGTTCTTACACAAAGCAATTTTATCCGATCGTTGGCGTACTGACCAACTTATGGTTGAAGCTATGTTCGATGATCCAAGCGATGCTTATCAGCAGGTTCTACCACACGTAATTAATGACACAAGCGCTTATAGTGATACGATTCGCTTAGCATACAAACTGTGGTGCCAACGCCTGCAAAAAGAAGCTCAAGTCGATACGGATGATCGTTCTGTTCTTATTGAACCTGCTATGGCCTTCTTTAAGTCTGAGCAAAACTATGGTGATGAGTGGAATGAAGCGATTGAAATCATTGTAGAATATGGTAGTCCAGAACAGTGGGTAGAACTCTGCTTTGCCGCCAACAAACTTTCGGGGACTCATCAAGATAGTGCCAACCGCTTTGAAGCTAAGCTACGTGAGTTAGATCCTGCTCCGCTTAGCTTGCTCTTGCCTCGTTTACACAAGGCGATTGAAAATGCACCTAAGCTAGCGGAAATGACGCTGTCTATTCTTGGTAGTAATCCTGCTAATCTCAGTGAAGAAAGCTTGGCCTCTTTGGTTGAAACCACCAATAACCTACGCCAAGAATGGTTGGATCGAGATGCTCGTATTAAAGCAGGTGCTAGTGGGGTTAAGCTCGATAGCCTAAGTACACTGTGGGGCAAGCTTCTTTGGCTTTGGGGACGAGCAAGTGGTGGCCAAGAGATTCTTTTGTCTACCTTGCAGTGCTCTGGCTTGAGCAAGGTGATTTATCGAGAAACACTCTTTGCCCTAGAGAACATGGTTCAAACTCAAGAACAGAAGCTAACACTTGATGAGAGTATCTTTAACTCTCCAGCGATGCACTATAGTGACTTGAGCTCAGTCTTAACCCGTATTGCAGTGAATGCCGGCCTTTCAGTACCGACCAAGCAAACCCAAGTCAGCCTCAGTATGGCGGACTGGGATGTGCTGAGAGAAAGCGAAAGTCAGTCAGCGAGTGAGCAAGTTGTGAGTGCAGTGAGTGAAGGTGATGTGTTTGCACTCAATGCTTTAATTGCCAAAAAAGACTACCAACCTGTTTGTGAACTATTAGTGCAGTTAGCTGCTGGTAAACTCAAGACGATGAGTGCTTCAGCACAAGTTTCTCTTGTTCGTGCTTCTGCTCGCTTAGCTCACCTTAAGGTTGAAGAAGCTTTGGTCACTTTGGCTCAGCAAAGTAAAGATGAGCAACTCCAGAAAGAAGCTTGGCGTGCTCGACGTCGTGCTAAGCGTCGTCGTTTGCAACTTGAGGCTACCCATTCATGATGAGTTTTAGCGCTTAAGTGCTTTGTTTACTGAGGTCGAGCTTGTCCTCTTTTTCTCTTTTATTTATTATTCTTTTCCATGCTTAAGGCCCGATGATGAGCGATCAACATAGTGAACTTCAAACGCCTAATGCACTGACTCTGTCTTATGCCGGAGTCAGTTCGGTGGAGCGTAAGCCGGCTGCAGAACAACAGGTTTGCCTTTTTACCAATATCTCGCCAAGCCAAGAAAATATACATAAAGTCGATCTTACGCTTAAAGATGCTTTAATCTTTAGGGAAGCGATGCGTATTTTTCTGTCTTTGCATCAACCTAAGGGTACATATCTACCCGATGACCCAAAGGTCTATGAAGCCTTTGTGTCTTGGAAGCGAGGTCTTGATCCCGAATTAAGTCCGGTTGCACTAAGCCAAAGCTTTTATGACTTTTTGGGACAATATGACCCACAAGCATGGGTTGGTTGTGATCCAAGTGTGTCCTTGAACGCTTCGGGCTTAGCCTTTGAAACCCTTGATCCCACTGGACGTGTATATGCGATGCTAAACATCAGTCCTGAAGGATATGAAAACAAAGGAAAACTTCCCGTATTTACCACGCGTTTTGAAGGCGGTGAAGTTCTACAAAATGGACTAGGTACCCTCAATAACAATGGTACGCTTAAGCTGACCATTGGTGCTCAGGCTGATGAAGTGAATCAATCCTGCCAAGGTGAACTCAACAAAAGCCTACCTGCACCTCATGAGTGGCTTCGTAACTTCACCCAGATTATTGCGGCCTCAACTCGTCCGGTACGCACTGTCTCATTAAGCCGTATGGATTTATATAACATCCTACAACAATTACGCTTAAATGCTGATGTTCCTAAGCAGAAGAAGGGGATTCGCTTTGAACTTGTGCCTGGTAAGCCACCCGCTTTAACTTTAGAACCGTGGAATTGGCGCTTGGTCTGTACCAGTGATATTTATCGCGGAGATAAAGCAGAGATTTTAGGTGTTTGGGATCGCCGAGATCTCATGATCTTTGATGCTTTGCTTCCCTATATTGATCGGGTAGAACTCAAAGCAATTGGTGAGGCTCAACCTACGTTTTGGGTTTTACACTGTGGCAACTTAACGTTCACTTTAGCGACCATGGGCTTTAGACCTAATAATTGGTCACGAGGTGTTTTATTGGACTTAAGTTTGCCTCGAATGGAACTGCCAGAAAAAGCTGTCGACCAAGCGTTTAAAACCTTAACCAAAGCCGGTGAACTTTCGGCGATTGAACTCGCTCAAAGTGTTAAAGAAACCAAAGCCTACACCGGTGCTGATGTGGTTCGCACATTGATTCAATCCGGTCTTGCCCGAGTCGACATGTCTAGCTCAAAGCTGTCACCTCGTGGACCTCTTTTTGATGCCTTTTCTCCACAAGATTTGCGTTATCGCAATCAAAGAGAGCAACTCGGCTCAGAGCTTGCTCATTTAAAGCGAGTCAAGATCACCTTAAGTGAGTTACCCACCGGTGAAATTGAAGTCTTAGGCGAGGTTAAGGCCTTGCCGGCTGAGCATTTACCTGTAGAAGCGATTTATAAACCTCGCTTTCAAATGCTAGAAGGTGCGGGCATGCGTAAAGTCGGCTGTGATTGCGCATGGATGAAAGACCGTGAAAAGCAAAAGACCGGCCCCTGTCCACATGTCATTGCCTTATGGGTACGCTATGCAAGTGATGAGGCCAAGCGCCAAGCTGAACTCGCTGCTCATCCCGAAAGAGTCGAGGTCGCTACAGCGGTTTTCTTTAAGCGTCAACGAGGCACAGAACTTAGCCGAGTGCTTGAACTTAAGCGCAAACTTCTGTCAGAACGTTGGGAAGATGAAGGCCAAGAGCCACGGTATTTCCACCGTATGTTTTCTAATATTGCTGCCGCTCGTGCAGCCTACTTTAAACGGGTCGCTGAGTTAGAGCGACGTGATTATATGGATGCGAGTCAGTCATGAGTGAGCACCTCAACGATCGAGCCTCTCACCAAGAGTTTTGGGCCGAAATAGTAGAAGCGGGTGGACCGCGTAAATATGTTGAAACTCAACTTCGTGAACGTGGAGTTTGGGTAAGGCGTCAAGATGTTCTTAGTATGGGAGCCAAAGCCAAGCAGGCCTATATTGAAACGATCAAAGCTGAAGATGCCGTTCGTAAACCTTTACAAGAAAAAGTATGGAAGACATATACTGCGCTACATATTGTTCACCTTGGTGAGGATGTATTTTGGCAAAGCGATGTCAGTATAGACTTTTTTGACCCTGCCCATCGTCAAAGCCGTTTAACTCAAAGGCAACTCCAAGATATTGAAAGCGCCGAAGAACTGAGTGAACTGATGGGCATTAGCTTAAGTGAGCTTCGTTGGCTGTGCTACCACAGAGAGGCTGCTAAGTCGATTCATTACAATCGCTTTACCATCCCTAAAAAAAGCGGTGGAGAACGAGAAATATGGGCGCCAATGCCTAAGCTCAAAGCCGCTCAAACCTGGGTGCTACGAAACATTGCTGAGCGCTTAACTGTGCATGGTGCTGCTCATGGCTTTATGGCCGGCCGCTCTATTTACAGTAATGCTTTAGAGCATACAAATGCCTCGGTTGTGGTCAGTATGGACTTAGCCGACTTTTTCCCAAGCTTTACCTTTAAAAGAGTGAAAGGCATCTTCCGTCAAGCGGGCTATATGGATGGCATTGCCACTATTTTAGCTTTGCTATGTACTGAAGCCCCCCGTGAAGTGGTAGAGGATCAGGGCGAGACTTATTATATTGCTATGGGTCCGCGTTGCTTACCACAAGGTTCACCGGCAAGTCCTGCGCTGACCAATGCGGCCTGTCTTCGACTGGATCGTAGACTTAGTCAATTTGCCGAAAAGAATAACTGGCGCTACACACGCTATGCTGATGATTTAACTTTTAGCATCCCTAAGGGTGAAACCAAGCTAGCCGAGGCTGAACTTTCAGCAAAGATCAAGCAGCTGATTGGTACAGTTCATGCCGTTGTTGAGGATGAAGGACTCGCAGTTCGTAGCGATAAAACCCATGTCATGCGTCCAGGCACACGTCAAAAAGTGACCGGTTTGGTGGTGAATGGTCGGGAAACACCTCGTACACCTCGTGAATTAAGGCGTAAAGTGAGAGCTATGATTCATAACCTGAGCAAGGGTAAAGAGCTTCATGAAGGTGAAACGCTCAATCATCTTACCGGTCTGATTGCCTTTATTTATATGAGTGACCCTCAACACGGCCAAAAGCTTTTAGCTCAGCTTAAGCAAGCCACTCATCCATAAAAGCCAGTGATGACACAGTCACAGCCGCAACTTGTGGGTGTATATAATGCCAAGGGCTCTTTAGTAGGTGAGCTTACTTATATCAGCAAAAAGCTACTTGGTATGGGGCATTGTGCCTTGTGTGACCTAAGTCACGGTTGGTCTCCAAGGGAAAAGACCTCATGGAGATCAGCATGTCAGCAAAGTGATCTCACCTTAACAATGCTACATTTGGATGAATTAGATGATGCTCAAATCCAAGCTCTAAAACAGGCACCGGCTATTTTAGTTTATCTGGATGGGTGGCAAGAACTAATGAGTCATGAGGAGATTAAGGCATCTGAAGGCAATCCCGAGCATCTATTTAATGAACTTGAGTCTAAAGTAGAATCCTTGCTTGAACGGCATGCTTTAAAGCAAAAGCCTAATATGAAATCGTCTCACAATGTATAAAGTGATAAAAATACTCTGCTTAATGATCTGTGCCTGCTTTGTTGCTTGTGCCACCTTATCAGCCCCCTTGCCTAAAGGTCAAAAAGGAGCGCAAGCAGAACAGCTTGCTCAAAAAGTATTAACCGCCCTTAATGCCCAAGCTTTTTTTGCGGCAGAGGGTGCAACTTGGCAATTTCGAGATCATCATTATGTTTGGCATAAGACCTTAAACCGAGTACGGCTACAACTTGAGGATGAGTTATTTGTTTATGTTGACCTCAACCTACAAAAAGGCTGGGCCTTTAAAGCTCAGCAAAGGTTAAAGCCTAAGGCAGAGTCAGAAGCGGTTAAAAAAGCAATTAAGGCGTTTAATAATGACTCATTTTGGGCCTTTGCTCCTTTTAAAATTAACGATTTAGGGACTCAAAGAGCTCTGGTGAAGAGTTTGCCAGCTTACCCAGCTGATAAACAGCTCAATGATAAACAGTCCACTGATAAACAGCTCAATGATAAACATACAGGTACACCAAGCCTTTTAGTTTTTTATGAAAGCGGTGGAAGCACTCCCGGAGACCACTACTTATGGCATTTAGATCAGCAATATCGCCCTTATGAATGGCAAATGTGGGTCAGTATCATTCCTATTGGAGGCACTTCAAGTCGCTGGGCTCAGTGGAAGCAAACCAAGTCTGGCGCTTGGGTCGCTCAAGAGCATAATCTCGGCTTTATTACCTTTGAGGTTAAAAATATTGAGGTTGTAACTCGTTTTGAGGAACTTGGGATCCAAGACTCAAAACTTATAGATCCTTGGCCCAAAGATCTTTCGTTTTAAGCGATAAACTGCTGAATTTTAGCCCAAAAGAGAAAGAGCAATAGCAAGGCTTTGATTCGCCTGCGAAAGTACACTGACTCCGGCTTGCTGAATAATCTGTGATTTGGCGAGTTGAGCTGTTTCTTGTGCGAAGTCTGCATCGGTAATACGAGAACGAGAAGCGCTTAAGTTTTCATGACTTACTTGTAGATTAGCAATCGTGGACTCAAGACGATTTTGAAGTGCACCAAAGTCAGCACGCATCTCGTTCACATCATCTATGGCAAAGCCGATAATATCAAGGGTACGTTGAGCGCCATATTCAGTACTAATATCATATGAACTGACGGTTGTTTCTTTGCCTTTGTTTACAAAAACAACATCTAGGGTGCTATTGCCACCAAGAGCTTGATCATTGCCTTTTGCACCTACAATATTGTTATTAAACACAAAACCTTCATTACTGCGAACACGCACATTACCACCTGTCACAGAGCTTCGATTATCTGCCTCACCGGCAAAGGCACCACCAAAGCCAACTACAGAAAACTCAATATTTCGTCCATCTTTAGCCGTTAAAACCAACTGTCCTTCTGCGTCTACGGAAGCCACAACTCCCGTCTCCTCTGACTCAGCATTAATGGCACTCGTTAAAGCACCATCAGCATCGTAATCAATGACCGCAAAACCGCTGATTTTTACATCATTAATTTCTAAGTAGGTGTTAGTATCAAGAGTGGCCGCATTGATCACATCATTACTGACAAACTTGGTATTATGAGCTTCTACCTTAAACCCATCTAAATCCACTGAACTATTCATTGCATTAGCTTTAGCAATCGCAGAATTAGAGGCAAGAGAAGTAGATACTAGATCATCACTAGCATCAGTATCTCTAATATTGAAAGTTTGATCTCTAAACTGAAGGGCCAAGTTGTTAAAACCAAGACTTGTATTCACACCAGGAGATTCTTGAGGGCCTGCATACACACCTCGGCCAAGGTTTTCTGCATCCATTTTTTGAAAGCTCACCGCTGTATTTTCGCTAGAGTTTGCCCCGAGCTGCATATAGCTATTTTGCAAATCTCCATTCAGTACAGAAATGCCATTAAACTGAGTTGTTGTAGCAATTCGATCAAGTTCTTCAACAAGCTCTTGCACCTCAGCATTAAGTGAGGCTCGATCGCTATCATTATTAGTGCCATTGAGCGACTGTACCGAAAGCTCTCGCACCCGTTGCAAGATATTGCTCATTTCATTCAAGCCACCCTCAGCTGTCTGAAAAAGAGAAATCCAATCCGTACTATTTTGAATCGACTTTTGTACACCTCTGATTTGTGCGGTCATTCCGGTACTAATCGATAGACCCGCCGCATCATCCTTGGCTCCATTAATACGCAAGCCAGATGAAAGTCGCTCCATGGCCACTCCCATTGAACGACTTGTCGCTGTAAGTTTTCGTTCTGCATTGATTGAAGCTAATGAAGTATTGACCACTAACATAATCTAACAACTCCTAAAGTTTTTGTTTTTTTAGAATAACTTTCTAAGAGTTTGCTTTAAAAATCAACTCTCTATTAAGCCTTCCTAAGAGGTAAGAATACACAAGTACATGTGTGTTTGGTAAGCAACACGCTTAATTTACCTATTCTTGGCCCTTGAACTTTTCATTGAGACACTAAGATATCATTACCAAAGACGCTGCTTACCACACTCACCCCACCCACCAG
>CAKZRU010000107.1 GCA_937146725.1 uncultured Myxococcales bacterium
AGCTTCTTAGAAAGTATTTTTTATAATCTTGTCCAAAATACATTGAATTAACCTGGTCGTTCCCTATGAAAAGGAACAGAATGACTAGTCTGTAAAACTAAGTTCTCAACAGTTCTCAACTTTAGAAATACTTAATTTCATGACGCTAGCTAAACATTTAATATCCTACAAGCTTAAACTTGTATATAGATTGCATCTTGTCACTAAAACTTAATAAGTGGATATGATTTAAGGCGCTAAAATGGCTTTAAATAATGGATTAAGCTTATGGCTAGCATTTTGACTTAAATGGTCATCATCAAAGTAATAGATTTCTGTACCCTTAGCGCCATAGCATTTTTGTGTTGATCGATTGCAGAGCACTTGAGCTGGGTCAACAAACTTTAGCTTTTGATCGGTTTGCTGAGCTTGCATTTCCATTGATTCAAATAAGTTTAAAACTTTTTGGTTTCTTTGTTCATAGCTTGAAAAAGGAACATACACTTCCGGAGCTTCTTGCTGATTAAACAGCTTTTTCTTGATTAACAGATTGGGTATATTCCAACCCATCTCAGGAATAGGCTTAACCACGATTACTTGCTTATCGGCCTTTAATAAGGACTCTATGGTTGCTTGATACTGTTTTAAGACAGCTTTTTGTCTTTTACTCTCTGAGGTATGAGTCACTTTTTGGCCATGCTCATCAATTAAATCAAGCCAGAAATCGACACCAGACTCAGCGCCACCAAGCCCATTTATATATCGTTTTTTTTCAACCGATAGCGTCCATCTCGAGGCTAAAATCACAGTCTTGATCTCCGGATGACTTTTGATCCATTGAAAAGTTTTTGCGTTAAACTCATCACAGCGTTCAACAGAAAGATTAGCATATACATCCATCACCGGAGGACAGTTACTAGCAAAGAACAAAACTTTTAAATCAAGCTCTTGGGCAAGCTTTGCAAGTGACCCCCTAAGCATACCGGCATGGCTATCACCAAATAGCACAATGGTTGGCTTAGGCATATTTGATCCCAAAACACACCCATCAAGATCATCAAGGTGAGTACAAGCTTGAGCATTTTCTGCCCGCTGCGTTTTTTCAAAGTTAGCTAAGAATTGAATGTATTGGTTATCGAAGCGATTTTTAAAACCCTTATTCTGATATCCCATAAACCCTAATGCAATAAAGCATAGGCTACCCAAAAGCGAATATGTAAAAATCATTTGGCGCTCAAATAGGCCATTTCGCTTTACTCTAAATGGGGTTTCAATCCATCTGACGCTCATCCATGCTAAAACTAAAGATAAGACTGATAGCGTAAGCATAAGTCCATGAGAAGGCTCGTTTAGTGAACGTATACGAGCAAAGGCAAATAGTGGCTGGTGCCAAAGATATGCCGAGTAGCTGATTAAACCAATTTGAATCATTGGTTTCCAACTGAGTAATCGAGCGACCAAGGTACCTTGCTTAGCAAATAGCATAATTAAGGCGGTACCTAAAACGGGTGGAATTGCATAAATACTAGGAAATGGAGTATTTTTATCATAGGCAAAAATCGAGCTAATCACTAAAAAAAGACCAAGGCTAGATAGCCAATTATTAGCTCGAACACCATGTTTATCAGCAATAAAGGCCGCAAGAGAACCCGCAAACAATTCCCAAGCTCTGGCGGGAGCCAAAAAGAAGTTTGCAATCGACTCATTACGCCAGTTCCACTCACTTAACCCCAGACTGAGTAGGGCAAAAAACATGAGAGAGTAATAAAGCTTTTGCTTACCCCAACGCCAGGCAAAGACCAAAAATAAGGGAAAGAGTAAATAATACTGTTCTTCTACAGCTAGGCTCCAAGTATGAAGTAAAGGATTTTCCTCGGTAGCGGGCGCAAAGTAATCACTTTTGCGCCCAAAAAGTATATTAGAAATAAACAGAAAAACAGCGATTAAGCCCTGAGAAAAGTTATGGAGTTGATGAGGAAGCATCCACAACCAAGCAAAAGGCAAGGTACAAAGTACAACAAAGAATAATGCCGGTAAAATACGACGGGCACGACGTTCATAAAACTGTAGCAAGCTAAAGCGTTGTTTTTCGATGTCCCTCATTAGAATCGAGGTAATCAGAAAACCACTGATGACAAAAAATACATCGACTCCGACAAAGCCACCATTAAAACCTTGTAGTCCTGCATGAAATAAAATGACAGGTAAAACAGCAATGGCTCTTAAGCCATCTATTTCTGGTCGGTATTTCATGCAAACTCCTTTTTAATTCAATATATACTGCCTATTTATAAGTTTGAACTCGACTTGGGTTTACTGAAGCGTCTTCGCTTTTTTTGTGTATTTTGGCTCTGTCCTTGTTTTTGGCTCTGTCCTTGTTTTTGGCTCTGTCCTTGTTTTTGGCTCTGTCCTTTACGAGTTTGCTTATGACGAGAGCTTTTTTTAGACTTTTCGGCTTGTTGGCGTCTTGGTGACTTCCGATTTCGAGGCGCTGGAATAAATTGAGGGCTATGCCAAGGGTGATCCTCAATCACTTCTAGATCGTCATCAATAAGCTGTTCTATGTTACGAAGATAAAAGCCTTCACTATCATCACAAAAAGCAATCGCTGTACCGCTTTCTCCGGCTCGGCCGGTTCTTCCAATGCGGTGCACATAACTTTCTGACTCGTTTGGCAAATCAAAGTTAAAGACATGGCTAACGCCCGGTACATCAATACCACGCGCTGCAATATCGGTAGCGACAAGAGTAGGTAGCGTTCCATCTCTAAAAGCAGTTAAAGCTCTTGTTCGGGCATTTTGTGACTTATTGCCATGAATGGCGGCCGCTTGATGTCCAGCTTTTTCAAGTTGATCAACAAGACGATTGGCGCCATGTTTGGTTCGAGTAAAAACAATACATTGCTCAATCTCTAACTCATCAAGAAGATAAGCAAGTAAGCGTCTTTTATCGGACTTAGCAACAAACATCACTTTCTGAGTAATTTTTTCGGCTGTAGTTGATTCAGGAACCACTTCTACATGAGCCGGACGATCTAAAAATGAGCTCGCTAGGGTGACAATGTTAGGGGGCATTGTGGCAGAAAATAAAAGATTTTGTCGCTTATTAGGCAAATGTTTAAGAATACGACGAATATCATGGATAAAGCCCATATCAAGCATACGATCTGCTTCATCGAGTACAAAAAATTCAATTTGACTTAAATCCACATGACCCTGTGCTTGTAAGTCAAGCAAGCGACCAGGAGTAGCGACCAAAACATCCACACCATGACTTAAACGCTCAATCTGGGGTGTGGCACTAACGCCACCAAAAATCACTAAATGTTTGATTGGTAGATAACGGCTATATGCCTTAAAGTTTTCTGCGATTTGAGCAACAAGTTCTCGAGTTGGCGATAAAACCAATGCTCGAATTGGGCGCTTGCCTGCTTGAGGCTTATTGGTGATCTTTTGTTGTAAATACTCTAATACCGGCAAGGCAAAAGCTGCTGTTTTACCCGTACCGGTTTGTGCGCACCCTAATACATCCTGACCCTTTAAAAGTAAGGGAATCGCTTGTTCTTGAATGGGAGTAGGTGTTTCATACCCTTGATCTTGCAGTGCTCTCAATATAGGTTCGCAGAGCTTTAATTCAGTAAACTTCATGTTATATCCAGCCGTCGAGAATAAGTTTCAACGCCTGTTAGCGACCCCGACCTTCGCTTCACCGCGCATCCTATTATGATGTGGCTAAGTACCACTCTCAGACGAGCTTTACAATGAATCAAGTATGGATTTATAAGGATTCTATGATGATTGACCACGAATCAGATTAATATTTTGAGTGGCCGCCCACCCTGCAATATCTTTTTTGCCTAAAGCATGCGCCATTAAGTCTGGAAACAAGTCAGGGGTACAGGCAAAGCAAGGAATTCCCATTGCGGAAAAGCGTTCGGTATTGTGACGGTCATACCAAGGGGCTCCGTCATCAGATAAACTGAGTAAAGTAATGCATTGAACACCGGATGAAACCAAACTATGCATACGCTTAAGCATACGCCTTTGGTCCCCACCCTCCATCAAGTCACTGATCATAATAAAGATGCTGTCTTCTGGGCGAGTGATCAAGCTTTCACAATAGGCCACAGCTTGATTAATATCAGTACCACCACCGAGGTTTAGTCCAAACAAAACATCTACCGGATCAGCTTGGATTTGATCTGATAAATCAACAACCGAAGTATCAAAAATCACGAGTTTAATCGAAACGGCAGGCACAGATGCCATCACCGCAGCAAAAATACTTGAATACACCACAGAGGTGGCCATTGAACCACTTTGATCAACACAAAGAATAATGTCTTTTAAACTTGATCGTTTACGACCAAAACCAATGCGGCGCTCTGGTATAATCGTTTGGTATTCGGCTTGATAATGCTTTAGGTTGGCCAAGATTGTGCGACGCCAATCGATTTCATTATGTCGGGGCCGAGGGTTACGAATTGCCCGATTTAATGTACCTGTAATCGCTTCTCTTGTAGGCGCCTCTAGCTTACGTTTAAGTTCTTCAAGCACCTGATTAACCACTAAGCGAGCAGTTTCTTTGGTTTTAGCGGGAATCACATTTTTTAGTGAGATGAGCTGAGCAACTAAGTGTACATCCGCCTCAACCTGCTCTAAGAGTTCCTTTTCAAGCAGTAAACTTTCCAAACCAAGGCGGTCGATCGCATCTCGTTGCATGACCTTGCAGACCGAAGCAGGAAAATATTCCCGAATATCCCCTAACCAACGTGAAACCTTGGGTTGAGACTTTCCACTGCCTCCTCGGCGAGATCGCTTTGATGACCCTAGATCAGGATCATTTGAGCCTTGTCCATATAACGAGGCTAAGCATTGATCTAGCTTTTGGTCATGGGCACTTAAGCTTTGTCCAATTCCATCAGCATCATGTCCGCCAAGAATGAGTCTCCAACGTCGGTTTCGCTCATCTTGTTCTAAAGTATTTGTAAGTTGTGACTCTGTACTTGTCATATATTATTCTTTGTAAATCAAACCGTTCAATTACACTCATAAATTATGCTCATAAATTACGCTCGGGAATTAAACTGTGTGGTTAATGCCAAAAAACTTGCTTAACAGGGGGAAAACTAATTGGGCATGTTGCAAATCAACATGCTGTTCTCTGTTTTGGTTTTGCTGATCAACGCTTTGTCTACCTAATTTAACTTTCTCACCTAGTTGTCTTAGTTCAGTCGCAGTAAAGGTTGAAAAAGTTCTTCTGATTAAGGGGAGTAACTCCAAAAAAACCTCAGCATTTAAGCCTAAAACCCACTGATCAATCAGTGCCCATAGTTGATCATCATAGACCAAAACCTGACCGCTTCCCTGCAAAAATCCCTCTAGCCATGATGCATTAGCCTCTGGTGTCAAAGCGGGAGATAAGGCACGACTCATCGCTTGTATCATTTCATGATTATTTAATTTTTGAGCATCAACAAGCAAACGACAGGCCTTTCCTTGTAGATGGGCACTCACTTGCTCTTGATCGATAAGCTGCCCAAGAGCATGAAACCATTGCAGACTTAAATCGGACTCTTCCACAAGGAGTAGTGCCTGGGTGCTTGCTTCTAAGAGTTGCATCATACGCTGACTTGCTTCGGCATCGAGTGAACTACACGCATAAACCAAGCTTAGGCTGGCTCTTGGTGCTAAGGTACACAGGACTTTTTTGACCGATGTTAGCTGGCTTCCCCGAACATCACTATAGCGTAATAATTGCGCAAGAGCTGGTAAAGCTTCTAAGATTTCAGCGGTATCAGAGCTAATGGTTGCTTGATCTTCAAGTTGCTGCATTAGGCTAGGAATGGCTAAGGGCAATTTGGCAATTAAGGCCTGATGGCTTAATTCAATAAGCCTTTTTAGATCAGCATCTTGAGCTTGATGAAGCGCATATTTAGTACTCGCTTCTTCAACATTTTGTCCCCACGGAGAGCGGTCGATGATGTCTAAGTTAAACTCAGGCTTCCAGGCTAAATACCACGCTTCCTTAAAAGTCCCTTCACCTCTCACATGAGTCAGCTCACCCCAACCGATCCCAAGCAAGCGTAAGCGATGTAATAGTTGGCTACGCTCTAAATCGTTGTCTTTGCGTAGATCTAATGTTTTTTCTTCAGTTTCTGCTTTTGGTAAGAGCTTTAATTTTTTTTGTAATAAACGTAGATCACTTTGCAAAGGTGTTTCGGGTAAGTCGCTTGGCACCTGACCCAAGCGCTGTCCAATCAAAAGTTTTTGCTGGATAAACTCTAAGGGAAGATCATCCCCAAAAAGCATTACTGAGCGAATGGCCTCATTGAGCTCGGTAAGGCGAGGACTGGGTAAATCCCTAATGGCACTTAGGGCTTCTGCTAATCTTAATGTTTCGATGATATGGGCCGATGAAACATCAAAACCTTCTGCGCGCAAAGCTTGCGCAACCTTACTTAACCAATAGCTTGCTTGATGAGCATGGCCTACCCAAAGATGTTCATAAAATCCTGGCGATTCTACACCAGCCGAATAGCCACTTCCTGCACTCATTCGTTGGTAAGTCCATGGCACCCAAGTGACTTGAATCTTACTTTTTGGCAGTGATTTAAGAACTAGATTATCCTCCTTAACTTTAGGAGGATGCATAAGAGCTGGTACATGCCAAGCGCCACAAATGACAGCAATCTTCTCATATCCCCCTTTTTGAGCCTTACGAATCTGCTTACGCATGGCTGCTTCACGACGGAATTCTTCGATATTTTCTTCTGTTTCTAAACTCGGGTAACCCCATCCACCCAAGGCCTCTCTCAGTTCAGTCATCATTTCAGCAATGGCTTTAAATAAAGTTTGATCGTCGGACTGGACCAATTCAACCTGTCGTTCCCACCATGCTTCGCTGTCATTAAAACCGGCTAAATGACCAAAATAAGCTAAGGGATCTTTAAGGATAGCGGTCTTCCAATGGAGTTTGAACAGTTCTTTTTCATTGAGTTCGTCGGGATTTGAAGAAGCTGCAAAATCAAACTGCTCTGCTAAACGCTCAAGCTCTTTTTCAGTCTGATCTATCCCATGAGTTTCGGTTTCGGTATCAGCTTCGGCCTTTGCTTGGGCAAGGGCAAACTTATGGGCTAAGGGTAAATCCATAAATTGAAGGTTTTTTTGATGAGTTAATGCATACTTTATGCTTTGCCACTCCGGTGAAAATTCAGCAAAAGGATAAAAAGCTGCTTGCTGAGCATTTTTCTTATCATAGGCCAAAATGGCGACTGGTGGCTTCATTTCAGGATGAATTACACTTTGAAGTACTGCATCAGCTTCCGGTGGGCCTTCCACCAAAACTAAATCAGGATCAAGTGCTTCCAAGGCCCGTAATACTGAACGAGCAGAGCCTGGACCATGATGGCGAATACCAAAAAATGAAATACTCACTAAAGTACCTCTTTGCAGGCTCGGTAAATATCAAGCCAACCATCACGTTCTTTCACAACCGTTTCTAGATATTCTCTCATCACCACTTGGTCTTGTACTGGATCCTTAACGACTGCCCCAACTAGGCCGGATGCAATATCGTGGGCGGTGAGTACACCATCACCAAAGTGGCCAGCCAAGGATAAACCACTGTTTACAACCGAAATAGCTTCCGCAGGACTTAAAGTACCACTCGGGCTTTTTAGCTTGGTTTTTCCATCTACGGTTTGGCCCTCTCTGAGTTCTCTAAAGATGGTGACAACTCGTCTCACTTCTTCAAGCGCTGGCTTTTCAGCCGGTAAATCAAGTGCTCTGCCCAACTTAGCAGCACGACTTTCTACAATCGTAACTTCTTCATCCAATGTACTTGGAACGGGTAAAATAACTGTATTAAAACGCCTTTTTAATGCGCTAGAAAGCTCGTTTACCCCTTTGTCTCGGTTATTGGCACTCGCAATGACATTAAAGCCTCGGTTGGCTTGTACTTCTTGTCCAAGTTCAGGAATGGGAAGCATCTTTTCAGATAAAATTGTGATCAAGGTATCTTGTACATCAGCAGGAATGCGAGTGAGTTCTTCAATACGAGCAATTTGACCATGGTTCATTGCTTTCATCAGGGGACTTTCTACAAGAGCACTTGTTGAAGGACCTTTGGCAAGAAGTTCTGCATAGTTCCAGCCATAGCGAATCGATTCTTCACTCGTACCGGCCGTCCCTTGTATTAAAAGGGTAGAGTCTCCACTAATCGCAGCTGACAAATGCTCTGAAACCCACGACTTTGCTGTTCCGGGTACACCATAAAGTAAAAGGGCTCTATCTGTCGCAAGCGTAGCAATGGCAATCTCCATCAAACGCTGATTACCAATATACTTAGCGCTTACCTCAAAGCCGTTATCAAGCGTGCCTCCCAATAAATATGTGCGAACCGCCCAAGGAGAAAGAGCCCAATTGGGTGGTCTTTGCTTATCATCTTCTTTTTTTAAAACTTCTAGTTCCTCAGCAAACTCCTGTTCCGCATGAGCTCTAAGGATTTGTTCTAGCTTTGTAGTTTGATCTGAGCTTGACTTTTTGGATTTGGACATAATAATTTGACCTTTTAAAGTTTAGTAAATACCTGAGTTGATTCAGGTTATCTTTTCATTTGATTGGATGTTTTTGGATATATTATACACAGGAATACATAACGTTCTTACTCAGGTTTAACTAGACCATGAGTTTGCTGTTGTAACTTTACTCTTAAGCGAAAACGCTGTTGACACAGATCTAAGCAGTAAAGAAGTTCATCATCACAGCGATCTTGATAAGCTCGCCATTCTTGATCGACTAAGGGCTGTACACTTAAATCAGCATATAAGCCGATATGACAGATCGCCGCATCAAGGTATTTTGCATATTTACCTTTTTTAATTTGGCTTAGTTCACCAGTAATCATTTGCATGATCAGAAGACTAAACTCTGGAGTCCACTCAGCTTCATCTACACAAGTCATAACCAAGACAAGGTAATCAGAGTTGTCATGATCTCTCTTTTGTTGAGCAATACGAGAAAGAAGCTCGGCTTTGGCAATTTGTGGCGGAAGCGAATCATAAAACAGGTGGCTCACTCCAACTTTACTGTACTTAAGCTCCCCAAGTAAGGCCTGTCCCCAAAGCTCATAAAGTTCAGAGTTTGATCCTAGTGATCCATCCCCTAGTGATCCATCGTCTGATAATTTATGTCCTATGTGAGTTTGATGAATATATGCTTGCATGAGTGCACTTAATAAGGCCTCAGCATGGTCATGTTTTCTCATCTCGAATAGCAAGCTCTGAAGATAGTTTCTCAGTACTTCTTCGGTAGGTGCCTTGTGGGCTAATTCTTGTTCAAGTTGCTCAGTCCACCAACTTAAGGGCACACATCTAATGAATGCTGCTAATAGGTTAATTCTTTGTCCACCCTTAATATGTTCTTGGCCAAAAGTGTTGATGGCTCCAATGCAATCTCTTACTTCAACAGCACTTAATGCAACTTTGGGTAAAGTAATGGTCAGTAAGGACTCTTGATTGGTTAGCTCTTGATTGCTCGAATCTTTATTTGGGGCTTTATAATATAGGCCAGCTTCTTTCCACTTTTTGAGCAAGGGAGCTAGGTTTATATAGTTAGCCAAGCTTTGAGAAAGTCTGGTCAGTAAGGCACTCGTGGGTAACTGAACCAATAGTGAAGCGGCTTGTTGTTTGACGCTTGCACTTCTATCATCAAGACAGCTTTCCAAAAACTCTTCATCATTTGGGCCTAAGTTGACTTTAAACACAGAGAGTAAACTTTGACGCATTTGGGCTCGTTCTTGGCTAAAGTCATTAACTAGTGCTTGCCTAGCTAAGTCAGGATTTAAGGACCGCAGTCGCTTGAGATAGATTTTTCGTTCTGCTTCATTCCCATGTTTCCAAAGGACCAACAGTTCTTCCTGCCTATCATTTAAGTTGATGGCATAATGCTGTTGCCAATGAGGATTTAATTTGATGAGCCATTGCCCTCGCTCACCGACTATATTTATGATGCAGGCTTTAAGTTGGTCATAACCTGCACTTAGGTCGATACTACTTTCCTTTTTTGTCAGCTTTAAACCCATATTTGAGCTAAGTTCTATACCAAGATTAAGGAGTTTTGGAATGATAGATGGAGGAATGAGTACTTGAGCCTGTTCGATTACTTTTAGATATTTCAGTAAAAGTACAGGTGTATGTTTCAGACTTTCCAAATCATCTAGCTTAAGCTGATGTATAACTGATCTCTTCTCTTGAGGGGCTTGCTCATAGTAGTTGATTTGACCCAAGCTTTCTTTTGCTTGAGCTAATACACCAGCCTGTTCATATAAACTGAGAGCGGAGATAAAGTTTAAGACCTGTTGTTCGGTACTGATCGTTGTATTGAGCTCTTTTGTTGTACTTGTATCTTTCTTGATGCTTGTATCTGGGCGCTCTTGATCAAAAAGAGTTTTAATCTGTGGATGATTAACAACAGGTCTTGGGGAGCGACTCAAGCCCAATAAACTAAGCTTGGTCAGATCTTTCCATGATGCTATTTCCGGTATGTTATGCGTTTCAGTTTGCATAGTTTTTTTTATCCGATTGGAGAGGGCTAATGAGAACAAACAGCGAGAATAAACAAGGACATACTGAACCGAGTGTTTAGGTAAGCGGATAGATTTCTCCGTTATAAAAAAGACTCAGTAAGGTAAGCTTTTTCTTTTGACTGTCCCACAAGGTTGCGTAATGAGCCGGCATACCACCTGTGGTGGCAAGGATCTGCCAAACCGCTTCTTTTGATAAACTCACTTGATAATAGGCATTTGTATTTGCTTGGTCATAAGCAAAAACTGAATCTTGTGCTTCACATAGCAAAAGGTTTTTTAATAAATATGCTCTTTGGCTTGACCAAGGTTGAGCTGCTAAGTGCTGAGCATGCATAAGAAGTAAATCATTAAGACATGTAAAACCACGTAAGTCTTGGTGCTGATGATTTAAGATACAATCTTTATGATGAGCTAAGTCACTGCTTGCCAGTTGTGCTTGTTGTTCTTTATCGAGAAGCTGATGAGCTTTAATGACAACCCTTTGATTTTGAAAACCATCATAGCTACACAATTCTGCATTAAAGAGTTGGCTGTAATGAAAATGGTAAGGGTGGGCTTGATTGTAAAAGGCATAGCTTAAATGGAGTTTTAGTTGTCCACTTTCAGCACCATAAAGCCACTGTTTAAGCACAGATAATTGTTGCTCTTGTTCTTTTTGAACACCGCAAAGCAGCCAATGATCACTCAGTCCTTCTTTTTGCATAAGCTCATCTTGAGAACTTGAAAAACCAATCGCTGTTTTGAGATCAGCTAACTCATGGTCGCTTAAGTTATCCCGTTGACGCCATGCTACACAAATCAAATTGAGATAAGCAAGCTCTTGAAGTTGTGCTTGGGGTGTCTGTGCATCTACTGGGATCAAACGAACTCTTTTGGCCAATGCTGATGCTTGAGCATCAACTAAGCGTGCCCCCACTTGCTCCCAATAGGAGTAGGGCTCCTTAATAGAGATAAGACCATTCCGCAACAAGTCTTGTAGTCTAAGTTCTAAATCAATTAGACCTTGAGTGACCTTTTGCTTTCTATTCTCTAAGCGTTTGGCTTTAGCCTTGGCTTTTTTTTGTAAAGCTTCTAACTCTTCAGCACTAAGAGGACTTTGAGATAGATTAGACGAATCATGAGATTCTAAGTTCTTTGTAGGATCAGCTTCATTTGTTGGTTTACCAGACTTTTTTTGCGCGCGTTCACGACGTTTATTAATCCAACTTTCTACCCATTCGGGCATGCTCTGCTCAGTGAAAGCAGTAGCTGTGTTGGCATACACTAATCCAAGTCCAATCCCATGTTTACACGGGAATTTTCGACTTGGACAGCTACATTTAAAGGCAGGCCCATTAAGGTCTATTTGAGTTCGATAAGCCTTACTTCCACTACCCTTTATCTCCCCCCAAAGTACAGAGCCAAGACCATTTGAATCGCATTTCGATAAACCGATCCACTTTGCCACATTCGCTTGCTTATATCCTGCTTTTACCGAAGCAGTATCTGGAGCTTGTTGCTCCACAAAGTCAATCGTCCAAGTCAAGACTCACCTCTTTCAATATACCCACTTGTATTAATAACGATTTAACTCAAGTTTATGTGACAAACTCATTATTATTTTGTGTATGAACAGTTGTTTGAACTGTAAGCAATCGAATTTATTAGTCAAAGGAACCTATTTCTTCGAAGTTTAAATGATACTTTTTACAAGATGGACAAAAATGCTGTGAGGCGCTCGCGGCATATTCTTGCCAAGCTATAGTTCGATCACCATTGTCATGCGGAGATACCCTAGAACTACCATAAGCGTAGACTCGTGATGATGAGCATGTAGGACAGCGTTTTTTTCTTTCACATATATTCACTTCAACAAGTCCACACCTTTTACAATAGTGTGGAAATACCGATTCTGTCAAAAAGGTAAGCATACCGCCACCGATTCTCACACCCTTTTGGAACCCACAGGGACATTTTGCTTTAACCATAGAGCCCATAATTAATCTGCCTTTATTTAGATGATAGTAGACTCATTGAGCCAAAAATTATAACTTAATTAATCAGTAAAGTCTCTTTATCCATATACTATATCAAACTTAACCTCCCATATACCTAACTGATTTAATTGAAAAAAGCTCATTTTGCTAGGGGCTTGATTGGGAGTTTGATTCACAATCTAAAGACGGAATAGCACATGCTGTATTTTCGTCATTACATACGAGAAGGTTTGAATATAAAAATAATATGATTAATCATAAGTATTTCATGTTTGTTTTTCTGATTTATTTAAATCTAGGGTCAATAAAAGCATTTCTAATTGCATACCGAGTTAAGCCGGCAATATCATGAATCTTAAGTTTATCCATCATATTGGCTCGATGATGCTCAACTGTACGTGTGCTAATACTTAAGAATGAACTTATTTCTTTACTTGTGTGCCCCTGAGCAACCAAAGTGAGCACTTCTTTTTCTCGGGTTGTTAAGCCAAGCTCGGTATTTACTGCCTTAACGCTAGGTGATAGGTATCTTTCACCATCGGCAATTGTACAAATTGCCGTAAGTAAGTCATTGATACCTGAACCTTTTAAAAGATAGCCCCAAGCGCCAGCTTCCAAGGCTCTTTGGACCCAAATTGCATCATGATGCATACTCAGTGCCAATGATCGAATACCCAAAGAACTTGCTTTTTGTATCAATTCAATCCCCCCAAGCCCGGGCAAGGCAAGGTCTGTCAAAAGTAGGTCGACTTCAGACTGTTCAATATATTTAGAAGCACTTAGTCCATCATTTAAGTCTGCAACCACCTTGATTCGTTCTGAGGTAGATAGGAGGGCAACGAGTCCTTGTCTGACAATTGTATGGTCTTCAACAACCAAAACTTTTATCAGGTCTGCAGAATCAAATGATGACATAATGTAACTCTCCATAAGTCTCGAAAGTAGTATATGATCGCCTTAGCTAATCAACAAACTCTTGTTTTACTTTTTTATTTTACTTTACTAAGCTTAAAATATAACTCTTGAGATTCAAACTTTAAATAGGTAGAAGCCCTCATTTGGCCCATTGAACCAAAGTAGAGATATGACAGAATCACACAAAGATTACAGTGATCACCTTGATTTCAAAGATCGCGAAACTCTTGAAGAATATTTAGCAAACTTTACTCAGTTTGTAGATGCTCAAGAGCAATCAGATGGAACTCAACCAATCATTCAAGACCAATGGTTGTGGAGCTATGAGGGGGGAAAGAGTTCCTTTCATTTGGTCGTGAGTGTTATGATTCATGGGAATGAAATAGGACCCTTAGAAGGTCTTCTGGATGTGATGGATGCCCTAAACTCGGGCAAAATTAAATATGATGGTCGATTAAGTTGCTTCATTGGTAATCCGAAGGCAGCTCGTCTTAATCAACGCTTTTTAGATATTGATTTAAATCGAGTTTTTGATTCCAACTTGCTGCAGAATGAAATCAATAAACTAGAGAATGTCGATGAGCCGACAAAGATTCCCCATGAGATTCAAAGAGCGCAAAACCTACTGCCAATCCTTGATCAAGCTGACTTATATATTGATTTTCATCAAACCATTTTAGAAAGCTCGCAGCCATTTTATATTTGTCCTTTTAGTGAGGAAGCTTGGCATTGGGCAAGGATTTTAGGCGGAGCTAAAGCATGGGTCACCCGACATCCCGCTCAGCTTTCTGGTGGATTAAAATGTGCTGATGAATATGTACGCCAAAAAGGTAAAGCGGCCCTTGCTCTTGAGTTAGGGAAAGCAGGTTTTTCAGCGAAAGCCCGAGCTGGTGTTTGGAAAAGCTTGAACCGTGCCCTAAGTGCTATTAATCAGCTCAGTCAAGATTCGCAAGCCTCTCAAAACTTATTGCTTGAGTCATTAGCACAAACCGAGCCTGAATTAGAATTTTACCAAACCTCATTTCGCTGTGAGTTTAAGCAAGCGGACTTTAAGCTCAAAGCTGGCTTGATCAACTTTCAATCGGTGCAAGAACATGAGCAACTTTCTGAAGAAGATAGTCCTTTGTTACTTGCTCAAGAAGCAGGCGCTCTCTTATTTCCCAAATATCCTGCTCGTGATGACAATGGTTTAGCAATCGAACCCAAGCCCAAAGAGCTTTATAGAATGGTAAGTCTTCTTAGTTCACACCCAAAGGAGATATGGCCTGACCTATTTGAGTCAGAAGAGCCCAACAAGAACAAAGGTTAAGATTTTTAGCTTAGCTCAAACTGAAATCATTATAATCCCATTTTTTCAAGAGGGTGATTTCGGAATAGATCACCTTCACGAATATAGCGACGAACTGTGTCTACTCGCTTGTGGCCTGTCTGTCTCATGATGACATGTTCTTCGGCCCCTTCGGCCGCAGCACTTGTTACATAGCCGGCACGTAAGCTGTGTCCTGAAAAGCTTTTGACCTTAATCTTAATTTGTCGCTCTGGAATGCCTTGGCTTCTTAATGACTCAGCCAAGGCGTCTTTGAGCAAGGTGGCAACCGCATGCCCTGTTAAACGGCGTGGACGAATTTGCCCATGTCGATTAATCGGTCTAAAAATAGGTCCACTTTGAATACCACTCGCCTGAAGCCATCTTTGTATCGCTCGCACACAGCAGGTTTTAGGGTTTTGACCAAAAGGAACAGATTTAACCATACCGGCACCTTCTTGGTCTGTCTTAGATCGGCGTAAATTAATTTTTAGACCTTCCGGTACAAATTCCAAATCTCCATGATTTAAACTAACTAGCTCAGACCGACGAAAAGCCCCACTAAAACCTAGCGCTAATAAGGCAATATCTCTTAATCCTCTTAAAGTATGAGGACGAGTAAAAATAATTAAGCGTAAGTCATCAACTCTGACGGGAGCCTTACCTTCAGCAGCGGTTCCTTTTGCTCGCCTAATACCAGCCCACACACTACGAATGGCGACATGGGCAGCATTAAATTCTAGCTCATGCATTTTATGGATTTGACTTATCGCCGTTAAGCGTCGACGCAAACTTGAGATCTTTAGAGTGCTTGATTTTTCGGTTAGGTATAGTGCAATGCATTGAGGTGTGGCTGGCAAAGGATGCAAATTATGCTTTTGGCACCATAAGGCAAAATCATTCCAATCGGATTGATAAGCTTTTTTAGTTTGAGGTGATTTAGCTTGTTCAGCAAAGGCCTGAGCACTAGAATAAAGCTCTTCAATTTTGGTTGGTGGAGCCTGAGGTAATTGATCACTTTCCGATGATGATTTGGCGTTTGCCCCCTTGAGTTTTGCTGTAGTTGTTGAACGAGTGGAAGGCTTGGATTTATGACTTCGAGCTTCTGTGTTATCATACTGATCTATCGGTTCAGGCTTGATAATAATCTGAGCTGAACCATCTGATAGTGATGGTGAATTCAAAGCTAAAGCAGTTGAAGTTTGTAATGATTTTTCTAGGTCTGTTTCTTGATCAAGAATGAGTTCACCAGTTTCAGCATCTATATCAAATGAAGTGATTTCTACGCCTACATCTTGTTCTGTCGCTGACTCAGATCGGCGACTGAGTATCACTAAATCCTTAGCTGATTTTTTAAGACTCTTAGGACTCATTTTACTATTTACCTTTTTACTGATCAAAAAAGCAGTCTTAATATCTAAATTATAACTAAATCTATCTTATACTTATATTAAGTTGATAGCATCAGTTGTTCCTTTAATTAGCATCTAATTATATGAATATAGCATATGTAGCAGGAGAAATCAAACTATTTGCCTAACATTCGATAAGGAAGCATTACTGAATGTTAGAAATCTTACAAATTAAATCGTTTTTCATCCAATCTTGTATCAACTCTAGTATATCGCTCTGATCTAAATCATAACCAAGCATGAACTGTTCAAGCTCAAAAAATGTTGGGGTGTTTCTTACAAAGTTAAGGACTTCGGCTAGATGTTCTGGAAGGGCTTCAATTGAACAATCTTGGTCTTCAGTCTGTGAAAAACGCTTGCCACTTTGAATGTGATTTATCTTTTTTTGAATCATGATTGAGCATGATGACCCAAGCTCAATCGGTAGGTCTTGCAGCTGAATTTTTGAAAGAAGTAAGGCGCTTCTCCCTTTTGCCTTACTCAGTTTAATCGCCTCTTGGTTCAGTAAAATAAAGGACTCACTTAGGCCAACATATCCTTCGGTCAACCATACTGATTGATCCAAACCAAGCAGCTGGTTTGGGTTGATCATGGCTCTTTTTTGCTCAATGTTTAGTCCGATTTTAGCCACCTTTCGACGGGCCTTAATCAGCTCCATTTCCAAACTGCTGAGAGCAAGAAAAATTGATTGTTCTTTACTTAACTCTTTAGGCAAACTTAAAGCAATCACATTACTGCTTAGCCAAGAAAGTAAAGCATCTACAATATGTTGGCCCTCTTTGATACAGTATAGAAACTCATCGCTTTGAAAGAATTTTACTAAAAAAGACAAAGGGTCGCTTGTGTTTGTATAATTTTGCTTCATTTTATAAAATAATGAGCTAAAAGCTAATGCACTTACCGGACAATGAAACAAGGCGCCTTCAATGGTTCGATATGGGCGCTCGTGATCAATAGACCATCGACGCTCATCAATATTTTGTAGCCAACTCAGCTCTTTTGTAGATAGATTTTGTCCTAAAACTGAATTTTTAATATCTTTGATCAGTTTCTTAGCTTGTATAGGTCGATGTATAAGATACATCAATATCTTTTGTATTAGCTGATGATTAAAGCTGTCTTTATGTTCAGTACTTGTGCTTAACATTGAAAAGTATTCCAACAGATTAAAAAGGGTATAAAGATGAAAGCATCAATAACAAATCGCTATGATCTTGGCTAAGTTTTTTGAACGCGCTGTGAGCTAAAATCTATAACAGTATTTAAGGTTGAGTTTCATCCACACAAGTATTCAACCCAGCAGCTCGTTCACATCCTTGTTGAACACCGGCATCATCACCATTTTCTAAGGCACGCATTGCTGACCCTAAATGATACTCATAGCATTGTTGATGTGCGCCACTTGTATAGTCTTCGCCACTGCGAGGCGCGTCATTATAATGTGGTTCACATTCTGTTCGCCCAAGCCATTGACCACAGGTAGCAATATAAGTTTCGCAAAACCCCTCTGACTCACTATCGCAAAAGTTTAAAAAATCTGTGCGTACTGTTGAGGCAAATCTTATTTTTTCGGGACAGCCCACAAGTCGATCAAAAAGAACGGCTAAGTTAGGGTTACATAGGCCTAAGCATTCTTCCATGAGTAAAGAATCATCGGCTTGATCATAACCAGGACATTGCTTGATTGCACATTCTACAAACTCGGCACATGAGATCAAGCAACTTGGCATCCGCATTTCTTCTGTGCTCATACCAGCAGTGACCGTTTCTTCTCCTGCCATTCCTTCTCCTGCCGTTTCTTCTCCTGCTGTTTCTTCACCACTCATCATAGGGAATCCATCAGAACCTGCTAACATGGTTGCTTCAGTACCTGATTGGCTTTCACCAGCTTGGTTCTCTGAAGTCTGCATATCTAAATTGCTTTGATCTACTTGAGGTGTCTTTGAGTCCTCACAAGCGAATAAAGCAAGACTGAATATTAAAACTATTAAAAAAGATTTCTTTTGCTTATGACGACTAAGATTGTTTTGGGCTGTATAGCACAAATTAATAAGCATGATTTACTCTCCGATGCCTAAATGATCAGGTGATTGTGTAACTAGTTTAATTGAGACTTTGAACTATTGCCAAGTTAAACATGGACATAATCATGGTCATGAGCCTCTTTTAGAGTACTTTGTTTTAGAGTAATCTAAAGGCTGAGCTAATTAAATGGCTCATGTGAGCCATTTAATTAAGAAAGTAAGAGTTTTGCGATATATACGTTGTTAAAATTGTTATGTTTATATGCGACTTATCGGCAAAAACGCACATATTCTGCATCAACAGGCAGTCGGTTAATCCCACGAGCCGGTGGACTAATCCATGGAGCAAACTCACCTGGTTCGGTATAGGCACGATCCATAATACTATTCACATAGTCACGGTCTTCATCAGTGGGTAGCCATTCTGCTTTATTAGCTTCCCATTGTTGAGCATCGATCAACTCACCTTGTGGGCTAAAGTGGAAGCCAGCATAAATCCCTTGCGCACGATTAAAGCGTCGATGCGGTAAAGAGATTCTAAAATCAGAGCCACAATTCTCGAGAGTACGGTTAAAGCCACGGACAACTTTTTCACAGTCGGTAACATAAGCATCTCTCAGCACTTCATTCATGGCTCTACGCAAAGGGATATCTTCTGAAATCAGACGGCCATTAGCGGGACGCTGTAGAGTATAGAATTGATCAAGTGCCTTGTGCTCAGTATGCTTTTTAGCTTCTTGATCACGACCTTTTAAGCCGGCGCTAAAGAACAATGAGGCATTCGATGAATCTTCAGAACCAAATAAGTCTAAGCTCAGAGTATACCAAAGATTGACCGATCTTTGGATCATGTCTAAGGGAATAACACCAGCTTGCTTTGGGTCGGTACCATCACGGGTGACTTCGGCTGTTTTTTGGATAATGCGTCCAATACCGGTGGCTCCGATAAACATATGGTGAGCTTCTTCAGTCAACATGAATTGACAAGTACGAGCCAAAGGATCAAAGCCGGATTCAGCTAAAGAGCGAAGTTGGTATTTACCATCACGATCGGTAAAGGTTGTAAAACAGAAAAAGTCAAGCCAGTTGGTGATCGGCTCATTGAATGCACCCAAGATACGTGGGCTGTCTTCATCACCTGAGCGTCGTTCTAATAGTGCTTCGGCTTCTTCTCGGCCATCTTTTCCAAAATATGAGTGAAGTAGGTAAACCATTGCCCACAGGTGACGGCCTTCTTCAACATTTACTTGGAATAAGCCACGCAAATCATACAGTGAAGGTGCGGTTTTACCAAGTAAACGTTGCTGCTCAACGCTTGCAGGCTCAGTATCTCCCTGCGTAACAATAATACGCTTTAGTGCATTACGATAGTCACCAGGGACTTGTTGCCAAGCGTCTTCACCTTCGTGATCACCAAAGTTTACTTTACGTCCTTCTTCAGCGGGGGCCAAAAAGATGCCCCACCGATAGTCAGGCATTGAAACATAGTCAAAATGTGCCCATCCATCTTTTTCGACGCTGACAGCAGTTCTCAGTAAAACTTTGTCTTGCTGAAAGCCTTCAGGACCCATGTCCATCCACCACTCTTTAAAGTTTGGTAGCCATTTTTCAAGCGCTCTTTGAAGACGCTTATCATCGGAAAGATTTACATTATTTGGAATTTTTGCGTCTAAGTCGATGTTACCCATCATTGCTCCTTTTTCATTATACAATCATTGATCGGTGATTGATCTTCATGACTGTGTGTATAATTAATATATAATTGTGTCTCTTGATCTTTGTGCATACTTAATGTCAGAGCATTTGGTCAGCATGACTGTAAGTGAGATACACTGTTTAGGCCTTAAGTTTCCTTAAGCATTTTATTAGGTGCGGTTAAAGTCATATACCGGTTGGTGTGGTGACCCAAAGGCTTTGAGAGCACCTTGGGGACCTACTGCATTTGGACGGATAAAGATCCAATTTTGCCATGCACTGAGTCGGCCAAAAATCTTGGTTTCCATGGTTTCAGGGCCAGCAAAACGAAGATTTTGTTCCATACCGGTCAAGCCATCGCTAGAAAGACCGCTACGTTCTTCAAAGAATAATCGTACTTCATCATCCCAATCGATATCATCGGGGGCAAAGGTCACTAGATTCAACTCATCGGCCTCGGTGGTCACCAAACCTTCACCGATGCGTTCTTCTGCCTCTGCCAAAGTATCCGGTTCTCCATAAAAACGAGTTTGTAAGCGTGTGAGTCCATTACCCATTGGATACATTCCAAAGTTCAGTGGACTTAAGCGTACTTGCACCGCTTCATCTTCATCCTCAAGCATGAAAGAACGATCCGCTAAAGCAACAAGTTCAAAAAGAGTACCGGCAAAGGCTGAACCTTCATCAATCAAGGTCACTAAAGTTTTACTGGTCACATCAATACGCTTGAGTACTCTTTTGATGTAATGGGTCGCTCGATTCACAAACCAATGATCTTGGTTTTGAGCGATCACCTCGTCAATGCCCATGAGTACATCCTGAGATCCACGAGTTAAAAAGGTAATACTTCCAATATCAAGATGGTTAAAGCGAAGATGGAGAAGAGCATCTTCGATTTCTCTAAAGGCGGCTAATGGCCACCAGTTGACACCTGCTTTATAAACATCTTCACCACTTTGTGGGCCGACTGACTCGGGGGCTGAAATCGTAATGGTTGCCCCACGACGTGAAGTATTTAGTTCCAATGAAACATGATTGTATTTACGATTACCTGTTTCATCTACTTCTGGCGTCAAGGGTGCCCAAGTGACCCCTTGGCCTGCTTCATTAACTACAGGTGCAACAGAATGGGCTAGTTTTTGTGCATGCTCAGCGATTTTTTCAGGAAACTTAGAAAGTTTATAGGTTGCATCGACCAAGCGATACTTAACTGCTTTTTTACCGCGTACTCCCTCGGCAAGCGTACTAAAATAATCAGCAATATCACGACGAACTTTGCGCTTATCCACTACACGAGTTAGACCACCAGTTCCAGGTAAAACGCCTAATAAAGGTACTTCGGGTAGTGAAACCGCCGAACTGCGATCGTCAACTAAAACTGACTCATCACAGGCCAAAGCGAGCTCATAGCCACCACCACTGGCCACACCATTTAGAGCCGCCAAAAACTTTGGCCCTCCATGCGCACTAATATCTTCCAAGCTATTGCGTGTTTCATTGGTGTATTTGCAAAAGTTCACTTTGAAGGCATGTGGGCTTGAGGCAAGCATGGGAATGTTTGCACCAGAACAAAAGATTCGGTCCTTACCACTGGTGATCACAACACTTCTCACCTCAGGATATTCGAATAGAATTCGGGTCACTGCATCATTGAGCTCAATGTCAACAAAGATATCATAGCTATTTAGCTTACGAATATACCCATCACCACCTTCTTCTTGAACGTCCATGGTAAGTGTTGCGATCTCATGATTAACAGACAGATTCCAATGTAAATACTCATTGGGATGACTAGCAAAGCGTTCTACCTTCATTGAATGGCCTTTCAATATGGAAATTATAGTTACAGTTAAGCGAGATAATGAACATATTTCAAGTCGAAATGAAATTTAATTCACTCTTTTTCTTAGGGTGAAATATATTTCTCATTGCTCATTGACTTCGATCAATCAAATCGAATACCTTATTCAATAAGTGTATTATCTAATGATCTAGACTCAAGTTGTGAATTTAATGTCAAACCAAGAACAAAAGATATTACAGGCCCTAGCACACAGGGTGGTTCAAAGAAGACAATCATTGGGGTTAAGCCTTAAAGATTGTGCGTCCAAAGCCAACTTGAGTACTCGCTATCTGATGCAGGTTGAAGCCGGTCAAGCAAATATCAGTGTGATCAAGCTTAACCAGCTTTGTATAGCTTTGGAGGTTAGGCTTGCGGAATTATTAAGTGAGGGTACGAGAGGGGAAATCGATAGCTTACTCTCTGAGTTAAATCAGCAAGAACTGCAAGAAGCTCACACGCTTCTTAAGGCTAGATTTAAATCTTCACAAGTCTCGTTAATTTCACTTTTAGGGGTCAGAGGTGCCGGCAAATCTACTTTGGGTCGTTTGCTAGCCAATGATTTAGGTTGGCCTATGATTGAACTTGATGAAGAAATCGAACGGATAGCCGGTTTAAGCCTTGCTGAAGTTTTTAGTGTCCATGGTGAACCATATTATCGACGTCTAGAGGGAGAAGTGCTCGAAGAACTTCAACAACAAAACTTTTCGGCGATCATTGCGACCGGTGGTTCAATTGTCACTCATCCACAGCATTATGCATTGTTAAAGGCAATGAGCTATACAATTTATTTAGAAGCCAGTGCCGAAGAACATATGAATCGTGTGATTGCTCAAGGCGACCAACGTCCAATGAGAGATCACCCGAAGGCTATGAGCGAACTCAAAAAACTCCTAGCGAGTCGAGCACCCTTGTACCAAAAAGCTGATTTCCACTTACTCACCTCTCAGTGCACTGAACATGATCTTTTACAACAGCTTAAGCATCACCTGTATGCGTCAAAAGTGATCCATTAGGCAGGTATATGCATCAATAGTGATTCAGTGAATGAGTAGACCGTGTATTCGCTAATCAGTGTCGCTGGTCTTGCTCATGAGCATCTTTAAGTAAAAGTGCGGTTGCTGGCATGGCGTCAAGTTGACCACAATAAAAGCTGACTAAACTCCATTTTTTATCAGGCGTATCTGAATGTACTGCAAAAAGATCAATGCCGCGTTCATTTAAGCTTATTAGTCGTTTAGCTAGAGCTGTTTGTGGTGAAAGGATATCTGCAAGTTCTACCCATTCTCCTTGCGGATATGCGAGTAGGGTTAGGCGATCAACTCTATGCTGTGGTCTTTGACTAAAAGTGGCACAGATTTCGGTGAGAGCTTCATAAATTATCTCAGCAGGATCAGACATAACAGCTTGGTCACTTTCTTTCGCTCTTGACTTTTTTCTTAAGGATAACAAAGAATCCGAATAAGTAGTATGTTATAAGATATGAGAGTTAAGGTAAAGAAATGCTGACATATAGAAAGCAATCGTTAGCTGGACTTGTTTTAAGATTAACTACCCTTTATTGACGTATATATAAAAGTAACCACCATGCTTCAAACGAATATCAAATCAGTAGAAGTTCAAAATCTTTTTGGAACCTTAAATACAAAGATTTCTTTAGAAGATGATTTGACTTTTATTCACGGAAAAAATGGACAGGGAAAAACCACGCTATTTCGATTAATTAAAGCGCTTTTAGAAATTGATGAAGTGACGTTGTTTAGCACGAGATTTAGTTCATTAACTTTAAACTTTAACAATCACAACAAATTACTCGCTGAGTATGGAGTATCTCAAGCTCATGAAACTAATATGGATCAGGACTTAGATCAAATAAGCATGAGTGAAAAACTGACGATCTCATTATTGGCTGGGGATAAATGTGAAAAAAAGTTAAACATCATGTCTCATACAGATGAGGTCGTTTCCCATGATGAAATACAAGAGCTATCGGATGAAAGTTTTTGGTCTTCATCATACACTCCTAGCATGTACTTAAAAAAAACTGCATACACTGCACTTAGACAGCTTTACCCCGATTTAAAGTTTAAAATTAATATCGAAGATCATACGGCGACTTCTGTCGATTCAGGAGAAACAAGAAAAATCTGGGAGTGGCTGCAACTCAATGAAAAACAACAGTTCCGAAATTTAATTAAGGAACAATTTAGGAGTTGTTTATTATTTGAAAGCAATCGCCTATTTCGCAGTGGGATTGAGACTTTAATAGCGTTTCAAGTAGATGAAGAAGAAGAAGAAAGAGAAGCAAGGGCATACAGAAGGCAATTTAGACACCGTCATCGCTACAGTAATATCGAGCTTAGACAGCAAAAACTCTCGGTTGACGAATTGTCAAAACATGCTCAAAGGTTAATTGCCTCAATTGAGACTCAAATTGGTCAGAATGCTGCAAATCTCGATCAAAAATTTATTGCAGATTTATTCAAGCTAAACCCGGCTGATGTCAATGATGACCTTGTATTATCAGAAATCGCACGCTTTTATGAGTGCTTGTCTGATAGCGAACGTTTTTTTCCATCAAACATTGAATTACATATGACCGATGATATACCAGAGCATGCAGTCCCATTTTTAAATATTTTATTCACCTCGTTACAGGATAGATACAGTGATCGTTTTAAGTTTGCTGAAAAAGCCAAGGTATTTGAAGAATTAATGGGTGAAAGGATTACGAATAAAAAAGTAACGATTACACCATCCGGTATCAAAGTCATTGGGCATGGCGGTGAGGAACTACCTTTATCAAGGTTATCTTCGGGTGAACAACATCAGCTTGTCTCTTTATATGGACTAATCTTTTTGGGTGATGATCATGCATTCATTTTATTTGATGAGCCAGAAATCTCTCTACATCCCGATTGGCAAGAAATCTTTGCCGCTACAATCCTTAAAATATGCAAAATGAGAGGTCACCAATTCTTAATAGCGACACATTCTCCGGATATCATTGGTGAAGAAATCTATAAAGTCCGCCCTATGATTAGTAGCCACTCTTAAATAGAAGGCATTATATTATGATGAGAGGACTCGATCCTGATAGTGTAAAGTTTCTTGGCCGGAAAACTGGAAATTCCGCCATTTTTGAAAGTAAAAAACGTATTTATATATATGTTGAGGGAATCGATGATATCATATTCTGGGAGAGCATCTTACTAGAGCACAAAGAAATAAAATCAAAGTTGAGATTTCTACGGCCAAGTCAAGAGGGGGCGGTCAAAAAAGATGGAAAACAAGCTCTTAAAAAAGTCTTAAAACAAGCGACTGAGAACTATGAACTAGGTCATTCTCTTTGCCCAGTCCTAGGCTTTGCTGATCGAGATCTTGATCCAGATGATCATCAACTTGAAAATTTATTTTTTTATGATGGTTGGGATCGAGAAGGAATGCTTGTTTCTCTTGGTCTACTTAATAAAGTCCTATGTACCTATATAGACATTAATCATTTTGATAGCGTTGAGAAATTAAGTAGATCAATTAGAAGATCGGCTGAAGAGCTAGGAGTGCTGAGAAAACGGTTACCTACTTTTCATAATTGGAAACATCAACCAAGCCTCAATAGCATCATTCAACGAGAGTCTTTTAAGTGTTATCAGCATTTACATTTATCATGGAGCTATATTAAAACGATTCCACTATGTAGAGATGAGTCTGAACAAAATTATTGGGCAACACTGGTTCAAGATGTCACGAAAGATCTTGAAGAAAAAATGCTAACCAATGAAGATGAAAGGGTTTGGGACTGTCGAGGACATGATGTGTGTAAGGTCACAGCTCTGGTACTGACTCATGGAGATTGGACCTTTGATAAAAAAGTTTATACACAAAAAGACATTGAGCAGAGCTTAATCCAATCAACTACACTTCAACATTTGAAAAAAACGAAGTTTTGGCACACTGTCTCTGAATGGTCAAAAAGAAATGGTATTCTTTGGCATCAGATATTTGGTGCTGAAATCTAAAAGTTCTATTTTTGTACTCCTCAAAAAGATTTCAGTCGTTACTTAGTCTAAAACCATATCTGAGTGATGTTCTAAATCCGCGGTTTCTGTTTTCGTCTGATTAGGTTGTTTAAAGAGTAAACTGGCAATCATTAAGACCATAAAAAAAGCGATAATCACTTTAGCACTACCAGGAAGAAACATAGAGTTCTTTTCTTGCTTGAACTGCATGAAGATCACCTAGTTCAATTCCGTAGAGTTCTGATCTGTATTTAGTTTCACTCTTGTTCTTGTTTTTAGATCATCCCAATCCAATGTGACTTGTCCACCAGCCTTGTGGTAATCACTTTCCCAGTGTGTAAAGAGCTCTAGAATGGCATGATCTACGTAGTTGAGATAAGATGTAATGATCTTAACCTCTTGATTTTCTTTTGTATTTTCAATCACTTTAGCAATTTTGGGTAAAGCTAAAAATGTTGCATTACCTTTGAGCTCGATTGTAACTTTGTTATCTTCTTTTTCTACGCTTATTTTACAGTGGTTAAGTTTGTAAATCACTTGGATGACAGCCATCACAAAGCCAATGAGTACACCTTGTAGTAGTCCAAAAGCAAAGATGCATACTGCGGTGACTAAGTAAATGATCATTTCAATTCGGCTGTGTTTAGCGAGCTCAATACCAACCTTAGGATTCATAAGTCTGAGCCCTGTGTATACAAGTGCTGCAGCTAGCGTACACACTGGAATGAGACCAAGTACACTAGGGAAGATTAAGATAAAGGTAAGAATCCAAATCGCATGTAAGATTGCTGAAACTCTTGTTTTACCTCCTGATTGAGCATTTGCGGCGCTACGCACAATTACGCCGGTCACCGGCAATGCACCAAGTAGGCCACTAAAGACGTTTCCCACACCTTGGGCAAAAACTTCACGGTTATAGTCTGTTTTATCACCATCATGCAGTTTGTCAGTTGCGGTAGCTGTCAATAGGGCTTGGGCCGTTGCAATGAATGCTAGACCTAAACTAGACATCATCATTCCTAAGTAGTCGGCCTTTGCCCAAAAGTCTGCTGAAGTATAATCCGGAAGAGTAAATAAAGTTTTTGGTGTTTGTACAAAGTTGACCTGCCACTGCATGGTTTGAGCGACTATGCTGCCTACGATTACACCAACTAAAACCGCTGGAACAACTTTTAGTTTTTCTGGAACATAAGACCAAAAATAAATCACGCCAATTGTTGTAAGCCCAATGATGGCTGCTTGATGCATCTGTGGGTTTGACGAGTGAAAAAGTCCATCATAAAGGGCGGTTGGTAAAAGCAGAAGATTGCTAAAACCCGATGATTGTGGAACTGCATCAAGCATAACATGTACTTGGCTAAAGAAAATGAGTGCACCAATCCCACTCAGCATACCTTGGATTACCGAGGGACTTACTGCTCTGAAAAAGACCCCTACTTTTAACATACCCATAGACATTTGAATCAGTCCAGCAACACTGATACAAACGGCTAGGCCGGTTAAGCCGTGAGTGTTGATGATATCCCATACGATTGCAATTAAGCCTGCCGCGGGTCCGCTCACCATTAGTGGACACCCATTGATTGCACCGACCACAAGACCACCAATGATACCCGAAAGCAAGCCGGCAACTGGCGATACTCCACAAGCCAAGGCAATACCGATACAAAGTGGAATTGCTACCAAGAAAACCACAATTGATGGGAGGATATCTGCTTTGATTTTATTCAGCATCATTAACCCTTTCTAATATGTTGATAGATTAGACGAAACCTAAAGATGAAGCAGCATAGAAAGCCTAAGTAATTTAAATTACTAACTTTTAATCAAACTATTCTGTATTTGCTAACTTTAATACATCCAACTTCTTAAAAAGAGAATAGTTGTGTATTTATAAACTGTCAACCATGTTTGTTTCTTAAAAAAGAATACCTGTCAAAGTACTAGATAATGCTGATATCTCATTTGGCGATCATTATGGATAGATTGCAGTCTCTCTAGACCACTTGTCATAATTATCTTGTTCATGTAATTAACGAGCTATCTCAAAATGATTGGTAAAAATATGAACATAGATCAAAATACGTTAAGCCACTTGGATCGCTTAGAAGCAGAGAGCATCCATATTATGAGAGAAGTCATGGCGGATGCATTAAATCCGGTGATGCTTTACTCGATTGGCAAGGATTCAAGCGTCATGTTGCATCTCGCCAAAAAAGCGTTTTATCCTTCTCCTATTCCCTTTCCACTGTTACATGTTGATACGCGCTACAAATTCCAAGAAATGTATCGTTTCAGATCACAGATGGCCAAGGAGTATGGGGTAGAGATTAAAGTTCATATCAACCCAGAAGGCGTGGAAAAAAATATCAATCCTTTTGATCATGGTAGCGCTCTACATACAGATATCATGAAAACAGAAGGTTTAAAGCAGGCCTTGGACTTGTATAAGTTTGATGTTGCCTTTGGTGGGGCTAGACGAGATGAGGAAAAGTCACGTGCTAAAGAACGCATCTTTAGCTTTAGAAATGCTCAGCATCGTTGGGAGCCCAAGGCTCAAAGGCCTGAGTTATGGAACTTATACAATGGTCTCAAAAGACCGCAAGAAAGCATTAGGGTTTTTCCGCTTTCTAATTGGACAGAGCTAGATATTTGGCTTTATATTTATCGTGAAAAGCTTCCGATTGTACCATTATATTTAGCCGCTGAACGACCGGTTGTTGAAAGAGACGGCTTGCTCATTATGAAAGATGATGATCGCCTGCCATTAGCCGAGCATGAAAAGGTAGAAATGAAAAAGGTACGCTTTCGCACTCTAGGCTGTTATCCACTTACCGGTGCGGTAGAATCGGAATGTGAAAGCTTGGAAGAAGTCATCTTAGAGATTTTGACCGCGACGACAAGTGAAAGGCAAGGGCGAGCGATTGATAATGACCATCCAGCTTCGATGGAACGCAAAAAGCAGGAAGGATACTTTTGATGAGTAAAGTAAAGGGACAAAGACAGGCTGAAAAGGCCATAGATGCTTACATTGAGGCTCAGGCTCAACAAGATCTGCTTCGCTTTATCACTTGTGGTAGTGTTGATGATGGCAAATCAACTTTGATTGGACGCTTACTCTATGAAGCAAAGTGCCTATTTGAAGATCAAGTTTCAGCACTACAAAATGAGTCCAAACGTTACGGAACTCAAGAAGGCAATCTTGACTTTGCACTCTTAGTTGATGGCTTATCCGCAGAACGTGAACAAGGCATTACCATTGATGTCGCCTATCGTTTCTTTAAAACGCAAAAACGTTCGTTTATTGTTGCTGATACACCTGGTCACGAACAGTATACCCGAAACATGGTTACAGGGGCTTCTACTGCTGATGCTGCCGTTCTTTTGATCGATGCTCGATATGGTGTTTTAGCCCAAACCAAGCGTCATGCCTATATTACCTCTTTATTAGGGGTAGAAAGCATGATCATGGTGATCAATAAGATGGACTTAGTTGACTATGCTCAAAAGCGTTTTGAAGAGATTTCTGCGGAGCTAAATGCCCTGGCACACAGTCTACATTACAAGGCGCCTCTGATTATCCCGGTTTCGGCTTTAAAGGGAGACTGTGTTACTGAATTGTCACCCAATATGCCTTGGTATGCCGGCATGAGTTTAGTGACTGCCTTGGAAACGATTCCCAAAAAACAAGATGATCTCGACTTAGCCTTTCGCATGCCAATTCAGTGGGTTAACCGTCCTCATTTAGATTTTAGAGGGGTTAGTGGAACTGTGGCGGCAGGTCAGATTAAGGTTGGTGATGAAATCAGTGTTGTTCCCTCATTACAAAAAGCTCATATTTCCAAAATTGTTACTATGGATGGAGAGTTAGATACAGCAATTAGCCAACAAGCAGTGACCTTGGTCTTTGACCGAGAGATCGATGCCTCTCGAGGCGATGTAGTCTGTGTGAGTTCAAATCCGGTTGAGACCAGTGATCAGTTTGCCGCTCAAGTGGTATGGATGGTTGATGAAGAAGCGCTTTGTCACAGAAATTATCTACTTAAAATGGGTACGATTACCACAAATGCATCATTAACAACCATTAAGCATAGTATTGATATTGAAAGTTATCAAAAAAGGCCCGCAACAAGCTTAAAACTCAATGATATTGCCCGTGTTGATCTAAAACTTGATCGCCCAATTCCCTTTGAGAGCTATCAAGATAACCAAAGCTTGGGCAGCTTCATTTTGATTGACCGACAAAACTTTAATACAGTGGCAGCCGGTATGGTGAAGCATCCGTTAAGACGCGCAAGTAATATTCATTATCATCCGCATAGCATCACTCAAACAAGCCGTGAAACCATGAATGGGCACAAGGGGATGGTTTTATGGTTTACCGGTTTATCTGGCTCAGGTAAGTCAACCTTAGCTGATCATTTAGAAAGACGCCTACATGCGATGGGCATTAAAACCTATTTACTTGATGGCGACAATGTTAGACATGGCCTGAATCAAGACTTAGGCTTCACCCCAAGTGATCGCGTTGAAAATATCCGGCGAGTTGCGGAAGTTGCAAAGCTCATGGTTGATGCTGGTTTAGTGGTTTTAACCGCATTTATTTCGCCTTACCAAGCCGATAGAGCTCGAGCTCGCTCTCTATTCAAAGAAGGCTGTTTTCATGAGGTGTTTGTTGATACGCCATTAGAGTTAGCCGAAGAAAGAGATCCTAAAGGTCTTTACAAAAAAGCCCGAGCTGGAGAAATCCCTAACTTTACGGGCATTGGCAGTCCATATGAGGCACCTGATCATCCTGAGCTACATGTTAAAACCGCGGATCTAACCCCCTCGGAAGCCGTGGAAGAAATGATAACATATCTTGAAAAAAGGCTGAAATAGCTGATGTATAACACTAATCTCCTTACCCTTGTTCATGAGCAAACACCTCAGCTATTAGATCTTGTAAGACAAGCAAGCTTAGCGATCATGAGTATCAAAAATGAGGCGGATGACTTACAGATTCAAAGCAAAGATGATCAAAGTCCTTTAACGCAAGCTGATCTAGCCGCCCATGAGATTATTGTCGCTGGCTTGGCTCAACTATTTCCAGAGATATTGATTGTTTCGGAGGAAGATAATACCTCGCATCAAGATCGGATTCAGGCAACTCACTATTGGTTGGTTGATCCATTGGATGGCACTAAGGAGTTTATCAATGGTTATGATGATTTTACGGTTAATATCGCTCTTATATGTAGAAATTCTTCCGGTTTAGCTGAGCCACGTTATGGTTTTATGGGGATTCCTGAAAAAGAACTGTATTATTCCGGAGGAAAAGACTTAGGGGCATGGAAACATAAAGCTCAAGAGCATCAGTGGCTTAGTCAACCTTTAGCTCAATTAGATAAAAATGCGCCAAACATATATCGAGTAGTGACTAGCCGTAGCCACCTAAATCAAGCAACGCTTGATTACATTGCCTCATTAGATAAAAAAAGCACTCTGGTGCAAGCAGGCAGCGCAAGTAAGTTTTGTTTAATCGCTGAAGGACAGGCTGATCTATATCCAAGATTAGGCCCCATTTGCGAGTGGGATATCGCCGCAGGACAGGCTATTTTAGAGGGCGTCGGCGGGCATGTGATTAACCCCAATACCCAACTTCCGCCTGTATATGGGAATAAGTCTGATTTACTGATCCATCCCTTTGTTGCAGGGATAAGATACGAATAAATACGACAGGTTTAAACTCGACTAAGCTTGAACACAAAGTAGTGATTAATCCCAATTTACGATAGGCCAGCCTCTTTTTTGAGCTTCTCTTTCAAGTCTTGGGTCCGGATGTACAAGAATCGGATAGCCAACTTGCTCTAATAAAGGTAAATCCGAATAAGAGTCGGTATAAAAATAGCATTCAGACAAAGAAATATGACTATTTTGGAGTAGCTGTTTAGCTAGAACAAGTTTCCCCGAACCAAAACATAACAAGCTTGCGGGTTCTCCAGTAAAATGCCCCTGCTTCACCTCAAAAGTATTGCATATCATTCCGTTTAGTTTGAGCTCATTTACAAATAATTCGGAAAGAATATTGGTTGCATTTGTGCATAAATAGCATAAATGCCCCTGCGCTTTGTGTTTGGCTACCTGCTCAAGGGCTCCGGGTCTTAATAAGTGCTTAAGTTTTGACTCAAAAAAAAGCAACATGCGTTTTTTAAAAGCATCAGCATCTTGACCTTTTAAGCTTTTAATTGCAGATAAAAGTGCACTTTCCAGAGAGCTTGCACCCAAGTGGTATCGAGTAAGCCAATAACTCGCCTTTATGACTTGCCATGTACTGACAAAACCAAGCTTATACTCTGACTTAATCCACAATGATGCTGAATTCACACTCAGTAGAGTAAGATCAAGGTCAAAAAATGCTACGGGTACTTGAATGGTTGGAGTCGGTGTCTCGATCACAGAAGTCTCGTTCATTGGCGAGTGAACTTCATGGTGATTAGAGTGAGTCCGATGGTTTGAAATGGTCATATAAATCACATTTATTAAAGCGGTTAGCGAATGAAGGAGTTTAGAGCAGGTAAGATGTTACATAGCGATTACAATTTATGTTTGATTATCATGGGATAAACATGACGACTCAAATCTATCCAAAAGAGTCTTCAAGGCTCATCGGCCGGGTATGATGATTGAGCCTAGCCAATCACAAATAGTATTATCGATGTAGTAAGCCGGTTCCATGACGTAATTGACGAGAATATAGATCGAAATAATAAAAGACAATTTAGGATAACTTTGAGCCTTGTTTAAGATGTTTGCAAGCCGACTTGGGAGTAGGTTTCTTAAGATAATGAAACCACTAAAGGGAGGTAAGGGTAGTAAATGCATTAAGACAAAGGATAAATGTACGCTTGTAAACAATTTTATATACATAAAAAGAATATCTATCTGTGGCCTAAGACTTATTTTAGTGAGACCTGTTTTATAAAGTATATTAAATAAAACTAAACTTAAGACAACAAAAATTAGGTTTACAAACAAACCAGATACAGCGATGAAAATATTACTTAGACGGACATACTTATTGTCGCTAACAGACATCTGATGCGTTGGAAGTTTAGTCCATGCTAATCCGTACCAAGCTGAATTGATCTGCCCTAAGATGATACAAAGCAAAGGGACTACAATCACTGTTGTATATTGATGACGTATTAATTTGATTGGGTTTATATTATATTGATCAAATAAAATGTTTTTTGGAATACCTAAAAGATAGGCCGTAAGAAACCTGTGAAATTCATATATATACAACACAAAAAGTATAAATAAAAAGTGAAACAGTTTACTCTCGGGATCTAAATAGCTTAGTTTTAATAACCAAAGCTCTATTTCCTTTTGAATTTGATTTATATTATAGAACATAATGAATTTTTACTTTATATATCTTCAAGATAGAGACTTTTTGGAATGAGCAGTTTCAAACTTGCTCAAGATCATAGAAACCATTATGGCTTCAAAACAGTCATAAATATTAAGTAGTTTCAAGATGGATTTGTAAATTACTCTTTTTAACATTCTTAACATTTGAAGAAACTAAAGCCCTTGAGATGAAACTAGACCCAAGATATTGGTGGATACTCCTCTATTCGATCGCTTTAATGTTGGTTGCCAGTTTCGGGTTTCAAAATACTCTGACTTACACCACATGGAAATACATTCACATTGTCAGCGCCAGCATATTTTTTGGTCTCGTGCTTACTTCGTCCCTGATCGAATGGTTTATTTACCAACAAGGAGATGTTGAGTTTGCTCGTCAATATCATGCTGTGCTCGAGCGTTTGGATAAAAAAGTGATTACACTGAGTATTTCAAGCCTATTATTTTCAGCCATGGCGATGATGAAACATTTGGGGTTTTCGCTCTTTGTGATTCAAGAGTGGCCTTGGTGGTCAAGCATGGCCTTTGTTTGTATTTGTATCTTGGGTATCATTTGGGCAGTTTTTGATATTACCTCGCAGCAAGAGCTGAATCGTCTTTTTCATAAACCTTTAGAAAGTTATAGAGAAAGTTATGGAAAGTGTTCTGAAAAAGACAGCCAACACAAGCTTAAAGGTAATCAAAGTGACCAAGATCATAAAGCTGATGTAAAGACTCAGTTATCGAGCTTTCAAAAACTCTACAAATTTAGAATGTGCTTGAATGCTTTTTCAAATGCCTTAATTCTTTATGTTTTTTATTTAATGGTCCACAAGCCAATGTAGAGACTCTTGGATGAGGCTTGTAGAAAATTGAAGATATAAGATGAAACCTGTACTTTCATGCCCTACTCATAAACTTATCCTAGTTTTTAAGTTTTTGTCTTTTGGACGTGTTCTGCTCATGCTTTTTGTGCACACGTACTGACAAATCTGACCCGAAAGGTATTTCCATGAATACAAACTTACTTCGTTTAAGCTTGTCTCTTATCCTCATCGCAATTTCAGCAAGTTTTGCGTTGGCTGATGACAGCAAAAAAACAACAGTTGCTGATGCTGCAGTCACTAAAATCACCATTCTTGGTACTGATCAGATGAAGTTTAACCTCTCTGAAATCAAAGTAAAAAAGGGAGCTAAAATTGAGCTTACTATGAAACATGATGGCAAACTCCCCGTTAATGTCATGGGTCATAACTTTGTTCTTCTTAAGCAAGGTGTAGACCTAGCCAAGTTTGCTATGGAAGCCATGAAGGGTAAAGACAGTGGTTATGTGCTACCCTCACAAATTAAAGATGTGATTGCTAAGACTGATCTTGTTGGTGGTGGTGCTTCGACTACGATTACCTTTGATGCACCTGCGCCGGGTACTTATGACTTTTTGTGTACCTTCCCAGGACACTACGCAATGATGAAGGGCAAGTTCATTGTTGAATAAGCCTAACCGGGCTTAATCATGTTTTTAATCAGCGCAATCTAAAATGATTGTTTAAACGCGATTACAAACTAAGACTCCTAAAACTTGAAGCTTACGACCATAATAGGCAAAGTAGGCTTAAAGTGAATAGATCGGAGTCCCCTTGAAAAATGTAAATGATGATTCTCCTGTAGAACATTACCATAGCTCGGGTCTAGCACTTTTAATTTTAGGTGCAGTAATGATGCTCATGGCTTTGTACTATCTAATGATTGAACCAACAAATTCAGAATATGATCATGTATCAAACTTTTTACTAGGTTTAGTGGTAAGTCTAACTGGCTGGTGGATGCGTTCACATACAGAAGAAGATATTGATGAATAGCATTTAAATCTTAAAAAATTTACATGTACATTTCTTGAAAGAAAAAAGAAGATTTGCATAAGGTTTGTTCGGTGTTTTTGCATACTGTTTTAGATAGACCATATTATCAGTATATAAAGTTTTTTTTAGTGAAGTGGAAACCCTAAAGACGAAAAGCATGTCTAACCTATGTCTAACTTGCATTAGGCTTGTATAGGCATTGTAAAACTCTGTTCGAAAGGATCCAGCCATGAGTCTGCCTACTCTGTCACACGGCGAGTTTGAGCTTGTATACAACATGCTCAGTCTAGCTATTGCCGCCATGTTCGGTAGCTTTGTTTTCTTCGTGATTGCTCGCAATCAACTTACTCACAAGTACCGCCCAGCGTTGATTATGTCATCATTGGTAGTAGGTATTGCCGGATACCACTATTGGCGTATATTCAACAGTTGGGAAGCGGCCTACACACTAGCTGACGGCGTATACAAGCCATCAGGTACACCATTTAATGATGCATACCGCTATGTTGACTGGTTGCTGACTGTGCCATTGCTTGTCGCTGAGTTAGTTGCTGTTTTGGCATTAACCCGTGAAGTACGTGGTCCAATGATGGCGAAGCTCACTGTAGCTGCTGTATTAATGATTGCTACTGGCTATCCAGGAGAAATCTCAAGCGACACAACAACTCGTGGTATTTGGGGCTTTGTTTCAACCATTCCATTCGCATATATCCTATATGTATTGTGGGTACAACTTAGCAAAGCAACTGCTGATGCTGCACCTCGTGTACAGAAGCTTCTTGGCGATACAAAACTACTGCTTCTTGCAACTTGGGGCTTCTACCCAATCGCATACCTCATGCCGCAGCTCGGTGTAGAGGCTGGTTCTGCTACTGTAGCTCTTCAGGTTGGATACAGCATTGCTGATATTCTTGCTAAATGTGGCTATGGCTTCATGATCTATGCAATTGCACAAGCTAAGATGGAAGCTGAAGGCGTTTCAGTTTCTAACGAAGCTGCTGCTGAAGCAACAGCTTAAGAGAAATGCATATGAGTAATGAGAACAACTACTCTGGTCATTACCATACCGCAGGTAACGGCTTAATGATTGTTGGTTTTGTAAATGCAGCAATCGCCACTTACTCTCTAAGTCAACAATATGAGAACGTATTTATTGACTATCAGACCATGCTCTTGTTCTCACTCAGCTTTATCGCTACTGGATTGTGGATGAAATCAATCAAAGATTAAAAAAGTCTTTGAGTGATATGCAAAACATAAACTTATCCTGTTCAGCCACTGATTCGGTCGCCTAAGGCTTACCTGAGTGATACTTAATAGACCTTTTGAGAGTTACTTTCACGCTTGATTCCATCTCTCAGTAAAACAATTAAATATCAGTAATTTATGGTTATCAAACTGTTTACTAAGTAAACTGTTTTTTTGTCATAGATAAAAAATAATCTGCAACTTCTACCAATTGTTTGTGCTCAATACATTAGACATTAAAGTGTATAACCTTTGCACAATCATTTTAGGAGTTGGTCGATCATGAACAAAACAGCCATTGTTATTGGTTCTGGGTTTGGCGGCATTGCTTTAGCGCTTCGTTTACAAAGCTTAGGGCTTAATACAACGATTGTAGAAAAGCTTGATAAGCCGGGTGGGCGTGCCTATGTTCATGAAGCCCAAGGCTTTAAGTTTGATATGGGACCCACAGTGATTACAGTGCCTCACTTTATTGAGGAACTTTTTTCTTTGGAGCGAGGCCAAAGTCATCTCGAAGATGAGGATTTCCCTAATCATCTGCTTGCTGATGATATTAGAGTTAGAGCTGGTATTTCTGGTGGCCCCAATACAAGTAAATACTGTGAAATCGTACCGATTCTCCCATTTTATCGAATTTATTTTGATGACGGCACTTACTTTGATTACGATGGTGATCCAACCAATACACGTAAGCAAATTCAAGAGATTGAGCCCGATGACTTGGAAGGATATGAGCGTTTTCACGCAGCCGCTGAAAAGATATTTAAACGAGGCTTTTTAGAGCTTGGATATACATATTTTTCCGATATCCCATCAATGCTTAAAGTCGCTCCTGAGCTTTTTAGATTAGATGCTGTACGGAGTTTATTTAGTTTTACATCTAAATATTTCCGCTCGCCAAAGCTTAGACAAGTATTTAGCTTTGAAACTCTTTTAGTGGGCGGTAATCCACTGAAAGTCCCA
>CAKZRU010000108.1 GCA_937146725.1 uncultured Myxococcales bacterium
CAGATGCCAAATGGCACCGTATAGGCTTGATTCCACAACTCAAGTCTAGTGTTCCATCTAGCGAACACCAGTCAGTCATCTTGCAAGTGATTGATCAAGATCCTTTAGCTTATATTATGATTGATGATGTAAAGGTTGACCAAGCTTTGGACTGGTAATGGCTTAGCAGGTGTTTGTTGTTCATAAGTCTAAAAGCTTATAACTAAGCAGCAGTCATATTGGTACAATACTTAGATCTAATAAATAGGCATAAAAAAAGGCTTAACCACAGTTAAGCCTTTTGGAAAACCACTATAAAGTGATTTTTTATATAAGCTTGATTTAATAAGTTACTTAAACGAAATCAAGCTCAAAACAACAGATATTACTCAGCAGTTACACCAGTAACTTTTGCGCTGCTCATCTCAAGAAGAATACAAACACTTACTGCGTTACAATCAGGAGAATCACCTGCACAAGCGCTTGTAGTTCCATCTGCTGCTACAGCTGAATCAAAGCCACCAAGAACCAGCAGAAGAGTCTGAAGATCAGCCTCTGGGTCACCAGTGAGTACGCTTGATACAGTGTCACAAAGACTAGGAGGCATATCTGCTGAACATGCAACGCTGATTCCCTCGATCAATGAGAAGATCGCATCCTTAGTAAGGTAGCCACCAAGAACACCTTCAGTCATATTGAAACCAGTGTCGTCAGTTGTTACGAAACCGGTAACTTCAGTTTGTGAAAGAACCAATTGCAAAGGAAGGTCTGCAACAGGAAGATCAACAATGAAGTCTGATGCTGGAGTACTGTACAGGCCATCAGTGATCATGGTATTCTCAAAGAAGATGATTGGTGAACCTGACTCATCAAATGATACTGGGTCAATTGAGAAATCATTCTCAGCTTCTTGGTTTCCGGTGTAGAAGTTAGAAGTGAGTGCACCCGCATCATTACCACTTACACCGGTTGCCCAACCAGCAAGATGGTTAAGAAGGATAAGTTGAATCTCGCCATTCTCATCAGGTTGAACAAATGAGTTGGTGTCAACAGCACCACCTGCTAATGCAAGCAGACCACCAAGAGCAGTACCATTCTTAGCACTTGCAAGACGACAGCCGGCTGCAGTTGCTTCCTCAGGGCTACCAGGAAGTGAAAGTGCACTTAAACGTGCTGAAGGACAGTAGTCACCCGCACAGGAGACAGCGTCTGTATCACCAGGGCCAACACGATCATCTGTCATTTCGGTACCGGCCATCTCACCGGCAGTCTCGCCAGCAGTCTCACCAGCAGTCTCGCCAGCCATAGTCTCGCCAGCCATAGTCTCGCCAGCCATAGTCTCGCCAGCCATAGTCTCGCCCGCCATAGTCTCGCCAGCCATAGTCTCGCCGGCCATTGTCTCAGAACCCGCTTCGGTTGTTACCTCTGTGCCACTGTCATCACAAGCAACAGTAAAGGTCATTGCAACTACCAAAAGTAGTGCGTACATAGTGTGAAGTCTCTTCATGAGATTCTCCTTTGTATTAAATGGTATATCTGCAGAGCAGAAAAATGAAAAGTAATAAACATTCGAAAGACTATTGATCTATCGCTATTGAAGCAAGCTTCATGAACACTTATTTGTATAATTTCGGTAAAATCTTGCAACCAAAAAATGATTGCCCAAACTGAGAATCTCTCTAAACTATCGATTAACTATCGGAAATCTTTTCTAAATATCTAAATACAGTTCTTGGATCTACGCCTAAGTCTTTAGCTGCTTGGGTACGATTTCCCCGATTTAAATCAAGAATATGCTGAACATACTCCTGAGAAAAACGTTCTTGAGCCTCTTTTAGCGATAGCATTGGCTCATTCAAGACCTCTTTAGCCAAATTAAGGTCATATAAGGTAATTTCATCTCCATCCGACAAAATCACAGCCTGAGCGATACGATTTTCTAGCTCCCTAATATTACCGGGCCAAGAATAACGTTTAAGACCTTGTTGAGCCTCTAAAGCAATGGGTTTAAGCTTTCGTTCATAAGTTACAGAAATACGCTCTAACAAATACTTTGCTAAGAGAACCACATCATCGCCACGCTCTCTCAAAGGGGGTAAAGTCAGTTCAAAAGAGTTAATGCGATAGTATAAATCAAGCCTAAACTCATCAGTTTCTACAGCCTTTTGTAAATCTTTGTTTGTTGCACAAATCAGTCTTATGTCTAGTGGAATAGAGTACTGTGCTCCCAAAGGCGTAAAGCTTCGTTCTTCTAAAACTCTTAGTAACTTGACTTGCAAGGCAAGAGGAAGCTCTCCAATTTCATCAAGAAAAAGCGTACCGCCCTGGGCGCTTGCTAAACTACCCGCTTTATCACTGACTGCCCCGGTAAAAGCTCCTTTTTGATACCCAAAAAGTTCGCTTTCAATTAAGGTACTTGGTAAGGCACCACAATTGATTGCCACAAAGGCTTGATCCTTACGTTTTGATCCACGGTGTACTTCACGGGCAATCAGTTCTTTACCAGTTCCACTTTCGCCCATAATCAATAAGTTGATTTCACTTTCTCTGAGACGATCAATTCGTTCAAAGACCTTTTGCATCACTAGAGAATGGCCAATAATAGACCCATATTTAAAACCTTCAAGTGCACCTTTTAGTCTTTGATTATCATTTATTAAAGACTCCTGACTTAGTTGAAGCTTAAGTAGAGTAGCGGCTTGAGCACTAAAAATGCACAAAGTCTTTAAATCGGATGATTGAAAGGTATGAGTTGGACGACGACTGCCAACATAAATCACACCTAACAGCTCACCTTCAAAGATCAATGGTACGCACATTACACTGCATAAACCCAACTCTAAAATAGAAGCAGAATGATTGAATGACTCTGCTTCTAATAGATCATTTTGCAATAAGGGTTCTCGTGATTGGCAAACATGCTCAATAATACTCTCACTCATCTGATTTATATGATCATTGAAGTCATCTTGATGAAAACGATCAAGTGCTGAACGAAGATGTAAAACATTATTTTGTGTACTTACCAAAAAACCATGATCGGCTTTACTAAGTGCAATCAGTTCTTCTAACATCACTTCAAAAAGTTCAGATGAGTGAATCTGTTCTGCAAGTTTTTGCGAGAACTCATACAAGCGCTGATACGCTTGCAGACTTTCAGAATGTGATGAAGATGCTTTTGCTGTCATCTCATGATGAATATAAAGATGATAACTTAGGACTTGATCACCAATGGAGATCAAATCTTGGTCTTTGAGCAACTGTCTCTTAATTTTCTTTCCATTGACAAGAACTTGACTAAGACGGTTGATACCAGCAATCCAAAAAGCACCTTGATGTTCTTCGATGAGTGCATGAGTTGGATTTACTCCCTGCCCTTTAATGGTAAAATTATTTGTTTCACTACTACCCAAAAGTATCTGTGAATGTTGGAACCAAAGACGTTCACTATTGTATTGAAGATAAGGCACTAAACTTGATCCTTAAGATCGTAATGTAAAAGATCTTCTGGTGAATTACGATTTAATCACGCTCTTATTGAGACTTGTTGAGGCTTGTTGAAACTTATTGAGAGTGGGAGAGTGGGGAAAGCTCAATCACTTTGATTTGCTTCCTGCTCATGAAAAGACTCATCTTTGGAGTCTAGGTCAAGGTAATTTCCAAGATTATAACGATCTTGGTACCGCCACACTGCTTGAATGATCCCACTGACCATCAGGCCTAAGGCAATGCCTCCGCTAATAATTTGGGCTCTTTGTAAGCTTTGGGCCAAGGAATAGTTTTGTCTAGAATAGCGCCCATCTAACTCTCTCAAGGACTCGACGCCCCAAAAAAAGCCCGCAGATAAGCCTACTGCAACCAATTCTGAGCCTAAAAAGAAATAACCTAAACCCGGTTCTCTATTTTGGAACTGACCGGCACCAAAAGGTAAAAATGCCACTAGGCGTTGATTGATCTGTTGCTCCAAAATAATCGATTGCTTAAGCTTTTGTTGCTGCCTTTCTTCTTCAAGTGCAGTTTGACGCTCAAGCGCTTCTTGTCTTTGCTGAAGCTCGGTCTGTAGTTCATCATGCAGTTGATTGTATAAAGACACTGCGTTGGGTGGCACTCTTACCGGATCAAGTTGGTGTTCTGGGCGTGTATAAATCAGGTCTTTAAAAGCTTGAATCGCTAACTTTTGCTTTCCTAAATAAAAATAAGCGAGAGCTAAATACTCGTAAGCGAGCGCTAAAGATGCAGGTTGAGCCAGCAAAACCTTAGGATAAAGTAAGGGTTTTAGATGCTTGACTGTCTCTTTGTAACTTCCATATAAATAAGAATTACGGCCCTGATCAAAAGCTCTTTTAACCTCTAATTTCGATAAAACTAACCCCTCAAGCTCTCCTTCAAACTCTTCCTCAAACTCTTCAGATTTTGTCTTATTTTGAGTTTTGGGAAAACTTATCTTTGCCCCGTTTTTTTGAATTGGGCTTAGAGGCTTTTTTCTTAATTGTTGCTGAGAATCTTTGGACTTAGAATCATCTAACAAAGATGTTTTTGTTGTATCCTGTGATTGATCAACAAACGGCTTGTCCTGAGTTTGGCTAAACTCAGTAGGTACCTTTAGAGCAGTATCCTTATTTGTTTGTGAAATAAGCTTAGCTTCTTGACTTACTGAATCTTGAGCAAAGCAGGTGTTTAGCTCTAAACTGATCAACCAAAGTATGCTTAAAAAAATACGGAGCACTTACGTTCATCCTCTACTTAGGCCAATCAAATTCTTTGTACTGACCGGCTGCTATTTTAAGTTTTAGACTTTTGGTCTGCTTATCGCTCGTCATAAGTAATAACGATAAAGTACTTTGAGTTGCTTTCATTGGAAAAGAAATCACCTGATTACTTGTTCCCAACTTTCTTGGTTGATTTCCATTGAGGAACACTTCAACCGCTTGGGTACTCTTAATGTTAAACTTAGCATGTTTAAAGCGACATTCGAAAATTAAGCGTGGTACACGACTTTGCTTACTTTTAAACATAATGACTTCGCGATGAGTCTCACAAAAAGGCGAACTAAAAAGAATACTGTGTTTTTCACCAATGGCTAAATCCAAGCCCCCAACTCGGTCTATTTCGTAAATATGTCCAATATCTTTACCGTTAACCTTAACATTTACTCCTTTATAAATACTACTTATATCGACTCTTTGCTTGGCCTTTGGGATCACCTTTAATGAACGCTTACCGAGCTGTTTTCGATTAGATTTGTATTTGCGAGTAAGTTTTTTGATTCGCTTTCTGCCAACTCTCGATTTTTTTATTCTGTTTCCTTGCTTCACGAAGCCTTTGATTGTTTTCCCTCTCGTAGAGATTTGAGGGCTTACCTTGAGAGACTTTTGATCAGATGAGCCTGCGACTTGGGAGACTTGGGAGACTTGGGAGACTTGAGAAACTTGGGAGCTAGATTGATCAGAGTTTGTTTTTTTTAGTGCCTCAGCCTGAGTATAAGGTGTTTTTTGTTCAACACTTTTTTCACCCAAGTTTGTATTCCTCAAACCCATCTGTGCTTGCTTAGATCCTGTAAGCTCTTTGGAACTTTTTTGATTTGTCTGGTTTTGAGATTGGATCACAGAACCTTGTAAAGTCCCACCAGCCAAGCTTTCATTTTTCTGCGGGCTAAAGACAGGATTCAATAGCAAGAACATCACGCTGAACATAATCGCAACTATGCCATATTTATAGACCAAAATTGAAGTTTGCTTTTTTAAGCTTTTTTTAATCTCACGCTCTAGTTTTAGAGCATCAGCTTGATTTGGAAACTTCACTAAAACATGTTCAATAAGCTCCAAACTTAAACCAAGATCTCCCTGCTTAAGTTTTTCTTGAGCACTTTGGCAATAATTTGACACCAATTGCTCTGATAAACTCTGTTGAAACTTTTCGGGTGATGCCGAGAGTTCAGCCAAGGACTTTTCTATATCATCAATCCCTACTAGTCCTAATAAGTTTCTTAGGGATTCCGCAATATATTCGGCACTAGAAGGCCTCTCGCTCGGATCGCGTGCCATGCATTGCTCTATTATACAAGCAAAGCTATTTAAGATTTCTGGGCAGCGGTCTCGTATCGGATCAAACCTAGCCTCGAGAATACGTCTAAACAAGGCGGCTGGGTTAGGTGCAACAAAGGGTAAAGCACCACAGCACATCCAATAAAGAACAGTTCCCATACTGAATAAGTCAGCTTTATTGGTTAACGCTTCGCCGTTCACAACTTCAGGCGCCATGTGAGCCGGTGAGCCAATGACTGCCCCGGTTGCGGTTAAGGTTTCGGAATCCACCATATGAGCAATGCCAAAATCCATTAAAACCGGTGAGCCATCACGCTGACGAATCATCATGTTTTCGGGTTTAACATCACGGTGGATTACTTGTTGCTGATGTGCATGCTCAAGCGCTTGAAATAGTGGAATTGCAAGCAGTGCAACAACTTCCCAATGCTCAATTTTATGTTGTTCACACCAGGTTTTAAACGTAATACCATCAATAAACTCACTGACAATATACGAAGCTGATCCATTTGGAGAATCATAGTCATAAACTTTGAGAATATTTGGATTCTCTAACCTAGCAATCGCCTTTGCCTCTTGTAAGAAGCGCTTTCGAGCATCTTCCCGAGCCGCTAAGTGCGGGTGCAAAAGCTTAATTGCAACCTGTCTACCGATACGTGGATCGAGTCCTTCATAAACGACTGACATTCCGCCTCGGCCGAGCTCACCTTTGAGTCGATAGCGCTGGCCTACAGCATCAAGAGCGATTTCTTCACTCATTTATACACTCATTTACATTAAAAGACTTACACACTTTAGAGAATGATATGCTTAAAGTATGGCATAGATTTTTAATATGCTACACAAAATTATAAGCAACATTAAAGATTAGAGTGACTTAGTATATGGACTTATCTACTGACATTCGTTGATACAAAGTAGGTAGATAAGAGATTACTCAAGCGCTGAGAAGCGATTCAAGAGATCCTGCATTTAAACAAGTCTCGTGATCGACTACAGTTCGACCTCATCTCCAAGATCAAGCTCGATATCAGTTGTGTCGCGAATGCTCATGCGACCTTTGGTTGATTGCTTTGATTGAAACTTTTTAAGTTGGCGTTCAATTTTGCTAATCGCCTGATCGGCTGATTTAATAAGGTCATCCTCAGTCGCACTTGCATTAAACTCAGCACGAGAGCTGTTAAAGTGTACTTGGCAAGTAAATTGGTCTACTGACTTTTTATCAAAACGTACTCGGAAAAACAGTTTTTGGCCAAGACGAGACTCAACTTTGGTCAACTTAAGTTCAACCCGGTCACGAAGCATTTCGCTGATGCTGACATCCTTGCCACTGGTCATTTCGATATTCATATTTTTCTCCTAGCGATCGATGATCGCAGACATCTTCACCGATCATATATCGGATTTATATTACCCACGGATACTGTATAAGTATCTGTAGAAAAATATTGTCGTTGTTTTGTGAGCAGACTCTAGAGGAGAGTTTCAACTGCACATTTATATTTCCTCATAATCAGAGGCCACTGTGCAAGTTTTATTCTCAGAAATCATCAAGAGAGAGTGTGAGTCTAAGCTCTGAAAAGCTTATATTCACTTGATTTATAGAATATTTTCTAAGCTTGGCTGAATGCTTAAAAAATTTATTTTTACTCCAAAAATCAGCAGTTCGTTTAGAACTTAGACTGATTAGAAACGAGCACGAACACCCACAACCCCATTCATGGTAAATATGGGATTATCATCAGCTAAGTCTGAACCAAAGAAATATGCATTTAACACCCCGTGCCCAATCAGAGCGATTGGCCCTTCGGCTGGATAGGCCACACCTAATGAAATCTCAGTTCCAAAGCGGGTATAAGGTGTCACAAAAAATGGGATACCAAAACCAGCAAAGCTTTCAAGATCTTTCCAGCGTCTCCGAAGCCTTACTTGTGGATTCACCGCAAAAGCCGCCAAATACTCTGTTTGGATGAGGGTGCCTAACACCCATTCAACCGATTCATCCCCATCAAAGATAAAGGCGGCATCAATGTCTAGCATAAAGGGAGATCTACCCACTGCGATTTCTTTTGATTGTGAACCAAGTAAAATGCCACCACTGATGCCACTGTCGAGTCGAACATCCAATGATTGTGCTTGAGTAGACCCAGCTTCCCATAAAAGAACAAAGCCAAATACCATCAAGAAAAGGATAGTTTTAATCCCTTTAGGATTGATTAAAGCTGATAAAGATCGGTGTTGATTGAGAGACATGCTGAACTCGCTCTACTTTGATTTCTAGATTTTTTCTTTCTTAATACCGTAAAAACATCCAATTTAATACCAAATAGTCAAGAGAATTTAACATGATCGCTAAGATCTTATCTCGCTACGCTCATATTGAAGGATCTCATCAATAGAAGTCGCAATAACTCTTAGGTATTTTAGGCTTGTTTATGTTCCCACCAAAGCGCAATGCCACCCTTCTGTAAAAGCTTAACACTTTCGTGATGAATCCGTTCCACTCGCTTTTCGATCTGAGTACCTTGGCCACCCCCTTGATAAACCCCATCATAGTGGTCTTCGAATACAACTTCTCTTTCTCCCCCTACATAAATTGAGGTTTGAATCACCGGCTTGAAAGGAGCCAAATCCGAAGTTTTAAGATGAAACCACCCCAAGTCACTTCTAACTTCTTCTTCAATACTTGTGACCTCATGTCTTGGAGGATCTTCCATAGATACTGCTCCAATAGGTTCTGGTTCAATATAAGCACCTGCTTGGCTATCATAAATACCTTCAGGATCATTAAAGTTTGGATCTGAATGATAGGCGACTGACTCATGTGCTTGATATTGCTGTATAAACTCACCTGTTGAAGGACTCAAAGAAGCATCGGATGATTCTCTTTGGTTTTGGAGCGCTTGTTCAAAGTCAGCTAAGGATATCCCCTTGGGCTTTTGGTTAAGTTGGCTAATAGATCGCTCAAGAGCACTTGCTGTGAGTTGAGCCTCATGACTTGAAGACATAGGATTTGAACCTAGTTGATTCATTCCGCCCATGCCTAGTTGACCATTAAGAGCCGAGTTCGGATAGATACCACTATGGTCCGCACTCGTAGCTTGGGTGTGTTTTGAAGTATTTTGTGACAAAAACGAAGGTGTATCAATCATCATAAGATAGTCTTCTTGCATAGCCACATATGATTGATCCAAAAGCCACTGCTCCACCCATTCATCCACAAGCTTTTTAGTGAGTATTTCTGAACTCAGTTGCTGAAAGGGAGTGAGCTTTCTAATGGCATTTTGAATGCCCTTATCTTCGGGAATGGTTAGGCAATGTTCCAAAGGAAATTGGAGGCGTTGATCACAAATCCCCTTTAAGGTGCTCACCACTTGCTGCTCATCATCACCCACAGCCCGATTGATAATTAAACTTGCCTTCAAACTCATGAATTGGGCTCTAACTTGTCGATTGACTTCCATGTCAAGCTCTTTGAGCATATCACACATTTCACCCAAGGACCTAATTCTCGAGGCGCCTTTGGTTAAAGCTGTACGTTTAAGAATCTTCTTAAGCCAAGGATGGTCCTTAAGCGTCACCTCAATACGTCTAATCAGCGCTGCCTTTAAAAAAGCATAGGTATTTTGAATCGATGTTGGCTCTGGGCTTGTAATAATCAAGCTTCTACCCGCGATATTGAAAAGATCCAAAATATGTGGATGTAATCCTGCACCTAAGTCAATTAACACGTAATCTAACTCTAAAGTTAGAGCTTGCCTAAGCAAAGCTTCATATTGACGAGGCGCTAAATCAGCAGGCGTTAAGATAGATGCAGAACCGCTGATTAAGCTAAGATTTTTTATATTAGTTGGTGAGCAAACCGGTTCTAAACTTGTTTCTTCCCCTAGAATCCATTCTTCCAAACTTTGCTGAGGTTGCATAATCCCTAGAATTGTATGCAAATTAGAAGTACCCAAGTCCAAATCGATTAAAACAACGCGCTTACCTTGATTCGCTAAGGCAATTCCGGTGAGTGCGGTCATCACAGAGCGACCAACTCCGCCCTTTGCTCCTCCAATCGCAATCACTTGTGGATTCATTTGACTACTTTGAGACATGGCTTTACTTCACTGAATGATAAAAGGATTAAGAGGATAAAAATGAAACGAGGGGCCTAAATCGAAAAGTTAATTTTGATTCTTACGCTTTAAAGCATCTAGTAAACCTGACTTTTCTTTTTTTTCTAAAGCTTTATAATATTTATACATCAAGCGATTGGCCATTGGGTCAATCCCCTCTTGATGATCTACCATCCATTGTAAGAGCTTAGGGTCATCTGTGGTCGCTAAGGCTCTCATAAGGGCAAGTTGATAACTTTTCTTATCCATCAATACCAAAGCTTTAACCCCCTCTTGGGTAGGTGCGATCACTTGTAAACATTGCTCATCTTTTTTAGAGTTTTCGAAAGCCTCTCTTAAAATCGGAGAGCTTTCAAAAAGCACCAGCTTTTCAAACGATAAAGCGGCCAAGCATCGCACTGAGAGTTCAGGATCTTTAAGCGCTTGACTAAGAATCTCTAGATAGTCAGAGTTCCGTAGCTCACCAAAGGCCCAAATGATCGCTTCTCTAATCTTAGTGCTTGCTTTTTCATGAACCTTGTTAGGCAGTGAATGAGCTTGATAAAGCGCTTGTAATTGCTGGCCAACATTGACTCGTTGTCGACCGGTAGCAATCGCAAATGCAAGTGCTTGTTCATGCACAAGTGCATTGTTTTTGGCTAATTCTTTAAGGGCTAGATGGGCTGGGTGAGGTGTAATAGGAGTGACGGGCATAGCGCCCAAAGCAAGCAAGGCCACTTCTCGTAAAACCTCATCTTCTCTGACCATTTGCACTAGTTTTGGCACAGCCGTTTTAAGATGCAGGTTTCCACAAACAAAAGCCGATCTAGCTCTTACGCCCTCATGTGGATCATCAAGTAAAGCCAATAAGGCTCTTTCAAGGCTTTTGGCTACTGATTCTTCACCAAATTGATTTTGACTCACCAAGCGGTGACGACCTAAATCAATCAGTAAGTTTAAGCCTTTAAGCCGAGTTAGACTCTCATTACTACGAAGATAGGTTAAGGTTAGCCCTACTTTTTGAAAGCGAGTTAAAAAGGCATCCTGAGTAAAATGAGTAAGAAGCAAGCAAGCTAATATTCCACTAAAAAAATAAAAACGGAATCTGCTTTCTGCATTCACTTGAAATTGTCGAGGATCCATAGGGTCTAAAGCTTCGAGCTTAAATCCTAAATCCGTCAATTCTTCGGCTCGACTTTGATCACTATTGGCTCTGAATACAGAGTGTTCAATCAGGGCGTCTTCCATCCATTCTTGTAGAAATGATGGCACAGTCAGCTTTGGACTCATTGCCATTAAAGCGAGCCACCAGCAAGCGATTATTAAAGCCAACCAGCATACTACTGTCAGTAGAGCCAAGCTTGGATGATCGCATAGCTCATCCAAATAATAGACAGTGAGCCAAGAGAAGACTGCGATTGTTAAAAGCGATATAGTCGCCGTTAGAACTCTTCTTTTGGGCGTTAAAAATAGAGCGGCAAGCGCTTTTTTCATTCAGATTCTACCTGTGCTTTGCCTGTAAAGTATGAGAAAGATAGTCCGCCGAATGAATGGAGCGAAAATTCTGCCTCTGCTTCTGTCTTATTGGCAATCAGAGCAACATGGTCATTTCTAGAATAGAGGAAGTTCTTATAAAAAACACCTACAGCCATACTATCATCAATAAAGAAGTGGGCAGCAAGTCCTAAAGCGGGTGCTGGTTTAAATCCGTCAGACTCGGCACCGCTGACTTGAAGTAGGTGAAACCCAACGGTACCGGATAAGTCATACTTAAGAGCTGAAATACCAAGTAGAGAAAACTTACCGTAAACAGGTGTATAAACCGCATCAACTCCCAGCCCCAATCCTACCGAGCTAAAGGCTGAATCACCTTGAATACGATTAGGGCGCACTCGTCTGATTTCTTCGGTGAGTTGGGTTTCTGAGCTTAGTGCAGAAAAGGCAGAAGCAGCTAAGGCAAACTCATTGGAGAGATGATAGGTTCCGGATACGCTCAGAGGATAACTCTGCTTGTATACTTCACCAAGTGAGGAGCCTAGGGAAACGCTGAGCTCTAAACGTTGATTAAGAAGAAGTTTTTGACGACGAATCGTTTTTTCTTTTTCCAAACGTTTTTGCATGCTTTCACGTTTAGCAAAAGCATTGTGACTAGGCATCAAAATAGTGACAAGCCCGCAAGTGAGGAGTAAGCGAAGCAATGTTTTGTTCAATTTCATCACTTAAGCTCCTTATACTCAAAGTCCAAAGGTAGATAGATACTTAAACCGGCACCTAGAACAAGATTATTGAGCAAGGTACTTTCATTGGCGTTAGGGGAAGTCACTTCTGAGAACACTTGATAATCAATATCGATGTTGAACGCTAACCAACGATTTAAATAAAACTGTTGGTTGGCGCCAAGAGTCACCAAAACATGACCATCAATAAAGGTCTGCAACCAGCCTAAACCACCTCTTACACTGAGTTCCCATGGAAACAACCAAGTTTTAAATAGGGAAAACTTTCCATAAACAGGTACATACTGAAAGTTGAGACTACTCGACCAAATCGGGCGAGAAACTTGTGGAAAGACTTGATAATCCTGAACCACATTATCAAAGGCTTTGGTTTCGGTATTGAGTGTATAAGTACCTCTTAGGCCAATCGCCATTTGCTCGTTCAAATAATAGTTGAGTTGACCACCAACAGTATAGAAGTTCACTAAAGGATCATTAATATTTCGGCCCAAATGTGTATTGAGCTCATAGCGCTCACTTTTAAGGAAGGGACGTCTTTGTAAAACCCAGACACGCTCATTCTCAAGCCGTCGAACTTCTTCTAATTCGGCTGGAGTGAGTTGGCGTCTTTGTTGAGGCGCAGCTTTGATTGGGTCAGAGCCACCCTTTAAGAAGTCGGGCACATCTCCAATACCCGAACCGCTATCACCGGTCGAATTGTCTGTACTACCGCTACCTACATCAACAGGTTCGTCAAAATTAAAATCATCACCGTCATCGGTATTAGAGTTGCTGCCAGACTCTTCGGTACCGCTGTCGTCTAAATCAAAGTCATAGTCATCTTCGGCATAGGCATTCAGTGAGACTGAAAGCATGATAAGAACCGAGAATAGTAGTTTTTTCAGAGGCATCGCCCCAACCTCTCATAAAAGTCAGTGGGGTGGTAAAAATCAACAATCATGGTCATAACAGTTCGCTTGATGTGTGATTACTTTGTTTGTTGTTAGCATAGCCGGAAGAGCATAACAAGTCTCAATGACTTTGCGGATGAGATCAATCATTACTTTTATAAGTTTATCATTTCTATATTTTATGATTCTAGTTTATGGCTCAGCCAAGCCTGTGCATCACGAGTTCCTTGCTGAATAAAGTCTGCTGGTAAATTAATAGACCCCATTATCGGTCCTCCTAATTCTGAAAGAGTAGCAACCCACTTGAAAGGTACTTTTTGCTTATTTTGCTCTGTCAAAGTGATTGCTATAGTCAACAATATTCTTGCTTCATTCAAATAATCAAGATGATAAGCCCAAACTGCGATCTTTGCATATAAATGAACCAAGTGTAGTTCATTAATTCCGTTGTCTCTAGCCTGCTGGCTTGCATAAAGAGCGCAGCCCAAAGCTGATGATAACTCCTTGGATAGGGCAGTTTGATCTAAGGTGTAAATCGTTTCGTTATTATGAGAATCCTGAGCTAGACATAAGGCATATTCCCACCAAAGACTAGGTGGAGTATACTCTGACTTGAAGCAGAGTAATCCATAATTTAATGCTTGATCAAACACACCCGCTCGTCGGTACAACCAGCATGCTGTCCATAGTAATCTTAACTTTTGCTGTGCTGTGCTTTCTAGCTTACTTTCATAGCTATGAATGTGTAAACGAGCCACAAACTCAACCATTTCTTTTAAATGGAGCTTATTAAAGATCGGATGTTCTTGATCGATGTGCTCACAGGCTTGAACCAATGCTTCAAGTTTATGAGCGATGACCAATAAGAGCGGCTCTCGTTTTTCACCAGTTTTCTCATTAATTTCACCTTGATAATCTTCCGGTCGTAATCCTGTAGAGCGACTCCATTTCAATAAACCATATAAGCCTAAGGGAGGAAGCTCAAAACGACAGAGTAATCTCAAGAGTAAACTAAAACATAAATCAGCAGTGCTTAGCTTATTGATGCGGTATTCACGGCATAGCTGATTTACTTCGATGACTCGAGGATGCTTTGATTCTATCAAGGTAATCGCTGATAGCTCATGCCGATTGAGAAGTTCGTTCACCTGCGCGCACTTAAGCTTAAGATAACTATATATGGCCCACGCATAACTTCTCTTAAGTAATCTGTGTTCAGACATTTGAGAATGTGCATAGCGAGCTAGATCTAATGCCTCTTTATAGGCACCTGACTTTCTAAGACTGTCGATTTCATGCTGAAATTTTCTTCCCATGAATCTCTGAGCCTCACTTAGTCTTCGTCTAGACCCTCAAATAAAGCCTCTGTAAAAGTTTTTGCTTCAAAGGCTTGTAAATCAATCGCGCGTTCACCAACACCAATATAGCGAACCGGAAGCTTCATCTCATCCTTGATACCAATGATCACTCCACCCTTAGCCGTGCCATCTAATTTAGTTAAGATCACCCCGCTTACAGAGACTCGATCAGTAAAGGTTTTAGCCTGACTAATCGCATTTTGACCATTTGTTGCATCCAACACCAACCATACTTCATGAGGTGCACCAGGCAAAGCTTTACCAACCACACGGTGTACTTTGGCTAGCTCGTCCATCAGTTCGGTTCGAGCCTGTAAACGACCCGCTGTGTCAGCAATAATAATATCATATTGTTCGTCCTGTGCACGCTTACATGCATCGAAAATAACACTCGAAGGATCTTGACCTTCCTTGCCGCTCACCACTTCAACATTGGCTCGATCACCCCATTCCCTAAGCTGCTCAACGGCAGCCGCTCTAAAAGTATCACCCGCCGCTAATAAAACTTTTTTTCCCGCTTGGGTATAACGATGCGCAAGCTTACCAATACTCGTTGTTTTTCCTGCTCCATTCACGCCAACCACCATAATGACAAATGGCTGGGCTCTTTCTAAATCCAAAGCCGGACTATCAGCATTAAGGATCGTTACAATCTCGTTTTTAAGGGTTGACCATACTTCAGATGCATCTTTTAGCGCTTTGTGATCAAGGTGATCCTGAATCGTACTTAAAAGCTTTTGGCTGGTTTTAATCCCGATATCAGCCGTGAATAAAGCATCTTCAAGGTCTTCAATGAGTTCTTCATCAATCTCCTTGGCTTTCTTAAAGATCCCCATAATCTTTCGTAAAAAGCCTTTTTGGGTTTTAGCCAAACCGGCTCGTAAAACCTGTCCCCGTTCTTCATCTTTTTCTTTAATCAATATGTTATTTGATGTCTCTTTTCCATCTTGGTAAGTGACTTCTTGTCTCAATCTACCATCCTCAAGAAAATACTTCCATTCTCCTTGACGTACGCCATTTTCATAGGTTCCCTTGATGCTTGGCTTTCCATTCATATGATAAACGGTTATTCCACCATGAGGCAGACCATTCACTAGCAAATGTTCCCGTTTCAACTGACCAGCGCTGTAGTACTCTTGAAGGGTACCATCTTCTATGCCGTCAATGTAGCGTGTTTTTCTACTTGCAGTACCATTTGGGTAAAAGAAAACAGATTGACCATGCAAAATGTTTTTATGATACATCTGCACTGAGAGCACTTTTCCACTTTCATCATAAAAGAACCAAGCGCTCTCTTTCATGCGATTTAAGTACGCGCCTTCAGCAGATTTTGCACCTCCAGCAAAGTACATGAGCGCCTGAACTGTATCGTTGCCCGGGGTATGAATCAGTTTACTTT
>CAKZRU010000109.1 GCA_937146725.1 uncultured Myxococcales bacterium
GCTACTTAGCCACTCTAAGTCAGCAAGACCGCGCAGGGCCCTACTAGAGGCCCGCGACCGGTACTACTGCGGGAAGACTCCCTGTCCCAGGAAAAGTCGGAAACATATTAAAACCGAGCTACTTCAAAGTAGTCTCGGTTTTTTTTTGCCTTAAATTAAAGATATGCTCGGAATAACTCACAAACTCAATCAGCAAACCGGAAATCGCTGTGTTAAATGAGTGAGAACCTTTCTTGGCTCAAGTTGGTCTTTTCATTTATTAAGCATTGATTTTGTGCTAGTTTCTCGTGTTTATCAACAGCACTTTGCAAGGTATTTTACTTGGATTCGGGGGGCAGTTATGACCTATACAGCTAATGATCAGTCCACTTTTAAGGTTCAAGCATCTGAACTTGATACAAGTCGTTTAATTCGTGGGGCCTGGCTTTGCCCTCATCCGACAAAGGCGACTTGGACAAGTTATGAAGATGCGATCTTGGTTTTTGATGAACAGGGGATCATCAGCGAATTAATCGAGGCGAAAGATTGGTCAAAAAGATTTCCTTCGATGAGCTTGCCCAACATATCTAATCCACAAGGCGTATGGCTGCCCGGTTTTATTGATACTCATGTGCACTATCCACAAACTGCGATAATTGGTTCGGCTTCGGGCCCCTTACTAGATTGGCTCGAAACATCAGTGTTTCCCGAAGAAGCTAAGTTTAGCCAAAGCAAATATGCGTCTTATGTAGCCAGCCGCTTTTGTGATCAGCTTTTGCAAAATGGTACCACCTGTGCGGCTGTTTTTTCTAGCAGTCATGTACAAGCCACCCAAATCTTATTTAGTGAGTTTGCACGTCGAGGGCTCAATGGTGAATTGGGCTTAACCTTGATGGATAGAGGGGCTCCCGATGATGTATTATGCCCAAGTGATTTGGCTTTAGCAGGATGTGAGGAGCTGATCGAAACTTGGCATGGACATGATCAAGGCCGACTAAACTTTTGTATCACACCTCGCTTTGGCTTGAGCTGTACGCCCAAATTACTTAAAGGCGCCGGTGAGCTATCCCAAAAATATCAGCTGATGATGCAAACGCATATTTCCGAAAATCGAGCTGAATTAGTGGCCACTGCCGAAGCTTTTCCCGAGGCCAAAGACTACTTAGCCGTGTATGAAGATCTTGGTTTATTACATGAAAGAAGCTTGTTTGCCCACGGGATTTGGTTAAGCGATGACGAGTGGGCTCGCATTGCCAACGCCAAGGCCGCCATTGCGCACTGTCCGGACAGCAACTTCTTTTTGGGCAGCGGACAAATGTCCTTGGCTAAAATCAAAGCCAATCAAGTCAAAATGGGTCTTGGTTCTGATGTGGGCGCCGGCCGAAGCTTCTCTATGCGTAAAGCCTGTGCGCGAGCCTATGATGCAAGTCGTATTTCCGACAGCCCAACCAGCCCTGAAGAACTATTATGGTATGCCACTCGTGGTGGTGCTTTAGCCCTAAATAAGCCAAAGCTTGGTTTGATTGCGCCAGACGCATACGCTGATGTGATTTGTGTAGAACCGCCACCTAGTTTTTCAATGGATGCTGAACGGTATTCAGTAAGTCAACGAGCGAATCAGCGAGCAAGTCAGCAGACTTCTCCGCTAAGCGAGCGCTCACTAGAAGACTTGATTGCGCAACTGATTTTCTGTGAAGATTGGCAAGGTATGCTCGAGGTAAGAACTCGAGGACAAAGTCGATGGCAAAAAGCTTAACTCAAGCCCAAACAGCTAAGCTCAAGCTTGCACTACTTGTTTTTACTGTATGCTTAAGTGCTTACCAATTTCAGCTCTTTCAATTGCTTTCAAATGGGGCTAAAAGCCTAACTTGGACCCCCAAAAAACTATGGCCAGCATGGGAGACCGATACTCAACTCTATGAACTTATGTATCGTCTACCTCAAGCCAGCAAAAGAGACAGTAAAAGTTCTTCATCAACCTTAGCACGCGTTGCTCTCATCGAGTTTATACCGGCCGCTGACAGACTTATTTATCGGTTTTTTATCGAAATTGATGAGGGCTTTTCTAACCTTAATATCCAACGTGAAATCATCTTAACTCCTTTGAATATTAACGCTGATTCCGGCCCCAACGCACAGCAAGAGTCACAGCAAGAGTCAAAGCAAGAGTCAAAGCAGAACCCAAGCAAGTTTCTAAAGATGATGCATCAAGGTTACAAACTGAGCTGGCGCGAGCTGAGTCAAGAAAAGGCAGGCTTTTGGTCAGCACCTCAAGAATACCTTAAGTCGGGTAAGGTTATGATTTATTTAGGTAATCAAGACGAAAAGCAAGCTAGTAATCAGCAATGGTGTCGCTCAGGGCCCAAGGATCAGTTTTCATATCCAAGTCTTATATCCTCATCTCAAAGCCAAGTCCAATGCACCGATGATTTCCCCTTACCCGACGAGCTTTGGCCTTTTTTGGTTATGAGTGCAAGTGAGCTAAAAAGTGAGCTAAAAAGTGAGCTAAAAAGTGAAATAAGGAAAGAGCTTCATCAGTTTGAGCTATACAGCCCGCTTACCGGTCAAACACTTGGAACACTTAATCAAAGATCAAGTCAGAGTGCTGTCCATCTCCACAAGATACAAGTACAACAGCAAGAATGGATTAAACAGCGCTTACAGACTAAAACGAAGTATACCCTAACAAGTCACATGCAGACTTTGCTTAAGTTGCAAGAACATGCGCAAGCAGAAGATTTATGGACGATTAGACAAACAACTTGGGGAGTAGTCATCAAGCAAACTCAAAAAAGTAAAACACACAGTGTAAGCGACCGTCGTAGTCTGCAAGAAATGAGAAAGGTAAGGATTAAAGGGACAAGTAGATTAACTCAGAATCTGCATGGCCAAAGCTGGCTTTCAATCGATCTCAACAGTCCATTTCCGCCGCTGAACATAGATCAGCAACAGGTTAAAGCGAATCCCGATCATATTGGATATAGATATAATGTATTGCTTAAGGCTCAAAAAGCTGTCGATCGCCAAAGACAACTGCAAAAAACAAGTATTCTCACTTTATCAACTCTTGGTAAAAATAAAGCTCAATTAGATCATATTTGTAACGAGATCATGCAAATGCTCGGCAAGCATAGCTATGATCAAGTGGGTAACACATCACAGAGTACACCACAGAGCACACTAAAGTTACCCACAGATCGCATACTCAGCACGGTGCTCACTTGGATGCAGTCAAATATGACCTATGAAATCAGTAGAGGCTCATCATCGTTGGCTAAGATTATTGAGCGAAAGTCAGGGGATTGTAATGAATTAAGCTGGCTTTTTGTTGAGCTACTTAAAAGCATGGGCATGCAAGCTGAAATGCTTTTTGGGCTAGTGCATGTCAAAGATGATGTATGGGCATATCATGCTTGGGCCCAAGTACGCATTGATCAAGCTTGGCATATCGTGGATCCAAGTCGCTTTGAACTATATCCTCATCTCGCATATATCGCCTTTAGCCATGGCTCAATGGAGGCCCAAGAACAGTTAGGAAGCCTTATTGGCCGAGTCAATGGCAAACTATTGTCTAGTTCTCGTTAAGAAAACTAAGCCCATTTAGACTCCCATTTAGACTCCCATTTAGACTTAACGGGCTCGATCACAAAAAGGGCTGACAAAATATGTTTATGAAGCCTTAAGTTTTGTTTATGACTCCTACTCATAGCTAAAACACTTTATCTTCGATCATTCTTTTTAAATCAAGGACACTCCCATGCGTGAAATCCCAAGCTTCAAAAACCTAGTCCTACCCTTAGTTTTAGTAGGCGCACTTTTTATCGCTCAACTACAGCGAGCTCAAGAAAAAATACCCACTTGGGTCTTTGAAGGCCAAATTATGGGCACGACCTTTACAGTGAAAGCAATCGCACCGACTGAACCTAAGCTAGAACTAATTACTGACGCTTTGGAGGCGGTGAATGAGCGAATGTCGACTTACATAGATAGCTCTGAACTGAGTCAAATCAATCAAAATAGCTCACCAGAGCCGATCAAGATTTCAGACCCCCTAAAACAAGTTTTAATGGCCGCCAAAAAGGTGACCAAGCAAAGTCAAGGTGCCTTTGATATTAGTGTTGGCCCCTTGGTCAATGCGTGGGGTTTTGGGCCAAATAAAGAGCGTAAACTCCCTAGCGCAGAACAAATTGCCGAACTCAAGGAGTTAAGCGGAGATGAACTATGGACGCTGGAAACAAATCACCTCACAAAACTCAATCCTAAGCTCTATCTTGATCTATCAGCCATTGCCAAAGGGTATGCGGTGGATCAAGTCGCTCAGGCCTTAGAAAAAGCAAAAGTTGAGCGTTATTTGGTAGAAGTGGGCGGAGAAATACGCGTTAAAGGTTTAAATGCAAACCAAGGTGATTGGCGTATAGGCATTGACCGTCCCGCACCCAATGAAAGTCGTCGTAAGTTTCAAGTGATCAACCTACACAATACAAGCATTGCCACTTCGGGAGACTATCGGAACCGCTATATCGATCAACAGGGTAAAGTTCGTTCACATACCATTGACCCAAGCACCGGTGAACCGATTACCCACACCCTTGCTTCCGTCAGTGTTTTACATCCTGAATGTATGTATGCTGATGCCTGGGCAACCGCTTTAAATGTTTTGGGCGCAGAGCGTGGTTTAGCCCTAGCAAACCAACTCAAGTTAGCAGCTATTTTTATCACTCGTGAAGGCATAAACGAAAAGGCCCTTGAGCTTGATCAAGAATCTACCCGCTATGTCGCTGTGATGAGTGAGGCGATGAAAGCTTATTTGGCTTCCCGAACCGATCAATAAGCCCTTTGATCAATATAAAAAGTTTAAAAAGCTTAAAGAGTTTAATCAACAGGAGATCCTCATGAAAAGCTTACCTCATTTAAGAGAATTGATGGCCAAAAAAATCCAAAGGCGACGCTTTATGGGCGCTTTGGGAGCGCTAGGATTTACTTATCAGCCCTTTCTCCGGCCCTTGCCTCAGCAATCAAATGAGCATTTACTTATTCCCAAAGGATTTAAGGCCACCAAGCTCATTTCATGGGGTGACCGCTTAAGTGATGGACAAAGTTTATGCTTTCCTATTTCTTCTGCTCAAGAGCAACTAGGCGCCTTGGGCTACAATAATGATTATTTGGCTTTCCACCCGCTGACAAGCGATGCAAACGGTCGAGCTAATTCAGGTTTACTGAGTATCAATCATGAATATACCAATCCAAGCTTGATGACCCCTCAAGCTAAAAAGGACTCAGATCCACTATTAAGCGATGAGCAAATCAAGGTGGATATGGCGGCGGTGGGCCATACCGTTTTAGAAATACGCCGGGTTGAGGGTATGTGGGAAGTCGTTTGGGGCAGTCGCTACAACCGACGATTATCGGCTTTGGGTCCAAAAATGAAACTCAGCGGTCCGGCCGCGGGTCATCCCCTGATGAAAACCAGTGCAGATCCTAGTGGTACTTGGGTTATAGGCACTTTTTCAAATTGTGCCGGTGGTATAACACCGTGGGGCACTACTTTAATTGCCGAAGAAAATATCAATCAAGGCTTTTACGGGCGTTTAGAAGGCCAATATGCTGATGACCACCGCTTAATGGGTATTGGGCATCTAAAAACTCGGCATCCTTGGCACAAAGTAGATTCGCGTTTTAATATCAATCAAGAGCCTCACGAGCCCAATCGCTTTGGATGGATTGTAGAGCTTGACCCGACAGACCCTAATTCTGTGCCTATTAAGCGAACTGCTTTGGGGCGTTTCAAGCACGAGTGTGCCAGCTGTACTCTTAGCAAAGATGGACGAGTGGTCATTTATTCGGGAGATGATCAAGAGGGCGAGTTTTTGTATCGTTTTGTCAGCAAAGAAAAATATCTGCCAAAGCAAAAAGAGCACAATCAGAACCTGCTTGATCAAGGGATTTTATCGGTGGCCCGTTTTGAAGAAGACGGCACTCTAATTTGGCAAGATTTAGTATTTGGCCAACATGGTTTAAGCCCAGAACATGGCTTTAATGATCAAGCAGAGGTTTTGATTCATGCCCGACGCGCTGCGCGCATTGTCGGCGCTACGCCACTTGATCGTCCGGAAGATGTAGAAATCAGTCCAAAGACCGGCAAGGTCTATGTGATGCTCACTCAAAACAAGAGTCGTACCCAAGCCTCTCCCGGCTGTGAGCGAGTCCCCAATCTATATGGGCATATTTTAGAACTGAGTCCCAACATGGATGATCATGCCCAGCAAAAAATGACTTGGACGCCTTTGATTTTAGGAGGGCCAAAGTCACAGGGTGGTACTCAAAAAGGCAATGGATGGATTAAGAACCCTGATAATGGTGCCTTTGATCTACATGGGCGACTTTGGGTGACGGCTGATGCACATTCAAGCTCTAAAGACAGCTTTGGCAATGGTTTATGGATTTGTCCTGATGAGGGGCCAGAAAGAGGACAGGCCCAGCGTTTTTGCACAGTCCCCAACGGTGCCGAACCCTGTGGACCCTGCTTTACGCCCGATGGACGAAGCCTATTTGTCTCCATTCAGCATCCCGCCGAGGGCTCGACTTGGCATAACCCAAGCACTCGTTGGCCGGATTTTAGGTCAGATATTCCGCCTCGGCCAAGTATTGTGGTCATCGAGCGTGAGGATGGTGAAGTGATTTAGCTCAAATCGGCCAATGCTTGCTTGATATCAAGAGCAAGCTTTATTATACCAAACAAAAGTTTATGTAGGTTTTACGCCCCAAAACACCACAAAATGAGTATAAAACAATGGATGATCTGCCCAAAGATCTCTCAAACGCTCCCACTCGACTTGATCGGGAAGCCTTGAGAGCACGCAAACATGACCGAGAAAGCTTTTTAGACTTACCACGTACTCCCATTGTTTTGGTGTTTGATGGCGTTTTTGGCAATTATAACCAAGGCGCTATTTTTAGACTTGCTGATGCTTTTATGCTAGAAAAACTTCACTTTTGTGGTGCATCAGTAAAGCCTTGGCATAAGCGGTTTTTAAAGTCAGCGCGTGGCACTCATAAATGGGTGCCTTTTACTGTGGGTGAAGACATCACAGCAGTCATTCAAGCCTATTCTGAGCAAGGATATCAAGTTGCGATTGTTGAACAATGCGAGGGGAGTGTCTCGATGTTAGAGGCTCAGTTTAACACCCCTTTATGCCTAGTTCTTGGCGGTGAGTTATCGGGTGTATCGGCTGAGATTCTTGAGCTTGCTGATCTTATCATTGAACTGCCCACCCTAGGTATGGCCAATTCTTTAAACGTATCGATGAGTGCCGGTATGGTGGTGATGACAGCATACCAAACTTATATGAAGCAACTTAAAGGTTGATTAAGAATCATCATTTGACATCAATGATTTAAAATCCAAATTGCAAAGAACCATAGGCCGGCATGACCTCCCGTGGTCCGCCTACAATAGTTTTGAGAACAAACTCAACCTTTTGAAAGCGGAGGCCTGTTCCTATAAATATAGCATCTCCGGTTAAAAGCATAGGTTTAGTCAAGTTTAGAATTAAGTCTTTATCTTTGTCTAGACGATTACGTAATTTAAATCCTCCATAAAACCCAATCAATTCTTCACTATTTAAGTCTTCAAATCCGGAGCCCATACCAAGTTCAAATATGTAGCTTCTACCACTGTTTGTCGTCAATGTATTGCTACCAAAGCCCAAATGAAGGATTGGTAAGGCATCGTTTCCATCCTTGGTGACACCAACGCCGGCTGATAGATAGCCGGTTCTAAAAAGTCTAGCGTCCACTTTGAGTCTTGCCGAAGCTAAATATCTAGCTTGTAAACCTGTCTCAGTTTCTAGGTCAGGGTTTGTAGCATAATATTCGTCATCAATATCGATTGTTGATGTGGGAGCGAGTCTGAAAACTGAAAGCGACAGTGCTGTATCAACCCTTTCATTTTGAAAAACAGAATACTCAATCGCACCACCGACAGGCTGTAAATGATATATGCTACGTCCTCCACAAACGCTGCTTCGAGTCAGCTGAAAATCTCCACCCGAAACACGAAGTCTTAGTCTAGAACGAGCTGGATCGAGTGCCAAAGTTTTTGACTTACGCTTTTTAAGAAACTCTTTAAAAGATTCCTTATCTTTTTGTCGGTCGAAACCAAGCGCATGCTTTTCTGTCACCTTGAGCATTGGATCGATCAAACGAGCACTATCCTTGAGCTCCCCCCAATGACCTAAGCGAACTCGTTTTTTACTGAATGGATCAAGAACATACACCCAAGCTTGCTCCAAATCACTGCTGTCCAAAAGTGAATCACCGCCCCAAGACGCTGTTTCTAAATCAGGATAAGCAAAGCTTAATACTTGACTTACATTTTGACTAGCAAGACCAAAAATAAGAGTAAAAAGCATACTAAAAGCTAGTATCTGACCTTTAAAGTCAAAAGCAAAAGGCTGTTTAGTGAATAGTTTAGTGAATGTAGCAAGGTTGCTTTTTGTGACCGCATAAAAAACCAGCAAAAACAAGGTCGCCAAGCCCCAAGCGCTCATCAAAGTCAGCAAGTGGCTAAAAGGTGTGCCATATTCAGCACTAAACCACAGTAAAATCCATGAATATACCCAAGCAACCCAAGTGTGATACAAAAGCTTAGGCTGATCTAGGGCAAAGGTAGGTTCTTTGATTGTAGCTGTGGTTTGCGACATACAGTCTTGATGACTTTTAGTGTAGTGACGCTGAAGGTAAATATAGGTTGTTAACAATAAGGCAATCGCTAAGCATCCCCACTGAAACAAACTCAGTTCTAGCCCCATAATTGAACTATATTCGACGCTAGAAAGAGTATTCACTTCGGCTCTTAGTGGATCAATCAACGCTCGAAGCAGTAGATAAGCACCAGCAAAGCTAAGACTCGCCTGAATCTCTGAAAAATTGCGCTTTGCAAACAGATAAATCCCTAACCCCAAGCAGAGTAATACACCCATACTTTCATAAAGCTGCACCGGATGCAGCGAAATCGCCTCTTGAGCCGAGCTGATTAGATTTAGCTCTTGAAAATGGAGATGAGCACGACTGCCTGCTTCATAATGGGTAGCCCACCAACCATCAAACAGTGTTCCATAGCAACAGGCACTAAGCCAACACCCAACACGCCCCACAACCAAGATCAAGCCAAAGGCAATCGCCAAAGCACCAGCACTATGTCTAGGGATTGTGCTTTGCTTGGGTATATAAAATCGCAGAGTCAAGGTGTGCGCTATTATGGCAATCAAAAAAGCACCGATGATACTTGGCAGAATAAAGATTCCAAGCGCCAATGTACTCCACATCATCAAGGTCGCCATTGAGGCGATAAACCATCCGGTACGTTTAGCAGTAAACCAAGTTAACCATAGGTTTGATAAAATAATGGGTAATTTCCCAAGTAATAACCAAAGCATAAAAACCTCTATATTTATGATATAATTTGGTTATTGTTTACGAATTACTTAAAAAAATAAATAGCTTTATCAAAATAGTGATCTGAATTTTTAGTATCAGACTGAATGATTTCTGAGCAAGATATAGACCTCTTGTAGATGCGTGTATTTTTTGGAGGGAAGTTAATATATTTACATACCTATTGAGTCAAGTCGTTCAAAGTATGCTTAAGTTATTTAGAATCGATGCTCAACCCCATAAATTAAACCCAAAGTATCTACTCTGATCGAAGCTGATAAACCCAAATAAATGGCCACATCATCTTTTTTGACCAAGGCCAAACGACCGGCAGCTAAGGGAAAGTATAAACCTTGGTTTTCAAGCACCTTGCCACCATAAATACCGAACTCACCTTCTAGTCTTTTTTCTCGTTTGAGCTTAAGATCCATAAACACTACACTTGCGCCTAACAAAACCACAGGAGGGTTGGGCGAAAAGCTTGCTTGGCCCTGCTGGTTAATTCTTTGAGAGGGAACTAGGGGTAAATTAAAAATAACCCATGTTTTTATGCGTTTATGAATATGCCGAGCCAGCATCAAAGTCGCTGAGGATACGGGAAGATTAAGATTTGATTCCCCGAACCAATTCTCAAACAACTGAGTGGTGCCAAAACTGACAGCCCAATTCAGTTGTTCTGAATCTTCTGCTTGAGTTGTTATTGGTGTTTTTGGCTTTAAATCATCTAGTTTTTGTGCCGAGCTCGGGTGTAAAGGCACAATGATAAGTAAGATCAGAGCTAGTAAACTTTTCATGATATCCACAGGACTTACCTTCATCTTGTAATCAGTAAAGACTTTCATTTCTCAAGCCAGCGCTATCTGTAACTGCCTATTTGTCATTATGTGTGTTACGATTTTGACCCTCTTTATTTAAGATAAGCATATGAATCGTAGCAAAAACAAAATGAAAAACGATAGTATTTAACCATCATAAATGACTTTGATGATCTTGACCAAACTATGAAAACCAAGCACAAAGCGACTTAAAAAGATGATCCCAAACGATTCGTATTCGTGGATTACGCTTTAAATCAGGATGAGCGCTTAAATAGATTTCATCTCCAACTAGGCTAAACTCAGGATAGACTCTGGTGAGCCCTAAAGTTTCGCCAATTCTTATTGGAATGATGCCTAAACCTAAGCTTTGTTGAATTAATATAGGGTGCAGTGCCCAAAGATCACTTCTTACCACAAAGTTTTCCTTGGTTAGGCTTAAACCTATCCCACTCGCTTCATCAATGATTGCTGTAATTTGATCAAAACCAATCAGCTTATGGGTCAGTAGGTCTGCAAAAGAACCAATATCATGCTGTGCTAAATATGATTCAGATGCATAAACTCCAAGTGTAAAACGCCCCACTTTTTGGCTGATTAAATCTAATTGACTTGGCTTTTCCGTATGGACAGAAATCTCTGCTTCTCTTAAAAGCAAACTCGTACGGTCATCTATATTTAAATCGATTGAGACTTGAGGAAAGCAAGCGTGTAAGTCATTAAGCCATTTGGGGGCAAAGTGATACCCAAGCATACAATGCATCATCACTTTGACAATACCCGACTCTTCATTGGACTCACTCATCGCTTGTCGCTCAAAATTCAGGACCGATGTCTGTACAAGCTTGGCATGTTCATAAAGTGCTTGTCCCTTTTCTGAAAGAACTAAGCTCGTGCCATTACGATCAAAAAGCGTCAGGTTAAGCTGTTCTTCAAGATGCTTAATATGCCTAGAAACCGTTGGTTGGCTAATCCCAAGCATATCTGAAGCATCTTGCATCTTTGCATGATCAGCTACTGCAACAAAGCTACGAAGCCATCTCCAATCTAAATCTTTCATAAGTCCCCTTTTGCTGGTGGGTTACAATGACTTTTTATAACGATAATAATTATTTACAAGCAATATGAGCATCTATTCATAATTAAATAAGTAGTATACATAAATGTCTTTGTGATCTTATGTTGGCTTCACCATAATGTATCTATTCGAAATTAAGAAGGCCACGTATGGTGATGTATATGAGTAAGATGGTGCATTTGACAGCTAAGCGTATAATTTATTTTATGTTTTTACTTGTGTTCTCTGTGGGGTGTAATGATTACGAAGGTGATGCTTTAGACTTTGATTTTGTAATTCCTAGAGACGAAGTTTTTGCCGAATCAATCAAAGAATATCAATTGTTTACAGAGCCATTAGACGAGCTCACTCCACAGACTGATGTTTACCTTTATGAGTTAAACTCAGAGCTATTTACTGATTATGCAGGCAAACAGCGTTTAATTCGCCTACCAGAAGGTGCTAAAGCAAGTATTCAAGAAGATCGAATCATTTATCCGAATGGCACTCTTCTTGCCAAAACCTTTTATTTTGACGCCGACTTAAGTGATTCATCACAAGGACGAAAAATCGTTGAAACCCGCTTACTGATCAAGCGTGAAGGACAGTGGAATGTAGCGACCTACCAATGGAATGAAGAACAAAGCGATGCTCACCTAATTTTAGAAGGTGCAGAAGTACCGATCTCATTTATTGATCATTCACAAAATCAACGTCAAACCAAGCACCAAATCCCTAGTGAAGTCGCTTGTGTGACCTGTCATCAGTATGGTGAACAAAGTGTTTATATTGGGCCAACGCTTAAAAACCTTGATCGTAATGTAGAGCGTACTGGTACTACGGTTAATCAGCTTGAATACATGGCTGATCAAGACTTGCTGCCCGCCGACTTGAGCAGTTCCACACCCATGGTGAACTACAAAGATGACTCCCTTTCTCTCACCCAAAGAGCTCGTTCATATTTAGATATCAACTGTGCTCATTGCCATAATCCACAAGCATGGTCACGGCCGGCACAAAAGGATTTAAATCTTCATTATGAAGTGCCTTTTGTAAACACGGGGATTTCCGATAACCTTAAAGCCCTAAAGCGAAATATCCAATCCGGTGAAATGCCCTTTATTGGGACCACACTTAAGCATAGCGAAGGGATAGAGCTTTTACTTAGCTATTTAAACTCGCTTTAAGTAGCCTTTATAATTTAACTTTTCTTTAGTGATTGGGGAATAAGTTTGAGCTAATCTGTATTGAGCCTCAAGTTCATTCGCTTTGGTTCGTTAAACTTGCTAGCCTTGATCAGATCACATTAAAAAAACGCTTTAGGAAAAGCGCCAATTTGCCCGACTTCATCATATCGTAGCCAACCACATATGCTGAAACGATGTATATTTGTGGGCAATACTTCATGTTCTAGTTCATCGCTTTTGAAAATCACTAGCTTGCCCCAACAGGGATTAATCAATGCCTCTCTACCCTTAAGATAAACTTTCAGTTCTCCGCCATCATCTTTTTGCCAATCGGGGTTAAGATAAAGAATGACTGATAGTTTACGAGACAGCCCGCCCCTAAAACTATCAAGATGTCTAAGGTAGTAATGGCCTGGTGCATAGTGGGCAAAATGAAACTCTAAGTGGTTTAAACTTAAAAAGCAGGTTTTGGTGATATACTCAGAAAGCTTGTTCATTTTATCAAAAAATAAACGAATAAATGGCTGGTCACTCTGTTGATCAAGCCAATAGATTTGATCATTACGTACTTGCTTTAGAATCTGTTCTTCATGGCCTGAGCCAATTTTGGCAGGTCTTAAAAGGTCTTCTGTTTTGAGTTGGCGTAAATATGCATACAAGCCCTTAAGCTCATCATTGCTAAAAAGCGAATAGGATTCACCATAGGCTCTGGTGATTAAGCCAGAAACTAAGCCCTCTAAGGCTTCTAAAGACTCGCTCATAGCGAACCTCAACTTTAATCAAGGGTACTGACATGTACACAATTAAGTTTATGAGATCATTTCTCTCGTTAGATCATTTCTCTCGTTAAGTAATTTCTCTGGGCTGTTAGCTTAAGTAGAGTTCCTAAACGAACAACCATCCTTCCTTGATCTATAAGTGAATTAAACCCTATTGAACATCTAGGATTTACGGGTCAGTTAAATTCAGAAATAATTCAAGGAAACAGGCTTTTATAAAATAAAAATTAAAAAGTCTATAAAATTATGCCTATAAAAATCAGTTGTAAATATCTTAGTTACTTTAAATATTTACCTTCTCGGCAAAGCCCGAGGTACGTGGATAATGCTTTAAGACTTCAGCGGTGAGTAGATCACTTGACCCTACGATGACCACTGACTTTTTAGAACGAGTGACCGCTGTATAAATGAGCTCTCTGCTTAAGAGTGGTAGAGGACGATCGGGCAATAATAAAGAGATACACTCAAACTCTGAGCCTTGAGACTTATGAACAGTCATGGCAAAGCAAAGCTCAATTCGTCCGGTGAGCGCTTCCATTTCAAAGGCTCTAAAGCCTCCATTCATCGAAGGAAAAACAATCAATGGCCTAGTAGGTCCATCATCCCACTGACCCCATAATACTAGTCCTTGGTCACCATTAAATAACATTCGATCATAGTCATTATGAAGCATAATTACCGGCTCTCCCACTAAAAAATCAGCATCTTTTTGGACAAAGCGGGCAAAGCGTCTGTGAAAACGCTCATTAATCTTATTGACCCCAGTATCTAAGTTTTGGGTAATACAAAGAATCTTGGCTTGACTTTGATGTTTAAATAATTCGGCAATTTCTATTGTATCATCAGTACTTAACTTTCCCTGAGTAAAATGCCAAGTGCGATTGCGTAAAGCTTGAATACGCTCATTTCCAAAAATATAATTTTTGGCCCAACTATCTAAAAATAACCATTGTTCACTGGGTGCTTGCTCTAGAAATTCTACACCATTCCAAGTTAATTCATCAGCACTTGATCTTTGTTTCAAACTTGCTTCATTCGAATGATCAATATCTCCGGTACGAATCTTTTTGGCAAAGAGCAAGATTTCTCGACCATTTGGATCATCTTCTCGCATACGATAGCTTTGTGTTAGATTTATACGATGTTGTGGAAGAATCTCTAGCAAGTCTTTAAATACAGCACCGGATGAGACCGATGGAAGTTGATCGGCATCACCAAGCAATATTAATTGGGTTTTAGCATCCAAAGCATTTAATAAACGCTCCATTATGTAAATATCAACCATGGAGCTTTCATCAATAATCACCACTTTTGCAGAAATTGGTGCATTACGATGTCGTCTAAATAAACCGGTTTTGGGCAAAAAGCCTAATAAGCGATGAATGGTTTTTGGGGTGGGCGAAGAGTCAATTAAATGCAGGTCATGCTCTTGTGGATCTTTGAGTAAACTCAGACTATTGCGAATACTCTCACCCATGCGCCAAGCCGCTTTACCGGTGGGAGCAGCTAACTCAATTTGTTCCAAAGGAACACCCAAGCGAATTAAAACCCTTAAGAGAGCAACAACAATTGATGTTTTTCCTGTGCCTGGTCCACCAGAAATCAAAGAGAGCGACCGAGAAGCCGCTAACTCAAGTGCGGTGCCTTGTTCTTCTGATAACAGCACAGGAATCTCGGTAATTCCCGCTTCTGAAAGCGCTGAATCAACAGAAATGACTGCAGGACGTGACTCAACATCAGCACGGGCTGTCGCAATCTTTAATGGGTCATAATATAGTTCTTGGTTAATTCGTTCATTTACGCAATCCGCTAAACGACTCTCTATGGCTAGTAAGCGCTGATGATATAAATAGCCATTCGATCGAATTAATGGAGTATAGTCATCAATGGATAGCCCAATAAGCTCTTGCGCAAGATTTTCATCAAGAAAGCGACGAGTAATATTGAGTAAAGGCATATATTCATCAGGTGCTAAGGCCTGATATAATGCTTTAAGATGAGCAAAGGCTTGGGGTCCATCACAGGGCGTTCGTGTGCTGCCTCTTGTGATATCAACCAGTGTACTCAAGGTTAACAAGGTTAAAGCTGCCTGACCCTCATCATTTAAACTTTGGTCAAAGCAAGCTAACTCGGCTGCTAGACTCACCAAATGAGGCTCAAGATGAAAGAGTGGAGCTCGGCGCTCAAGCTTTCTGAGTAATAATACATAGCGATCTGCCTGTATATGTTGATCTTCTCTTTGAAAGATTGACCATGCACTATCTAGTTCTGGAATTGAACTTTGCTTTGCCATTGCTATTGCTACTTCTCTACTGGCTAATCTTGGAGGCCAAGTCGGTTTTCATCACAATCTTAGGCGATAAGAGATGAGATCACTTATTGCCTAAGACCTATTTATAGTCACATAGTGACTTAAGCAAACGCTGAGCAAGCAGACGCTGAGTAATCTGATGCTGAGCGATCTGATACTGAGCGACTTATGCAAAAAGTATTTAGCTTTCGTTTGCTTCATTCGCTAGGATTCGATTAATCCCATTGGCTTCTAAAATCGCTTGCTCAAGGGTGAGGAAAACTTCCATATTTTCAACCAAATAGTTCTTGGCATTTTCACGACCTTGTCCCATACGATCTCCTTGGTAAGAGTACCAGGCACCACTCTTGTCAACTAGGCCTAAGGAAACAGCGATATCAAGAATTTCACCCGCTTTATTTACGCCTGCACCGTACATGATTTCAAACTCAGACTCACGGAATGGAGGAGCAACCTTGTTCTTAACAACCTTGGCACGAGTACGATTCCCTTGTACCACATCACCAGACTTGATCGCGCCAATACGACGGATATCAATGCGCTGTGAAGCATAGAACTTAAGTGCATTACCACCGGTTGTTGTCTCGGGGTTACCAAACATGACCCCAATCTTCATGCGGATTTGGTTGATGAAGAAGACTGTCGTTTTACTTTGATTGATATGACTCGTCATCTTACGTAAAGCTTGGCTCATTAAACGAGCTTGTAGGCCGACGTGGCTATCGCCCATATTGCCGTCAATTTCATTCTTAGGTGTGAGCGCCGCTACCGAGTCAATGACAAGTAGATCAATCGCACCAGAACGAACCAAAGTTTCAGCGATTTCAAGTGCTTCTTCACCATTATTAGGCTGAGAAATCAGTAAGTCTTCCGTATTTACACCCAGCTTACGAGCATAGTCCACATCCAAAGCATGTTCAGCATCAATAAAGGCAGCGATTCCACCTAGTTTTTGAGCTTCAGCAATCGCATGCAAGGTCAGTGTGGTTTTACCTGAACTTTCAGGGCCATAGATTTCAATAATACGGCCACGAGGATAACCTCCGACCCCTAGAGCAATATCAAGACCGATGCTGCCGGATGGAATGACAGGTACATCACCATGTAGGTTTTCATCAGAGCCCAAGCGCATGATTGATCCAGCGCCAAATTGTTTTTGAATGGCATTCAGAGCGCTGGCAATCGCCTTCTCTTTGTTACTTTGGTTATTGTCTGACTTTTTGCTCATTATATTCTCCTAAAGAGCTAAAGGTTAAGATGATTTTTTACGGCGTTTATGTCGTGATTTAGATTTAGAATGATGATTTTGTAAAGGGCTAACTTGATGCGCTTGGCTTTCTTTAATCCGTGCCTCTAATTGATTAAAAATACTCAAATCTTTTCCCTCTAAAGGATAAGATAAACGAATTTTCTTAGTTTTAGAGTTGTGAAATAAATCTGCATCTCTTTCTGCAATGTCAATGTCTTCGTCAACAAGTTCTGGGGTTTCAAGTGGGAGTGAATAACTCCATACACTTTGATAACCTTTTATGGGAATAAAATGTGACGGCCGTTTTTGTAAATGTAGATCATTCACCCAAGATGAAACACTGAACCTTTGATCATATCCATCTGACTTATATGAAGAAATTTGCCCACAGAGCAAGTAACATTTTTCTTTAGATAATTTATTTTTTTGACTCTGTCCAAAAGGACTTGGGGTGAGTGCTGTAGGCACTAACTGAGCTAGTTTTTGTTTTAGATCAGTGGCCAACATTGAAAATGCTCCCACACGGTCTTTAAACTCAAGCCATAGGTAGGCACTTTTCTTTTGCTCGGGTTGCGCGACTTGAAATTGTGAAGCTTGCAAACGCATAGAAGCATGATTCTTCACACCTTGAAATAGTGCTTGGCATAATAAGGGCTCGAGACTTTCGGGTAAAATACCTAGATCTAATACGGCTATATTTAAAGCACTTGAGCCCAAAGGAGAAAAGGCAGCGTCTTGTTCGCTAAACTCTCTGACTTGCTTAGAAATCGAGACATGGGCCCGTGGGCTTAATGGTGTAGTCACAATATAATGTGACCATCCAGGTGAAATAAGTGGCGAAGCCTGAGTTTTTTTCATTATGCTCTCCCGTTTTAAGCTTCTAAGAGCTTTAAAAGATGAAACTGAGCAAATGCAAGAGCTTTAGCTTGAATATCTGCTCGATCACCCAAAAACAGTTTTCGCTTTACAATCAGTTGTGTTGCTGAAGCCCAAGCAAAGCAAACTGTACCTACCGGCTTTTCTACAGTTCCACCGCCGGGTCCTGCAATGCCTGTGACTGAGACTGCCCAATCAACTTCTAGTGCGTCTCTTGCACCAAGCGCCATATATTTAGCACACTCCTCACTTACGGCCCCATGCTGCATCAAGACAGCTTCGGGTACCTTCAGTTGCTTTTGTTTTACGTCGTTTGAGTAGGAAATAATACTGCCCCAAAAAACTGCCGAAGCCCCTGATACTTGAGTGATTGATGCGCTGAGAGCGCCACCGGTACAGCTTTCGGCAAAGCCAAAGCGCAGTTGAGCTTCCTTTGCTGTTTTAATCAACTGCTCATTAAGAGAAAGATCTTGGTCATTGAGATAATGCATGCCCGCTACCCGCTTAATTTTAGGTAAAGCATCTTCAAGCGTATGCAAATCTGTACTTTTCAGTTTAACTCGATGCTCTCCGCCTAAAGATTGATAGGCAACATGAACAGATGGACTTAAGTTTAAAGCATCAATCTTTTCCGAAATCAGAGATTCTCCGATTTGAGCAACTCTCAGTACACGATGGTGAAACTTTTTTTGAGGACTGTGGGATTCTTTGAGCCATGTTTTAACATAGGTATTCATGGCCCATTTGAACTCTTTAGGAACGCCTGGTAAAGCAAACAAGGTACATTCTTTGATCTTCATTTTAATAATTGGTGCTGTACCCAAGCCATTTTGAAGTTGTTCAGCACCTTCAGGACAGCGAGCTTGCCGACGATTAGAATGTTCTGCCCGAATAAGTTGAGGAAATCTAGATAAGATTTCTTGCCATGTCGCTTCAATCATGGGTGCTTGGACACCAGCGACTTGAGCGATTACATCTAAAGTAAGATCATCTTGAGTAGGACCCAAGCCACCGGTCATCACGCAAAGAGAGGCCCGAGTAACAATCTCATCAAGAACTGCTCGCAACTCTTCAATGTCATCACCAACTGTGGTAAAACGACTTATTCTTATACCGAGCTCTTTGAATTGCTGAGCAATCAATTGACTATGCTCATCTCGCCACTGTCCTTCGATTAATTCATCACCTGTGATGAGGATTTCTACTCGAAAGTCACTTGACTTAGACTGTGTATCCGAGTCAGTGGGCAGATCGGAAACCTTTTCAACTGAGTGAGTGTCAACTGAAGACTTAGCCATATTGTTATCCCTTAGTTTCTGAATAGCAGATAGAGCGTTTAAGATGCAGATCGTTTCATAACTTATTGAAGATGTCTACAGCAACCCAAGCAAACTTTTGATAGTATGTGGAGTGCATGATGAACTTGCAAGAACACATTGGACAATACCTGTTTTTAAAGCAACTTGAACAACAAGAGCGTTATGAGCTTTTTGTTGCGACAGAAAAACCTAAGGAATTCGCCAAGAACAAAACTGCAGTACCCGCACTTGAGCAGATCGAAATCTTAGAGGTTTTGTGTACTGCACGAAGCGATCAAAAATTAGGTCCAGAGGCACTTGAGCAAAGTCTCAAAGAGATTTGGGGCGATGACGAATACGCACATTTACAGGGATGGCAGAGAGTTCAAAATATTGATTTACAAGATCGAATAAACTCTCAATTTCAACCACTTTACAGGCGTGTGTTTAATCAAAAGGTGAGCTTGAATATGCTGATGAAGGTCATGCGTCAAAAAAACCGACGCTTTCCTTTACCACAAGCATTAAGACTGGCAGAATTCTCTTTGCAAAGCGCTACAAGCCTTGTTCGTCTCAAGCCTAAAACTTTGAACACGATTGGTGACTTGGTTCATGTAGGTTTTCAGGGTAAACTAAGTATTAATGACCATAGCATTAATCAGATTGTACTTGGTCATCTTGAGCCATCTCCAAATGATGACCAAGCAACCTCACTACTAAGCGTTGTTCAACTTTTAACAGCTCTAACCTGTGATGTTCACTTAAGTAATCACAAGCTATCCACCTCAGCGCAGCAACTTGAGCAGGCCTTAGATGAGCGTTTTCAAGGCCCACCGAGCTTAAAAGAAACTTTGAAAACGATTGTTAGTGACTGCTTAACCCTTAGTAAAAAAGGACATGAAGATATAGAGGTCGTGCAAACCTTAGAGCTAGCATATTCACGACTTACCGCAGCAATTGAGAAGCATTCGTTGGATTGCCCAGATGTACTGATTGAGACTTTTTTAAATAGCGTTTATCCCTTTGAAAGCGCTCAAGCAAAGCAAGAGATTCAAAAATACCGTCAACGGGCCTTAGAAGTCTTTTCTCCCACAAACCAACGACTAAAGTTAGCTAGCTTAGATGACTTTTTGGGAGATGATGATCATACCCAAACAACGCTTTCAGTGGTTCCTAAACCCTCGCAAGTACTCGCTAAAGTTGAACAGTATGATGCTTTATCAACCGATAGTGACAGTGGGTCAAGCGAAGATTTTTCAGTGGATGATGAGGCAACGGGCTTAGTCGTTCATTTACATAAAGATACGCAAGAGCCAATGATTTCCATAGAAGCATCTGTCGATGCGCCAAGTGATCAAGATGAGCGTTTGGTTATAGATGAAGTCAATGCAGAGCAATCCCAAATTGCACCGACAGAAATGGCTACTGAAGCAAATGAATCAGTGGCTTCCAACCAAGTCAATTCTTTTGTGATTGAGCCATCAAAAGAGATCGAACAAGAGTCGAAAGTCGAGTCGAAAGCAGAGTCGACAGCAGAGTCGACAGGAACTCATCAACCAGATAGGCAAACAGAGCGAGGCCTTTTACCACCTAGACCTTCGGATATACATTCGATCGAAGCTCAAGTTCGTCGTGAAAGAGGACGCCAATTAAATACGATTGATCTGATTGCCACTCATGATGACTTTGATTCAATCGATATAACCGGAGCTCAAGCAAATGAGTTGCGAGCGATCATTAAAGAAGAAACAAAGGCGGAACAAAAAAATCTTGTTTCAAGTACTGCTGTCAATCCCTCAGGTTTTGCAGGTTCATTTAAATACCCAGAAAATTATGTAACTCAGTCAAGCCATGACTCTACTCAAGTTGAGCCACAAGCTAGTCAAGATCAGAGTTCTCGGGTAGTGCATGCTCAAACTATGTCGGAGCAGGCCGTTGGACATAGTGGTTCGAAACCAAGTCAGGCAGCGAAGTCTGCTCAACCTGATCCGGCTTTTTATGAGCCCATTGCACCAAGCCATAAAGGTTCAAAAACCTCACCTTTGCTATTAGCTGGACTCTTAGCAATTGTGACAGCAGTTCTTTCAAACTATTTAGCTGCTTATTTAACAAGACCAGAGCCTGCTCAAAAACAAACGATAGTTACGCAGAAGAAGTCAGAAAGTAAAAAGCAAAAAAAGGTTTCGGAGATAAAGGGCAAGCAGGCCAAAAATACAGTCCAAGACGAGTCATTAGAGGCAGACAACCGAACTATACTACTTAAGACCCTTAATGTTGAACCAAGCTTAATTTGGCTACCCCAGCAATTTAGGACTTTAACACGGTTGGATGACTTGAAATCATTAAAGCTTGCGGATAATGAGATGATCATGTTGTGGGCTAAGAATTATCTTCCTCTGCAGGTCGCTTGGTCGGATTTAAAGATAACAACAGAAACGAAACTCACAGCGCCTAAACAAGATGCTCAAGCTCAGCAAATAAACTCCAAGACTGAGTTAAGCTATGCAAAGAATATGATCACACTCATGCCAGGCTCTGTACCTTATTTGGACTTTAAGTTAAAAGTAGGTCCTAATCCAAAAAAGGTAAACTTATTGCTCAATGGAGAGATACAAGATCAGTCTAGTGCACTCAAATTACCTATGGGGATCACCAATGTAATCAAAGTCCAAAGATCTGGATTTCAGAATCATTGGATCTATCTAAAAGCACATCCAAACGCTCTTAAAAAGCAATCGATCTTTTTAAAAAGTACCAAAAGAGCAAAGTCTGAAATTACGTTAAGATCAAGTATAGGAAGCGCTAAACTCACTCAGATTGACTTGGGTGTTGAAAAAGCAAAAACAAAAGAGCTTGGTCAGGGCTTAGGCCGCACTAAATACAAAAAAGGTCAATCGCTTAGTTTCAAGGCTGAACATCCTGGCATGACCTCAGCGATGTGGTATTTTAAAGCGACAGATAGTGAGCTTACTCATGCCTACACTATTCGTCTTGATCCTATGCAAAAAGGATATGGCGAACTTAAGTTTAGCAGTGGATATGGTTTAGAGATGATGCTGCGTAAAATACAGAAGTCGGAATCAACTCAAAGTAAAACCACAAGTAAAACCACAAGCGAAACCACAGCCACACAGTTAAATAAAAAATATAAACTTCCACAAAGCCTTGAGCTTGAAGCAGGAGATTACTCTGTGGAGATTTATGACCCTAAAGCTCAAGTATCATACAGTTTTACAAGTACTGTTTATGCGAAACAAAGTACCCAATGGAAACTGAAAAAAGAAAAATATAAAGATAAAACCAAGGGCTATACTTGGAAAACAGATTTTGTTCGCTTCAAAGCCTATCGTCCATCAAAAAAGAAATAAGAGTTTTTCGCTTGATCAGCAGGCATATAACCCGACCAACCACTTTTTGGAAAGTTTAGAGAATCCGTAGTGTCAGACCATAATACAAAAAAGAAACTCTTAGTAAGTAATGATGATGGCTATGAATCATATTTTTTGCGCCATTTAGTTAATGCCTTGGTTAAGGATTTTGATGTTTATGTGGTTGCTCCACTTGCTGAACAAAGTTGGGTAGGACGTGCGATGAGTCGTAGTGGTGTATTACAAGCTAGACCACTACAAGATTGGCCTTGTCCTGCATGGGCTGTGAGCGGTCGACCCGCTGACTGTGTGAATATTGGATTAAATCACTTAATGCCTGAGCGGCCTGATGCTGTCGTAAGTGGGATTAACTTGGGATTTAATGTAAGCTTACCCTTGACCTTAAGCTCAGGCACTGTAGCGGCGGCTACTGAAGGCGCTTTAGCGGGTTTACCGGCCTTGGCCTTTTCTTTAGCCATTCCTCGTGAGGAGTTTATGTCCGTCAGTAAGGCTCGAGGTCAGCGAGATGAAGCCGGTAATCGCTTGACTCAAATCGCAGCCGAGCATGCTCGAAAAATGACTCTAAAGATCTTGGAGGAAGAACAGCAGCCCTATACAGTACATAATATCAACTTTCCTCCGTTGATTACTGCTGATGCTCAATGTGTTGCAAGTACGATGACCATCGGCCAAATGCCAAGTTTATTTGCACCTTTAGAAGCAAGTCCTGAAGGATACCAACAATTCTCTTTTGCCTTTGCAACCGATTGGACACACACATACAAGCCTAGCCATGCAGATATTGAAGTTTTAAATCAAGGTAAGATTAGCCACACTACTTTACAGTGGGATCAGCTCTCTAAATCTTGAGATAATAGACCAGCAATTAAGGGATGTTCTTCATGCTCAACTTTAAATGGAGCATATTTTCGGCGCGCTTTTTTTCCTAAATATTGCTCAATAAATAATTGAATGAGACCACACAGAGGAGCAAGATAGGCTTTTGAATTGTTAGAAGCTTGTTTTAATTGACCTTTAGGGACTGCAAATAAATCCTTCATGAGCTGAGCAAGTTCTCGAGATAATGGCTCAATGTAAGTTGCATCAGCATGAACTAAATCTGACCGTTTAGTACTTAGATGTAATGCATCATAAAACGCATGAACCTTGTTATCTTCACTAACCGCTTCCGGTGAACTTGATTGATCCTTGCTAGTTTGGGCCTTGATAAACTGCGTCCCAATAAACTTTGCCAGAGTGTAAGGACTGAGTAGAGCAATCGCAGGCGAGTTTTTAATCTGCTGAAGTTTTTTTGTATTTAAGCCTTTTTCAGAACTTAAGCTAAACTGAAACCAAGCACTTGCTTTATTGGGCTTAGGTCGCCTCACAGAAAAGTCAATCGCCAATAATATATCCGCTTCCAATGGTGCCGACTTGAAGTTTAAGTCGGTAGCATAATGATTTAAAGCAAAGCATAGTGACTGCTCTGCAAAAAAGTCATTACGGGCTTGTTGAATACTTGCTGGGGCCCATTGAGGATCTGTTTTCATGTGTATAGTCAAGATGGTCATGGCCTTACACACACTTAAAAGTAGCTTGAGATCCTCAAGATCAAGCAAGTGCTTCTCAAAGGATTTAAAACCATGCCTCCATTGTAAGATAATCCAATAACGCTCCCAAAATGCAAGACGACTATAGGCGGAAAAACTTAAACCAATGTTTTGTAGAGCTAGACTTAAATGGACTCTTAACTCACTGATGATTTGAAGCCAGATCGAATGAAGACTTGGTTCGGTTATAAACAGACTCAAATGACCAAAGCTTTTACAGACAGCTTGTAACTCATAACAACTTTCAAAGCCGGCTTTAAACCCTTTCACATCTTGTGTGTCTTGGGACAGGAGAGCCGGCAAACGGGCTAAATCAAACTCAAGCTGATGTAAAACCTGTTTGAGGTTTTTCACACTTAATGTACTCAATTTGTCCTGTTTCTGGGTCTTTTCTTGATTGTTTTTAGAACTCGACTGTTACAGCCTCAGATGTCTTAAGAAACATGTACTTAAGCTGTAGACAGCCTGAATCTCAAGTTGACCAGTATTGCTTTGATGACTCTAAAGCTTAAGATTCAGAGAGAGAACTTAAGAATCAGAAGGGCGGTTGGTAAAGACTAGACGTCCTCGTAGACCAACCTTTTGAATCCCAATACGCTTGTTGATATTTAGAATCAGAGGAGATTGAGTTTGCGCTTTAATATCCTCAGAGCTAATCACTTCATCATCCTCATCAACGTTTAAAGCACGATAAACCATCAAAAGTATGGTGATTTCATCATCCTCACCAACGTTTAATGCAGCACTTTCCTCATCGCTGAGTTCAAGGTCATAATCTACATTCAACAGTGAAGGATCAACCAGAGTGAATGACAAATCCGGATCATCGAGTGACTGCATGTAGTGAAGGACTCGGTTACCACCTTCATCATGGAAAAGATGGTATGATTTACAGTGCTCATAGCCATCAAGTTTGATGAGCCCGTCTGGGAAGGTAATGACAGTTTCTGGATTATAGGTAATCACACCAAAGCGACTTGTGTTAAACTCTTTCATGATCAGCTCCTCTTCTTGAACAATATTGTTCAGTTGAGTCCTCAATAAATGACATTTGATGTCGAGGAATTTTTTACCGTGTAATTTGTCTCATACTTTTTAAGCTGACCGCAAGCAGGAAAATAACAAAATTATACATTCGTATTTGAGGTCATCTCAGTTGAGTTTAAAATCGCAAAAGGCGTGATGTGTAGAAAGAAAAACAAAGACTAAAACGAAACGCGTCCTACTTAAACTCACAGTTCACCATGTATTTTTTTCGTTTAGAAATACTGATTGTCTTTGTGCATTCTTGTAGGTCTTCACTGACACAGGTAAGCGTATATTTACCAAAGCGAATCGGAAGAGTTTTAGCGATTCCATTTTTAATAGGGAAACGTTTGGCCTTGCGATTAATTTGCAAAGAACAATCTTGAGTACTTTTGAAAATCATCACGGCAATATCTTTGGACTTTTTATTTGAAGTATTTGCCGTCGCTTGAGTTGTCGTTTGACCTTTTGGATTGGATGATTCTTCGTTGAGTTCTTTACTTTGCTGATCAGGGTTGGAACCGACTTGTTCATCTTGCTCATCAGCGATTTTATTTTCAGTCTTTGGAATGTTGCTTTCAGCGCTTTTATCCAAGCTATTTTCTTGACCTAGATCAGAGTGATTACCTGAGGTTTGTCCCTCAGATGATTGTTTCTTATTAACTTGTTGATCAGTCTCTTTTGATCCTTGTTTCTTTGCACTTTGACTCTTTGTACTTTGATCAAGTGATTCATAGTCAGCAATGATTGCCTTGTAGACCTTAGACATATGAGGTGTGACCCAATGTTCAAAGCGATCTAACTTCAGCTGAACTTGATCTGGTAGTTGAGCACGTTTCGCTTGCCAATACTCATTTTTTAGGGGTGAGAGTGGAAAGGTAAGTGCCACAATAAAGATTAGGCCGAGTAGAGCTATAAAAAGCGAGGATTTAAAGAGTGAGCCAGCTAAACTTTTCTTCTTTTCAACTGACTTGAGGGTGTGTTGAGGAGTATTACTTTGTTGAGGAGTATTACTATGAGTTAGTTCATCTTGATGCTTATTCAGATGATCATCACCGGTGAGGCTTGGTTCAATCTGTGGTGGACTTAACTTATTCTTAGGCTGTACACGGCCTTCTTCACTATGTTGTGAAGTTTTTTGGTGTAGATTAGGTAGGGTATCAGCCGTTGGACGCTTGGGTGGTATATCACTTTGAGGTTCAACAAGTAAGGCAAGACTTTGTTTTAGGTCTTGAGTGGTATTAAGACGATCATCTGGCTTTTTGGCCATGCCAACTTGAATAATTTGATTTAAAGCACCACATAAACTTATGGCATCTGGGTGGAGTTTCTGAGGATCTAATTGTGGAATAGGGTCACGTAGGTGTTGAGTGAGTATACTTACTAAGTCACTAGGATCACTATTATCAAAGGGTACTTTACCTGTCAGCATTTCAAAAAGAATAACGGTTAAGGCATATACATCTGCACGGTGGTCAAGAGGCTTACCGCGAATTTGCTCAGGGGCCATGTACTGTGGCGTACCAAATACCATATCACCTCGAGTCAGATTTGATGTTGAAGCCTCTGGATGAGTATGAGCAAGTTTGGCAATCCCAAAATCTAATACCTTAATATTCAGGCCTCCTTGAGGTTCTGCCAAAACAAAGATATTTTCAGGTTTTAAATCTCTATGAACTACGCCTAAGTCTTGTGCCACAGATAAGGCATCACAAACCTGTCCGATGTAATGGCTAATTTCATCGAGAGGGAGTCGCTCTTTTGTGTAGAACATAAGCTCTGACAAGGGCTTACCCTCTAAATATTCCATAACAATATAAGGCGCCCGTTGATGAAAGCCAAAGTCATGAATGGTCACACAATTAGGATGAGACAGCTTACTCGCTAGTTCGGCTTCACGCTTAAAGCGGTTTAATTGCTCATCATTAACACAAAACTCCGGTTTAAGAAGCTTAATGACTACGTTACGATTAATATTAAGTTGTTCAGCACGGTATACATAACCCATACCACCCTCACCAATTTTACGAAGCAACTTATAACGTTGATCAATAATATGGCCGGTTTCAGGTCTATATATCTTCTGACCATATTCTGGTGCATGATTAATATGTTGATGTTCTTCGGTAGGCTCTATACTACTGTCGCTCATACTAACTATCCCAAATAACAAATGCTTAAACATTGAGTTCTGCTGTTCGTGTGATTTATAGTTGATTTATGATAGTTAGCCAAGACTAAAGCGAAACAGCTATAATTAATCGCTACAAGATAACTGGTCTGCTAACCTTATTTCATTGAGTTAAACCGTATGAAGCCTAATTCTCCAATATTAACCAATCAAATCTGGCTGAAAGCAAGTTTACTAAAACAGATTCAACTTGAAGGATTTAAATCTCGTCAAAGTATCTGGAGTGCTCTCATTGCTTATGAGCAAGACGGTATTTTAGTCACTCTACCAGAGCTGGCTCAATATAAAGGTGCTTGGCGTCCCTTAGTGAGTCCTAAAGACTATCAGCAGATTAGTCTGGGGAAAATGTTTTTATGGTGGCGACTTATTGAGAAAAAAAGCATTCAACTTTGCGTCGCCAGAGTTGAGCCTAGTGTGAGTTTCTCACAGAAAAGTCTTAACGAACACGCTCAAATAGACTCTAAATCTCTCATTCAAGTAAATCCCTTAAAGTATTGGGTACGTAGCCCAGAACAAGCCAGTTTACGGAGAGCCTTAATCACTGAACAAGAGCATGCATTATGCTTAACAGCGCCTAGAGGGAGTGGGATGACCATGGCGTTGACAAGTGCGATTTGTGATTGGCTTGATGCTCAGGTGGGCGAATGTATTTTTGTGACTCGTTCTCCTCGTAAAGCCAAAGTGATGCTGCAAGCTTTATCCTCTAATGCACATCGAGTACATTTACTTAAGCCACAAGAGTTGAGTAGTGTTCTACTCAATCAAAAGATCAGTCAAGATGAGTCTAGCCAGCATAGCCATTTATCACTTCTAGAAGAAGGCAGTATATTGGCCGATGCACTCTCGAATAAAGAGTGGACTCAGTGGTCAAGTTGGGCCCAAGAACAAAAATCTGAACTTGGGCCTTGGCTGGATTGGATCGGAGCATTAAGACGTCTGATTTTAAAGCGAGTTGTGGTTTTGGGGTCGCCTTCAACAAATCCGAGTTCGGTGCGAGAAAGGCTAAAAGATTTACCTGAAAATTGGTTAATGGGTCTAGCAAACCTTGGGCAGCAACTTTGGGAAAGTGAACACTTAGAATACCTAAGAGGCTTAGAAGAAGTAAGTACTGTAACTTGGCCCTGGCCCAAGGCTAGAGCTTTAGTGATTGATGATTGCTTATCTTTACCATGGTCACTGATTTACAAAACACTCAAGTTTGCGGATGAACACTTGGGCGTCAGTGGTCGTAAGTGGTCCTTGATGCTAGCATCTTCCGGCGAGGGTGGACAGAGTGTAACCGGAGTGCGTTTAGATGAAATTGAAACCTTGGTGAGTGGTGTACTTGGTCGACATATCATGCCCTTGAGTTTGAACTACAGTGAACGCTTACCTAAGCAAAAAATCTTGGGGGTTCGCGATCTTGTGCAAGAACAGCTTAAAACCAAAACGCAGCAGATTGCTTTGCAACTTCCCTCGAGCCTACATGTAAGCCAAGTTCAGAAAACCAATATACAGCATCCACTATGGCACATTAAGCACCCTGACTTTAATGATTCTCAACAACTCAAAAAACTTTTTGAGGCCTGTGTAGCAACGCCTGGTGCATTTATACTTGATCTAAGTCCTCGTCCACAGGCGAGTTTATATGAGAAGATGAAGGGAAAAAATTATATTTCAGAGCAAATGCTACAATGTATTATTAGCCCTCATGATCTAGAAGATCGTGAAGTACAGTGGCTGATTGCTTACCGTGGTTCCCATTCTCAAACCAAGCAGGCACTGATTCCTGAAATATTAAATCATCTAGAAGAAACCGACTTTTATGGGCTGTACTATTTACTCACTCGAAGCCCAACTCCTTTAATTTGGCTTGGTGACTTTAATCTTAACATCAAAACAGAAGAGTACACACTCGACCAAGTACTTACTCATATTTCAGTCCACTCGCCATGGCAAGGATTAAAGCTTTTTCAAACTTATGAGCAGGCCCTGAAACTTTATGAACAAAAAAATCTAGATCAAAGCCTTCAATATTTGGAAGGTATCGCAGAAGCAGCAAAGCAAGTTTTTGATGTTAAGCAGCTTAAGAAATATAATGAAATACTGAGCAATATTTATCATCAAAAGCTTTCAATTTCAGCCCAACAAGCCGACTGGATGACTGTTGACCAATATCTTAATGCTTTATCATGTTTACGAAGCACGCAAGAAGTGACGGAATCAATAGATCAAAGTAATCAAAAAAATGAAGGGTTTACATATCTTAGTGTAGAAGTTGTACCATCAAAAAGTGCAGAGATTCTTATGAATAGCCTTTCGACTTTGGTGACCGAAGGAGAAACAGGCTTTAGAAGTCAAGATCTTAAACAGGTTGAGCAAGTGATTCAGCAGTTTGCACAGATTATGCGTTTAAGTATAGCTTCGCTGTGTCACCAGCAAATTAAAGAAACATGTTGGCTATGGAGCGAACGGATTTTGTCGTTACCTGTGCCTCAAGCAAGTCTTCAATACGCATTGATTGAATTACTAGAATGGAGTTCTCCAAACTCGATCGAATATCAATGTTTGAAACCGGCTTATGAGCATAAGCCCTCGGCCTTGGCTTTAACTCAAATTGCTGATCAAGTGATCAACTTAGATTCGCCGAGTTCTGAAAAAGAACAGCAGAGAAGGGTATGGACATACAAGCATTTACAAAGATGGATTGCTTATCTGCTTGAGCCTCGTGCCCAGTCTCCACTCCCTCATTTAGCTTTATCGACCGTTGCTATCGGATTTGCCTTAGTAGCTGCTAAAGAAAAGGCCTGGTCTTTATCTAAAAAACTTGCTGATAAAAGCTTTGAATTAAATACGCCAACAGCGCTTGATCCTAAGTGGTCGATCGAATTAACCCCTGCCGATGAGCATAAAATAGAGGATGATTTCCGACGAAGACAGTGGAAAGCTGAATGGCAAACATATTTTGCTGAATCAAGTTTAAGTGAGCAGGTCCAAGAGCTTAGACAAAAAGGAGATTTCACCGGTACTATCGCTTGGTATCAAAGACAAAAGGCAAGTTTGCCTCACGAATTAAAAGTCATTGATTCCTTAACAAGACACCTTGATGAGTTAGGAAAGTTTTGGCATAGCTTATCACCAAGTGAACGCGCTACACTTGAGCAAATGTGGACCCAAATGAAGGAGAAGGGCGAAAAACATGTCTAATGAGAAGCAAGCCCTAAGCAGGCCTATGAAGTGTGCAATTTTTACAGCTTCTGATACCCGTACAGAAGTTAATGATACTTCCGGTGACCTACTTGAGCAAAGCCTTACCGAAAAAGGCCATTTAATTGTTAGACGAGCGATTATTAGGGAAGACTTAAACCTTTTATCAAGTACGATTAAAGAAGCAGTAGATTCTGATGAGATAGAGGTTGTCTTGATTACAGGAGGAACTGGAATTACTAAACGAGACTTAACCCCAGAGGCGATTCAGCAACATTCAAGTAAAGAGATTCCTGGTTTTGGGGAGCTTTTTAGATGGCTCAGCTTTGCTCAAATTGGTTCATCAACCATTCAATCTCGAGCTTGCGCTCATCTGTGTCATAAAACTCTAGTGTTTGGTTTACCTGGTTCACCCAATGCAGTACGCTTGGCTCTTGATGAAATCTTAATTCCACAGCTTGACATCAATCATAAACCTTGTAATTTCGCCCAACTTTTACCGAGAATCTAAGTTTTAATAAAAAATCTTTTTAACTCCTTTCATCTTCCCAAGGCTGAAAAAATGAAGCAGAACGAGAATCCTCAAACCACAGGTTCAAAACAAAAAAGAGTTATGGTCGCCATGAGTGGTGGTGTAGACTCGTCAGTTGCAGCAGGGCTCATGGTTGAGGCTGGCTATGATGTGATTGGTTTTACCATGAAACTCCGTGATGCTACTCCGGAAGAAATGGGAGGGCAAAAAGGTTCTTGCTGTTCTCCGGACGATTTAATGGATGCTCGGGTTGCCTGTGATGCTCTTGGTATTCCACATTATGTTGTCGATTATCGTGAGGTATTTAAGGCAGAAGTGATTGATCCTTTTGCTGAGAGTTACCTTAATGGACGTACTCCAAATCCCTGTGTTAACTGTAATGACAAGGTTAAGTTTGCGCCATTATTGGAACGAGCTAAAGCACTAGGTGCTGATTATTTAGTGACCGGACACTATGCTCAAATTAAAGAGAATGCTCAGGGGCAAAAGGCATTGTTTAGAGGAGCTGATCCGGAAAAAGATCAAAGTTATTTCCTATTTGGTATGAGTCAAGAAGCCCTTGATATGACATTGTTCCCGCTTGGGCATATGGTCAAAGATGAGGTAAGGGAGCAGGCTCAACGCATGGGGTTACCCAATTGGGATAAGGCGGATAGCGAAGATATCTGCTTTGTGCCTCAAGGAAATTATGCCGAAGTGATTGAGAAAGTGGTTGGAGAGGACAAAGTGCCTCAAAGTGGCCCAATTATTGATTTACAAGGAAACCAAGTTGGGATGCATAATGGTTTACATCATTATACAATAGGACAGCGAAGAGGCGTTGGTGTCTCTACCGGCGAGCGCGTTTATGTTGTTGATATAAAACCCGAAACTCGTACCTTGGTTGTAGGCTCATCCGAGTCATTGCTCGCCCAAGGATTGAAAGCACTTAACTGTCGTTTTAGGGATCAGAGAAGTCTGATTGGGATGAAAGATGTCATCGCGCAAATTCGTTACAGAAACCGTGGAGTTGAAGCTCAGCTGATCTCAAGAGGCGAGGTTGCTGAGGTATATTTCACTAAGCCACAAAGTGCAGTAACTCCCGGTCAAGCAGTTGTCTTTTATCAAGATGATGAGGTGATTGGAGGCGGTTGGATTGAGGAATCAATTACGGGTGAAAGTCTTTAAAAGATCTCCGTTTTTTCTCAGTAAATTGAGCGTTAATAAAATGTTGAGCCACAATGAGTTCTAGGCTTAATCATGTAACCCAAGTACAAACAACAATGATTGAGAGATTTAAGACTCGTGACATTTAAAAAAAGCCCTAAGCCAAAGAGATCTAAACAGCCACACAAATCTAAACAGTCAAATAATAAGCCTAGTCATCAGGTTCGTCCAAGCACTCGTCAACCTTCAACAAAATATTTGTGGGAGAATGAAGTTGAATGGAAAAATGCGATTAGACAAGATTTAGCGCCTAGTCTTGGCTACTCAAATAAATCTCTCTTAGCGCTTGAACAAACTCACTTAATCGAAGCTTTGACACATAGAACTTACGCACATGAGCATAGTCAAAATCACCAAAGAGTGAAGGATAATCAGAGGCTCGAGTTTTTGGGAGATGCTATTTTAGGGTATGTGAGTACAATAAAGCTCTTTGAGCGATTACCCAATGCCACCGAAGGTGAGTTGACTGCATTAAGAGCTGGTTTAATTAATCGAAATACACTAAGGAACATCGCGGTTCAGGCCAAATTAGATCCATATCTTCGCATAGGCAAGGGCGAAGTGAATATGGGAGAAGCAGCACGTGATGCTCGTTTAGCTGATCTAAGTGAAGCGATTATTGCTGCAATTTACCTAGATTTGGGCCTTGAAAAAGTGACCGATTGGATTTGGCTATATCTGGGCACATTACTGGATTCCTCATCACAAGAAAGTCAACAGCAAAGCCAAGATCCAAAAACAGATCTACAACATTGGTCACATCAAAACTTCAAACTCACTCCTTACTACACAACCGAAATGCTTGAGCAAAAGCTTGAGAGTAAATCTAAAAAAGAATCTATCAATCAGGCTGCTCATCGCTATTATAAAGCATCAGTATTTATCGGAGAAAAATGCTATGGTTCAGGTCAAGGACGTACTAAAAGAGAAGCGCAAAGACGAGCTGCTCAAGAGGCGATTGATAAACTTGATTTTTAGGCATTAAATGAGCTAAAACCTTGTTTGTGCTATTTTATGAGCTTGAGTGCTAAAGCCAAGAAGATTTATTAAATACTAAAATAAAGAATATGGGGACAGATGGACAGCCATAACCATCTTGTAAATGAACTCGAAGATAGACTACTCTCAATCGTTGAAGCGAAAGCAATTGATCTTACCTGTGAGGGTAGGGTGGCTCTTGAAAAAATGAGTAGTCCGTTGAGTGAAGAGAATAAAGAGCTTAATTACTTCATTCATACGCACACCGAGGGTGTTATTGTCGCTCAAGTTAAACTGATCGAAATCGAAGATTCAGTTGATACCAAGGGGTTGGTGAAAGTCGATGCGGAACTGAGTATTAAGAAATTTATTAAACCTCAGCTTTCTTTGAGTTCTGCACATGTTGCAGTACTGATTCATTCTCTTAAATCTCTTATCCAACGAGTAAAATTACAGTCTACTCATGGGGAAACCTTGAGTTGGAAACTTGATCGAGTTCAACGTAGAGTCAAGCTTGAATACCCACAAGATCTAAGTTTAGAATCAAGTATTTGGTTAATTCGTCAATTAGCGAGAATTATTAATAAAGTATCTCAACTATCAATTGAAGTTATTCAAGAAGAAGCCGAATACTACCGAGCAATTGAACGTTGGCCTTATGCCCGTCGAGCCTATCTATCTTGGCATTGCCTAGACACTCTTAGTTTTGAGCAGTTGCAAAACTTTTTAGTGATTTTACAGCACCTTAAAGATTGGCGAGCTTGCTTAAATCTACTTGAAGAATCCATCGGTCGCTATGATCAAAAGCTAGGTGCTAAGCTTGCTTTTGCTGCCAGCATGCTTTGCAAGGATGTCATATTAGATCAAAGCCATGCTTTAGTATTGATGCAGAAAGCAAGCGAACTAGATCCTGAAACTGATCAGTATCAACAGCATTTATCTCAACTCATCGCCAAAGATGAACAGCTTGTTGATGAAGCGGGTAAAGTAAGTGCAGAGATTGAGAAAAACAGTACATCAGAGGATAACTTAGATTTTGATTTGCCCGAAGCAGCCGAGCTGAAACATGAAGCATTCGAAAGCGATCAAGACCAGTTTTTTGATGAGCAATCTTTAAGTTCAGATCAACTTATCCCTATCACTGATCTGCCCGCTGATCTGCCCGCTGATTTATCTGGGACTGAAGCAAAACAGGTTGGCCCAATCCAAAGTAAAGATGTTTCTCACTCAAGCGTAACCAAGACTCATAAGCCTGGTCATAAAGCAAAGAACAAAAAGAAAAATAAAGCGAAGAACAAGAAGAAAGCTAAAAAAAGATCTAGTAAAAAAAGGTAGAGAGGTATTCAAGACCTTGTTACTCAAACTCAAACTATAAATATAAGCGACCAAAAATCGTCTGAGGGAGTTTCTTAATGGGTAAGTCTAATGTTGACGTTTTTCATCTTACCTTCATCACTGTCATCACTTTATTGCTTGGAACAGCTTGTGTTGAGCCGATCTCTGTTGACCCAGAAATGAATGGTGGAGAAGGCTTAGCTGGCACGGAAAGTATGGATGGCGAGCTCACTGAAACGCTGGTGAGTAGTGTACTGATGCTGAGGGTGCTACCGTTTGATACTTCTTTGGGTGCAGAAGTTTTTTGTACAGGGGTAGCGATTCAGCCTAAACTCATCATAACTAGTGCTTCTTGTTTTAGAGCTGGTGTACGCTATGCCGAAGTCTTAAGTGGATCCGAGATTAACTTTTTTAATAATAATCCCCGATTGGCTGTAGTGACGGAAGTTTATAAGCATCCAGCTTTTAGTCCTAGTTTACCGGTAAACAACGGAGCTGATTTGGCCATTGTTCATGTTGATCAACAACTCTTAATACCTTTAGTGGAACCCTTTGTAGGTGATTTGAGTAGCACTAGCGCCAATCTGCTACGCGTTGGCTATCTGCCCAACGAAGATATTAGCTTTCGTCGTCAAGTTTCTTTTGGACTCAATCCAAACATTGAACAAGACTTGGTATCCTTTAGTACTGACCCAAGTGATAATGAGCCAGTCTGTTTAGTTTCTGGTGCACCTGTGCTTGCTTTGATCGATAATAAGCCCCAGTTAATCGCAGTTTCTTCCCGAGGTGATGACAGTTGTACAAATGGAGGAAATGCGAGTTTACTCAGAAGCTCGGTTAACTTTATCAATCAAGCTTCTCGGAAAGAAATTGAATTACCCGAAGGCGAGCAAGCTCAAGTTCAAGGAGGTCTAAACTGCGCTCAAGCTTTCAAGTGTTATAATGTACCTTCTTGTCTGCTATACTTGACGCCGGAAGCTCAAGAACAAATTAATGCATTGTTTACTTGTGCTCAAGAACAAGGCTGTCAAAGTACCGATTGCTATGAAACATCCTGCCCAGAACTTTTTAATGAGTGCATTGGTTTATAAGTCTTTAACTTTTCGTTATAATTGCTTAAAAACCTAGATGGTTGCTCGATGATTTAGCAAAACCATTACCAATGATCAAAAGCAGAGGTCAGTGAATGAAAAAAAACGCCTTCAGCCCTTGTCTCAATCGTTATATTAAGCTTTCTTTTGGGCTCTTATTTGGGCTTATCTCGCTTAATATGTTGTTGATCTCTGTGAGTTTTGCTAATCCCACTCCTTTCCGGATATGCACAGGCAGTAGTACAGGGCATTATTATAGGGTTGGACAGATTATTGCTAAGGCCTTATCCAAAGAAGTCAAAGTCTCTCTCATTGAAACTAAAGGCTCTTGGGAAAACCTAGGTAGAATTCATAGTGAGCAGCCGCAATGTGATGCGATCATTGCTCAAGATGATGCAACTGCTGTTTATCTATTTCAATACCCAGATAAAATTGGCCAAATTGAAAGAGTGATTCCACTTTACAAAGAGTACATTCAATTTTTATGTAATCAGGAAGTTAAAACCAATAAACTTAGCGAGTTGGATCCCGATACCCGTATTTTGACTGGCTCTTATGGAACAGGTACTTTTATTACTTGGACCTTAATTAAGCAGTTAAATTCAGATAAATATGGGGTTTTAAGGGAACTCGAAACCGGCGGAGAAGAAGCACTAAAGCAAATGATCAATCAACGTCGACCTCAATGTTTGCTCACCGTCAATGCTTTGGCACAGGGGATTATGGTTCGGGCTCACGACGATTTATCCCAAAGCCTTAAGCTTCTTAATTTAGATGATCCTTCTTTCCAAAAAGCGATCAATCAAGCAGGAGTACCTAGAGTGTTATACCAGCGTACCCATCTCCATAAAAATATTTATCCACTACTTTTAGAAGAGCACTTAGAAACTCAAACGGTTGAAGCGGTCTTTTTTGTTCATTCAAAATGGATGCAAGCAAACCCAGCATTAGCCGAAAGTCTAAGCAATCAGCTCATCAAGTTACAACGCAATATTCAAGGTGCTGTTGACTAATCTCTTGTGAGATGACTTGATTTTTAGCCGATAAATCCTCATGATCCCCCCCTAAATATTTATTAAGCAAGTTGAGAATCAATTATGGAAATCCTTGTAACTGTCGCAGTTTTTGGAACAATGATGTTTATTATGGCTTTGGGTGTTATGTTCACCGGTCGGCCTCTTAAAGGTTCTTGCGGTGGCGTTGGTAATAACTGCCCATGTGCTGAAGCCGGTACGCCTGGTGCGTGCAAAATTGAAAATGGGGACAGCGAAGAAATCACCAATCAGTCTCAACTTGGCCTTATTGATGAAACTGCAGATGGTATTAAGCTGTATGGTCAAAAACAAGACTAATCAGTAAATACCGATCTTTATGATTCCCATACATATTGGAATAATCGGCTTTGGGCGAGCCGGTCAGGCCCGCTTAAAGGCTTTAAATACTTTTGAAAACATCTCTTTAAGAGTGGCCACACAAAGACCAGAAGCCTTTGGTATCTTTGCTAAAAAACATGATATAGATACTCACAAAGTTGACCTTACAAATCATTGGCAAACCTTAATATTGGACTCTAAGGTTCAAGCGGTATTCATTTGTTCTGAAAACGAACGCCATGCTGAACAAGTTCGTTTTGCTTTAGAGCATGGAAAACATGTTTGTGTTGAGTTTCCTCTTTGTACCCAGCATGCTGAGGCCCAAGCTCTTTATGCTTTGGCTGCACAGAAACAGCGCATTCTACATATGGAGGCAATTGGAACTTTAACGACAAAGCATCAAGAACTTAAATCATTGGTCACCGCAAAAAGAATGTCTCATCTTGTTTTCAATTTTACAGGTTCTTTATATCGCTGGCTATTAGATGAAGTTCACAAACAGCATTTTATTGAACTCGCTTTTGGGCGCTTATATCAATGCGTAGACCTTTTCAAAAATGTGACTGTGCAAAAGGCACGCCTACATAAAAAGTTTTCACAAGTTGAGGGTCGGTCGGCATTTGAGTCCTATACGCTACAACTTAGCTTACACGCACAGTTAGAAACTAGTCTGAGTACAGAGATTACCTTAACTGAACATCGGCAGGCTGATGCCAAACGCTCTAGCCAAGTTCAAGCATTTTCGCCGAAAGGTTTAATTGAATTAAACTCTAAAAGCCCAACACCGCTATTTTTTAAGGACTGCCAGCATTTCTTAGCTCTGATTTTGAATCAGCACTCTAGTCAAACGCTTAAGAGTGATTCTCGCTTTATCCAAAACTATGCCTCTCAAGAAACAGTTTTAACCACTTTCAAGCTGATTGAAGATATCAAACAGGTTCTTGAGTATTCCTAAACTCTAGTCACCACATGATTAGGCATATTTACGGTCTAGAATACTGATCGCTAAAGGCAATAATAAGGGAAGAATAAGCCAAATCAATAGTTGATCATTGAGCCAATACGCTTGAATGTTTAAGGCCTGACACGCAAGACCTAATAATAAAAAGATTGCCAAGCACACGATTCCCGAAATGATCAAGCCCAAAAGACTCATTTCTAAGTTAAGCCATCGTTTGGCTTGCTTGTTACTCACGCCCAAGTCACAGAGTAATCTCAAGTTGTTATGTCTGCGTTTACGATCTCGAATCATAACATGAAGTATAAGTAATAAACCTGCTAGGGCACAGCCCCAAGCACTATACTTGAGCATTGCTGTCAATGATTGGAGAAGCGTTCTTCCTTCCCTTAATATAGGCCTTAAGTCGATCACACTAATATTAGATGCTTTTTGATAAAGAAGTTGGCTGAGTTTTTCCAAACTTTGGTTCTTTTTAAGCTGTGCAGCACTAATCCATGTGGTAGGCGCACCTGCTAATGGTGCCGGTGGTAGCGAGAAAATAAAGTTTGGCGCAAAACTAAGCCAGTTAACCCGACGCTCACTTGTGATTGTAAACTCTAAGATTCGTCCTTGAATATCAAAGCTTAAACGATCTCCTATATTAAGGCCCATCCGTTGAGCAAAGCGTGTTTCAATACTTAGTGCCCGACTGGCTTTGTTCTGTGCTTCTGCTTGACTCCACCATGTGCCTTTGAGCACTTCTTCGGTTGTACTCAGTTGAGTTTGGGTAGTGAGATTAAACTCTCGGGTAAGAGAACGCTGTTTTAATCGGTCAGCTGGCGTGTTAACTTGTCCTAAAATCTTGCTCACTTTTTCTCCATTAATATTGGAGATTCGGGCCCGAATCAAAGGTCTAAGTTCCGGCTTGGGAAGATCTAATTGCTCAAAGCTTTGCTGCACGATCTTTTGTTGATCAGCTTGAATATCAATGAGAAAAATCTGTGGTGCTTTTTCATCATCAAGCTTTAAGGCATTCATTAAACTGACACTGACTAGCTGTAAGCTTCCCATCAGTGAAAAACTTAAGCCGATACTTAAGATTGCAAGCCATACCTTGCGCTTATAGCCAAGTAACTGCCTCAGTGCATATGTTAAGCCTGCGGGTCTTGGTAAAGCATGGCTAAGTCTAAGCGCTAGTTTGATGACATAGAAAGCGAAAAAAGAAAGGCACATAATCAATATGAGTAACATGATGATAAGCCCAGAAAAAACTAAGCCCAACCACCAACTCCCTGAGCTGATCTTCAAGTAAATACATATGACAGCAAACAGGCTTAGCGCCAAAATAAGTATTTCTGAATAGTTAACCTTAATCCCTTCAGAGCGACCTACCCATAAAGCCTGACTATCAAGACGGGCTAAAGCTCGCTGAGTGATATGGTTGACTAATACGCTTAATAATACGGCAAAAGAGATCGCAATCACAGCTTGACTACTATGAACACTAGTGCTGAGTTCAAAACCAAGTTTTGAGGATAAAATGGGCTTAGCTAAGGTAAAAATACCTTGTGATAGTCCCCAAGCCACTAAACTACCAAAAAGTGCAATCGCTGTTATAAAAAGGCTATATGCTCTTTGGCTACTGCGAGCGGTGATGCCAAGAGAATGAGCGATGGCAATCTGCTTAAGCTGATCATTAATTAATGTCCACACGCCTGAAACAAAAGCCAATAGGCAAAGAATGAGTGATAACAAGGCCACCATGATAAAAAAGAGACCAACTCTTTCTAAAAGTATACTGATATTGGCTTGTCCACTATCAAAACTTTGTACTTTAATATGCTCCGGGGCTTCTCGATTCATTTGCTCACCAAGTTGAGTGATATGCTGAATTGCCTGTGAGTCTTGATGTGCAAATAATAGTTTACGGCGTACCCGACTTCCAAATCGTAGAAGATCAAGCTGGTGAAGAGTTTTTATATTCATCATCACTCTTGGAGAAAAAGAAAGTGCACCAGCAAAGCCTGCATCTGGTTCATGTTCGATGACTGCACTGACCTTAAATGAACGCCCTGATATATTGATAAAAGGACTCTTTAGCCTTTCCCAAAGACTAGCAGCAATCCATATCTCATTGTCTTTTAACTCCGAACCATTAACCTGTTGGCTATCACCCAATGTTTTTTCGTTTAACAATGGCTTAACTGTGAGCTGTCCTCTTAATGGATAGACAGAGTCAATCGCCTTTAAGGTGATTAATTTGGGAATCGCTTGCTGGTGATCTTCCTTAGCCATTGTTGCTAACTCAAACACTTGACTGACCACGCCATTTTCAGAAAGCTTGACTTGCTGTTTCTTACTCCATTCATCATCGAATGAACGCCAAGAACTCATCACAATATCAGCACCTAATAAGTCTCTAGCCTTATATTTGATACTAGTTTGAGCGCTTTCTAAAAGACCCGAAATGCTCAACAGTCCTCCCACGCCTAAAACAATGCTAAGTATAAGCATAAGGTTACGAGTAAAATGCGGTAGAATCAGGCGACGAAGATAAACATATACCTCTTGGTCAAGCATCTTATGGGTCAACATTGACTTGCCCTTGTTGCTGGCGATTGATCAGTTGTTGTTGATATAGCCCCCAATGTTCTTGGGCCTTGTCTGCGAACTGCAGGTTATGGGTCACATACACAAGACCAACTTGTCGTAAAGCGACTTGAGCTAAAAGAAGTTCTTCAACCTGTTGAGCAGTTTCATAGTCTAAGTTTCCGGTCGGCTCGTCAGCAATGAGTAATGCAGGTCGTGTAACTAAGGCTCGTGCGATGGCCACTCTTTGTCGTTCGCCTCCGGATAACATTTCGGGCCGATGATTAGCTCTTGAAGTAAGCTGTAATTGTTCAAGTAGGTCTTGTGCTTGCTCAAAGGCTGTACGACTTGTTTCTCCTAGTAACTCTAATGGAAGAGCCACGTTTTCAAGGGCGGTAAGATGCGGAAATAAACGAAAATCTTGGAATACAAGTCCTAGATTTTTTAAACGCCAACGAGCTCGCTCATCATCACTGAATAGATCAATTCGTTGCTCACCCCACCATATTTCTCCTGAATTAGGACGAAGATTACCGGCAATGATTTGTAGTAAGGTACTTTTGCCACAGCCACTCGGTCCACTCAGTGCCATGCTATATCCCAACTTAATCTCCAAGTTAACCCCCTTAAGGATATGTATATCTTGTTGAGGATTAGCCAGATTATGAAAAGAATGAGAAAGCTCTATAAGCCTAAGGTTTGCCACAGATTTAGCGACCGGTGTAAAGACTTTTTGAGCAAGCTTGGTGAGCTCCTTTTTATTGGCTTGAGCTGTTAATAGACTCATAAGTTTCTTACCCTTTGTGATAGAATGTTGACAAAACCAATACTTAAAGTATGGGAGACTTCCCTATGCCTAAGGTTGCTTATGGAGTCACATTAGGGTCAGGGGAAGCACCTTTTATAAGATAGCCCCTCTTTAAAATGTGATTAAAAAGGCCTTCTGCAATCACTTGATGGCCTTGATGATTGGGATGAATACCATCGCTTTGATTTAATTCAGATATGCCACCGACCTTATCCAAAAGAAATGGATATAAATCTAACTTTTCACTCAAGGCGATCTCAACATAACTCTCTTTAAACTTTGTGCTATATTCCTGCCCATAATTAGGGGGCACTTGCATACCCATAAGTGTGATTTGTACGCCTCGTTTTTTGAGTTTCTTAATCATTTTGAGTAGATTCTCTTTGAGAGAAGAGATCGCCTGTCCTCTCAGACCATCATTGGCCCCAATGCATAAAAATACTCGAGTCGGTTCATCAGCTAGTAGCCAATCAATTCGTCTAAGTGCACCAGCTGATGTGTCTCCGCTAATTCCCGCATTAATCAATAGCGGGCTTAATTTAGAATGAGGGTCTATCCAATGCTCTTTTTTAATCTTTTGTTGCATCAAAGCAACATAAGCAGCCTCAAGTTCTAAGCCAAAGCCAGCAGTTAATGAATCACCGACAAAGAGCCATTTAGTGAGCGACTGTTCTTTGTTTACTTGGGATAAAGAGTCGGATGAAGAATCGGATAAGGGCTGGGATGAGTCTAGAGCAGTCTTTGGATTCGACCTAGTCTGGCATCCAATGGTGAATACCAGACTCAAAACAAGGAGTAAAAAGGTCAATGAGGGTTTGGTTAGGGTATTTTTCCAAGAAACCATAAAGCACTGTCCTTAAGTTCATTGCTGTATTCAATGAGTTTATAATCGTTAAAATATTAAGAAAGACTCTGCCATAAGATCCTTAAAGTAGCGAATCGGTCTCGGTTAGACTCAAATCTTAAGTGGGCGATCGTCAGCTTGACTCAAACATGTTGTGATCTTAGTTTGAACTCGCTTTGTCGCTGACCTGTGTAATACTCGGCACTGTATATGAGTTGTATCTATCTACAACTTAATGGAAACTTAAGATCTTTAATACCCATAAACCCCATAAAACCCTTAGGACCACTGCGCCGGATCACCCATATATCGAACTAATACATCTTCAAATTTACCCACTAACCAACCCTGTACACCTTGATTATCGACAAATTGGATCATGAGGCGGCCCGAGGCCTTACCGGCCGCTTGGAAGACTCCCTTAGATTTATTATAGGGCTTCACTTGCCACTGTAATAATTCTAAAGAATATTCGCTTTTAGATTCCCATTCTTTGGTTTTGCCCGGCATTGGGCTTGAGGGAATACGCCACTGCGCTTGGCTTTCTTCACTATTGCTTTGGTTTTGTAATTGTGAGCTAGGCTCACCCTTTAAAAGGATTTCAACCCGTTGACCTCGGCTGATGAGTTCGGTGGGATAAGCCAAGTTTTCTTCGTTTAATACCAGAACCCATCCGGCTTCTCGACGCTCAATCCAAATCCCTTTGGGCGTAAACTCTACTCCATTTCTAAAGCCTGTAGGCTCGTTAATGCTGTAGCGACGCATTAAGCTAATATCTTGACTAGCAATCCAATCTGGCGCCTTGCTAGGCCCATTGCCTATTTGCTGATATTTACTTAAGTCTACAGCATTAGGAATGGCAGAAGTATTGGTTGGTACTGCACGAGCAACCGACCTTTGTGGACGAACTTGAGTCTTTTCCTCTTCACATCCAAGAAAACAAGTACTGAGTAAGCATAAGCCGCCTAGCCCCCATTTACTTAGGCCCCAAATACTTAGTTTCGCTATTTTTCTATTCAGAAGATTATAATGCATTTTTGAGTTCATAGTTTACTCTTTAAAGATCAAGTTTTGGCTAAGCGCCCGATTTAAAGTAAATACGTAGTGTGTCAAAGTATAAAGGGCCGATAATTACAGTCAAGACTTAAGCTCATTAGGACTTAAGCCAATGACAGAGAGCTTGACTAATCGCCTGAGTTTCTTCCCAAAGTAACGCATGTCCTCGATTGGGATAGCAGGTGAACTGATCATTTAGACCATGCGCATGTGCTTGCCGTTCTTGGAATAAAGATAAGGCCTCTGAATAAGTATCTGAATGTTCACCATAAAGATATAAAATAGGTACTTTTATTCTTAAGCTCATCTGTTTGATATAGTCTAGCGAATGAGGCTCAGCCATTAACTCTTGTTTGGCTTTCGTTTGCAGATCTTTCAATAAGGAACTGTCATAAATGAGTTCATGAGCGCGTTGCATTAAGCGCTTACGCTTGCGCTCACTCTCTCGGTGTAACCAATGTTGAAAGTGTTGAAAAATTAAATCTTTTGCCTCGTCTCCTGTTGCTTGCAAATCACTTTGTAATTGCTCAATAAACTTGGGTGAGCCTAGGTGACCTTCAAGTAAAACAACCGATTGTATGTTTTCTAGATATTGACTGGCATACAGTGCTAAGCTTCCGCCAAAACTGCACCCAATCAACATGACTGATAGCTGCTTGACCTTGAGCTCGGTTTGTACAAGCTTAACTAATTCTTTAATATCTTGGAAATGATCTTCATAGGCATAGCCTTGCTTAACCATAGACGATCGGCCATGACCGATCAGATCAAAGAGCAGAACGTGAGCATGCTGTTTTAGGTCATGAGCAAAGGTAAAGTAGCCACTTGATAAATTATCCATAAGTAGGCCGTGTAAATAGATCACCAAAGGAACCTCAGAGTTTTCATGAGAAAAAAACTGATAGTGTAAACGACGATCTTTGTACTGATAATAAGCCATTCTAGCTTCTAGCCTCTAGTCTCGGTTTTGATTTGCTTGACTGATTTGCTTAGGTGCAGAAATGATAAAATCAAGAACTTGCTGTGGTGATTGATTCAGTAAAAAATGGCCACCGCCTTGAATCACTTGTAGTTGACTTTGATCACTATGTTGATCGAGCCTTTCTTGAAGTAAAGGAAAGGCTTTATAACAACCTGACTCAGAACCAAATAACACCCGACCAAAGCGATTGATTAAAGCAAGGTCTTCGCGATCTATGTTTTCTAAACCTTCAAGTTCTTTTAGGAATTGAGTTTCTTGCAATAAGTATGTCCAGCGTTTAAGCATCTTTTTTAAACGGCGACCCTCTTTGGTCAGTAATAATGCTAATGAGTTTGGTAAATGAGATTTGAGATCGTTTATATTGGTATTTTTGAGCTGCTCGAGAAATTCCTGATCTTCTTGATTGGCCATCAGCAAGGGAGGGTCAATGAGATACATACGGTCTAGCGTTGGCTTCTTTTCTCCGGAACTTCCATGACGAGCTTTAAGCATTGCTAGGGCAAGCCTTGCTCCATAACTATGTCCAATAAAGCAAAGATTTTGGTCCGTTAGGTTCAGCTCATTTAGTAGATGCTCTAAATCATCTAAGTGATCTTCAAGCCGATATCCTTGGTGAGGTGCTTCACTCAAGCCATGACCACGTAAATCATAGCATAATACATAGTTTTCTTGACTCAGTACCTGAGTAAAAAATGGGTACCATGAGGCTAAATTACCAAAGAACAAACCATGAATCAGAACATAGTATTTTGGCTGTTTAGGGCTCAGTTGTTTAGGGCTCAGTGGCTTACTGAATATATAATGTAATTTTACGGTTGTTTGAGTGCTAAATGCCATTCAATTTGCCACTAAGTCTTTTATGTCTTCTATATCTTCTATGTCTGCAATGCTCACTGATTCATGGAGTCTTCATGAATATGTGTTTTGGATCAACTTTGATCGCTGCACTAGTGATTCTGATGCTACCGTATACATCTTTAAACTGAGATTTGAAATCATGACGACTCTTTGGTTCAATGTAAACACAATCACTGCTTAATCTTTCACCGGCCCAAGTTTTAAATCAAGTGTATTGGTAAGACCAGACCTGCAAACTCTTTTCGAGAGATCTAAATTATAATGTCTAGCAACTTAAAAACATTACAATGTTTACTATGTGTAAGTGTATTTTTAGTCGCCTGTGGCGGTCAAAAAGAGCTCATTCAAATGGTTCAAAAAACTCAAGATGAGCTAAAGCAGTGTCAAAGCCAAACCACAGAGGCCAAAATCAAAGCGAGAGTGAGTGTAGAACGCCAAAAAGACCTAGAAAGCAAGCTTAAAAACCAACAAGAAGAGCAGGTGCTTGAGCAGGAACTTTGGAAAAAAAAATTACAAGCTTTATCCCAGTTGAAAACTCATCCCAATCCAAATGTGAGTCATAACTTAAGAAACCTTAATCCCGATCAAATTATGATTCTTGTTAAGGCAGTCGGGGGAGATATAAAGCGTTTTGGAGATCGCCTGATGGCGATTTTTGGCAAGATTAAAGCTCAAATTGTTTACAGTCGTAAAGATCGAGTTCTTACCGCACATGCGCGCTTTAAGGGCTACACTAATGATCTAAAGTTTATTAATGATTGGAACCGTACCAAGCGTTTTAGCCGTGCTTACATCGATAAAGATCAAGATATCGTTTTGGAAGCTGAAATCGACTTAGAACCAGGCATGAGTGAAGAGGCAATTAAAAATTGGCTCAAAGGTTTTGGGGTTATTTTAAATTTCTTTCAGCATAACTTAGTAAAGCAAGGGCGCTCTAAAGAACATAAATCTTCACCTAAACTTGAACGACATAGCATATAAAAAATGATAGTAATCCGGATAAGTCAGGCTACTTTGAGGTTGTTCTTTTAGCTTTTGCAAATGCACACACAAGATTTCGGCCAATGGGAGAGCTTGTAGTCTATGTTCACGAATATCATACAAGTCAGCAAGCATATATATTAAGTCATCAGCGGAGTGACTTAACAGCGCAAGATCGCTTTTGACAAGGTCTTCAAGTTCTTGGTGATACTGTTGAATGGCTTGATCCACAACCTTGGCATCACTGTCTAACTTTTTAAGACTGACCCACTCATACAAAGACCAAAATTGTTGATCAATATACTCAACACCAATGCACTCACCGCAAGCGATAAGAATACATAGGTTTTAAAAGCGGACGCTAAGTTCATAGGATCTCCTGATACAATGAATAAAATTGAATCCTTTTAATTGATCTCATACTAAAATCAGCACACGATAACCATGATTAAACAAAATGATAGAGATCACTTAACCAGATGAAAAAGATGAAAAACAAGGTGAAAATAAGATGAAAACGATGGTTAAAAAGATATTAAAGGGCAAAAAGCAATCTCTTGATCGTTTATTATATATAGTCTTAGTCAATAGCTTATTATGTGGACTCAGCGCTTGTGGCGATCCAAGTTTGCCAGCCTTGCAGCCTTTAGATCAAAGTCTAGCTCGTGATCAGATGCTCTATATTCCTGATGAACTAGATGCACAAATCGAAAGTGATGCTGACTTACCAGCTCTTTTTGGTGAGCCTTGTTCGGTTGGGCGAGATTGTGAAAGTGGCTTTTGCATTGACACGCCTACTCAGGGCCGTATTTGTACTCAACAGTGTGCCGGTGATTGCCCGGATGACTTTGAATGTACGCCTACAAGTTTAGGTGGTGACAACACTCTTTTATGTGCGGTTGATGGCCATGATCTTTGTCGACGCTGTGAACAAGATCGTGACTGTGATGATCCCGAAGATTTATGCTTAAGTATAGGTAATTTCAAATATTGTGGAGAGTTCTGTCGCACAGACAGTGACTGTCCAGAAACATACCGCTGTGAAACGATGACTCGTCCAATTAATGTGAGTTCTGACACAAATGCGGAAATGGCCAGTGACGAAACACAAGAAGAAGTCACCCAGTGTGTACCCCTGTCGGGTGAATGTGCTGCCTGTGAAGACCAAGATGGTGATGGTTATGGAATAGGTGATGACTGTTTAGGTTTTGACTGTGCGGATGATAATCCAAACCGACATGAAGGCGCAGAGGAAATCTGTGACTTAAGCGATAATGACTGTGATTCATTAATCGATGAAAGCCCGAGTGATGCGCCACCAAGTGATTTAAGTTGCTTAGCTCAAGGGGTGTGCGGGGGCTCGGAAATTGCCTGCATTGAAGGCTCTTGGGCCTGTGCTTATCCCTTTGATGTATTTGAAGCGGAGGAAAGCTTATGCGATGGCCTAGATAACGACTGTGACGGCAATGCCGATGAAAGTCTTATGCCTCCCTTATCAGATTTAAACTTTGGTGTGTGTGAAGGTGCAGTTAAACTCTGTGGTGCTGAGGCAGGTTGGCTAAACCCAAACTATAGTGAATATAGTATGCTGTACGAAAACTTAGAAAACACCTGTGATCAGCAAGACAATGACTGTGATGGAACAGTGGATGAGGGCTTTGACTTGCAAACTGACATCAATCACTGTGGAGCCTGCGGGCTTTCCTGTGTTTTGGCACAATCTGCGGTCAGCTGTGAGCAAGGGGAATGTAGTTTTGTCGGCTGTAACCCAAATTTTTACGACATCAATCAAGACTTGAGCGATGGCTGTGAATATGGTTGTACAACAAGCTCTGAGGGTATTGAAGTATGCGACGCAATCGATAATGACTGCGATGGTTTAGTGGACGAAACCCTTAATCTACCAAATCCTGAGATCTTTAATTGCTATGAGTTTGGGGTATGTTCTTCCACACTAGAAACTTGTTCGGAAGGACGTTGGATCTGTGCTTATCCTGAAACCTATGAGCAAAGAGAGCTTAGCTGTGATGGTTTAGATAATGACTGTGACTCAGTCATTGACGAGCAACTTAGCCCTCCCTTTGCTGATTTACAGGAGGGAGTCTGCGTTGGGGCTGTTAAAGATTGTGCGGGCGAAGCTTCATGGATCGAACCTGATTATTTAGCTTATAATGGTGATTATGAGTCAGATGAAGCCAGCTGTGATGCGCTTGATAATGACTGCGATGGGCTTGTTGATGAGGGTTATGATTTACAAACCGACCTTAACCACTGTGGGCAATGTGGCGTAGTTTGTCAGCTACCCCAAGCTATCCTAAGTTGTATAGAGGGGCTTTGTGAGTTCCAAAATTGTCAACAAGGCTATTACAATATTAATCAAGATTTGAACGATGGTTGCGAATATGCCTGTGTGCCCACCGAGTCCGGCATTGAACGCTGTGATAGTGTAGATAATGATTGCGATGGAATCATTGATGAGGAACCAAGTTTAGCTAATCCAAATGACTTTAGCTGTTTTACCGATGGTGTGTGCGCTCAAACGCAAGCACTTTGTCAACAGGGCGCTTGGACCTGTCCCTATCCTCAAGACCTTTTTGAAGCTCAAGAGTTGACCTGTGATGGACAAGATAATGACTGTGATGGCACTGTTGATGAAACTTTAATTCCTCCCTTTAGCAGTTTGCAAGCAGGCGTTTGCTCAGGTGCAGTCAAGTTCTGTGCCGGAGAGCAAGGTTGGCTTAATCCGGATTACAGTCAATATGCAGAAGATTATGAGAACTTAGAAGTTTCGTGTGATGTCATCGATAATGACTGTGATGGCACTATTGATGAGGGCTTTGATTTACAAAATGACCTTGCGAATTGTGGAGTATGTGGTCGTCGTTGCCAACTCGCCCAATCACAAATGAATTGTAATCAAGGAAGCTGTGAGTTTGTTGCCTGTAGTCCTAACTTTTATGATCTAAACCAAGATCTCAGTGATGGTTGTGAATATGGATGCACTCTCAGCTCCGGTGGTCATGAAGTCTGTGACTTAATTGATAATGATTGTGATGGGCAAGCTGATGAAGATTTTGATCTAAATACAGATATCAATCACTGTGGCATCTGTGGTCGTCAATGCGAATACGCTCAAGCGAACGCATTATGTACTCAGGGAGAGTGTCAAATGGGGGCCTGTAATGAAGGTCATTATGATTTAAATCAAGATTCAAATGATGGTTGTGAATATGCATGTCAATTTGTATCGGATGAAGACATACCTGATGCGCAATTTAGAGACTTAGATTGTGATGGTGTTGATGGTAGCCTTAATCATGCTATTTTCTTATCGACTTTAGGCTCCGATAATAATCAAGGTACACTACGAAATGCACCGGTCAGAACTTTACTCCGAGCCTATGAGCTTGCCGTGCAAACCGGTCGCAAACAGATTTGGGTGGCCAGTGGAACTTATCAACAGGCGACTTCGATGACTTGGGATGCAAGTATTAGTCTTTTTGGGGGATATAACTCAACATTTACTGTACGCAATACTCAAAATGCGGATATTCTTTTTAATAATGCCAATGGCTTTATTATTACACAACTAAGCGCTCCAGTCATTTTTGCCCAACTTAACATTACCGTTTCTGATCGAACAGCAGCTAGCCAAGCAAGCCGTGCGATGAATGTTTATAATTCCGCGAATTACTTAACGATTGAGGAGTGTAATATTGTGGCAGGGCGAGGTGGATCTGGTAACAATGGAACAGTAGGTGGACTTGGCTCTGCAGGATCTTCAGGCTTTAACGCAAGTGGTTCATCAGGAGGTAGTGGTGGCTCAACAGGAGGTGGGCGTGGAGCTGCTGGCTCTTACCGTTCTGCTGGTCAAATCGGTTCACTAGGCTCAGCAAACGGTTCTAGTTGTGGAGGTATCGGAGGTAGCATTAATAATGGTGGGTTGGGTTGTAATGATGGTGATCCACAAGCAGGAGGTAATGGTGGCCAAGGCTGTACAGGTTTAAATGGATTAGATGGTACAAATGGTAATGGAAATGGAAGTTGGATTAGCAGTTTATGGTTCCAAGCAAACGGTGGCCGAGGAAATACAGGTGGCACCGGTGGGGGTGGGGGCGGAGGAGGTTCCGGCGGTGGTGAAAGTTGTACGGTCTTTGGTGGGTGTGTGTCCTGCGGCACCGGACGTGGCGGCGGTGGTGGTGGCGGTGGTGGCAATGGGGGCACCGGTGGCTTTGGGGGCACCGGTGGAGGCGGTAGCTTCGCCTTTGTGATTAATCAGTCGACCATCACGATTAAAGGTGGTTCTGTGCGAACCATTGGTGGTGGAAATGGTGGTGATGGAGGACAGGGCGGTAGTGGTGGTGCTGGTGGTTCAGGTGGATCAGGAGCCACATCTAGTTCGAATAAAGAGGGTGATGGCGGTGATGGCGGTCGCGGTGGCCGTGGTGGTAATGGTGGCTGTGGTGGCGGCGGCGGTGGTGGACCATCCATATTATTCAAAGGAATTGGTTCAGCGGTCGTTAACCGCCAAGGTTCGGTCAGCTTAAGTCGTGGTCCGGGTGGAAACGGAGGCGCTTCTTGTTTTGGCTTTGGTTCCGTTGGTGCCTCTTTGA
>CAKZRU010000110.1 GCA_937146725.1 uncultured Myxococcales bacterium
CGGTCCTAAGGTAGCGAAATTCCTTGTCGGGTAAGTTCCGACCTGCACGAATGGCGTAACGACTTCCGCACTGTCTCAACCAGAGACTCAGCGAAATTGAATTCTCGGTGAAGATGCCGAGTACCCGTGGCAAGACGGAAAGACCCCGTGAACCTTCACTACAGCTTGACACTGACTCTTGGGCACTTTTGTGTAGCATAGGTGGGAGACTATGAGATCTGGGCGCTAGCTTGGATGGAGTCGCCGTTGAAATACCACCCTGAAGTGTCTGAGTGTCTAACCGTGGCCCGTTATCCGGGTCCGGGAAACTGTCTGGTGGGTAGTTTGACTGGGGCGGTCGCCTCCCAAAAAGTAACGGAGGCGCTCAAAGGTATCCTCAGTATGGTTGGAAATCATACATAGAGCGCAAAGGTAGAAGGATGCTTAACTGCGAGACTTACAAGTCGAACAGATACGAAAGTAGGACTTAGTGATCCGGCGGTCCCGAGTGGAAGGGCCGTCGCTCAACGGATAAAAGTTACCCCGGGGATAACAGGCTTATCTCCCCCAAGAGTTCACATCGACGGGGAGGTTTGGCACCTCGATGTCGGCTCATCGCATCCTGGGGCTGGAGCAGGTCCCAAGGGTTTGGCTGTTCGCCAATTAAAGCGGTACGCGAGCTGGGTTTAGAACGTCGTGAGACAGTTCGGTCCCTATCTGCCATGGGCGTAGGAAGTTTGAGAAGATCTGTCCTTAGTACGAGAGGACCGGGATGGACGTATCACTGGTGTTCCGGTTGTCGCGCCAGCGGCACCGCCGGGTAGCCACATGCGGAAAGGATAACCGCTGAAAGCATCTAAGCGGGAAACCCACTTCAAGATTATACTTCCCAGACATTAGTCCTTAAGCCCCCTCGAAGACGACGAGGTTGATAGGCTGGATGTGGAGGCGTGGTAACACGTGAAGCTAACCAGTACTAATGGGGCGTGAGGCTTTCCAAGGGCACCCATTGACCCGCTCAGCTAAGTAGCGGATGTCAGAGTTGTATTAACAAGATTGTTTTTGTTGACACTATCGAATGCGTTAGTCGCCTTAACTAAGGTGTACCCAGCGTAATTCTCGGTGGTCATTGCGAAGAGGTCACACCCGATCCCATCTCGAACTCGGTCGTTAAGCTCTTCAGCGCCGATGGTACTGCATGATTTTTTGTGTGGGAGAGTAGGTCGCCGCCGGGGTCCCATTACAAAAAGCCCAAGCAACTTTGCTTGGGCTTTTTGCATTTTAAGCCTGATTTAGTTGGTATTGGTTTATCAGTAGTCTATATCATTTACACTATTCATTCAAAAAGACCACAGACTCATTGCTTAAGTTTAGATATGTCTTAGCCTCATGTATTATCCGGTCTTATACAGGAGACTCTTATGAGCGACTTATTTAAAGATAAAGCCCAAGAATGGGATCAGCTACCCATCCCGATGCAAATCTCACAAGGTGTGGGACAAGCACTAAATGAACATATTATACTAAATAATAAAGATGTTGTTTTAGACTTTGGTGCCGGAACAGGCTTAGTTTGCTCTCAAATTGCTCCTAAAGTTGCCAAGGTTTATGCTGTCGATATTTCTGAATCGATGCTTAGCAAATTGTCTGAAAAAGAAGAACTGAAAGATAAGGTCGAAGTGATCTGCCAAGATATTACTTCTCAGGGGCTAGATCTTACGGTTGATGTGATTGTGAGTGCTATGGCTATGCACCATGTTGCCGATACCAAAAAGCTATTTGAGGTGTTTTATCAGCATTTAAGTGAGGGAGGACGTTTGGCCTTGGCTGACCTTGATAAAGAAGACGGTGATTTTCATCCACCTCATATCGAAGGGGTATACCATGCAGGCTTTGAGCGTAAAGTCTTAAAACAAATTGTGATAGACGCTGGATTTAAAGATGTTGAGTTTCACACTGCGCTCACAGTCAATAAGGTAGACAAGAAATACTCGATTTTCTTAATGAGTGCCACAAAGTAAAAAGCTTGCCGGTCACTGGCCATAATTATTTAAAAGCCATTTAATTATTTCTCTTTTTTAGTGTGCTTTAAGAATCTGTATTCTCTTGTATTGATATGATACTAATAGAGCTCATTTTATATCAGAGTATTTTGATAATACGCTCTGTAAAAAAGAGTTTCGCAAGGAGAGTATGATGAATTTGATTAAGGGATTAAACTTGCTTTTGATCCTTACCTTAGCGAGCCTCTGGTTTGCTTGTGAAGGACAGCCGGTTGATTATGGATCGTTATTTGAGTCGACAACCAGTCGAGTGAATACCCCACAAACTTTTACACCAAGAATAGATCGCTCCGAGTCGCAGGTGCATCAAACACCACACTTGGTTGATGCCTATGGTCGATATGTACATATTAAGGGTCTTAATATAAGTGGGTCTCATAAAGCTCCACCAAGCGAAGTTCATCTTGCCATTACTAATCCACTACCTAACACACCAAAAGATGAGCGTAGCCGGCCTTCTAGGTACCCATTAGTGGATCTAAATCGTGAAGACTGTTTGCAGGACTTTCCAATTCCTGAAGATTGCCTCCAAAAAGGACCTAATGGTCGGCCTTGTACTGAAACGGATACCTGTGAGATCGAATACATTGGAAGTCCCTTTCCATTGGATGAAGCAGAACATTGGTTTTCTCAAATGGCGAGTTTGGGTTTTAACTCTGTACGCTTAATTACAAATTGGGAATCTATCCAACCCTATAGACCGGGCTCGGAAATCTGCAAGTCGGATGAGCGCTATACTGATGAGTGCTATGATCTAGAGTATTTAGAATATTATGAAAAGGTAATTGCCGAAGCCCAAAAATATGGGATTTATGTTCTTGTTGATATGCATCAGGATATTTTTTCTCGACATATTATGACATATTACAATGAAAGCCCAAGCTATGAAATTAATGGGCAGGTAATCGAGACAGAGCCTGGATCACTTGAGCGAACCATTTTATCACTATTTCCTCCTTACACAGATTGGGTCAGAGGTCATGGAGCACCTCGATGGGTGGTTCAAACAGCCTTACCGGAAAAACGTATGGATTCGGAATACTGGGGCATGTTTAGAGGCTTAGGACGCTTAACCAAGGATGATGGAAGCGTTAACTTTGAGCTTTTAGGCAATATTCGCTCTTTACTCGATCAATTAAATCCGGGCGGAGAGTTACCAGAGTGGTTGAATACCTTGCTAAGCCTAAGACCAAGCCGTCGCTTTGCTGTCAATGAAACCAGCGATATTTTACCTTTGACACCTTGGGTTATGCCCGGTTTACTTTCTTTAGATGTCGATCGATCTTTTGCGGCATTGTTTGCCGGTGATGAAGCTTTTCCTAATTTGGTAGTAGATGATGATGGGCTGACTAAGAGAAAGGAAGAAGCCACCAATTCTAATGCGCCCAACTTAAAAGAATATCTCCAAGGGCATTATGTTGGTGCTTATTTAGAACTCGCCAAACGGGCTAAGAAATATGATCATGTGATTGGCTATGACATTATCAACGAGCCGGTAGGTGTCTTTTTAATGATGACTTTAGGCGGGCTCTTTAAGCAATTAGTCCCACCGCCTCCTGAGTGTAATACTCCTATTGATTGTGTTTTACCATCAGATTGCCGTCCTGATTCTGAAGATTGGCCTAACTGTGTCAGTTTGGAAGAGGGTGAGGACATTGACCAAGCTCTTGCTCGTTTAAATACAGAAGCGAACACCCGCTTTGCCTGTTTAGATGACCGAGGTCGTAATGAAGAACTTGTAGAAGCTGATGCTGTAAGATGGTGTTACAATCTTAATGACACACTCCCCAACCATCCACTTGTTGATGAAGGTGGAGAGTTTGAGCAAATGGTCTCTGATGTCTTAGGGATCGAAATGGGCAATCAAGTTTATGGGGTGATTCGTGGCTTACAGTTACTGCCTAGTGATGCACACCCATATACCCTTTATTTATGGGGCTTATCGGATATTGATACCCTTGCTGCGCTGTCGATGAACTTTCAATTTGACTCCAAGTATTTACAACGTTTTTATGAAGTGGTTGGACAAGCGGTTGAAGCAGAAGATCCTAACGCTATTATTTGGTTTGAACCATCAACAAGCATCAGAATGTTGACTGGACCAACCCGCTTTTGGGATCAGCCTTTAACTAAACCTCAAGGCATTAAACAGCTTGTTTTTGCCCCGCATTGGTATCCGGATATTTATCCAACTTTGGGGATTAACTCTTTACCTAGAGAGTTTAATGAAGATGAGTGGTTATATCGTGATTTTGTGGAACCACTGCGAGAAGTGATGAATGAGGGCCCAACTTGGTTAGGTAATATTCCGGTTGTTTTTGGGGAGTTTGGTACATATTTCAATCTCAGAACTAGCGAAGAAGAAGCAAATCCAGAACGTAGTGAAGATATGGGGGCTCATTTATTAAATAGCTACTATGAAGCTTTTGAGGAGCTTGGACTTGGTAATATGCTATGGTGCTTTTCAAAAAGTAATAGCGCCAAGTATGGTGAAGATTGGAATCATGAAGACTTTTCAATTATTGATCCAGAAGGCCAGCCAAGAGCTTGGCCCGCTTATGTAAGAACGTATGCACGGGCAACGAGCGGGAAAGTTATATACCAGCGCTTTGTGTCTCAATACGAGTATTGGGAGCCTGTTGCTGGTGAGCCAAGACCAAGTGCTTACTATGATTTACACATGGAAAGGCGAGAATCAGATCATCCAACAGAGATCTTTGTTCCTAGTCGCTATTATCCTAATGGATTTTATGTGACTGTCACTGATGGACAGGCTTTTTATGATGTAGAGCATCAAATGCTTTATTGGTATCCTAGTGATGATGGGCCCGGTGTAACTCATGGCTTACATATTGAGCCTTGGCTTGACGATCGTGAAGCGCCTATTTGGAGCTATTTCTTTAAAGGTGATCAAGTCTTAATAGGACGTACAGATCCACTTCTTTCTATGCCAAAAGCAAGACACTAAGGAGGCTTTGATGAACCGTTACAGTTATAGATTCGCTCAAAGCTTCCACCAACGATTGCTTTCGCTTATCGCGATGATAATTTGTGTAGGCTTTTGCTTGCATAGTCCATCTACTCAGGCTCAGCCACTTAAACCCATTTCAACCGGTCTTTCTTTGAAAGGTACCTTGGGGACAAGTGTATATTTACGCAATGATACAGACTTTGATTCCAGCCCCCGCTTTGATGATTTAGATGGTCAGCATGATGGTCAAATTGCCACATTCTTTAATCCGACACTGACGATTAAGACCGCTCATAATGTCACGATTTACTATCAGTTAGAACTAGGATGGAATGCTTGGGGACTCAATAACCCAAGTCAAGCTCAACAGTTTATGTCAATGCCTGGCCAAGCCTTACAAGGTCGTCATCGCTTGGCTTATGCTTCATGGTATGACCGTCAATGGTCGCTTGATTTTGGCTTTCAAGATGTTCGTGACCCAAGCGGTCTGTTTTTAAATCATGCGATTGGTGCGATTCAGCTTAAGAAAAGATTTTCCAAAAGCTCTCTTAAGTTCATTTTTGCGCAAATGCCTGATACCACCTATGAAGGAATTGGTTTTAACCGAGATTATATTACCGATGATAACTTGAGTACAGATCGCTTTGTTTGGGGCGCTGATTATCGTTTAAAACTTCAAAATTGGCGAGTTCATTTTGCCGGATATGCGTTAAGCGATGATAGCCAGTTTGAACGTTCGTTAAAGTTAGGAACTTTAGTTTTAGGGACTCAATACAAAACCAAGAAGCAACGTTACTGGCTTCATTTTTTGGGACAAGGCGGATGGCAAGAGCAGGGAGCTGCATTGAATCAAGATGTAGAGCATCGGGCTTTTGCGGTACAGGGAGGAGCAACACTGACTCAAGGACGCTTTAAGTACTCTCTACGTAGTTTCGCGCTATCAGGAGATGATGATGTGAATGGGAATACCGTACAAGCGGCCTTTTTTGGATCAGCAAAAAATAAGAGTAAAACACGTTTATTTACTGAAGATGAGTCAAGAGATCGCTATGATAACCTTGATGAACGAATGGGAAGCTATCTAGGTGTATTAGCGTATAATCCGGCCGGTATTGTGGTCAGTGATCTGTCTATCCAATATCAAGCAAACACATGGTATCATTTAGATATGGTGGTTGGGTTTGCGAATACTTTGAATCCAAATCGAGCTCTAGGCGCTCGTTATATGGGGACTGAGTTAAGCTTGTATCAGCGTTTTAAGTTGAGTCAAGCCGCACACGTGTTTGTGACCGGCTTAGTTCTATTGCCGGGCAAAGCTGCAGCTGTCTTAATCAATGATCAAGACCGAAGTGCTCAACGGACTTTATACGGGATAAATCTTGGGTTAAATGCCACTTTTTAAACAAAGTGAATCAAGTGAATCAAGCAACCTTTTAAGGTAAGAAGCAATGAAGATACTCGTTACTGGTGGTGCAGGCTATATTGGTAGTCATACTTGTATACTCTTATTAGAAGCCGGCCACACTTTAGTCGTGATCGATAACCTGAGTAATAGCAAGGCTTTATCTCTTAGCCGAGTGCAAGAGATTACCGGACAAAGCTTAGTGTTTGTACAAGCCGACATTCGTGATGAAACAGCCATGTTTGAACTGATGAAGTCTCATGCGATTGAAGCGGTTATTCACTTTGCCGGTTTAAAGGCAGTCGGTGAATCTAGTCAAATCCCTGTTAACTATTATGATAATAATGTTGGTGGTACCTTGGCTCTATTAAAGGCGATGCAAAAAGCAGAAGTCTACAACATGATATTCAGTAGTTCGGCAACCGTATATGGTGATCCACAAACCGTACCGATTACTGAAGACTTTCCCTTAACGGCCACCAATCCATATGGTTGGTCCAAGCTAATGGTTGAGCAGATACTTAGTGATTTACAAGCTTCAGACCCACAATGGAGTGTGACCTTACTCAGATACTTTAATCCGGTAGGCGCTCATCCGAGCGGTCTGATTGGAGAAGACCCCAATGGGATTCCTAATAATTTATTACCTTATATCGCGCAAGTTGCCATTGGTCGCTTGGAAAAACTAAGTGTTTTTGGAGATGACTATCCAACGCCTGATGGGACGGGGGTTAGGGATTATATTCATGTTATGGATTTGGCAAAAGGACATTTGGCCGCACTTGAGCGCAATACCAATAGGGCGGGCCGTCATGTTTATAATTTGGGCACCGGACAAGGATATAGTGTTCTTGAAATGAGAGAGGCTTTTGCAAAAGCTTGTCAACGAGAGATTCCCTATGTGGTCAGCGAGCGTCGTCCGGGAGATATTGCTGAGTGCTGGGCTGATCCGGCATGGGCACAGCAGGATCTAGATTGGTCAGCTGAACTTGGGTTAGAAGAAATGACCACCGATGCTTGGCGTTGGCAATCGCGCTTTCCTAATGGCTTTGAAGAATAACGATAAACAGATGACATTGACCACATTTAATCCCGAAGAACATCCTCATCGTCGTCTAAATCCTTTAACGGGTGAGTGGGTATTAGTCTCACCACATCGCGCAAAACGCCCTTGGCAAGGCGCTCTTGAGACGACTCAAACTGAAAAAAGACCACCGCATGACCCAAGTTGCTACTTATGCGCAGGTAATACTCGAGTTAACGGTGAGCAAAACCCAAAATATACGAACACTTATGTTTTTGATAATGACTTTAGAGCTTTATTGAACCTACCAAGCTCTTTAGAAGCATCAAGTGAGCAAAGTTTATTTCAAGTTGCTCAAGTTCAAGGAACCTGTCGTGTCGTCTGTTTTTCTCCTGACCATAGTAAAAGCTTAGCCGAGCTATCAACCGAAGAAATCCAACAAGTCATTCATACTTGGCAAGAGGAACTCAAAGATTTGAGTCAAAAGTACCAATGGGTACAAATCTTTGAAAATAAAGGGTCAAGCATGGGTTGCTCCAACCCTCATCCACATGGACAGATTTGGGCGAGTGATTTCTTACCCAATGAAGCAAGCAAGGAAGATCTACAGCAGGCACACTATTATCAGAAGCATCAGAAAGTTTTATTGCTTGAGTATGCTCAAGAAGAACTCCAAAGAGCCGAGCGAGTCGTTTTTGAAGAAGAGCATTGGTTGGTAGTAGTGCCTTATTGGGCGACGTGGCCTTATGAGACTTTAGTTCTTCCAAAAAAGAGACAGATTCCACATCTTAATGATCTTGAAGTTGATGAGCAAGAGTCCTTAGCTAGAGTGCTTAAGCAACTATATGTGTGTTATGACAACCTATTTGAAACTTCCTTTCCATATTCTATGGGCTGGCATGGTTCTCCTTGGGCTAAAGCAAATAATGTATGGCAGGTGCATGCTCATTTCTATCCGCCTTTACTGCGCTCAGCGACAGTCAAAAAGTTTATGGTGGGTTTTGAAATGCTTGCTGAAAGTCAAAGAGACTTAACCGCAGAGCAGGCCGCTCAGCGTTTGCGTAGTTTAAGCCTAGTTCATTATAGTGAGCGCTCATTATGAATACGGCTCTCGTGGAACAGCTCAAGACCGAGTTTAGTTTAGCTTATGACACCAAGCCAAGTTGCATTGTTAAAGCCCCCGGACGAGTTAATCTAATTGGCGAACATACCGACTATAATGACGGCTTCGTTTTGCCTTGTGCTTTGGATTTTGCAGCATATGTAGCTGTGACTAAGCGTGATGATCAAGAAGTTCATGTGTCAGCCTTAGATTATAATAAAGAGTCTTGTGTCTTTCACATAAACCAAGAGATCAAGTTTGATCTCGATTATATGTGGTCGAATTATATTCGAGGAATATTTCAAGTCCTTATTGAACAAGGTTATCGCTTATCGGGTGTTTCTTTAATGTTAGTGGGCGATGTTCCACAAGGTGCTGGCTTAAGTAGCTCAGCAGCCCTTGAGGTTGGGGTCACCTTGGCTTTATCAAGCCTTTTTAATTTAGAGTTAAGCTCAACCGATATCGCTTTGATCGCTCAAAAGGCGGAAAATGATTTTGTAGGTTGCCAATGTGGCATTATGGACCAGTTTGCATCTGCCAAGAGTGAAAGGCAACATGCCTTACTGATCGATTGTAGGACTTTGTTAGCTACATCAGTGAAGCTACCTCAAGAATTATCAATTTTGGTGATACATTCAGGCGTTCAAAGAGGCTTGGTTGATAGTGCTTACAACCAAAGGCGTAAAGAATGTGAACAGGCCGCCGAGTATTTTGCAGTACCTACCTTACGAGATTTGACTCTTGATGAAGTGCTTACTCAGCAAGAACAAATGGATGAACTCATTTTTAAGCGAGCCAAGCATGTTGTGAGTGAAAATGAACGGGTTCTTAGTATGGTGAGGGCTTTACAAACCTCAGACCTTAAACAAATCTCTCAATTAATGAGGGCTTCTCATTACTCCTTAGATCAAGATTATGAAGTGACTGTTGAGCCTTTAAATATCTTGGTAGACTTAATCCATGATATCATTGGCGAGCAAGGTGGAGTACGTATGACAGGGGGAGGTTTTGGAGGTTGTGTGGTTGCTCTATGCCCACATGATATGGTCGATGCCGTGAATGTTCAAATAAAGACTCACTATACCCAGCAAAGCGGTTTAAAGGCGACTGTTTATCGTTGTAGTGCAGAGCAAGGTGCCCAAGTGCTCCTTGCTGACTTTTAGCTTAGCTAATAATATAAAAGATAAATGTAATGACCGGCTTCATTGTGATCTCTTTTATAGGCTTAAGCATTTTGGTTGCAGTGCTAAGCTCGCAATTTGCAAGTGAGCAAGAAGAAAGTCCACACTCAAACAACGATTATTATTGGGGAGGTTTAAAACTTTCTTGGCCAATCATCATGATTTCATTGTTGGTCAACCATACCACGATTCAACAGTTGGTTATGTATAACCAGCAGAGTTTTGATCTTGGTTATCAAAGTATAGTTTTCATGGAACTCATCACAGTGGTCGCAATGATTGTAAGTGCGCTTTTTATTTTACCAAAGCTTATCGAGGCTAACGCAAAAACGATTCCTGAGTTTATCGGCGCACGATACGATAAAAGTACACAACATATAAGTGCTTTTTTATTGGTATCAGCCTATATATTTGTCCTTTTGCCTCTGAGCTTATTGATGGGTTCATGGGCCTTGCAAGGAATTTTTGAGCCCAGATTAAGCTCCGAATATATAGTGATAGGCCTTGGGCTAAGCGGAGGATGGTATGCTTTTGGTGGCCTAAGAAGATTGGTGATAAGCGACGGGATTTATGGCAGCGCTTTTTTAATCATGACCTTACTTATACCAATGTTAGCTTTATTTGCCCTTGGTGACGGTTCTTTATTAGTGGGATTACAACTTTCATTGGGTATTCAATCTGAATCTTTCTCCGGCTTAACGACCAATCAATGGATGCTAGATACAGGATTTATACCATGGGATGCACTTTTAACAGGCATGTTTGTCTTACAGTTATTCTTATGGTCAGGGGAGCAAGTCACCTTACAGCGTCTAATGAGTTCAAATGGTTTAGCTACTAGTCAAAAAGCTATGCTTATTGGTGCTTTGAGTAAAATAATCTTATCATTCTTGATCTGCTTGCCCGCTTTCTTCGCGATACAGATGCTAGGTGAGCTGTCGGTCACTCTTTATCCAGAACAACTTCAGCAAGCAGTCCAAAACCTAAGTGGACATCAAAATCTAGTCAGCATTGAAGCACGCGATTTGGCTGAACAGATTATACAAAGCGGAGCCACTCGTATTTCTTTGGAAACTGCAGAAGCCTTAAAACCCTTAGGGGTGTCTTTTGGTGATCAAGTTTATGCTGCTTTGATACGACGCTTATTTCCCGATTGGTCTATAGGCATGATTGCCGCGGTGTTGTTTGGTCTTGTAATCAGTACTTTCAAGTCGATTGTGCATAGTACTGTCACTTTAATACTTGGGGAACTCACTGATTTGAATGAGTCAAGTCACAATCATTTGAATACAGATCAAGTCACTCAAGTGAGATTAAACGCAAGTTATATTCAGAAAAGTAAAGCGGTTGTCTTAGGTAAGGTATTGGTTGCTCTATTGACCGGCTTTGCAATATTTTTAGCGCGGTATTTAGGTCACAGCCCTTCACTTCTACCTTATTTACAAAAAGTAAATGGTCTGTGGAGTGTACCGCTAGGGATTATTTTTTTAGTGGGGCTATTTAACCAAAAGGCTCCAGCAAGTTTTGCGAAGCTAGCCATATTAATAAGTTGTGGTCTATATAGCTTTTTGAGTTTTTATCCAATCGTATATTTCATAGAGCTTCATTGGCTTCAGATCTATATGGTCAGCTTTGCTTTGGGCGTAAGTTGCTTGCTATTGGGCGCATACTTTAAGCCAAAAACAAGATGAAGGATTTTCACCATGAAGCTCGTTCTATGCATGGAGTGGATATAGAGCCTTGGACTTATGCTCGCCTGTTGGCTCTACTTACTTTAAGTTTGCTTGTAGTCATCGGAGTATGATTGAGACTTGGCTGTTCTTGATTTAAGTTTAAGCGCTCATTCGACGACGTGTTCCTAAGGCCAAAGCTAGGCCAAAAAATAGCATCCAAGAGTTCTTTGATTGCTTTTGTTGGCAACCTGAGTCTTCGGAGTCAACATTTGCATTTCCACTCATTTCACCTGCTATAACTTCTTCGCCGGCCATAACTTCTGCACCGGCCATAACTTCTGCACCGGCCATTGTTTCTGCACCAGCCACAGGCATTTCAGGATAGTTATCAGCAGGATATTCAGCGGCCATTAAGACCTCGGGCTGTCCGGCTTCAAAAGTACGCTCAATTCTTTCGGAAGCCGGAGTGTCCATACCACGGACAATCTCGCCATCTTGACGTTGAATGGGCTCATCAAGCACTCGGCCATCGCTCAAGATTAGTTCGCTAGATAGCACACGACCATCTTCATCACACATCATCACTTGGTTTGCTTGATGACTATTACTCACATCTTCCATATCTGGATTGGTGGAGAAAATAGGGTCATTCGTCATTTCTTCAGCACTCATTGTTGTATAAAGACGACTCAGATAGGGTAAGCGATTCAAAAGCTCATTTAGGGTGTCATAGGCAGGATTTACCTCACGCTCAAGTTGTTCTGCGACAGCAGTACCGTTCAAGGGGAAGTCTTCTCCATAACAAGAAGGACAGCCAAAGAAGTCACGAGGCATAACATCTTCAGGGATCATGACATGGCCTGAGGCAACTCGTAGAAAGTCAGGATTGGTAAAGTCAGGAATGATATTGACCAACTCTTGTGCATTGGTGGCATTACTCACCAAAGCAAGGGTTTGCTCATCATAGGGGGTGAGTATGTTATTGATTTGATTATCATGAGGACCAGCAAAATCTGTGACAAAGGCCTGTCCACCCGCTTCATCAGCCGCTTGAGACACCACATCTGGATAATTAGCACCTTGATTACCCCAATCAATCGCCGCCTCGTTAATGACCACATGGCTGTAATTAACCGGAATCGCTCTATGCTCAGCAAGCATATGTACGATAATTCCCATATCAGGAGTTGCCGCAACCGAAGTAGGCACAATTGGAATAGTTGGACGCATCCCACTAAAAGTGAGCCTTAAGGGAACAATATCACCAGAGTCTTGTCCTGGAAGTAATTTAATCACCACAAAGGCAGCTCCAGCATCCAAATAAGGTTGTAATTTCTCGTCAAAACTTTCCGGAATCTGAAACTCATTCTCATCGAGCCAAGCTCTTAGGTCTTGAATGCTTGTGGCACTTAGAATTGCACGATCATAAGGGCCAACCGCTTCTCTAGAAAGCACTTGTACTCCACCATTGCCACCACCAGACTCTTCTGCTGAATCTACAGTAGGTGCAAACTGGACATTACAATTTTCCCCAGGTTGCAGGTTGATCGAGAAAGTCGGGGCAAAAAAGCGATCAAGGGCACTAAATAAGGCCTCACTTGACAAGGTGGTTTCCACATCGGGGGCGGTCGGTAAAATCCATCCAAAATCTGTAGGAGGTCCTGCATATTGAATTTGAATATGCATCTCTAACTTGCCTTCATCCGTATGTTGCGCAAATAAAATGCGCTCGGCTGATTGGTTGACCGGAGTCACATTATTACAAAAAAAACCACCGCAGGCTTCCGCAAGATGAGGGCTAACAAGACCAAAAGCACTATTTAATAAAACAGCACCGATAAGGATTGTTAATACTTGTTTCAGTTTATACACAGATCAGTCTCCTTTTGTGTAAGTAAGATCAAGGTCTCTCGTTCATCGTTTTTTAGCAAAACGCATTAAATAGGTTTTAAGCGCTTAGCTTTAGACTAAGTAGATCTTGATTAAGCCACAAGCAGAAACTGTATTTAAGCTTAATTAAGCTAAATATTCAGTATACTTGACCAAAAATGTCATAGGTGGCACGGAGAGTTTCTAGTAGCTCAACATGACTGCGTAAGTAAAAGCGAGAACGATAGTATTCGGTGATGGCAAGATCATACTCGGCATCAGTCCCACTAAAGTTCACTAAGGCATCACTCGCATTTAAATAGCGCTCAGCAAGACTTTGGCCATGCTTAATCAGCTTAACACTGACTCGATCTTCGCCACCACTAATATCACATTGTGGATTATAGGGGGTTGTTTCGATACAGGTCCCCGCATCACAGGTGAAACCTTCATCACACGCGCCTGTAGGATGTTCGGCATCACAAGTTTCTTCAACGCAGATCCCATTGGTAGGCAGACAATTCCCTGTATCGGCTTCACAGGTGTAATCAAAACCACAGAGACTCGCATCATTGGTACAATCTTGAGCGCATATACCTCCACCATTTCCATCATCTACACAGAATACCTCGCCATAGTATCCCTCTGAATAGCCGGCACAGTCTGTACTTACTTCACAAGTTCCACAAAGACCTACTGTTCCTCCACTAATGAGATCAGAACATTTAGGTTGGCTTGCCGCATAAGTGATGCCCGACTCAGGGTCGGTGAAGCTCAGCATTTCAACTTGTTCCTCATCACCTACGATAACCTGTCCCGGTGTACCGGGTCTAAAGACGTTAAATTGGTCGTTAAAGCGTGTGCTATATGAAGCCGTTGTATACAAGAAGCCATACCAAAATATATCGGTTTTTAGCATGAAGGTTGGATCGCTTTGAATCACATATGACTCAGGTGCTTCATAACATTCACCTTCACGACAGCTAGAACCATCAGGGCACGAGCCGAGCAGTGCATCACTTGAACACTCGGCTACATACGGCGCACAGGCATCAATATTACGGCCCGGTACGCAGTTTTTATTGGCATCACAGACAAAGCCTTCGGCACATACAGATGCATCTTCGGTGCAGTCTTGTAAACAAGCATAGCTACCATCATCAAGACTACCGCAGAAAGTCCCTCCAATATATCCAGTGAAGCCTGCGCATTCATTATTGCTCTCACAGCTTTCACACAGTCCGGTAGACCCTGCGACAAGGCCTTGGATTGGGTCTTCGGCAAAGTTACCGGTCAAAGGGTCATAACCATAAAAACTGCTTGAGTTTAGATAGTGAGCTTTGGCTAGTCTTGGTGTCTCACCTTGATTAGGACTCGCTTTTTCTGGGAGCGCTCTAGGCGCAAAACTTTGGTAATCATCGGTAAGTAATGATGCAAAGACCTCATAAAATTCTTCTTCAAACCAATCAAAGAAACTAATGGCGTAAACACCTGCGTCCCCATCTAGGCCAATAAGATAGGCTTCGGTATCAAATAAAGCCCAAGCCGCTGCTAATGTGGCCCAATAGTGTCCGGCTTCCTCTGGCTTGAGTTCAAACTGATAGCCCGCTTCTGGATCATAGGTAGAGAAATGTCGACGACCTTGGCCCGGTGGCAGATATATATAGCTTGCATCAGGCTTGCAGTCAGGATCAGCCCGGTCTTCACTTTGTAAGTTTGGACTATCTCCCAAATAAACAAGTTCACCCTTATTATTTTCACAATAGGTACCATGTGAAGGTGTTGAGAGAACATTCATCAAAAGGTTAATACTACCAGCAATTGCCGCCTCATAGCTGGTATCAAACAGATTATCATAGCCATAAGGTGCCACATACCAACTTTGAAATAAGTCGCTTAAGGGTAAGAAATCTCTAAAGAAATAGGTAAAGAGTGGATGCCAAATTTCAAATTCTGGTCGATCTCGGCGGAAGTTTACAAAGGGGTAGTATGCTTGATAACTATATTGCTTATTTTGCATAAGCTCATAGGGATCAGCGCCATGGTCAAAGGCATGACAGCTAAGTAAGGCCGATTCCCATTCATCAGAACAGAAAAGGTAGGGAACTCTGAGCCTACGCTCATCAAAGTTAGGATTTTCTCTTTGCTTTAGATAATCCTCATACAGCATGAGTTCTCGGCCTTGGGCACTGAGATCATCGAGACTTGGTAAGGCTTGAGCAAAACTGGTGTAGTGATAGCGTTCAAGTAGGGTGACCGAGGGCAGACCGGGATCATCATAGCTAAAGCCCTCAAAAGCGACACTTGGGCCATTTGCATCAAGTTGATTTTTGACATATTCACGCTTGGGCTCACTTAATCCGGGTAAGTCACAATTAAAAGCAGGTGCTCCATCGGCCTTTTCTTGCGGAGTAGGCGGATCAAGTAGATGTCCGGCACAGCCTAACTGAGCTCGATTCTTTTTAAAGACTTCAACCAAGCCACGTATAGGTTTGACACAAGCGTTTGGTAAGACTCGATCGCCTTCCGTAGTTGGGGCCTCACAATCTTCTTTGCTCACCAAGTGTGATGTATAGCCAAAAATAAGCGCTGCTTCATCATAGCGACCTAGTCCATTCAGATCACTTTGCCAGCTAAAGCCATAATCCATGATTGAAGAGTACTGAAGTTGTCTCATTCCTTCATTACTTTGAGTTTCGGTAAGGCGATTTAAGTTAAAAAAGTCCTGAATGGTTTCAACGGGCTCAAGATTTTCTTGTCTAAGTGACCAATAGTTATCCGGATAATTAATGCTATCGTAACTGCCTTGGAAATTGTGCCTTAAACCGAGTGTGTGTCCCAATTCATGCTCGGCAACAGCGGCAAAGATTTCTTCGCGGAGTTGATACCACAAAGCATCATCTTGTCCCGCTTCATATTGCAGAGCATAACGCTTTACAATCCCCTCAACATCAGGCGCAATCATATCCATTAGGTCAGCAGAGCGAGCGATGGCTTTTTTGCGTTTAGCTTGTAAGTTTTTAAGCAACTCGGGACTTAATTCTTCGGCAAACGCTCGAGCTGAGACCGGTAAATCTTCAAAGCTTTTTCCGGTGTGTGCTTCCAAAGCCTTTTTCATCTCATTACCCAAAGCGGAGGGACGTGCAGGTGCAGTTCGTAAGCGATCTTGAATTGCGAGCGCATCATGAGGCTTAAGGTCTTGTCGGCTTTTACGGGCTTCCATACGAGGACGGGCTTGGGCACGAGCTTGGTTTAAGCTTACGGTTTGAGTCGATGAACTTGGGTGTTCAATGCGCCCAGCATCCAAAGGACGAGCCGCTAAGCGTTCCATCAAAGCTTGGGTAAAGTTATCACCATTCGCTAAGTCAGCAATAGATACTTGCTCGCTAAAATAACGAATAACATCAAGAGCATAGCTGGCATATGTGTTGACAGCTGCCCCATAAATATAAGCGCGACCAGAAATGATTTCTCCACTAATTGGGTCAGTAGCGGCAGGCCCATAGCCTAGCAAACCGGCCATTGTTTCACTGTCTACCCAATGCAGGGTAGAGTAGCGTAAATCTCCCTCTCTAACAGTAAAGCCAAGTTCACCACAGGCCTTGGCATCACCCTCTTGGACAGGATTGTGGCATAGAGTAAAGACTTGAGCTTGGCTATCAATCACTTCCAACTGTTCCAAGCTATTGGGAGCAAGCTTTTGGAGGCCCTTAACCATCGCTCGATTCCATTGAGCGACACTTACCTGAGCCGCTTCAATTAAGTCTTGAGGAAAAACGGAGTTCAAATAATAGGTAACGGTCTTGGCCTTGCGCTCACTTAAAGGAATAAGCACACCATCTTCATCATAAGCACGTTCCCAAATATTATGACGATTAATAAAATTACGTCGGCCCCCATCAACTGTTCCTCTTTGTTCATCATATTCGTAATATTCGGTTCTAAAATAACCAAAGCGACTCATCAAGGGATCATCATATTGAAAGGGTTCATATGTTTTACTGTCTGGGACGCGACTAAAAGAGGCTCTGACGCCAAGTTCAGCAGAAGCACAGTCACCTACGCCTAGATAATACAAAGCATAAATACAACCATACTCATCAGGTTCAACAAAATACCGAGAGGTGACATCAAAGTAATTCATCACACCTTGTCGGTCCGTCTCACTGTATAAGGCATTTTCACGTCCGCTTTCAGCAGGCTCAAAATATGCCGGAGTGATACCTTTAGTAGGCGCAATTAACTCAAAGTTAGGCACAAGGCTTGCTGACCAATCAACCCTAACATACTTCCGCTCAAACCAAGGGCGATCGGTCGTGTTTTCTGAGATCACATTACTTTGTTCACCAGTAGAACTGTTATATTCACGTTGAACATCCACATGAGAAATAATGGAATAAGCAGCTACAGGGGCTTCTTTTCCATCAAATGGCACTTGGACAGAAGTTGATTCTGCACCTCGCAAACGCTCATAACTGCGATAAGCAATAAGCATGTCTTCTTGGATTTCCCAACGAACTCTTTCAAGTACTGAGGTTTCACCAATAAAAGTAAAATATGTGGTTGGTGGTAAATCAACCACGGTTTGCATCATATACCATTCACCTTCTAAGTCGCTTTTAGCGATAAGATTAGGCTGGACTCTATTAATATCTTGAGGTCGTTCTGCGCAACCGAAAAATAGATAGAGCAAAAAAAAGAAACAGGAGAATCTATGTCTCCACAAAGAAGCTTGTATCATAGCTGTCTCGCATAAATTGATTACGTAAAAGTTAGCGCGTTGGGCTATGCAAACCAGCCTTGCGCATCACAAGTTTAAGGTGATTCCAAAACTTTCGTTTAGTAGTGTCGCCACCTTCAATAATATCTTTGGGATGGAAGGTGGGCATAACATCAATATCTTGATAACGGTTCCAAGTACCCTGTCGAGCTTGATCACCAAGCAACATCACCGAGGCCATATACCCAAGGCTGACTATTATTTTTGGTTTAACCAGCTGTAGCTCATCTAAAAAGTGATGTTGGCAACTTGCCCACTCCTGTGGTTTGGGTTCTCCGGCACCACAGCGCATTAGACTGGTCAAGTGAATCTCTAGTCTTGACAGTGACATTGCTCGTAAAAGGCCATTAAAAAGATTGCGTTCTTGAGAGTCCATCAAAAGATGACCACTTTTTAGATCTAGTTCAGATGGGTTCGCCACCACAAACATAACTTGTGCACCGTAATGTCCACTACTAATCAGATGAGGACTCGATGAGCGAGGACAGGCCTGGCAGGCCCAGATCCGATCGCAGATTTCACCAAACATTTGATCTGCCTCAAAAGTTGTACGACGAACATGAGCCAAGGGAGAGGCATTTGGAGATGAAGCCGAATCACTAGTAGGCGTATGATGAGCAAGCGGTTTAGGGCTAGGTGTCTTCTTCAGCTGAAGTTTTGCAAAAGCCTCACGTTTTTGGGGCGAAGCTTGTGGCGTAGCCACGGTAGCTTGCGGTGCTGGTTTGGTTGCCCATAATTGCTCTGCTTTGGCTTTGGGAGCTGTGGGTAGACTAGTATCATCACTGTTTGCATCAATCGGTTTATTAAAAAATGAACTTTGAGTATGCGTTGCTGTTGATAAATGAGCGGTGTTAATATCGGTGTTTACGGTCTGTGTTCGCTCTTGGATGAGCCCTTTGTGAATGCTGAGTTTTTGACTTGGAGTCATTAACTCGGCACTTCCTTCCATGTCAGTTCCCAAAGGAGGCGCTTGTTCAAAAGAAATCGACTCCACGACTACTCGTTGATGTAAAACAGCCGGAAACTCTTGAGTTGGTAAAGGGCCAGACTTAGCCTTTAGCTTGGGAGGCTCTGTGGTCGTTTGCTGGGAAGAATAATCAGTATTTTGATGACTTGGAGTAATATGAGTGGATGCTATACTAGCCTCATATCCATAAGGCAGCTGTTGCCAATATTGGGCGATTTGAATGGCTCTTTGATCTTTGACTCGGCTTTTGGGGAGTTGACTGAATCTGCCCAGTAAAGCACTGACATCTTGAGCAGAAATAGTGACTCCCGAGCGATCTAACCATTGGAGTGAAGCTCTGAGTTGTCTGATGATAGGCGCTAATGGATGATAGTCTGATGGAAACTCAACTCTCGTCATAATTCTCAATCCTTACCTTAAGTTTAGAGGTTTGGACGAGGAGGAAGCTCATACTTTTCTCCATCGTCAAAGACGAGCTCCCAAGGTCGTTTGTCTCCTTCTGCCGGTAAGCGCAAAGCACCTAGCGAACCTTGATAAGTAGACATGTGATTAAGTCGCTCTTGAAACCTTAACCCCACAGCGAAGTCAATACAAAAGCAGTTTTTTCTTTTTCCGATCCAGTCATTCGCTTTGATCCCGGCAAATAAGCTGGGTTTTAAGTTCACATTTAAATTACCGGAGCGTGAACGCCAATAGTGACCAAATACAATGGAAGTATCTCCCTCATAGTGATCCCACCATTTTTGCCGATCACTCATTTGCCAACGATGGCCGGACCAAAATGGCTTTTTATGATCCACATGTCCGTATAGACCTTGAGTAAGCACCTTAAGTGGATTTAAGTTTTGTTCCAACGAAAAGTACTCACTTAAATCCTCCAAAAAAGGCACAGACTCTACTTCCGGTGGACCCACATATAAAGGATAGCTGGCTTTAAGTTTGGTAACTCTTTTACGTGTCCAGCCCATTTCTTTAAGGTCCTTATTCATATTACGGCGAAAACGCGCAAAAAGAGCGGACCAACTTCCTACAATCTCGGGTAAACGCTTAATGCTTTCTTCATGCCAACAAGCATGGATCAGTTTAACATCGGAACGAACCAAAGCCATAGGAAGTTCTGTAAAAAAAGTTAGAGCAGCTCTCAATTGTAAAGAGTGAGCCACACGCATAGGCGCTTCCCAGCCATTGCGTAATGCTTTTTGAGCAAGTTCAGGGCTAGTCCAGCTATTATCTGGCTTGTTAATACGATTCAGTAACCTAAGTTCATGATTACCTAAAATGCATTGGGCACGCTTAGCAAAGTATAAGCTACTTACTTTTTCAACAACGCCAGGACTATCGGGACCACGATCGACAAGATCTCCCATAAAAACAAGAGTTCGGTTATCTGGATGACGGCCAAAACGGTCATAGCCAAGGTGTGCTAAAAGCTGATTTAAGGCTTCAAGCTCACCATGAACATCACCGATAATATCAACCGGTCCATTACTTAACTCTTGAATGGCCTTAGGCATATCAACCTTGTGTCGCTTGACCTTGGAGAATGCTTTCTAACTCACCCCGCTCAAAGTGATCACGTATCACGTCACAACCACCGATCAGTTCTCCATCCACATAAAGTTGTGGGATGGTTGGCCAATTACCAAAAACTTTGATGCCCTCTCTTACTGAAGGATCAGCAAGAACATCAAAGGCGGCAAAGGGTACACCGCTATCTTTAAGGATATTAGCTACAATCGAAGAAAAACCGCACTTAGGTGCATCGGGATTACCCTTCATAAAAAGAATGACACGATGTTGATCAACCATTGATTGAATACGAGTTTGTGTATCTGACATATCTTACTCCTATGAGACTTTTTTAAGTCAAATGCTTGATTTTATGTATTTAACCAAGCGTCACTAATTTGTCTTGTGGCTTCGCTGAAGAAGCCTCTGATTGAACGGAAGATTGTAAACCTTTACTGACGGCTTCTTCAGGAGTCACGGTCTGCATGGTAAAGGCATGAATCGGACCGGCCATAAGTTCGCCCAAAGCTTTGTAAACTCGTTGCTGTCTAGCGATAAGGCGCATTCCTTCAAAGTGAGTTGAAATAATGACAGCTTCCCAATGGTCTCGGGTGCCAGTCATATCCCGCAAGCTTACTTCTACCGGGGATAGTTCTGCTTGAATACGTTCTACGATGATCGTTTCAATATCTTGAGTACTCATAAAAATCCTTGATTATGATTTGTCATTATTGGTTCGCTTCAATGCTTTACTGCATAAAAAACAAATTGAGCTTAACATTGATCAAATCATAGTCAAGTCTAGCACAATACTCTAGTACATATTCTTAGGTAGATACACCTTATGTTGAGCAGAGTTTTGAAAATCTGTAATAGATTAATATAAATCACAAACGCTTTGAAGGAGTACCATAGCCACTTCGTAAGGATCTGCATTAGCATTTGGTCGGCGATCTTCTAAGTAACCACAGCCATCTTCTTCAACATTTGCCGGAATACGAACCGAAGCAGTACGGTCAGATACTCCGTATTTAAACTCATCGTAGCGACAGGTTTCGTGATGTCCGGTCAAGCGCATTTCGTATCCTGCACCATAGGCAGCCAAATGCTCAGGAATCCGTTGCGCAATCTTTTCAATGGCATCAATAATGACTTTCATACCACCTTCGGCTCGCATTGCTGCTGTTGAAAAGTTTGTATGCATACCCGCGCCATTCCAATCACCTGGTACTGGTTTAGGATCTAAGGTCGCTGAAATACCAAAGTCTTCGCCAAGGCGATAAAGCAGCCAACGGCCAATCCATAAATCATCGCTCGCCTTGAGTGCATCACCACCCGGTCCACCCATTTGGAACTCCCACTGTCCAGGCATAACTTCTGCATTGATACCTTGGATCAAAAGTCCGGCTTCAATACAGGCTTCCATGTGGGTTTCAACCAAATCACGCCCATAGACCTCATCCGCGCCAACACCACAGTAATATGGCCCTTGGGCAGCAGGGAAACGGCGCTCAGAAGGAAAGCCAAGCGGACGTGAACCATCATACATGGTGTACTCTTGCTCAAATCCAAACCAGCCATCCTCTTGAGCGGCTCCGGCATCGAGTACCTTACGCAATTTTGCACGAGTATTCGAGCCATGGGCTTCACCGTTTGCATTCATTACTTCGCATAAAATTAAGTAGCCATCAGCGCCACGGGTAGGGTCAGGATAAATCCGAACAGGTTTGAGTAAGCAATCTGATGAACCACCTTCTGCCTGTGAGGTGGAAGATCCATCAAATTGCCAAGTTGGGAAGAAATCTAAGGTAAATTGACCAAGATCATCGATCTGAGAACCGTTGGGCTCACTGTGTATGATTTTGGTTTTTGACCTAACTTTACGAGTCGGCTTAGTGCCATCGATCCAAATGTATTCTGCAATGATTGCCATTTCAGCTCTCCAAATAAAAATTTAACTCATTTGAGTAAGTGAACACTAAGGTTGACTTAATTATCCAGGCCATGCTTACTGAAAAAGTGATAAAAAATCGAGTAGTTTTATTGTATCTACTTTATAAAATACTAGAGTTCTAAGCACATAAGACCAATTATATTGACCGCTTTAGCACAATGGGATTAAGGATTTCTAAATGGTGTCTACACTTTCAACTCAGTCTAAGATTGCCTTGAGCGTTCACATTTGTGATTTACGTCCCGGTACTAGCTCTTGGGGAGCGACTGTTGCTGTTGAAGGGCCTGTTATGGCGCAAGGCTTAGTGTTGGCCATTTTTTATGAGGGTCGTAGACTCAAGGTTGGTCAACTTGATGAGTGGGGCTATTGGATGGTTGAGCTTGAGGATTTGCCAGCGCCTTTTAACATGGTTGCCAATACACACTTTGAAGTCCGTTCTAAAGAGCCGCCAGCCTCTTATTTATCACCTCAGTTTCATCCACCTTTGGTTCGAGCTGCCTTGCAGGGGTTTTTAGAAAGAACCAGAGAATGGCCCAAGCATTTACCTTTAAGAGGGGCCCAACTCAAAGGTGCTCAATTAGGACAAGCGAACTTGCAAGGTGTAGACTTTACCGGGGCAAACTTAAGCGAGGTTAAGTTTAGAGGAGCCAATCTACAAGGGGCTATTTTTAAGGATGCCCAACTTGATCAGACCGATTTTAGCTCAGCAAACTTAGCTTATGCTGACCTACAGGGCGCTTCTCTAAAGAATGTTGACTGGACTGATGTTAATCTGAAAGGCGCTGATTTAAGAAATGCAGCATCCATGTCCTTGGACGAGATGCAAAATTGGCTAGATTTAGCCACTTTAGATGATACGCAGATTGCTAGAATTAGACTCAGTACTCTTGCTAAGAAGCAAGAGGAAACAACTCAATATGGTGGGCATTATCGTTCTTCTAACTCTATAAACCTTAAAGCAAATGCTACGAGTCTAGCACCGGTAAGTGAAGATATAAAAGGAACTAGCACAAGTGAAAGAACAAGTGTGAGTACTAGCTATACTTCAACAAGTTATGGCTCTAGTTTGCAAGAGCCGACGATAAACAATAAAAAAGCAAGCTCAGCTCAAGAGTATGACCTTGATGAAAGTAAGTATTATAGTTTTGGTAAGCAACCAAGCAAAGCCGAGCCGATTGAAGAAGAGGAAGAAGAAGCACCAGCATGGCTTCCTCAATTACCACCCGTGAAAACGCTTACCGATGCAGAGGTTGAGCAACGCTTTCAGCTCGAACGTAAAATGTATCTCACCAAGATTGCTAAATATCAGCAAAAGAGAAGCTTGCGCGGTGGGGTTGAGTTTAGCTTAAATATGGTTCCCAACGGTACTTTTGAAATGGGAAGTGATCAAGATGAAGATAACGAAAGGCCACGCCACAAAGTGACTTTATCTTATCCCTTACTGGTTGGAGAGACCTTGGTCACTCAAGAGTTCTTTGATCGGGTTATGTTGCATAGTCAATTCAAGTTTGTAGGAGCAAAACACCCGGCAGATTCTGTCAGTTGGTCGGAAGCAATTGATTTTTGTAATCGCTTATCCCAATTAGAAGGATTAAAACCGGCTTATGAATTGACAGCTAAAGGGATTAATTGGCTAAAAGAATCAAATGGTTATCGACTTCCAACCGAAGCTGAATGGGAATATGTTGCTCGCGCAGGGGTCGATAGTCTGTATTCAGGAAGTAATGACTTAGATCAATGTGCTTGGTATCAAGATAATTCTAAAGAAAGTAGCCATGAAGTCGCCCAAAAACGAGAAAATGCATGGGGCCTTTATGATATGTCCGGTAATCTTTGGGAGTGGTGCTATGATACCTACCAAGAAGATAGTTATCATGGTCGAGGTACAGACTCTGTAGTTGATCCGGTCGTTGAGGGAGATGGCCCCAAAGTGATTAGAGGTGGGAGTTGGAGTTTTGAAGCCAAAGGCCAAAGAATAAAATATCGCTCAAGATTATCGGCCAAGTTTAAAACATCTCGGGTTGGCTTTAGGATCGTTCGTTCTCCGAAGCTGAAGATGCGGGGTGGCTAACCACAACTTGTGGAAATGGAATTTCAATATTCTGCTCGGCAAAAACTTCCATAACCCGCTTTCGATAATGACGAGCCACGCGCCATTTTTCCTTGGGCGCAGTACGTAAGTGTACTCTATACACTACTGCGCTATCATCAAAGCGCTCCAAACCAAGAACTTCCCAGCCCAATACATCTTCACCAATGATTGGATCACTTTCAACTTCCATACACAGCTTTCTTAAGCAATCAATCACCTGCTTAGGTGGATTGTTGTATGAGGCACCGATTTCAAGATGCGCTTGTGACCATTCCTTATTATGATTGGAAACTAGTTGGACTTGACCATTAGGAATAAAGTGAATCACACCATGAGAGTCTCGGATGACTGTAAGGCGTAAAGTAATCTTGTCAATCCACCCAAAAATACCATTAATGGTCACAAAGTCACCCTTATTATATTGATTTTCAAAAAGAATAAAAACACCCGCAAAAAAGTCTTTCACTAATTCTTGAGCACCAAAAGCAAAGGCTAAACCGATAATACCCGCAGAAGCAATAATCGGTGTGACATCAACCTGTAAGGTTTTCAGCATTGCGCCGGTCGCTATTGTATAAATCAACACCTTGGAGGTTGTTTTCATAACTTGTAAAAGTGTGGTGAGACGGTCCTCGCGCTCAGCTCGCTTTTGACGCGTTAAGATTTCTCCTTCTCGTTCCAAGCGCTCTAAATCTTTGGCTGACATCGCTTTTACGCGGCGTTCAATACTATTGATTGCTCTGAGTGATAAAAGTGTAATCAAAGGAATTAATAAAAAGGATAATAATGAGCGAATAAGTACTGTGAGCTTGGCATGAATTCGTTCTTGATGTAGGCGATCAATTTCACCAACTTGTGGGGCATCTTGCTTTAAATCGGCTCCTCGAGCTCTTTTGCCAAGCAGTCGGAGTAAGGGACGGGTTAGCTCATCCCTTTCGGTTTCAAGTTGAGAGATCGCATCATTCACTTCTCCTGAAATCACCTCTAAAGTACCTTGGGGCCCTAATTTTTGCTCAAGTTCGTTTAGAGCAGATTGATAAGCGTTATGCATCGCCCAGATTTGCTCCAAAGTGCCTAAAGCTTGTTCTCTCTCTTCTTTTTTTTCTAAGGGATTAAGTGCTAAATAATCCAAATACATAGAATTACTTTGGTTTTGCTGGGTGATTTGAGCGAGAGCTTTTTGACGGTCAACTTGCATCAGTAATTCAAGTCTACGACTTTCCAAAAGTTGTTCCAAAGCTTTAGAAACGATTTCCAATTGGCTTTGATAAGTTTCTAACAAAGGTCTTTGCATTTTCACTAATTCAGCAAGGTTTTGGGTAAGCTTGATTCTTGCTTCAAGATGACTTTGGGCCATTTCGGTCTTGAGAAGCTCAATATAATGATCTTTGAGAAGATCTTCTATATCGACCACTTGATCATCATTAAAAGAAGACCAAATAAAATCATACCACGGGTAATCACTATCCATTCTTAATTTGAGTCGATGAGCAAATTGGCGCTCAACTAGACTCTGTTTTGTTTCTCCACTTGTGATCTTCTTTGAGTCAGTGTTTACAGCATTCGAAAAAATTGAGTTTTGCTCTTGGTTTGCCTCAGAAATCATTTTGATTTGCCGGCTTGATAAATCTAAAATATTATTAAGTAAATCTCGCCAAGACTCCAAAGGAGTAAGAAGTGATTTATATTGTGGCTGTTGGTCTAACTTATATTTGTCATAAGCAAGTTTCTTTTGGATTTCTTCTAAACCTTCTGCTCGAAGCTGCTCTACCCATTCACGCTGTCCATAATTTTCAATTTCTTCGGTCATCGCTTCGTTAGGGAGTTCACTTTCAAGCACTCTTTGTCTAATCACCGATGCTGTCCTTCTGACCTGTCGTGCATATTCAATTCGCTTAGCTAACTCCCCTTGTAAGTTTTCAATGAAACCTTTTCGCTTAGAAAAAAGCTCTTTGAGCTGAGTTGCCTTGAAGAGCATTTGCCGATAATGCGTAATTCTGGGAGGCAAGCGATCTCGAAACAGTTTTGCCAAGTATTGAACACGTTCTAACTTACTTTCTTGGCTTTGAGTGTTATCGGTACTGATCTCAGCCGGATTTACAAATTGAGTAGGTTCAGAGTTAGGCGGAGAGTTTTTGTGATCTGACTCTCTTATATTTCCAGTAGACTGAGGTCCTGTTTGTACATTTGTACCCAATAACTTTTGATCAGAGTCTTCTTTATAATCTGGATCAAGTTTATTGATCGAAGTGATTACATCTTGAGCATATGTTTCAAAAAGTTCAGCCTCACTTTTATATTGCCTTAATAATGGATCACTCATGAGCTCGAGTTCTGTCCATACCTTGTTGAACTCTAACTCTGATGCTTTAATTTGCTTTTTCAAGAGTTTAACTTGCTTTTTTTGGTCGGTATATACCGCCAATGCTTCATTATGCTTTGCAAGTAAAGCAGGACCATCTAAGATCTCAATTTCCTTGATAAAAGCCAGCCAAGTCTGTTCCAATTCTAGACGGTGAGTCAATCCACCTTCACCATTCAGTTCAGCATCCAAACGAGAAATCGCTTTTTGGTCATCCTCTAAATTACTTTGCCAAGAGTTAGATCGTTCGCTGAGCTGTTCTGTGTGTTCTTCCCAATGATCGATCAAACTTAAGATTTCTTTGATAATGATCTCTGAAGAACGTTCTAAACTATGTTGAATAATACTTTCAGTAGATAAGTGACTTACATCAAGTGGCTTCGCTCTCATAATGAGAACTTGTGTGACATCATCCTCAATGAATAGATCCCAGCTTAACCGCAAACTCTTACTATAGTCTTCTACACTTTTTTGTAAGAGTTTTGCCTGCTCTAAAGCTGTGCTCAATTGTTCAGCTCGTTGCTGGTGAAAAGTTAAAAAGTTTTGCGCTGTTTCATGTGCATGTTTCGCTTGAATATAACTACTATTACTTTGGGGGGTAGCAATTTTGGGAGGCGTTTTAGTTTTTAGAGACTCAACATGTTGTTGATTAAAACGTTCGAGCTTTTCTTTCAGTTCTAAATGAAGATCTTGTAGGCTCTTCCACTTGTTTTTTAAAGCATTCTGCTTACTTGTAGATTGACTTAGCAAGCTTTCAATGGAAATACTTTCATACTTATGTTCTAGTTGGTTTCGTGATGTCCAATAGGCCATCCATAATTTCACGCGACGCAGTTGAGACTCATTTTTCGCCTTTAGTTGAGGTAAGGATCTTAAGAGTTTAGCACTATCAAAGGTTAAGCGTTCTAAACTCTCAATACACTTTTTTAGGCGTTCTGCTCGGCTAGAAAGAGCCTTATAGAAAATCTGTAAAGCCCCAAATGCGCTTTCAAGCTCAAAAGTTTTATCCTTAAGCTCTTGATAATAGTCAGCTAAAAGTTCTTCCTCTAATTCTTGATCAAAGCTTTTGCCGATCAACAGTTCAGCTTCATCTTGACTCTTATCTTTATTTTCAGTTTCAGCTTTCGTAAGCACTTGCTGAGTATCTTGTTTAGGGAACTCCGCCTCACCTTTAGGAGTGTCTACCGAGTCAGCTTCTTCAGCTTGCTCTAATTTTTCGTCCAATTTACCTAGTTCTAAATTGAGTGCTTTAAGTTCTTCACCCAGCTTTGAGATTAAAGGCTCTAATTTTGTTTTTAAATTTTGATCAGCATGCCAAAGGTCATTGAGTGGACTTAGTCTATTTTTTAGAATCTGCTCTTGCTCTCTCCACTCTCTATCTTTGGCTAAATGAGTACTTTGTAATTCTAGGCGAGTAAGTAAACTCAGTAGCTTTTCCTTGTAAGTGACTTCATTGCTATCTACATCTTGCCCATGCTCTAATCCTAATAAATGATTTGATAAACTGAGTTTGAGTTCTTCTAATGCCTTTAGATTGGCAAATAGATCTTGTGTACGTTTCCAAGACAAGAACTGCTTGAGAAGCTCATCCATGCTAGATTCATTAACATAGGCACCGAGACGTCCAAAAAAATCGGGCCAAAACTCAATAAAATACTTACTCTCAATTAGGTTTACTCTCTCATGTTGTGGATAGAGGGTAATGACAAGACCTTGTTCAGAATCGAGAACTGCTGCTTTGGCAGAAGCTTCGCTCTCTGCTAAGGTATTCACAGTATTTATTGTCTTTGAACTCTGGGAGTTGCCTTGATTCGCTTGAGTCAAGGGGATATCTGTTGGAGTTACGCTATTACTGTCGTCAGCAAAGCTATAGTTTTCGCTTAGAACAGCGAAACTCAGCAGAGCAATAATAAGATTTATTGTTAATAACTTATAGGAAGAAAAGTAGCTACTCATCGTTTTGATCGCCTATATTACACTGACTAAAGATATGTAATGATTGATTAGTTTTACTTAGACCAATTTCAAATTAGATTATTTAACTTGGACCCTTTTTAACTTGGACCCTTTTCAACTTGGACCCTTTTAAGATGACATCAAGTCACATAATCTGTTTAAATTGGTTCAAAGTAATACTCATCCATTCCCATTCAAGTACTTTGAAGATTCTAGTATTTAATCTAGTATTCAGATCATGGAGGCATTAATGACTGTAAATCAGCAGATAATACAACAAGAAATCATGAGTCAGTATGAAATAATACCCGTTGTAAACATTGAAACCATTTCGATAGGCCTCATTCATCAATCTTTTTGTTTATCTACCGAAAATGGGGATAGGTATATTTTACAGGGCTTGCATCATCTTTTAAGCACTGATGAAATCTTGGCCGACTATGAAGCTGTGACAAATCATTTACACAGTCAGCACTATGGTGGACCCAGACTGATTAAAACCAAAAAACAGAACCGAGTCGCAGAAGCACAGGGATTGAGATGGAGATTGAGTACCTTTGTGCCAGGAACAACTTACACGTCGGTAGAGTCAAGTGATCAAGCATATATAGGTGGACAGGCTTTAGCCAAGTTCCATACGGTGATGAGTACAATTGATTATCAATTTAAATCCAAGCATCTTGGACATAATACTTCGGCTCACCTACAAAACTTACTTAGGGTCAGCCAGCAAAAAGAATATGCTTCAGAGTGGGCAAAAATTTCAGATCTTGGCGAGAACATCCTTAGCTCTCTTGAAGAAAACTTACTGCCTACCGAACTTAAGCAAATCGTGGTTCATGGTGATCCCAAAATTAGTAATCTTCGCTTTCAGGACTCATCTGCGATTATGATCGATTTAGATACCTGTAGTCGACATACTCGTTTGGTAGATTTGGGTGATGCGGTAAGGTCTTGGTGCCAAGAACCAAGCTCAGAGCAAGAACCAAGCTTTTCTTTTGAGCGTTGGCAGGCTCTTGTGAAAGGATATATGAGTCATTCTGGCTCTTTAAGTGCCTTGGAACTTGAATGCTTACCACGTGCTGGCTATGTCATTACCTTAGAGCTTGCTTCACGCTTTGCAAAAGATTATCTCGAAGACCACTATTTTGCATATGATGCACAACTCTATCCTAATCGAAAAGCTCATAATCAAGCGCGCCTCCAAGCAATGTGGTCTCTTGCTCAAGATATGAAAGCTCATTTTGGTCGTATGGATGATTATATTTCCACATTAATGAGTCATTAATTACAAAACGAAAACAAGCTCACTAAAGTCCCTAGGTGTTCGGTTTATAAAGTGATTCTTTTGATCTCTTTCAGAGAACTCAGCATTCAAGATTAATTCTGAGATAAATAATCAAAAATTGAGCTTGACAAGCTTTCTAGGATCTCCTAATAATCCATCAAACGCTCAGATAGCTCAGCTGGTAGAGCAAAGGACTGAAAATCCTTGGGTCGGCGGTTCAAGTCCGCCTCTGAGCACTAAATTAAGCACCTTCGGGTGCTTTTTTTATTTGTGCCCTTTATTTCTGCCCTTTATTTCTGCTCTTTATCTTTGTCAATTTAAGAGTTTGACAGTAGTGCTAGGGCTGATTCGATAGAGCTCAAGGCTGTTTTAATAGAACTTTTAGTTTCGGCAAAATGCTGATCAACACAGGCCGCCCAGGCTCGATTAATCTTGCGTTCGCCTTGTGAGAAACTTCCGAATACTTCTACAAAGTGATTGATCCCTAACTTCATCTTAAGCTGTTCTCGAGATTCAACAAAGGGATCTATGGTATCAATTTGAAGCTTTTCTAAGGCTTGCTTAACGACAGTGAGTTGCTTTGGATCATCTTGGGCCAGTAAAGCGTCCATCTCCCTAAGGGTTTTGATCATTAAAGCTAAGCTTTCATCGGCTTTAAGTGCTTGTGTTGAGTGATCGCTATGCTCACTAGGCTCACGGTTTAATTCGTCATGTTGTAACTTTCTAGCCCAAAATGATCCTAATAAAATAAGGCATAAGCCACTAGTAAATGGTAAAGCGGATAAAGACCACCAGGTTTTCACTCGTTCTACAGGCGCTTCTACTTCAATAGAGGGTAATTCACTTGCGACTAAGCGACTACTCTCTTGATTCTTTTTAACCTGTTCAATCGTGACTGCCTGTAAAGTTTTGGGAGTGAGCTGTGCACCAAAAGTAGCACAAACTCCGACACCAATTACGACTAAGAGATTTGCAATAAGTTTATTTTGTGTAGGTGACATTAGCTGGCTCCTGTAGCTAAACGAATAAGAACTGCGGTAATGCTGGTGAGTGCTTCACCAATGATCAGACCGGCAGCAAAGGGAACGATATGACTGCCCATCCAAGCTCGACCTTTAGACTTTTCTAGCCCAATCGCAATCACGCTACCTACCGCATAAGTAAGAGTCACCGAAAAGGGGAGATACATCGCTAGGCCGACTAAAACACCTAACCCACTGATCGGAAAAACACCTAAACTTAGGCCAATCACTGCACCCACTATGTATTTATCAAGAGGGGCGTCTCCGCTTGCTAAGCCCAGCAAAATACCTTGTAATGCATCACCTTGAGGTGCGCTTAGACCGGATGTAGCACCTGGGCCAAAGCCACCACCGTCAGGTGTCCACAACAAATAAAGAACACCGACTGCAACCGGTACACCAACCCATGAAAAACCAAGCTGGGCTAACTGCTGACTTCTTGGAGAAGCACCAATCATGTGACCCGCTTTTAGGTCCGACATCATATCTGCACATTGGCCAATACCAACACACACAGCAACACCTAAAATAATCGCAACAACACTATCACCACCCGAGAGGAAATACATGAGGGTAACCCCAATCAATGACATTCCCGATAATGGACTGATATCGGTGACTCCGGTCGCCTGAGCGACCACTAGACCAGCTAAAATAAGCCATACAAAACCAACAACAGCAATCAACGCACAGGCAGCTAAACTCATTTTGGAGCTGGCAATGACCGCAGCCGCAAATAAGAGCAAGAAGGCAGACACCGCAGCAATCCCCAAAGCCTTTGCATCCAATTCATCCGGACTATCCCCACTGCTAGTTTGGGCAGCATTGGATAGACTTTTGAGCGCCCCCTTTAGTGCGGGCAAACTTGCGACAACACCTGCCATGGCACCACCGATCAAGGTGCCAATCCCCAAAGGACGAAGCATTGCTTTATACAAGGCCTGTCCTTGGAGTTCCAAAACCTTACCAGCTTGGGTGCCAAGGTCTAGTCCAAGAGATTCGGCACTAGGTAACCAACCAAGAGAGGTTACTAAGGGACTAATAATCCACCAAGCTAAAATACCTCCAGCCACAAAAGGAAGCCCACCACCACCAGCCAGCATTCCAGCTCCAATACTTGCAAAGGAAATCCCTAATACAATTGGGAAATAAGCTGGAATACTGAGCAGACCTCCTAAATTAAAGTCACTTATGCCACTCAATTCGGAAGCGACATGAAATAGGGTGGCAATGACAAAGCCAAGCCCAAGTAACTTAGCCTGCTTAGCACCGGCACCTGGGCTTTTAAGTAAGCTTGCTACGGCAATTCCACTAGGAAAGCGCAAACGTTCAAATTCAATCATTTGTTTACGTAGTGGAATAATGATGACAATCCCCAAAAAGGTACCGGCAATTGCCGATAAAATCGCCGAGGTAGGGCTAAAGTCTGCGCCCATTAAAAATAAAGCGGGTAGGGTAAAAACTACACCAGCACTGGCATTATTTACTCCAGAAGCAATGGTTTGATTGATGTTGTTTTCAATAATTGAAGATTGATCAACAGCAAGCTTTAAAACCCCAAAGCCAATGATCGCCGCCACGGTTGAGCCACCTAGGCTAAAGCCTAATTTCAAAGCAATATACACAAAGGCGGCATTCATAAGAGAGCCGATCAAGATCCCTAAAATCACCGCTATCGGCGTAAGCTCACGATAAGGTTTAGGGGTGGCTTGATTTTGAGAAGAAGGAAGGTCGTTCATGAGTCTCCTGTATGATAAAGTGATAAAATGAGATCAAAAGTATAATGTAGACTATAAAGAGTAAATTACAGATAAAGCCGATGAGTTAAAGTCACTAATTCATCTTGATCTCTTGTTTTAATATGAGATCTTTGAGCAAGTCCAAAGACGATCAAAGATATATCTTTAAAATCGTATGGATCTTTTAACAAATTAGTCGATTTCAAAGAAGAGATACTCTTGCGTTATAGCTTATACAAAATCCTAATGATCTTATCTTCTTGCACTTTTTGCCTGAGCTTTCTAGAACCGGTTCAAGCCAAAGAGTATGAAGATCATCAATATAGAACACTTTGGGCCAAGGAGCTTACGCGTTGGACTGCTTATTGCACAACTCGGTCAGAACGTTCAGAGCCAATTTTTAATGGCTGTGGCTCACGTTTTCAAGCAATCAAGGCGACCCAATCTTTGTTCCGCCGCGTTAGAATCGATGGTTTTGTTCACAGTGGGCCACCTTTAGTAGAAGCAGTATATGTTCAGCAGTGGCTTAATCGTCAAAAAAAAGCAGGACTGACTTCGCGTGAGAGAAGCGCTTTGATCGAGCTTGCTCATGAAGCGTTGCAAGCCACAGGTGATCTATATTGGTTTAATGTGTTGAAGCAGACTTTAACCCAAAGTATCTGGTTCTCAGGGATCTCTTGCCATCTGCAAGACCCCTGTGCTGTCGAGTTATTAGTCGTACTAAAAAGTATGCTTTGGCTTCAGCAAAAGCAAGCTCAGCTCAGCCAAGCCCCAAGCATAACTTGGTCAGAACAGGAAGCATACATTGTTCAACGTATTCCTGCCCTATTGGCTGTCGCCAAATATTTGAGCCAAAATCATCCGCAAGGCCAGCTGAAAAATGATCAAAAACGATTAAATGCACATTCTTTGTGGGCACTCAGAGCTCAATTGGCGAGTTTAAGCTTACCTAGCACTGAGTTTGTAGCTTGGTGGAAAGGTGAGCAAGAACAGTTTAATAGTGCGCAACCGGTATCTGAGCAAACAACAAGTCGCTTTGGGCTCAACTTTAGTCGAATGATGGGGCTTGGGTCTTTGCTCCAAAGGTTAAAACAAGAGCCCAAACTTAATCAGGAATCAGCCAGCAAAAAACTCTTGCAACTTTATCATACACACGCAAAACAAGCGATGGAGGTTTACTTAAAGCATAGACGTAATTATCAAGAGTATAACAACCCAATCAATGCTTTTGGTGTGATCGCCTTAAGCTCAGAATTAACCGAACAAGATTTTGCCTGGCGAGCACCGGTTAAACGTTGGCGCTATCCACAATTCCAATTCAAACCAGAGCAATTACCGCAGATCAAACTTCAGGCCGACGGTATGTTTTCTAAGTTGGCGATCAAAGATCGAGATACGCGCCGTGGTATGTATTTTGTGCGTCCTAATGGCCAAGAGTTACTTGAAACAGAAGTTGATCTTATCCGACCTGAATTTTTACAAGTACGGTATACGCAGGATATGCTTGCTGTTTATCCGTTTTTTGACCAAAAGCCAAAACGAGCCTTACTCATAGGTTTAGGAGGTGGCTCTATGGTACACGCCTTACATGCTTATGACCCAAGCTTAGATTTAGAAGTCGTGGAAATAGATCCGGTCGTTGTCCGCTTTGCTCGAGATTATTTTGGAATCCAAAACTTAGAAACTAGAGCTCAACAAACAGATACTAAGCTCAAGGTTCTGACTGCTGATGGCTTTGATTATTTAAAACCTAATTCCGCACAGAGTGAAACTGCCACAACAAAGCAGCGCTATGACATTATTTGGATGGATGCTTTCTTACAGCCTACTTCGGAAACAGATAGTACAGGAAGCCCCCTAAACCTAAAAACAGTAGAGTTTCTAAAGGTAATTCGTGACACTAAACTCAGTCAAAAAGGTGTGCTGGCGATCAATATTAATCACCATGAGGGCCTAAAGCGCGACTTTGACAGCATCAGAGCCGCCTTTCCAGCTTCAAGTATTTGGCAAGTCCCGGAAACCGGTAATTATATCGCCTTGGGTTTTAAAACTGTACCTCAGCAAAGTGTTCAACAATTGATGAACTTGGCCAAGCATTATACCCAAAAGCAAGCAAGTCCGTTTAACTATCGGTATCTGCTTGAGCGAGCTCTAGAGAATATACAACCTAGTATGAAGCCCTAAATCATCAAGGTACATTTACTTTTAGTTTAAACTCAACCCGACGATTTAAACGATGACCTTCGGCATCTTCGCGTAGGGATTCAGGATCATGACTACCTAAACCGACCGGTTCTAGTCTACGCTCTTCAACACCTGCTGATTTATAAAATCCAACCACTGATTTGGCTCGACGATCGCTCAAAGCCATGTTGTATTCCATAGTGCCTCGAGAATCGCAGTGACCTTCAATAATGATGTCTGTATCAGGGTGTTCCCGAATCCATGCAAGATTTTCGTTGAGTGTTTCGATCGTGTCTGAAGTCAGACTCGAAGCATCAAAACCAAAGTAAACTGTTTTGAGTTCACCCGCATCAAGTGATTCAAAAGGTTCAATGGCTTGAGCATCATCATCGGTAGGTAATTCAACTTCTTGAGTTTGCTCTTCGGGCTCCGGTGGAACTTCACAGGGTTTACCTTGGGTTTCATCGGCCACTTCTTGAGCGAGTTCACGGGCCGCACTTGCTTGGGCTCGTGCTTCATCATACTTTTTTTCATCAAAAAGCTTTTGTGCCTTGGCATAGCTATCTTCAGCGAGTTTTAAAGAATCATGGGCGCAACCTAGCTTTCTTACCGACTCTAAGACAGACATGGTCTTAGTGAGTTCATCCTTAGCCGGACGAGCACTGCTACATCCATATAAGGCACTAAAGATAAAGACTAAACTCAATACCACTAACTGTTTGGGCATGGTGATGATTATTGCTTGATTCTTTGGGCTGATTACACTCTGTTTAGAATTATACATAAGATTCTCCTCAAGGCCTAGATTAACGTCCCCAAGATGGTGTGATATATCCACCACCTTGAGTGAGTCTTTGTTGGGTAAATCCATCGCCGGTCATGATATATAATTCAGAGCGACCGGTACGAGTGCTCGAGAATACAATATGACGTCCATCAGGAGAAAATGATGGTTCTTCATTATTGCCTTGGTTTTGGGTAAGTCGACGAACTTGGGTAGGGTCCTTGGGGTCGATGGTAAAGATATCAAAAACAAAGTTTTCATCCCGTGAGGTATAGGCAATTAAATCACCTTTAGGGCTCCAATCAGGACTTTGGTTATATTTACCTTGATAGGTTAAACGTCTTTTATTACTTCCATCGGCATTCATGACCCAAAGCTGTGGTGAGCCTTCTCGATCACTTACAAAGGCAATTTGCTTACCATCCGGAGACCAGGTTGGAGAAATATCGATGCTTTTATGTCGGGTGAGTCGACGCAGGATCTCACCGGTGCTAGGATTAAGTAAATATAAATCACTAGACCCTTGATAACTCAGCACGACAACTAATAAACGTCCATCAGGACTCAACGCAGCTCCCATATTTAGGCCACGTCTTGCACTCAAGCGAGTAATCTTTCCATTTTTAGTAGAAAAGAGGTGTGGTCCTCCATCTCGATAGCTTGTAAAAAAGATTTCTCCCTTGGCTAAGTGAGGAAGTAGGTTTGTTTTAGTGCCTTTAACAACAGTGGTTGTATTACGGCCATCGGCTGACACTAAGACAATTGACTTACCTCGAGCTCCTTTGCGAACGGCAGCGATCTGCGTACCAAAGAATCCCGGTGTGTTTGTATAAAACTTAATGACTTGATTAATGAAGCGATGGACATGGGCACGAATGGCCTTGGGATCCAAGGCAATGGAAGTTGCTTCATCAACATTATCTGCTAGCTTCACCTGCTTTTTTTCATCAACATCAAAAAGCTTGAGAGTCACCCGTGCCTTATTTCCTTCAATCGCAAAGCTCGATTTGATAAGACCTTGAGTGCCTGCATTAAACCAGTTCACAAACTTAGGACTCATGCCTTCGGAACTAGGATCAGCGGGATAAAGCTCTCTTTCAAGAAGATCAAAGTACCCAGAAAGTTTTAGACTTTGCTCCAAAGTTCCACCTAATTGCTCCGTAAGCCCAATCGTATCGAGAGCCGTACCCACATTTAAAGCCTTTGGAGTCGCAATCACAAAGCGAGTCACCTGTGAAGCGTTCACCTCTACCTTAATGCCGTCAGTTTCTTGAGCGCTTGCTGTGATGCTGTACAAGCATGAGGCTGTGATTGTAAGAGTAAGCAAAGCCTTTAAAATATTTGAAAAAGTAAGTTGCGACTTACGAGTTTGCTGCATCTTATATCGAGTAATCGTTTTCATACCTAACCTTTTGTCTGTCAGTATCAATAAACTATGCTTTATGGCTAACAGATGACATAGAAGATTTATTCGCCATAATGACTAAGTTGCTTAGATAACTTGTTTTTATCTAAATCTCAATCCTTAGTCGATGGAGTCAAGAGATTATCGGTATGATGGAGGTGGAGGCGCATAGCGGTTTTCATCAGGGAAAGCTTTAGGGTAGGGTTGTGGCCGTGACGAAATAACTCCTTTGCGTCTTAGACCTTGCTCACTATCATATTGAAGCACTAAGACTTGGTTGGGTTGACTTGATGCTCTGATAAACTCTGTATTTTCCACTGCGCTATGACGTCTTTCTCCATAACGAGTACCAATCTCGCTTTGGGTGGATTCTCTTCTTTTTTGTCTTCGACGAGAATGTCGTGTTGAGCTAGATGTTCTCGAACTACGGCTTTTATATCTTGATGGGGTAGGTGCTGCCAAAGAGTCAGCTTCTTCCTCTCCTCGATTTAAATCATACTCTGGCTCAGCAGCTCTGACCTGAGCCGGCACATGATAGACTTGCTCCTGTTCTGAGAACAAAGCCACACCGATGACTCCAATATTCATTCCGGTACCAAGTCTTCCAGCATAACTATCACCGGGGGTGGTAAAGCGAAAGGCTGCAACTTCCGAGTCAGAGCGCCTAAAGCCTTCGATGTTAAATTGTGAATATGGACCTACCACATAGCCACGGTTATCATAATGACCAGCAGAACCATTAATCACATCTCTACCATCAACAGTCATAACCAATTCAAAGCGTTCTGAAGAATGATTAATCACTCTGAGCATATATCTTTGGTTGTAACGACCCATTACATAATATTGTCCTTGATGATAATAATTAGGTAAGGCGGTTTGGTTTGCATCAACAACTTTAATTTCCACTGAGCCCACATAAAAAGCCTGTCCAGACTTTGCTGTTAACGCCAAAGCAAAGAGCAAAGCAGTCAACATCAAAACGGGGGTGAGTTTTAGTTTGAGAATGATGCTCTTTAATCTTGAAAAGTAGGGGTGGTCACTTGTTAGCATAATGCTTCTCTATACTTTCTATACCTTGGTGTGGCTCAGCGTTAAAAACATCTAAAAGCGAAAAGGTATGGTCATGGTGAGGAAGCTACATAGTGAAGTCATTTCACGAGATCATTTCACCTGCAGCGTCAATCACTACGAGCATTAAAAGCACTTAGTTTTATTTAGAGAGAAAAAAATAAAAATATGATATGACAGACTCACTATGATGAGCATTTAGTGATGAAAAATAATCAATTGAGGGTGATATGAAACGATATCCAGCTTATGAGTTTCCCGAATATGTTGAGTGGACCGAAGACCCAAACGTGATTGAAGCCTATCATCAAGTGACCCAACAAGCAGAACGTTCAGCTTTGATCGAGGCTCTTGATGAAGTACGCTTACTTGACTTATATAGACAGCTTGTCACAGCGCGCTTACATGACATTCAGCTCAAGCGTTGGGTAAAGCAGGGCGTGATTACCAAAGCTTGGCTCGGTAGTGGCGAAGAAGCTGTTACCATTGGAATGTGTTCTGCTTTGGGCGAAGGTGATGTGGTTGGTCCGATGATTCGCAACGCAGGCGCACTGATTGCTAGAGGTGTACCCTTGGATGTGTGCTTTGCCGCTTATTTGGGAACAACTGACACGATCGCCCGAGGTCGAGATTTACATATTGGTGACCCAACTCGTGGCGTCATTCCTCCCATTAGTCATGTCGGTGATCTTGTACCAGTGATGGCGGGCTGTGCCTTGGCCTTTAAGCTACGCAAAGAACCAAGAGTGGCTATGACTTGGACCGGAGATGGGGCAACGGCAACCGGTATTTTTCATGAAGGCATGCGTGTTGCTTCTGCTTTGAGTGCTCCTCTTATCAGTGTGATTCAAGATAATCAAGTCGCTTTGGGAACGCCTAATTCACAGCATCACCATGGTGACTTTAGTGCTTGGGGTGCGGTTTATGGTATTCCCTGTTATGAGGTTGATGGTAACAATGTTTTGGATTGTTATGCCGCAGCTCAACTTGCCGCAAACCGTGGTCGACAGGGCTTAGGTGCTAGCTTGATTGTGGCCAAGACTTTTAGAATGGGTGGACATGCTACCCATGATGAACGTGAGGCTCGAGGACTTTTTGATGATAGTGTCTATCAATATTGGGGCGCGCGTGATCCGATTGGCTGTTATGAATCATGGCTCAAGCGTTATCGGGGCATCAGTGAAGAAACACTGCAAAACATTGAGGCGACCGTGAGTCAAGAGGTGGATGAGGCAGCTCGCTATGCTCAAGCACGTAAAGTAAGCCATGCACCAGAACCAGAAGAATTAGAGCTAGGTGTTTATGCAGTTCCTCTCTAACCAACTTGATCAAAAGATCTAAGTTTAACTTAATGAAGACTACAAAGAACTAAGGTGAAATATGACTCAAAATGCGCATGATGTTGTGATTGTATCAGCAACAAGAAGCCCGATTGGTAAAATTAGAGGTAGCTTATCAACCATCAGACCCGATGATATGGCCGCTACAATCATGAAAAGTGCTTTGGAACAAGCTCATTTAGAGGGGGCTGAGCTTGATGAAGTCATCTTGGGCTGTGCGAATCAAGCCGGAGAAGATAATCGAAACATCGCTCGTATGGCGACAATGCTGGCCGGCTTACCTGAAGAAGTGCCAGCATTTACAGTCAATCGCTTGTGTGCGAGTGGCTTAACCGCAGTAAATAGCGCTGCTCGCCTCATTCAGTGTGGTGATGCAAGCACTGTTCTCGCGGGTGGTGTGGAGTCGATGAGCCGTGCGCCATGGGTATTACCTAAGGCTGCTTCTCCCTTTGCGAGTGGCAATCTCACCGCTTATGATAGCTCGCTTGGATGGCGTTTTCCTAATCCTAAAATGGCGGAGATCTTTCCTTTAGAAGGTATGGGAGAAACGGCCGAAAACCTAGTAGAACGTCATAAGATTAGTCGTGAAGATCAGGATCGTTTTGCCTTGAATAGCCATCTTAAAGCTTTGGCCGCTATTGAGTCGGGTGCTTTTAATGATGAGATTACCCCAATTTCTGTGCCTCGCCGTAAGCAAGATCCCATGATTTTTAGCAAAGATGAGGGCCCAAGAGCTGGGTCAAGTATGGAAGCCTTAGCAAAGCTTCGAGCAGCCTTTAGAGCGGGGGGAAGCGTGACGGCTGGCAACAGTTCTACTCTCAATGATGGTGCCTCCGCTTTAGTCCTTATGCGACGAGATCAAGCAGTTGCCAGTGGTAAAGAGATTTTGGCCACTTACCGAGGCTCAGCTTCAGCAGGTGTAAATCCAAGAGTTATGGGTATTGGACCAGTACCCGCAACGGAAAAGCTATTGAAGAAACTCAACTTGAGTGTGAATGACCTTGATTTAATCGAGCTTAATGAGGCCTTTGCTGCCCAATCTTTAGCGGTCATTCGTACTTTAGGTTTAGACGAAACCAAGGTTAATGTGAATGGTGGTGCCATCGCCTTAGGTCATCCACTAGGATGTAGTGGAGCAAGAATCTTAACGACATTGATTTATGCATTAAGAAAGCGTGGTGGCGGTCGTGGACTGGCAACCCTTTGTGTAGGTGTCGGACAAGGTGTTGCTACCTGTATTGAGGTTTAACTCTTGTATTAAGATTGAGCGCTTGTCCTAGAACTAAGCTGATCATTAGTTTAGTAGCCAAACCAAGGCCACAGTGCTCGCCAAGTTCCTAGAGCTAAACCTAGCCAAGACCAAGGAGCGGGCTTACTGTCAACAAACAGTTTACTTAAGTGACACAAGGTATAAAGGCGAGTAGAGAACTTGCGTATCTTGGTGGTAATCACTTCTAAAGAGAGACTTAAACCAATCATGGTAGCTACAAGGTTGGAGCAAGTCCACATGAGCCAATAGATGGGAGTATAAGTCGTACTTAGTCCAGTACTAAGACTATGGTATAAGCCTAAGATCCCAGCAACTAAAGCACAAATACCTAAGATTTCTTTATAAGCCTCAAGATGATGTAAAGTAATCTTTAGACTTGGTTGTTCGTTGAGTAAAACTTCTTTGCCAACCAAGCCACTTCCCAAGACCAGTATAAAACCAATAAAACTCTCAAGCATCAGCTCTGTATAACTCCAAAACTAGTGAATTAGAAACTAGTGAATTAGAAACTAGTAAAGTATGTAAGATACGCTAGCCGTTATTGAGCTTGAGCCAAGTACTTGTCAATACGCTTGTCAATTACTTGTCAATATATTTACTAGCATTACAGCTGAATAAACGTAATGAATTAGAAAGAAGGTACTTTGACCTTTAACCCCTTAGGGCCTTTAATCTGAATATTTCCTTTGGCATCTTTAGTAATTGAACCTTGCTTACTCTTAATCTTGATAGAGCCATCCTTAGTTTTTTTCACTTGAGTGCCTTTGGTGGTGATGACTGAGGCTCCATCCTTGGTTTGCTTCACTTGAGTGCCTTTGGTGGTGATCACTGAAGCCCCATCCTTGGTTTGCTTCACTTGAGTGCCTTTGGTGGTGATCACTGAAGCCCCATTCTTGGTTTGCTTCACTTGAGTGCCTTTGGTGGTGATCAGTTTTTTTGTAGGCTTTGCTGAAACGGCAGTAAGTGCGCAGAAAAATAATGATAGGGCGGTAAGAGAAATGAACTTTTTCATAGTGATACCTTTATGTTTTCCTTATGGTTTAAATATTAGAATTAAGGTAATTCGGAGTAGGGCTCGTAGCTCTAGCGGTCTTGATTCGTCCAAGCATGATGATTATTCAAGACAATTGGTCATAAGGTACTTTAACAGCTTTTTCATCATATAACGATTAATTAAGAGCCTTGGTGATGACAGTTGTATCTATCCAGACATATAATCTGATCCTGAGATATAATATGTAGTTTTAATGCTTGGTTATGTCTTAATGCTTGGTTATTTGGATTAGTTTTATCTTTATGCACCTAGTAACTCACTCCTAAAACGAGTATTTTTCATGTTGATGTATCATTTGGAGAGCATCAACTCGTTATCAGAATGCAGTGAACGGTTTAATCGTATTGTTCTCGATGAACCTTGACCCTTAATCATTGGTGCTTATCTTAATATAAATCCTTATTTTGCTTGTAAGTCCCTATTTTGCTTGTAAGTCCTTATTTTACCGTGGCTACAAACTTTGTTTACCAACCCATTAGGTTATTTATGACCACATCTCACGCTTCTTTGATCTCTCTTGTGATCGATTGTTTACATCGTAGTGAAATCGCTTTAACTAGCCGAGAGATTGCCCGCCGCTTGCTCAATGCACGTGCTGTTACTGATGTCACCTTAGAAGTATTGAATGAGCGCTTGCAAATGGTCTTAAAAGTTGAGCATCAAACTCGAGCAGAAGCTTCTCGTTTGGTTCGACGCGGAGAGTATTATGAGCTATCAGATTCAGGGATTTTTCCCATTATTTCTGAGCTCTCTGATGCTTCAGATCCATCACTGAGCTCGACTATGGTTCTGAGTGATAAGCTTGGTGATAAACTTGGTGATAAACTTGGTGATAAACTTGGTGATGAGCTTGGTGATAAAATTGGTGATGAGTCTAGTGATGAAAAGGCAACATTGCAGCTTAAAGTGAAGGTGTATCCATTATTTCGCCAAGTGAGCTCTTTACTACGCTTAAGCCATGGCGAACGGTATTCAGTGGTAGAATCATTAAGGCGTAGTCTTAGAAGAACACTTAAAGCGGAACGTGAATCGGAGTTGCTTTCCAATTTTGAGGATGTAGAAACTTGGATCAGAGCTCATTTGATTGGTGGAAGTGCTCGCTTAGCCAAAAAACTTTGGGAAAACAGTGGACGCTTACTTTCTTTAGAGGACTTTGAATTTTGTTGGTCTTTGATTGAGTCTTACCAACTGCTGCGAGTTTGTGAAGATGGTATCTGGCGCTTGAACCATCAGGGAATGGCATTATTAAATCAGGAAGAAGAAGGTATATCTTCTGATTTAGGCATAGAAAAAGAAGTCCTAAGAGATATTGATCAGGCAGAAGGATTGATCGATATCTTGATGATTTGTCTAGAGCATAATCAAGTGACTCAAGATCAATTGGTGACTTTTTGGGGACAGGTTCTAAGACAAAACGGTAAACGTCGGAACAGAACTTGTATTGTTGAAGCGCTTAAGAGTCGCTTAAAGAATCTAGCAGACCGTGGCTTTGTTTATAAAAAACAAGATATATGGCGCTTAAGCGAAGAAGGCTTATCATGGTTAAGAAAAGGCGGGATCCAAGCACCTAGTGCCGATCAAGAAGCCTTAGAACAAGTTTGGTCTGCCTTAAAGAAGCAACGAGATTTGGCTAAAAATAGCATTGCGAGTCTTTTGGACCAAATGGATCCGCGACATTTCGAAGCACTTATTTGTGAGCTATTAGAGTCAATGGGCTATGACGAGATTCATCTTACCCCTAATCGAAATGATATGGGCGTTGATGTCGTCGCAACGATTGAACTTGGGATTAGCTCTGTGAGAGAGGTGATTCAGGTTAAGCGTCAGCACCGGGCGATTCATCGTCCGGTTTTAGATGCATTAAGAGGTTCGCTCCATCGCTTTGAAGCTGTTCGCGGTACCTTGATTACCACTTCAAGCTTTTCAAAAGGTACTCAAGAGGCGGCCTTTGAGCGAGGGGCTGCTCCCATTACCTTGATTGATGGATCTCGTTTAATTGAACTATTGATGCAACATGAGCTTGGTGTCAAACCAGTGCAGATAAAACTATGGCAGGTCGAGGCTAAACTTTTTGAAGTGGGCAGTGAACGAGAATGGCCACTTTGGCGCTTTAAGGAAGAATAGTCACACATGCAGATGAATGTGCATTTACTTATTATTTAAACAGATTTTACTGAAATAATATGTTACTCCATTGTAAACTTATGTAAGTGAAGGACAAAGATATGAATGAATCGAGCCCACATATACCGGCTAGTATTGACGAGGTTCTCCCGATCGGTCTTCAGGACCTTGAGCAATTGCGCTTGGTATTACGTGGCGATTCTGCACTCGATTGGCGTCGGCTGTCTTTACGTTCTTATGAAGAAGCCTATCAACTGTTAAAACTTGCTGGAATCGACTTAAGATATGACTCTGATCGGGCTCATTTAAGATCGATTTACAATCAAGCACTAGATTATCTTGATACCCAACTGAGCCACTTTGTTTCAAACGGAGTCAGACAGCTTGAACGTCCGGAAGAGTTATTACTTTTAGCAAGTAAGCCCGGTATTCTTAGAGATGAGGCCTGCATTATTCTTAAGGTGATGCATGTTGTACATCATGTCGCTGGGCGTGAGCTTTTGTATAGACTACCCGTATCTACTCAAGACCTATTTTATAAGGTTGAACAGCGAGTCTTCAACGTGATTGATGGCATGAGAGCACATGGGATTCGCATTGCTCAGTTTGAGGGAAGCCGAAAGACAAATTCTTCGATTCTCACTAAATTACTCTGCCGTTCAGATAGCTTAGCAGCCGAAGTTCACGATCGAATTCGCTTTAGAATTATTACCGAGGATTTGTCATCTTTATTTGAAGCATTGAATTATATGACGCGACAGCTTTTTCCCTTTAATTATATAGTACCTGGCGAGTCGCGTAATGACTTACTCGATTTAGAAGCAAGTATCCAAGAAGATGAATACTTAATGGAACTGTCAAAAGGGATGCAGGACTTGCCTAATCGTGATGGAGCTTCTAATCCTTACAGTGCCAAAGGCTTTAGAATGATTAACTTTGTGGTCGATTTGCCCGTACGTATTGATGAGGATTTACCTATTGATCGTGTTTTTGATGAACGTTTAGGAAATACTGTCTTTTTACTGGTTGAGTTTCAATTGGTCGACCAAGCCACTCATATCACAAATAGTACAGGTGATAATCGACATACTCTTTATAAAGAGCGTCAATTAAAGAAGGTTTTAGATCGTCTAACTCTTGAAGATAAATAAAGTATTCTAGTAGATCTCTAGTTAGATTCCCTAGTTAGATTCCCTAGTTAGATTCTTTAGTCTCTTTACCTTCTTTGATTGCAAGTAACCTAAGCGTATTTGATAAACCTGGTCGAGCTAAGATTGGACGACAAAGTTTATCAAGAATAACGCCTAATAAGATGATGGGCATAAAGGTTAAGCTCGCTAATAAACGCCAAAGACTGAGTAGCGCTTTTTGAGCCTCTGAATATTGTGGGCGCCAAGGAGCGTTAGGATCAGGTGCAATGATCTGTAAAAGGATGATGGCCACAAAAAAGAAATCTACACTTTGATGAGCTTCTGAGCGATCGATTTCATGTACCTCAAACCCACGTTTTTGGAGTTCTGAACTTAGGTTTCCGGTGTTCATAAAATGAAGATGTTGCGGTTGAAACCATGGTAACCACAAACGGCTTAAACTACGTCCAAGTTTGGATTGAGGATCCGGTATTTCTATCATCAGCATACCGCCTTCATCTAAAACCTTGGCACAGGCATCAAGCTCGGCTAAAGGATCAGGAGTATGCTCTAAATAATGACTCATTGAAATCCCATCATATTTTCCTGATAGGCTCGGTGCTAACTCAGTAAATAAGCCTCGTATACCTTGGTCGCACCATGCTCTTTGCTGGGCAATTTCAACACTTTCAGACAGATCGAGTACATCAAACTTGGTCTGAGGAAGAAGATGCTTAGCAATCAGGGCAAAATGTCCATGACCACCACCCACATCAAGCCAGTGACGAGGCGAGCCATGAGCCCTAACCATAGCAACCCTTTGGCGATATGACGTTTCGGTGGCCCCAAAAACCATGTCCATGCCTTGCTCACCTAGCCCATCATAAAAATCCCGATAATAAAAACTTAGTCCATCAAGATTGAGTTGGGGATTTTGGAAAATATGGTCACAAGCTATGCAGCGATCAAGTTTAAATCGACCGGGTTTTAGCTGATAAAAGTCGGGCACAACCAAGTGTTCAACCAGCTGATTCTTTTCACAAATAGGGCAGGTCTGGCGTTCGGATTGAAAAAAACGTTCTGTACCTTGCGAGATTTCTTGCTGATAGGAAGCTTTGAGCTGATCAAGGTTACTCTGCTCGGTTGTTTTCGGCGCTTTAAAAGTACTTGACCAATGATATAATTCATAAAAGGGTCTTAGCAGAGCATACTGAATCGCATTTGTCTTAAACTTACTACCCGACAAAATAAGAATGGGTTGAAGCATCCAAAGAATCAAGGTGATACTGCCCCAAAACGCCTGAGTCCATATCAAATAAGCCATTAAAGATAATATGATAGGCGTTGCCCATTTGACTTGATCAACACTTGCCCCATATAAGGCACTCAGTATACTCGCTCTAGTTTGATAACTGCCTAATACAGCTGCCTGCTCAGTATCTGATAGCTTCCAATGATCAAGATATAATAATGCGCTCTCCCAAGGCGCAAAGCGCTTAAGTGACTTAGCATATTTGATCCAAGTCAACATCGCTTCGTGATCAGAGAGACCTTCATAACTTGGGGCGGGGCTGAGTTCTAATACGCTGACATGAACCAAGGCGGCTACACCAGCGCTCACGCCAGAAGCAAAAGGTTGCTGAGCAAAGTCGGTTGGATGTCTTTGATACAACAGAGCGAGTAGCCGATCGCTTGGTAGGCCAGCAGGTATAAGATCGGCGACTAACACACCTTCATCATCTGCCCATTGTACAGCTTGCCAAGTCATCTTTTGTGGAAGTGTTACCCCAGGCGCAGAAATGACCTTATAGTCAGCAAGAAGAGCAGGTGCTTCATCACCACAGATTTGGTGATCAATACGAGGATAGGTCGTCGCTCTTCGCCATAGTCTAAAACTATCGAGCGCAAAGAGCGACATAAGTATTTCGGTGAGCATATCTGAGTTAGGCCCCGCTTTTCAGCAGATCAAAGGTTAAAAGATGATGAGATGTACTTGTTAATGGATCAAAGTATTTAGAGTTTAGCCGAAAGCCGTTCAATAACTCAATGACTCTCTTAACGAATTGGAAGTTGATCATGGGCATTACCCCATGGAGAAGGAGGTAAATCGGCCGTACTCAAGCCTAGTTTTCGTTTAAGAATAGACTCTACAGCGGCCAAAAAAGCGCCTACATCAACCCCATATTTTTTATATAAATAGTCACGTTGGCCGCCTTGGGCAAAGGTTTTCTGTAAGCCAAGACGATAGATAGGGCAGTGGTGATCTCGAATTTGTTCACCATAAATCAGTTCGGTAATACTGCTACCCAGTCCACCTTGGCTCAAATGTGACTCCAAGGTAATAATGCCTTTGTAGTTTTTATCATTAAAATATGTTTTGAGTGTACTTTGAGGACAGGGATGTAAAACAAAAAGATGGAGATGGGTCATAGAGACTCTTGCTTGCTTGAGCATATCACTTAAACGCAAAACTTCGGCTGTACATTGACCCATTGTAATCACTAAAAGATCCTGTCCCTCACTTAGGACCCGAGGCTCGTTTAAGCTTGGTTGACCATCAAATAAGCGAGGTGCTTTACTCATTGGGGCTCTTAAATAGACCGGCCCATCAATTTGATGAAGCAAGCTCAGACCTTTAATGAGTTCTTCTGCATCTCCGGGTTCAGCCACAGTAAAGTTTGGTAGGTTAAAAAGGGCTAAATCATCAATCGCTTGACCGGCGACTCCGCCGGGATGTGATAAGCCGGCATCAAAACCAATTAAACGAACCGGTAATCGTGGCGCAGAAATTTGATTAACAATGGCCTCATAGCCTGCCCGAGAAAGAGCACTTGCACTCGCATGCAAAAAAGGACGAAAGCCCTCTGAGGCTAAGCCAGCACAAAAAGTCACCGCTGCAGAAATCCCCTCGGGCAAGTGAATTAAGCTTTGAGGCACTCGATTAGGAGAGCCCTCGATGTGAGCTTTAGCCAGTTCACTTGCTGTGACACAAATGACATTTTCATCATCTTTGGCGAGTTGATGGAGGGCTTCAAGATAAGGTGTATCAGAAATGGCACGAGAACTTTTCATGCTTAACCTCGCTTCGGCTTATAGAGTTCGGCACGGACAGCGCTTTCAAAGTTCATGCGTTCTCGGCTGTTTTTAAAACGCACATAATCTAAGGGCAAACCAGCAAGGCTTAGATAAACCATACCTTGGCATGGATGGGTTCTTGCATGAATAATCAGTGGACCTTCATGAGAGTAAACTTGGGAACTTGCATAGAGTTCCATAGGTTTATGTCCATCAATCTGTTCAACCTCCCACGGTTCACAAGTCTTGAGCCAGCCCTCTACCCAAGGGGCAGGCTTTTCTTCAAAGCGTGGGTCATTGATGAGAATCACTAAATTATTCAGCGTTTTAGCTTTGAGTAGATGCAATGCTTCCCATGCTTCACCACTCTTTAACTCATGAGAGTCAACCAAAGCCCAAACTCGTCCATTTTCACCTCGGAGTTTTCGGCCCAAAGCTACGCCGGCGGCATAGGCGATACCATGAGCCGGTCGGCCGGTATGCGTTTCAAAACCGGGGGTATACGGAGCTGGCCACAGATCTAAGCTTCCACCATCTTGAGTATAAGTATCACTCACTCTTCCATCCAAGCGATGAACTTGGCTTAAGGCACAGACTACTGCTAACGAATATGAGGCGGGACTGATGATAAAACGGTCAAGATGAGGAGACTTGGGGCCATGATAGGCGGCTCCCTGTGTATTTCGGGCTCGTCGATCTGAGGGTAAACCTGGAAAGGGACGCGGTGAGGGAGGTGCTTCACTTTCTTCAAGTTGTAAGACCTTTGAGTAGAGCGTCATTAAAAGTTCAGCACTCGAACAGACTTGACTTAAGTAGCCTCCTTGAGACTTAACCGTATACTCAAAAGCTTTACGCCTCATCCTTAGGGCAGAACGCTCGACTTTTTCAGTCCAAGTTGATGTGTCGCTCATATTATCACTTTCTATATGAACCCCATAAATGAGTTGGTGACTTAGCTGTGAGATTTAGCTGTGAGATTGATTTCGGGCACTGACCCAAGATCTTTGTCGCTGTGCTTCATACAAGATTAAGCTGGCCGCGACTGCAATATTCAGTGAGTGAATATGGCCTAGCATAGGCATTAAAACACAGCAGTCCGATTGATCAACCACCGCTTCATCAATTCCTTCATGTTCATTGCCTACCATGAGTAAGCTTGGTTTGGTATAATCCACCTCGGTATAATTTGCTTCCGCTTTCGCTGATGTTGTGATGACCTGTATCCCTTGAGCTTGTGCTTGCTTCACCGCTTCTAAGCTAGACTCTGCTTGTGAGAGTGGTAAGCAAAATGTGGCACCTCTTGAGGCCCGAACTACACGACGGCCCCAAGGGTCTACTGTATTTCCAGATAAAAGTACTTCAGTGACACCGGTCGCTTCTGCGGTTCTCAAAAGCATACCTAAATTATCAGCATTATCCCCTCGATCAACCCCCAAATAAAGTGAAGGACCATGCGCCAAGTGGGCTTGAGGTTGCCACAGGTTGACTTCACGTTTAACCAACGCAACACAGACCGGAGTGGGTTTGGCTTCTAAACATTTATGAAGCATACCTTCTGCACACGAATATACTGGAGTGCCTGGCTTTAAACTCTGCCTTAAGGCGAGACCATCCGCATGAGTTGCAAAACCTTCAGCACAAATCAATGCCACAATCTCGGCACCATAGCGAAGTGCTCGCCCGCATAGATCAGGACCTTCGGCTAAGTATAAGCCTTCTTTGGCGCGCCCCCCGGCGGTTTTAATTTTACGTAGCGATTTAACCACCGGATCCTTTAACCCAGAAACCGGTCGGATCGCTTCTAGTTCCTTTTGGAAGCTAAATGCTGAAAGTTCTACACTATCTTTAGTCATTGTCACTGTTCCTTTTATTGACCTTTGTGGCTTCATCATGGTAATTCAATGGCCGAGATCTTGCTCATCCTAATCATCAGAGCTTTTATGTACCACAGTTTTTTGCTTGTGGTGAATGTAAAGCATCCTGCTCGTATCATGAAGGGACTGAATCTTGGCAAATATATGGCTTATCGAGGGCAGTCAAGTTGTTCGACATATGGTAGAGATCGCTTTAGATGGATTACCCGCTAAACTTTCTTTTGCTTCTCATATCAATGAATTACTACAAGGAGATATCCCAAGTCCACACTTGCTGATATGTGCCGAATTTGTAACGGGCTCCCAAAACACAGAAGAATCGGCATCTTATCAAGCTCAAGTAAAGCATTTAGCTGAGCAAAATTATAAATGTCCGGTCATTATCTTGCAAAATCAGCATTCTGCTAAGATTGAGCCTTATTCAATCGCGGATGGCTTACCTTTGGTTGATAGCATTCGTAAACCTTTTAAAACTTTTGAGTTATTAAAAAGTGTTTGTAATGCAATGGCTTGGCAAGTTCCACATGAGAATATATTTGCGGCTCAAAGTCGAGTCATTCCACTTGCTAAGCCAAAAGTGGCAGTTAATACGCCTTCGGTGACAAGTCTTGAAAGTCCTGAAGAGCCACCGGCTCCGCCAGTGATGGCTGAACCACCGGCTCCACCGGTCATGGCTGAACCACCGGCTCCACCGGTCATGGCAGAGCCACCGACTCCACCGGTCATGGCTGAACCACCGGCTCCACCGGTCATGGCTGAACCACCGGCTCCACCGGTCATGGCTGAACCATCCGCTCCACCGGTTTTGAGTGTGGTGACTGATCATCCTGCCTTGCACAAACAAGCACAAGATCTTGGACCAATCGACTTATCTCCTCAGGCACATCTAGAAGAAGATAAAGAGCATGGTTCAATAGGGTCTGCAGAAGACATCGATCCACAGTCTGAACAACAAACAGAGCCTCCTTCGGCCGATGAGAGCTTTCAGTTTGATTTTCCACAGCTCGCAACTGATCAAGAACAAGCAAGCTTTGAAAAAGAGGAAGAAGCCGAGGAAGAAGCCGAGGAAGAAGACAAGGAAGAAGACGAGAGTCACTCTATCCCGTCCACGCCGTTGCCCGAAGAACTTCAAGATGATTGGTTAACAGAAAATGGAGCGACACCCACTGCTCAAATGACCACTCAAGTCGCCGAAACGGACGATGAAGCAAGTCAGCTTGTTGCTTCGCAAGAACTCAATTCTTCTCAACGAATTGTAGAAGAAACAAATGACTCCTCAAAACCCATTGAATCACTTAGTTCTGAATCCTTTGAGAACAACAAGGCATCTGAAAGTTTGGAAACCCGTTGGTTACAAGAGCTTAAAGGTAGTGTTGAAATTGTGAGTGATCAAGCTTTGGCCGTTGTGCAAAAAGCGATTCAAGCAAATACTCAAGCTCCCAATCAAGCAAGTAATCATCCAACAGAACCTTTGTCTACTCATGAAATGAGAGTACTAATTGAGAGGATTGCATGGGAAGTTGTCCCCACATTGGCAAGCGTCGAGTTACGAGATCGTATCCAACAGATGACCAACAAGTAAGCCATGATGACTGAGGTTAAATCGGAATGGGGTGAGTTTGGTAATGAGCAGGCAAGATTTCCGCTTGCTCAAGTGCTTGCCCAGTTAAACCAAGGGGAAGCGGTGGTCAAAGACTTGGGGATGGAGGGCTTTGCTTATCTTGTTCGGCAAATGCTTGCTCAATCGCCACAACTCAGCCAAAGACCATTCATTGCGATTACGCCTACAGAAGAAGAAGCGATTCGCTTAGGCCACAATTTACGGGCTTGTTTGGCCGGTGGTGGCCCGCTCATTGGTGAGGCTAGGCGCTCTGTGTATGTATGGGGAGAACCTTCACCGCCTTATGAGTCGATTAGAGCCTCTCGTAAGGAGGCCGGAGAGCGACTCGCCATGTTAGCCATGCTCACTCAGGGTCGTGGCGCTCAGATCCAAGTGATGAGTATCATGACTTATGTCAGACGTGTGTTAAGTCCTTATCACTTAAAGGAACGCACTCATCATCTTGTTGTTGGAGAAGAGCTTGACCGAGAGGCTTTGATTGAATCGCTTGTGGCTGAGGGCTATGAGCGAGTGAGCTTAGTTCATGAACCATGCTCCTTCTTGGTGCGCGGTGATCGGCTAGATATTTATTCTCCGCATTTGAGCTCTCCGGTGAGAATCAGCTTTTTTGGTGATGAAATAGAATCTATTTGTACTTTTAAGCCGGAAACCCAGCGTCGAGATAGTGGGGTTTTAAGTGAGCTAACCTTACCACCATTACGAGAAGCGCCATTGACGGCTGATTACGCTTCTCAGTGTGGTGATGGCGTGATTGCATTGGCTGATGAACTATGGGATGAAGACCCTAGTTTGGAACAGTATGGGATTGATCCATCCGCAGCAAAAATCACAGATCTAGCCGATGCCTTGAGCGATCAAATTGCAGTTGCGGAACTCGAGGCGTTGTTGCCCTGTTTTTTCCCAGAAGGTTTATTGCCTTTAAGTGAGTTTATCACTGAATGTAAAACAGAACCTTGGTTTGCGATTTGGGACAGAGCGAGAATCTTTTCACTGCTTGAAGATCGCTTAGGGCAATGGACACAGGTGCATCGAAGTGGTCTTGAACAAGGTCACTTATCAGCACCACCGCATCATCATATTTTAGACTTAGAGGCTTTAGCTGATACTTGGTCAGGTCAATCTTGCTTGGTGGCAGCCCCTTATGATTTAGCCGAGCATTCTATTTCTTTATATTTGCCTTCTCACTTACCTCTGAGACAGCGTTTAGACCGAGAAAGAGGACGCGATAATGCCTTAGGGCCATTAGTAGAGTCTTTGGAAGTTTGGCTTGAAGCCGGTAAAAGAGTGGCGATTGTTTGCCAAACACGTTCACAGCGTGATCGTCTGAGTCGTGAAATTGGTCAAAAGGCTGTTATCTATTCATATTCATTGGCGAATTGGCTTTTAGAGTGTGAGGCAGGTTTAGAGCAACAAGGACAAGGTGAGCCAGCAAATCAAGCAGATCATGTTTATATTATTCGGGGGATGTTAGGAGCCGGTTTTCATGATAATGAGGCCAATATCGCCTTGTTGTCAGCAGCGGAAATCTTTAGTACGCCCTTGTCTTTAAGGCGGCAAAGCAAAGGAGAACGCGGGATTGACTTAGATGTTGATGCCTTACTCAGCGGGCGACGCTTTGCCACACAAAGTTCAATCAGTAGTCTTAAAGAAGAAGCCGAAGCAAAGCCTGTGGATCCTTGGGATAATCAAAGTGTGGAAGGCATCAATTTAAATACTGCCCACGAAAACTTAAACCAAGAATCTATTGAGAGCCCTTTTATTAGAAGTCTTACCGATTTGAATGTGGATGATCCGATTGTTCACCTAGACTATGGAATCGGTATTTTTAAGGGCTTGGTTCAGGTAGATGATCAGGGAAGTCTCATCGACTTTGCTCACTTAGTTTTTGCTAAAAAGGAAGCGGTTTTATTACCGGTTTATCGTCTACATCTGATTCAAAAGTTTATTGGCTCTCGAAATCCTAAGCTTTCTGTCAAGGGCAGTGATTCATGGAAAAAGTCGCTCATTGATGCTAGAGAAAGCGCACAAGATCAAGCAAGAGAATTGCTCAAGGTTTATGCAGAACGGGCCCGAACTCAAGGTTTTGCTTATTCGGAGCCAGATCAAGCTTATGCAGAGTTTGAAGCTCGCTTTCCTTACACCGAAACCCGAGACCAACTGAGGGCAATTCGGAGTATTTTGACCGATATGTGCATGAGCAAACCTATGGATCATCTTTTATGCGGAGATGTAGGCTTTGGGAAAACTGAGGTCGCCATGCGGGCCGCCATGAAAGCAGTACTTGATGGGAAACAGGTGGTTGTTTTAGTGCCCACTACCATTTTAGCGGCTCAACATACCAAGAGTTTTAGAGATCGTTTTGCTTATACTCAATTTAAAATCGCTCAGCTGAGTCGCTTTATTACTGCCGAGCAACAGCGTGCGGTCAAAGATGAGCTACGACGAGGTGAAATTGATATTATTGTGGGCACTCATAGTGTTTTACAAAAGTCGGTTGAGATTCCTAGGTTAGGCTTACTGATTTTAGATGAAGAACACCGCTTTGGGGTCAAAGATAAAGAGCGTTTTAAGGAACTGAGAGCAAACTTAGATGTTTTATCAATGACGGCAACTCCCATTCCTCGTACCTTGCATATGAGTCTTAGTGGTCTAAGGTCAATGAGTGTGATTGCAACGCCTCCCCGAGATCGACTTAGTGTGCATACTAGAATGCTTCGAGTAAATGATGCCATTGTTCGTGAGGCGATTCTGAATGAGCTTCGTCGAGGTGGCCAAGCCTTTTTTGTGCATAATCGGGTGGAAAGTATCGAAACTCGCCGGCGTTGGTTAAGTTCTATTGTTCCAGAAGCAAGCATTGGTGTGGCTCATGGTAAAATGAAGCCCAAAGAACTTGAAGAAGTCATGTGGTCTTTCACCGATGGGGCTTTTAATGTATTGATTTGCACAACTTTAGTGGAAAATGGCATTGATATTCCTAGAGCGAATACCATTATTATTGATGATGCCGATCGCTTTGGGCTCTCGCAACTCTATCAGCTTCGTGGCCGAGTTGGACGCAGTCATGAGCGAGGAAAATGCTTGCTTTTAATCTCCCCCGAAGCCCGTCTGAGTGATGAAGCTCGCGCTAGACTCAGTGCGATTCAAAAGTTTACGGAATTAGGAAGTGGTTTTCACATTGCTAGTCAAGACTTGGAATTACGAGGTGCTGGAGAACTTTTAGGCACTCGACAAAAAGGTCATGCTCAAAAGGTGGGCTTAGACCTATATGGTAAGCTTTTAGAGCAGGCTATGGATGACCTTAATGAAAGGCCAATCACCAAAGAGTTTGAACCTCATATTAAACTCAGCACTCGACCGACAGGAACCATTCCTATTGAGTACATTGATGATGTTCAAGAGCGCTTAAGAATTTATCGGCGCTTGTCCCACTTTAAGCAGCAAGAACAAATTCCCGTACTTTTAGAGGAGCTTGTCGACCGCTTTGGTCATCCACCCGAGGAAATGATTCGATTCTTGAACTTACAGCGAGTCATTCTTTTGGCCAAGGCTTTAGGACTTTTTGAGCTGTATGTTGAAAAGTACGAATTATTGATTACTCTCCATGAAGACAGTGCCTTAACAGATAGAATGATTCAAGAGGTTCTCAATCTACCCGATGCACCGTTTACCCGACTCGCTGAAGACCGAATCAGCTTTGCTTTAACCTTAGAGCAAAGACGCAATATCGAAGCGGTTGCCAGCCAAGCTTTACTCTATTTTTATGACCGCTTACCCAAGCGAACTGTGCTTTAAAACCGAGGATTAATATAGTTATGCTCAGAATGATTTCCGCTCATCTTCTTTCAAGTCGGCATGTCATAAGCATGATGGTTGCTCTAAGTTTTGGAGGATTGGCCTGCCAAGAAACGCCCAGACTTGAAAAAAAACAAAGCACTCAAAGATATACAGATGACTCCCCAGTGATTGCTTCGGTGGGTGCGATTAAGATTACGCAAACGGAATTAGAGCGACGACTGGCCGAACTAAGTCCCTTATCAAGAGCAAGATATCAAAATCCAGAACGTCGTCAGGAGTTAGTCGAGACCTTAATTCGCTTTGAACTCTTGGCGGGTGAAGCCCTGAAGCAAGGTCATGGTGATCATCCGGAGGTTAAATTAGCCTATAAGCAAGCAATGGTGAGAGAGCTTCTCAAAAATGAGGTGCGAGACTTGGTAAAAATTGGTGATATTAGTGAGCAAGAGATCAGCGCTTATTATCAAGAGCATTTGGATAAGTATCAAAGCCCAGAATTGGTTAAAGCTTCTCATATTCTCTTGGCAACAAAAGCAGAAGCAGAGGCGAAACTCAAAGAACTTAAGCTACATATTAGCGCCAATCCTAAGCAGGCTCGACAACGCTTTGGAGACTTTGCAAGTCAACATAGCACCGATGCTGAAACTCGGGCACGCCGAGGCGATTTACAATATTTTGATCAAGAAGGTCAATTACATGGCGAACGCCGTTTTCCTCAAAGTTCACCCCCTAAAGTTATAGCCCAAGCCGCCTTTACCCTCACCCGAGTTGGTGACATAAGCGAACAAGTGATTCAATCTGAGCAAGGTTGGCATATTCTAATGCGTACCGGAGGCAAAAGGGCGTTTAAGCGAGAGTTAAAAGAGGTTCAAACCGAGATTCGCAATACTCTTTTTCGCTTACGTAAGGCCAAGGCATTAGAGAACTATGTTAAAGCGCTCAAGGACAAGGCAACCATAAAGATCAACCATGAAGCCCTTAAGTCACTTAAGCTGAAAAGTAAGGCAAATCATCCGATCAGACAGCAGTTAAATCAACAGGGTCTACCTAGCAATATCAAAGTCCCTCTTGACCTTAATCAAGCCTTAAGTCCATAAAGAGCTGTGTTTTGACATAAGCACCAAACGATTTTAATAGACCATTTATTTCCTAGATGATTTCTATGGACGAGGAGGCGAAATGCTTTCATGTGTTCAAAGCCTAAGCTCAGTGTTGGCTTCAGTATGGCCTCAGAGTTTTCAAGCTAAAAAACTGATCAAAAAAGTAGCCGATTTTAAACGTCCGATTACATTAAGTACAGTCTTGATGGTGAGTTTAATCAATAGTCAAGCTTGGCAAGAAAACCGTGCTTGTTCGCACATCTTCTTTTCGCAAGCTCAAGCGGAAGAAGTGGACCGGATTGTTGCCTTGGTTAATGACAGTGTGATCACTCTTTCAGAGCTTGAAGAACTGACTATGCCAATGATGATGCGCTTACAAACCATCGCCGATCCAATGAAGCGTTCTGAGATTCTTGCCGAGCAGACCCAAGCCGCTTTAGAGCAGTTAATTGGCCAAGAACTATTAGTACAAATTGCCGAAGAACAAGGCATAACCGTCAGTGACGAGCAAGTAGAAGCTCATTTACAAGGCATCTTAAACCAGCAAGGCTGGGGAGAAGCAGAGTTACAGCAATATTTAAGCTCTCAAGGCATGACAAGAGGAGCTCTTAAAGCTCAATCTAGAAAGTTTTTAGTCCAACAAATGGTCGCTCAGCGTAATCTGGCCTCAAAGCTTTCGGTCACCGAAGTTGAACTGCAAGATGCGTATCAAAGCTCTCTCACAAAAGCTAAAGCCAAATTAAAGGTTGAAGGTGCTCATATCTTTTTTAAAGTGCCTTCAGGATCAACAGCAGCCGAAGAAGCGGCGATTAAGCAAAAGGCTAGTGAATTACTACAAAGAGCCAAAGATGGTGAAGACTTTAGCCAACTTGCCCAAGAGTTTAGCCAAGGCGCAGGTGCTCAAAATGGCGGTGACTTAGGCGTCATTTCTCGTGGTGGTGGTTTGCCAAGTGAACTTGAAGATGCCTTCTTTAAATTAAAAGAGGGTGAGCTTGGTGGCCCAATTCGTAGTCCTTTTGGCTATCACATACTCAAAGTAAAAAAACTAAGTACTCAAGCCCCACCCTCTTATGAAAGCAGTCGCCAAGCCCTAGAAATGCAAGTGCGTCAAAGCAAGTATCAAAAAGCCTTGAAAACTTGGATCGAAGATATGAAAAAATCGGCGTTTATTGAGCGTCGTTTATAGTTGAGGAGTGAAGAAACTAGTATTCAAAGGCATACTGATGTTTTTGGTTTACATCCCCAATCTAGCGATTTGAAATTGATCTACCAACCATTAACACCTTTGTATGCGTAGATGGACATTTCAGGCTTGGGCTTTGGTTTCTTATTATGTTCTAAAGTAATCTCATAGCAGTCATGTGGTAAACCGAGTTTGTCAACTAACGCATCGAGACAAATGTGAACATCAAGCTCAGAGCTATATCCAAACATATACAGGTCATTTTTAATCCGGCAGGATCCATTTTTTGTTTTCGATTTACGAAATAGAGCGGGCTTATTTTTGATTGGAGCCCAGCCCCCCCGCAACTGGCTCAAAAGGTTAATATTCGATAAACCGTGAGTCACAAACTGAATAAGTACATCCTTCCAAGATAATGTCTCGATTTCTTGGACACCTTGATCAAGATGCGGAAACCTAATAGTGAGTGATAGAGGAAGGAAATCCCCATCAGGATGGGACTTATATGATGAAATTATTTTGCTTTGAGTCATTTAAAAACCTCTTATCCTAAACCTTTTAGGTTCTTTAGATAGTACTTAGTTTAGCTTACTAAGATATGACTTTATATCAACTGAGTTTAAAATAAGTGTTTAATTTTAAAGAGATATTATGAATGATTATCATATGTTTATAAATCAGCCCACATTGGAATCATTTTAGCTCATATCTTGTGGATTTGGCTCTAACTTGAAGACTTTGGGTTTTGCATATTTCCTAAGTTTATCTTCTTGACAAAGTTGTCAAAAAATGTCAATTTTAACCAATATTTGACTTTTTGTTTTCTTCAAGGTATTCGCTTGATCAAAACTTAACAGCTATGGTCATAGGCATGCTAAAGATAAACATAAGTACTCAGCAAATTACATGTCCAAAAGTACAGCAGGCCTTAGCAGAACTTCTTGATGTACTTGCGCTCAATCAAAATCCTTTGGAGCCTATATCTCATCAGCACTATCAAAATAAGAGTCCGGCTCGGCCTTCTCAGATCAAAACGCAAGTCAAAACTCAAATTAAAGTGTCTGTAACAGAGGTAGATCAGTGGTTGAAGGCCTTGAATCCAGCTCAACAGGCTTTTGTTCGGCAACTTAGAGGCTCTGGTCAGCTCACTTTGGAAACAAGCGCTCAACTTCTAGGGATTGAGCCCTCGGATAAAAACTTCAAAAAACATGTTAATGGGTCTGTTGGCTCAATTATCCGCTGGTCAAAAAAGGATTATCTTGAGCAGGTTTATCAAGGTGAAATAACTTGGGAAAACTTGAGCCAGGTTAAACTCTTAGCCCCTTGGTACTGCAATTTAGGTGTTTACTATTGGTATCCTGACCAAAGTCGCTGATGACATCGTTAAATTGATCATTTAATCCAAAGCAACTTTCCCTCGTCTGAAACTTTCGCCTAAAGTGCAACGCTTGTTCAAGTATTGTATCATCAAAAACGGTATGCTAGGCAGTAATGGATAAGGAGCTTTTTAATCATGAGTCATCAATCACGTAGTCAGCAATTATTAAATCTACACACTCACCAAGAGCCATGGGATGTAGTGATTATAGGTGGTGGAGCAACAGGCTTAGGCGTAGCACTCGATGCAAGCTCTCGCGGCTTAAAAACCTTACTGATTGAGCGCAGTGACTTTACTAAGGGTACGTCAAGTCGAAGCACCAAACTTGTGCATGGTGGAGTACGCTATCTACGGCAAGGTCAAGTTTCCTTAGTTCTTGAAGCCCTAAAGGAAAGAGGCTTACTCAAGGCAAACGCACCGCATTTGGTTAGACCATTACGCTTTATACTCCCTGCCTTTAAATGGTGGGAACGCTATTTCTATACAATAGGCCTAAAGCTGTATGATCTACTTGCTAGAAGTTTAAGCTTTGGCAAAAGTATCATGCTCAATAAAGCTGAAGTCATTAAAGAACTCTCAACCTTGGATGCTCAACGGCTCAGGGGTGGAGTAATGTATTATGATGGACAAATGGATGATGCTCGCTTAGGGCTTGCTCTTGCCAAAACCGCCAGTCGTGAGGGCGCCACTGTTTTAAATTATTGTGAGGCCATTCGCTTTGCTTACGATGAAAAAGGTCAAGTCAATCAAGTCAGCTTTAAGGATCACTTGGCTTCTCATACAGCTCAAGAATATACTGTCCAAACTCGCTCCGTTGTGAATGCAACCGGGGTTTTTGTAGATGAACTAAGGCTCTTAGAAGACCAACAACAAAAACCTTTAATTAAGCCTTCACAAGGTGCACATCTGGTATTACCCAAAAGTTTTTTACCGGGTGATAGTGGGATTATCTTTCCAGAAACAGCGGATGGACGAGTTTTATTTGCAATTCCTTGGTTTGATAGAGCCTTAGTCGGCACGACTGATCATTTTAAAGATCAGCCTGAAAGCGAACCCATTCCTTTAGAGTCAGAACTCAACGAAATCCTTTGTCTATTACAAGAACATGTTACGCCGGCACCTCAAAAAGAAGATGTCCTTTCGGTTTTTGCTGGTTTACGTCCCTTGGTCATTCCGGACAAGAGCCAACACTCCGCAGCGATTTCTCGTGAACATACAGTCATGTTTGGGCAATCGGGTATCTGCCATGTCACCGGGGGTAAATGGACTACTTATCGCAAAATGGCCGAAGATGTTTTAGATGCTCTTGCTCAACATAAGCTCATTCCTCATTCCATATGCAAAACTAAGGAGTTACCCTTGGTTGGTTGGCAAAAAGAAGAAGGAAATATCAATCATATCAGCATTTATGGTGCCGAAAGAGCTTTAGTCAATCAACTTGCTCAAGATATGTCAGAGGGACAGCACAAACTACATCCTCGCCTTCCATATATTTATGCAGAAGTGATTTATGCCGTTCGTATGGAGTGGGCAATGACTGTTGAAGACATCCTATCAAGGCGCACACGCGCTTTATTATTAGATGCACAAGCATCCATAGAGTGCGCACCAAAAGTTGCTCAGCTTATGGCTCAAGAGCTTGAATATGATCAAAAGTGGATCGATGAACAAATTAAGCAATATACTCAGCTTGCTCAAGGCTACTTATGGCCTAAGCAAGCTTAGAAAAACCTAGGAAAAAGCTTAGGAAAAACTTAAGACCTTTTATATTTAGAAAACTAAAACTTAAGTGTCCACTTGGCTTCTATACCGTCAAATAGTGAAGCAGGAGAGCTTAAAGGATTAAATGACCAAGCACTAAGAGGAGTATCAGCTTTTAGGTCAAGGTCATGATGAGCAAGATCGCCTTGGCGCCGTGCTTGTTCTAAGACGGCAGCGTTAGGTCCTTCATAAAAGAGCATCCACAAACCGGCCCCTAAGCTTGCTAGTCCGGCAGTCACCATAACAGATCCCCACAACTGCTTACTTTTATATGAATCTTGGTCAGCTTGATATTCTGTTAAATAGCTTTGGCGTTCAGCAGGGTTTTTGAACTCATTAGGATACTCTCTCGCTTCAACTTCAGCGGCTAAAGTACTCGCACTGCTTGCTTGTAAAGAGCCCATACCTAATAGGCTCACTCCGATCACTGTTGTTGAAAGAGCAAGCTTGAGCTGATGTTGTTCAAAGAATGTTTCTTGGGGAATCTTAGTTAAAGATACATTCAAAGGCTTAAACGCTTGCGCACGTTGGGAGTTACTCACATCAATCTCAATCCATTTAGATAAGTAGCCTGGAGCACTTACCTTAACCCGTTGATAATGAGCTAACAAAACTTCACGCTGATGTGGTAAAGTACCCCACTCTTGACCTTGGTAAGAAAGGCTTGCGTTTGGGGTGGATGTATCGACTGTAATCTTCGCATAACAACGTTTCTTAAAGCCCTTGTAGCGTAGCATACCACGATCTTTATTAGGACAGACGCTTTCTTTACAGGCGTTTAAATAGGCTGACCATGATTGATCCTCGGCTTGACAGGCATCCGGAATTTTAGCGTAAGTAGATGCAATAAATAAGAGAAGCTTATTATCTTGGTAAGTAAGATAAGCCTCTCGCCATAAGCGAATCGCTTCCTCGTATTGCCCAGCTTCAAAGCGTTCTCTACCTTGGGACTGTAATAAAAATGCCTTTTGCCGTGCTGAGTCATTTGCATTTGCATAGCTAAGATCTCTAAAAACAAAAGAATTTAGCAATAGGGTAAAAAGGATAAATGTGAAAAGGCTGTGCTTATTTGACAAAAGCAGAGTCCTTAAAAAATGTGGATATGAAAACATCACTAATATGCTCACAAGGTAATTAGGCATTTCAACCGTTTTAAGCTGTTATCCCCACACATTTCAAGCACTTTAGAACAGAGGCTTAGTCACATTGATCACACTAGACTTAATACAGTCTTTACCATAGCAAGCTTTAATGGTGCATTTACCGGCCTTGATAAACTCGATTTTATTCTTAGACTTACTTAACCAACGAGCACAAGAACCTAAGCTAATCGTTCCTTTAAGGCCTTTGGTTGAACTCGGTAACTTTAAACGAACCTTCTGACCTACATCATAGGAAACCCCATCGGGAATAATACGAACTCGGCCATTGACCTTAGGTTTTGATCGTTTTTTCTTTCTCTTGATGGGACGTTTTTTCTTAGTTTTCAGTTTTGACCGAGTATAATTCTTTTTAGCCTTTATGGTTTTAGCTTTGGCTACAGAACTAGTCTTGGCAGTTTTTGGTTTAGCTGAAGCAAGTTCTTGATCTTGGCTGACACTTTGATCTTGGCTGACACTTTGATCTTGGCTGACACTTTGATCTTGGCTGACACTTTGATCTTGGATAATGCTTTGATCTTGGCTGACACTTTGATCAGCAATCATTTCTTGATCATTTACTACTGCTTGTTGCTGAGTTGATTTAACCTCTAAATCATAAGCGAGTGAAGCATCTACAGGTAGTTTAAGAATATGGGCTGCTGATGGGTCTTGCTGATGGTTTTGGCTATGATCTGAAGACTTGGAAGTGGATATGAACCATGCAACCAATACAACTGTTAGCACGGAAGCGATCAGCAGAGGCCAAGAGAAACTTGAGCTTTCAGTCAGCTTTTTTAAGGCTTGTGTATTTTGCTTCGCCTCAAAGTTTTCTTCATGAGCAGAAGTACTGATCACTTCCTTACTCAATGCTTCGTGAGCATCTTCAGACACTTGATTGGCATCGATGGCAGGCGCTATCTGTACAGACTGAGCCGGTGCAAGTGACACAGGTGTCTCATCGGTCGAGCTTGGATCAGCAATAGGAACTTCTTCAAAAAAGTCTGGCTGGTGACCCGCTTGAGTTTGCTGTTGAGGCTCGTCAGAAGGCGAAGGCGCTGGGCTGTCCACTTTATTGACTGCAAACATATCATCAATCAAGGCATCAGCATTTTGATCTTCGGCTAAATCTAGCATCTGCTCAAAAACCGGATCGGCTTTTTGTACGGTTGTTTTGCTTTGATTAATGGATTGCCCGGCCAAAGAAATCGCTCTAAAACTACCGGTTGTTAAGGCATTTGATGAGACTGAGTAGACCTGCCAAATTCGTTCAATACGGCCAAGGATTTCTTTCATTTCAGAAACTCTTTTACGTACATCTTTGTGGGTCATGAGCTTCAGAATCTCTTGCAGTTCCGCCACTAAGTTTGATGAATATTGAGGTAATTCTAATTTGGGCATTGGAGATTGCATTTGATGTCTCATGATTGAGAAATAGCTCTCATCATCAAAGGGAACAACGCCCATAAGCATATGATAAAATACAATCCCTAAGCTATAAATATCACTACGATGATCCACAAGCTTAATATTAACGATTTGCTCGGGAGACATATAGTGAGGCGTACCCATAATTTGACCGGTCACTGTCAAACTTTCTTGCTTACCACCAATCACCTTGGCAATACCAAAATCTAATAGCTTAACAAAGCCTGGTCCTTTCATGGGCTGATTTAAGAAAATATTAGGGGGTTTAATATCTCGGTGAACCGTTTTTTGCGCATGAGCCACTTCAAGAGCTGAACCTACTTGATACAAAACATCTAAACAGAGTTCGATGGGTAAGGACTCTTTGGGCTTGAGCTTGTCATGTAAAGAGACCCCTTTGAGAAGCTCTGACACCAAAAAACAACGTCCATTTTCATCTTGTCCAAAGTCATAAACTCTTAGAATATTAGGATGCTCAAAACTTGAGGCAACCTGTGACTCCGTTTTAAAACGAGCCACCATCTCTTCTTGGTTCTCGTTAGCAAGATTCAGCACCTTAACCGCAACTTCACGATTCAAGGTATTATCGTGCGCTCGCCAAACAGACCCAAAGCCTCCTTGTCCCAGCTTGTCTATAAGTTGATAACGACCTCTGATCACTTCTGTCATGCTGTATTTCTCAAAGGGCTTTCATGGTTTTGGCGAAATGGAATTAGATAGTTATCATTAAGTGCTAAAATGTACAATCATCTTTAAGTAGCATATGAGTTAAAGAATAAGCAAACTTCCTCTACCACTTAAAAAAGCACTAGGGTATGTAATAGCAGATAACAAATCATGAATGAATTAGCATACAAAGTCGAGAAATAGAAATGGTCATCTTAAGTAAGGCATCTCTTTCTAAATGTGTATTTATCATTGCTCTGTTTAATTTAGTTTCAGCCTGTACAGAGTTCCCTGCTTTTCCGGATATCCCTATTCAAGGTGACATGGCAGTGATCGATGCAATGCTAGACATGGAAATCATTGAAGATATGCAGATCGTAGACATGGATATGCTGCTTGAAGCTGACATGGATATGCTGCTTGAAGCTGACATGGATATGCTACTTGAAGCTGACATGGATATGATGCCCATTGAAATGCCGGATATGATGCTTGACTCTAATTTCACTGAAACTGTGTGTAACGCTAGTTTACATATTGAAGGCAGTGAGCGGCGTATCATAAATGGTGAAATACAAACAGGAGAGCCTTTGCCCTGCAATCTTGTGGGAGAGCGTTTCTTAAGAGTCGATCCGGTTAACGATGTTTTATTATCTGCTGAGTTACCCAATAATCCAAGAATTGATGATGGAGTGACTAGTGCCACAACCAATTATACTTATTTCTTTATGGCGAGAGAGGTTACATTTAAGCAGTATGAATCGGTATGTACTGCAACAGAGCGTCCCGAAGATGCGACTACTCGTATCAATCAAGCGACATGCTTTGCCCCAACATATTTGTCAAGTTTTGTGCCGGCAAATAAAGTCGATGATTGTTCCATTCAAAAACAGCCCATTTTTGATGCTTCGGCCGATGGTATGATGAGTTTGGGAGAAGAACAGGCTGATTTGCCAATGAACTGTGTTGATTGGGAAAGCGCTACTAATTTCTGTCGTCAAATTGGTGGGCGTTTACCAAGTGAGGCCGAATGGGAAATTGCCACCACATATGGACGAAGCTTGTTTCCAACACCTTGGCCCGATTCAATCGAAGATACGCAAGTTTGTCAGTATGCCAATGTTGCCTACCCTGACACAGATTCATGCCAATCAAGTAATCCTACCTATATTGACGAAACGGGGAATGAGCAATATTTCCAAGTTAGACCCACCTGTTGGGGAGAGAATAATCCCAATTCAGAAGTAAACCCCATCATTTGTGATGCTGTGGGCAATGTATCAGAATGGACCTTGGATGATTATGTTGCAAGTTTCCCCACTGAGCCGTCTACCGGCAGTCCTTATTTAATCAATGCACAAAACCTAAATGCTTGCCCTGGAACAGCAGTAAATAAAGTAACTAAAGGTGGTGATGCCGAAACCGGATCGATTCAACAACAGGAGCCTATCATTCGCTTATTTGGCCGAAAGGGAGAGTCCTGTGATGATGAGATCATTGGACCTTATATTGGCTTTCGCTGTGTGATTTCAGACCAAAACCATGGTGTGCCTTCTTGGACAGCTGAATGATGAGGACAGCTGAATGATGAGGACAGCTGAATGATGAGGACAGCTGAATAATTAAGTGAATCCACTTTGAGTGAAGGAGTGAATGATGAAAACTATGATCAATCGTTTGAGTGTTTTTTTAACCCAAGTCGCCGAGCGTTGGGTTCCAGACCCGATGACGATTGCCATTCTATTAAGTTTTATCACTTTGCTTATCGCTTTTTTTGGAGCCTCTAACGAACTTCAATATCAAGCCTTACCTCTTCTTGAGCTTTGGAGTGGAGGCTTGTGGAAACTACTTCCTTTCGCCATGCAAATGTGTTTGGTACTCATCACAGGACATGCTCTTGCGTCTACACCTTTTGTGCAAAAGGGCATTGTTAAACTATCGACTTTAGGGTCAACACCTAACAAAGCCATCGCCTTAACCACCTTAACCGCAATGTTGGCTGGCTTAATCAATTGGGGGCTTGGGTTAATCGTAGGGGCTTTTATGGCGAGAGAGGTGGGACTTGCCTGCCAAAGACAGGGTATTAAAGTTCATTATCCACTGCTAGGTGCAGCCGGCTATACCGGTTTATTGGTTTGGCATGGTGGGCTTTCGGGTACAGCACCGCTCAAAGTCACTCAAGCTCAGGATTTAGGCGAAATAGGAATTACTTTACAAGGTATTCCTCTTGATCAGACTTTATTTGGTACAAGTAACCTTATTCTACTTGGTGGTTTGCTCATCATCATTCCGGTGGTTCTCCAATTAATGAGCCCCAATGATGCTTCTGAGTTCCGAGAAGCCCGTGAATGGCAGGTGTCTGAACAGCCCAATGATGCTGGTCATTCAAAAGAAGACAGCATGAGTCAACTGGGATTTGTACAAAGTCTTGAACAAGGAAAAAGCTTATCCCTTGTTCTTGGCTTAAGCTTATTAATCAGCGCTTTGGTACAGATAAATTCAATTGGTCTGAGTAAGCTTGGTCTAAATCATATCAATCTTTTGGCACTGAGTTTAGGTTTAATCCTTCATCCATCCCTAAAGTCATATTTAAACGCAGCACAAGAAGCTGTCCAAAATTGCTTGGGAATCATCCTACAATTTCCACTATATTCCGGTATTATGGCCTTGATGTCAGGCGCCGGTTTGACCACTGCACTCACCGAGTTCATCAATAGTGTGGCAAGCGCTGACTCTTTATCGACTTTAACCTTCTTAATGGCAGGCTTAGTCAATCTCTTTGTTCCGTCTGGAGGTGGTCAATGGGCCGTACAAGGCCCCTTGGTTCTTAGTTCGGCACAAGAGCTGAATGCTTCCTTAGGCGAAGCGGTCATTGCCTTTGCTCATGGTGATGCATGGACCAATTTACTCCAACCCTTTTGGGCCTTACCTCTTTTGGCCATTACCGGACTTAAAGCTAAGGATATTGTTGGCTACACAGCTTCACTAATGATTATTTTGGGCCCTTGGTATTTTTTCGTGTTCTACTGCTTGTAGAATCTTGATGAATGGGCTGATTTCTTTTTTTGCTTTTCTTAGCCCTTTTTCCTTCTTGCCAAAACTGCTCTAAACCACGATGTTCGGCTAAGTCTTTCGGCCAAGGCGCTTCAAAGCAAAGTTCTTCCTCGGTAAAGGGATGAGTCAGTAATAAGCGAGCTGCGTGTAAGGCTAGTCTTGGCTCTCGTTTTTGTCTTGGGCCATATACCCATTCTCCTACAATTGGATACCCGATCTCCGAAAGATGAATTCTAATTTGATGGGTTCGTCCGGTAAAGATCTCTACTTCTAAAGCTGTGTAAGCCCCATGCGTTTGAACCACTTTATAGCGAGTCAAAGCCCACTGAGAGCGAATTTGAGGGCGTCCATCATCTTGTGAAACTACAGCTTGAACTGGCTCTTTGGGCATATTCTTATGTAAAGGATGCGTTTTGAGTGAGCCTTGCCGTGAGCCTCGTTTTCCTTTGCCCGCATCACGAACAAGCTGACTTGAAATATAGGCACCTTTGCCCTGTACCACTCCTCTGACAATACAATGATAGATGCGTTTAACCGAGCGTTCCCTGAGCATTTCTTGCAAACGTCGGGCGGCAGGAACGGTTCGAGCAAACATCAACAAACCTGAGGTTTCCTTATCTAAGCGATGCACCACTCGAGGACGACGTGGCCCTTTACATAAGCGAGAGGCAGCTTGTAAAGCTGAATCCTCGTCATGATCATGGCCGGGAGCACTCAATAAGCCGGCTGATTTAGATAAAACAGCTAAAGCTTGATCTTGATAAATCAACGTTGCTCCCAAAGCTTCTCGCTTACTTGGATTAGGGGCATTGGTATTAATTTCTAGAAAGTCACCAAGTTTAATGGGCGTTTCCCACTTGACTTTTACTTCGCCGGCCACACTCACTTTGCCAGTACTAATGAGCTTACGGGCTGCCTTGTGGCTGAGTTGGTATAAACTTCGTAGACAGGCATCTAATCGACCTTTAATAGGACTTCTGACTTGAGTAATACCTAGGGGAAGCTTTGGTAATTCACTGTTCTCTTGCACTCCTTCGCTCGGGTGCTTGGAAGAACTTACTGTAGGAGTATTCTCTGCACCTTCATTTTCAGTGTTAACCTGATCCTGAGACATATATTTGCCTTAATCGATCACTCTATTGATCGCCTAATCTAAGAATAAAGAAACCTTAATGAGGTTTATTTTACAAAACGTAAAGGAAAAGATTCCCCTGATTCGGCTCGCCAAAGAACTTGGTCTTTTTGGCACCAAATCGTCATATCTCTTTGCCCACCAATTAAGCGAACACCTTGACCCGAACGCACCGGAGTCGTGGCTAAGCGATATTTTTTACCATCGACTAACAATTGGGCCTGCTGTGACTGAATTTTTAGTTTAAAAGCTAAGCTTAAACTCTGACTAATAATCAAGAGTTCATCGGCATCGCCTTGACTACTCATGGCTTGGGCAAGATGCTGAGATAAGCGATCTTGATCTAATGCCCATTCTCCTTCCCACCATGCGACAAAGCTAGAACGTTTATGTTGGCCAAGGTGCTTAAAGGAACAAGCATGATCTTGCTTTTCCCATTCAGAAGTGCGTTTTTCTTGATCATTATCATTCTCAGCTTCGATGTTAAGTAATTCAGGAGATGAGACAATATGACAGGCGCTTAATAAAAATGAGCAAACGTATATCAAAAGCAAGCGATTCTGCTTAAGACTAGTTTTGGAGGCAGATTGTTGAAGATAACTAAGCATGTGAGTCATCACAGTAAATGGGGTAAGTTTATGATGAAGATTATTTCATTTTCTGTAGTCTACACAAAAGTATTAAAGATGTGTATGCTTTTAAATCCTTGATTTAAGCACTAGGCTCATGCTGAATCACTTTTAACTCAATCTTTATTAGTTTGTGTATAAATAAGCCCCGACAACTTAATCATCTAGGTTCAAAATTAATATGACTTATTTAGATCCGGCTCCTCTAGTTTCAATGGCCACTGCCTATTGGAATAGTGCTACTTTAATCGCTGCAGTAAAACTTGGTGTTTTTGATGTAATCGCCCAAGGTTCTCGGTCCTTAGAAGAAATCTCGCAAGCATTGAACTGTGACTCGATTGCCACTGATGCACTACTCACAGCTCTCTTAGCGCTTGAGCTTTTGGAACGCCAAGATAGTCAATACATCAACGCTCCCCTAGCCTCTACTTATTTAGTCAGTGGCCAACCTCAATCTTTAGGTGGCGCCCTCTTGTATAATGCAGATGTTTATCCTCTTTGGGGGCAACTTGCTGAAGTTGTTCAACAAGGAGATAGCGTCAAGGATCCTCAAGCATACTTAGGTGGAGATCAAGAAAAAACAAAACGCTTTGTTTATGGTATGCACCATCGTGCACTTGGTGTTGGCCGAGCTGTGAGCGCTATCATTGATTTAACGGATGTACAGCATTTAGCTGATATTGGTGGTGGTCCGGGTACATATTCGGCTCTGCTAAGTCAAAAATACTCTCAGCTCAAAGCGGACGTTTTGGACTTACCAGCTGTGGTTGGAGTCGCCCAAGAAATTATGACTCAGATGGGTGCAGATGAACAAGTCAGTTGTGTACCTTTTGATTATTATCAAGACAGCTTAACCTTAAATAAGTATGATGGTGCCTTAATTTCAGGTGTTCTACACCGAGAACAACCGGAACAAGTGAAGTCGATGTTTGCCTCTGTCGCTCAAGCTTTACCTATTGGTGCACCATTATGGATTAGTGATGTTATGCTTAATGATGACCGTAGCGGTCCATTGTTTGGCGCAATGTTTGCCTTGAATATGAGGGTTTTAGCCCATGATGGGCGCTGTCATTCAGTCGCTGAACAAAGTGCATGGCTACAAGAACTCGGCTTTGAAATTGTTGGCACCCATCATTTACCACCACCTATAAATTATACGCTCATTCATGCCAAGAAAGTTAGATAACCTTCTTAATGATACGAAAAACGGAGCCTTTATGCTTCATAAACGAGTAAACGCCCCTCGGCCACGATCAATGAGCTTATTGCTGTGCTTGGTGAGCTTTTTAGGAATCACCTTGGTGACAGACTCTTTCTGTGCCTCAAAAGCAGATGCTCAAGCCAATGAAGTAAAGAGTCAAACTGGCCAAAACAAAACACCCATTAAGCGCTTAGATGAACATAGAGCCCTTGTGGGAGATGTGCTTGTCGATCGTAAAACTCGTCGAGTAGAAGTACCGGCTGAAGTCAATATGACGCGAGGTATTCTTGAATATTACGCAGTATGTGAAGAAGGTAAACTGCATGAAGCTGTACTCAAAATCAATGCAGTGCCAAGCCATATTCATCTTGCACTTATTTTAGCTGGCTACGAGGCCTCAGAATATACCAAGCCCGATCCCAAAACACAGCAAAGACAACGAACCAAAAGAGGCTCCCTTCTGCGTTTATATCTTAAATGGACACCCAAGGACTTAAACCGAGAACAATGGATTCCGGCTGAAGCTTGGCTGTACAATCGAGATCTTGATGCTCCGCCTAAGCCGGCCCCCTATATGTTTACTGGTAGCGTGATTGATGATGAAGGCTATGTCGCCGACCGCTTCAAAAGTGTGATTGGCTTAATTGATGATGCAACAGTGGTTCTTTCACCCACGGTTGATCCAGGCAATCCGTATCAAGGAGATCAATTGGGATATGAGATCTATTCTAGTGCGATTCCCCCTAAAGGTACTGCGGTCACTTTGGTCATTCAAGAGGCGAGTGATCAAGAGATTAGCGAGGTGGCTCATTATGAAAAAGAGCTTAAAGAACTCCAAGAGCTTCGCCGCAAACAAAGGATTGAACGTAATAAGCAACGGCCTTTACCTAGTCCACCACCTTTTGAAGTCAATTTATACATCGATGCTCGCTCAGAGCTTTCTTATGGTAATTAAGTACAGTTGTTGACTTGCTATTTTTATAAATCTTGTTAGAATCCCAAATGATTACTGACACTCAAAACGGGGAAAGTCTCATGAGTAAAGCTAAACAAGAAAACAACTTAGATTCTAAGCCCAATCAAGAAGACTCTAGTGCTTCAGTACGTAAGCCCTATCAAAAGCCTGGCTTTATTGTGAGTCGGGCTTTTGAACGTCAAGCCTTATCTTGTGCGGGTTGTATTAACCAAGCGAGTGGCTGGCCTAGTTATTGTTCAAATCAATCGGGCTAAAAAGCCTCAATTCGTTTGAACAAAGCAAATCCGTTGCTAAGGATTCAACTTGGCCAAACTCTTTTTATCCTGCAAGGATTGAGCTCTACGCAAATCACCGAGCTCTCTCAAGCTTGGGGACCTTTTTTGTCTGTACAACATTCTTTAAGTACAGATAAACGCACTGATTCCCAAATGGAAAAGAGCCAAGAAGGTTCTGCAAAAGAAACTTGGTTCATTCAATACAAAACAGAGGCATGGCCTCAAAGGTTAACTTCTGATTACCAAAGAGCAGATGACTTATTTTTGGTTATAGAATCAACGGTAGAAAAGCGAGTACTTAGTTGGATTGATGGCAGTTTGGGTGCGATAGAGGCGAGCGTACAAGTCATTTTACAAAAAGCATTGGCAAGCCGTGGAGGTTTTTTAGTTCATGCTTCAGCGGGTGTTTACCAGGGCAGAGGTATATTGTTTCCAGGAGTTTCCGGAACTGGCAAAAGTACAATTGCTAGAGAGGCCGGATTCGACGAAGTTCTTTCGGATGAAATGGTGATTATCGAATTTTGTTTCTCATCTTCTACCCAGCAAGAGCATCATGGGTATCAACTCTATAGTACACCATTTTGGAGTGAGGGACGTTCCTTACCACTCATTATAAGCAATGCTCCATTGGCCTTAATGTGCATTCCCCAGCAAGCAAATCAGGCCAAATTATTACCCTGCACCCAAGCGGAAGCGATTTCCCATTTACTGTCGGCGATCACTCTTTACGAGGATAGCGATACGACCTCGGTACATCGTAAAACAGAGCTTTTTCACAGCGCCTGTCATCTTTGTGCCCAAATCCCTAGTCAAAAGCTACTCTTTCCCAAGATCGGTCCTTGGTTAGACTTATTGTCTTGGCCAAAAGGCTTTTAGGCTTTTCAACTTTACAAAAGATGAGTGAATAAATGATTCTCATTGCTTAGAACTTTGTTATATATTCAAGTTCTTAAATACTTAATGAAAGCATCGCTAGATTTATCGGTATGGACATCAACACCATTATCAATCATAAATACCAAATTACCCATTTGATTGGTTCAGGTGGCTTTGGAGAAGTGTACGGTGCAACAGACTTACTTTTAAAACGTCCTGTTGCGGTCAAGATCCTTAAGTTAGATGTTTCAAATATGCAGGCTACCGCTGAACGCTTTCTTAAAGAAGCTCAGCTTACCTCACAGCTTAGTCATCCTCATACGCTGACTATTTTTGAGTTTGGCCAATTTGAAGGCCAATTTTTTATTGTGTCAGAGCTTTTACAGGGAGAGTCCCTAAGACAGAGACTAAGTCGTGTGGGCCGATATAGTCCCGGTCAAATGATTAGCCTTTTTTTACCGATTTGCTCAGCACTACATGAAGCGCATCAAATTGGTGTCATTCACCGAGATCTTAAACCCGATAACTTATTTCTACATAAAGCCTTTGATGAAGAGCGCTTAATTCTTATTGATTTTGGGATTGCGAAATCAGTAGGTGATGTGCACTTGACCCAAACCGGTCAAGTCTTTGGTACACCACATTATATGGCGCCCGAACAGATTAAAGAAGCCAAAGATGTTGATGCAAGAGCCGATATTTATAGTTTAGGGATCATCTTTTTTGAGGCTCTTTCTGGGGAGCTACCTTTTAATGGTGATTCCCTTTTCGAGATCTTTGAAGCACACATTCGTTCAACATTACCTAAACTCTCAGAGCGCTTATCCAAAGACTATGAGCCCTTTGATCGACTTCTTGCTCAAATGCTCACAAAAGCACCGCAACAACGTATGAGTTCCGCTGCTGAGGTAGCTCAAGCTTTAAAAGAGTTACAAAACAACATAAGTCCGCAACATCTAAGATCATTACCCTCAGTATCCTCAAACTCTGATACTCTAAAAGATGATGCCCTAAAAACTGGTGCCTTAGCAGAGCCGCAAAGTCTTCCACCAATCAAAACAAGCCTAAGTGAGTTCATTACCCAAACTCAGCATCCCCAATATCAGACCACTGAAATCCTAGCTACAGCTCAGCTAGATGATTCAACTCGCTCATTAGGGACTAAAACAGCATATCAGCTACATGACACCTTAGCTCATGAGCCCGAATCAAAAGGGCAAGAGGAAGTCGATCTGCCATCTGTGCAAGTGAGTACAGTCATCAATAAGGATAATCAAAAAAGTTTAAACACCAATCTAGGCACAATCAGCTTGGCCCATCGCTTAGTTAAGTTTTCAAGCTTTTTCGCCTTTTCTCTAGCACTTCTTTGGACAGGTTTAGCCTTTTTGGAAGAAGACCAACGTCATGCTGAGACACTTAAATCATCTACTGAAGTGCTTCTTGAACAGCAGAATACTGAGGAAGAACAAGCCTCAATCATTCAAAAAGAAGCTCTTGAGGATACACAAAGTGAAGCTTCAAGTTCTGATGTCGATTCTGATTCGGCAAAACGAGCGATGATCGAAACAGCACCGCCCCCCGTATCGGAGTCAAATAAAGCAAGTTCAAGTATATTGTTTGACTCGGAAGAATTAGACTCGGAGTCCTTAACAGAATTACCTACTCCAAGCCTTGAGCCAGCAAGTCCGGCAAGTCCACTAAACGACAAGCCAATCAATGCGGTCACCACAGCCCCCAAGCCTTCTCAACAAGTTACTAGCGGAGCTTACCCTCCTCAAAAAGCACTTCAAAAAGAACCAACCGTGCAAAAAACGGTAGCCAAACCAACTCCAGAAGTAGCAGTACAAAAAGATTCTATAAGTGGCTTAGTAACTGCAGACAAGCGAGAACAGAATACCTCTAGCCGAAGTTCTAAGTCATCTCTAAAAAAGAAGAAAAAAGCCAAAGCCCCCAAGCAACCTAAGATAAAGAAAACCGCTTTCTTAGGAAAAACTATAAGTTCTGAGAAAAGCTCAACTCGTCCAAAAAAGAGCAAAAAAACAAGTGTTGATCGCAGCAGTTTGAAAAGTAAAAGCCCAAAGACTAAAAGCAGGGCAAAAAAATCCTCTAAATCTAAACTAAGTTTTGATATTTTCTTAAAACCTAAGGGGGCAATCAAGCGTGGTCAGTCGGTTAAGATTAAATTACGTCTTAAGCAAGGTAAGGCTCAAGTCGGTGATTTAAAAGTCAGCATAATGAGTAAGAAGGTTGCTAAGTTTACCAAAAAACTTAAACATCAGAATGCTTTTAAGCGCTTAAAGTCTAGAACCCTTGGCTTTTTAAAGGCCAAAAGTGTTGGAACGACTCGCTTAAAAGTATGCTTAAAAACGGTTTGTAAAAACATCGACATTAAAGTGAGTAAATAAAACCTTGAGTATTGATTATGCATCTTGATTAATGATCAATGAGCACATCAGTGAGGCTGACATGAACTTAACTCGCATATTTTCCATACTCGCTTTCAGCATGATTTTAGTTTTAACTTTCGGCTTAACTTTGGGCTGTAGTGGCGGTCGACCAATTCCGGTAGATCAAAGCTTACAGCAAGATCAAATAAACAGTCAGCTTAAGACTCACATTAATACTCAACTCAGTCCAAAGCTTCTTAAAGCACTTAAAGCGAGTGATATTATCCTGCTGGGGGAAACGCATGATCACCCGCATCATCATAGTGTGCAAGCGGAAATCATTCGTCTGATCAAGCCTAAATCAATCGCTTTTGAAATGCTTAATGAAGGACAAGAAAAAGCAATCAAAGAATTATCTACCACACCCTCCAAAAACTGGGATCAGCTTTTAGCTTGGTCTCAGCGAGGTTGGCCTAACTTTAAGCTATATCAGCAGGTTTTTCGTAGTAGTCTAAAGCATACCCAGTTTATTTTGCCCGCACATCCTCATCCTCATATATTACACCCCTTAAAATTGGGAATGGAACTTGATCAAGCGCTTCAAACTAAGCTCAAGCTTGATCATCCCTTGGCGCCCAAGCAAGCAGAGGCTTTACAACAAGAAATTATACAAGCTCATTGCGGACACGCTTCACCTGTATTGGTGAAAGCGATGATGAGCGCCCAACGCTTAAAAGATGCTTGGATGGCTCAAGTTTTGATCCAAGCGCCTAAACCGGTTGTTCTGATTGTGGGCCGAGGACATATTCAGCCTAAAAGAGGAATCCCATGGGCTATCAACCTACTCGCTCCACAAAATAATTTTAAGATCTTCTCTTTGGCGATGAGCCCTAATCAAAAAGACCCCATGCTACAACAGACCCTACAACAGACCCAAGGGAATCTAGAACAGGCTCAGTTTTCTATCCCAGCCCATAGAAATGATGACCCTTGTGAGCGATTTAAAGAACAGCTTAAAGGTTTAAAAAAAGTACCACATCACAAGCATTAATCGGCTCAAGTATCACTTAAGCATTACTCAAGCATCACTCAAGCATCATACAATGAGACAGCTAAATCTGGAAATTGAGCTTTAATGTACTGCGCTTTTGGACTTACCACAAAAATATACTCAGTATTATGTAGATGAGATACTTTTCCCACCACTGCGCCCTGCTGATTGTGAATCCCGATTTGTGCACCCACATAACGTCTAGAGTTTTGTGCTAAAACCACAACCTCTCCTCGGCGAGACAAAAGCTGAATCATTTCATCTTTAGTAATATGGCCTTCGTTATTAAATGAAACCACTAAATGATTTACATCGATGTCATCAATGACCCTCTGTAAAGCCTTAAGGATTTGACGCCGAGAATTAAAAGCGCTGAGGCGGTCTCGTACATCCACTCGCTTGCGGGCAACTCCATACACCTCCGGTTTATCCCATAAAACCAAACTTTCCCAAATATGATAGTTTCCAATATATTTATGCTGATTATAGGGGGGATCCAAATAAGCAATATCTGCGGATAGTTGTTCGATCATATCCAGCGCATCCGCACGATAAGCATAGCTTTTACCGCTTGTAGCTTTGGGTAATAGCTTGGGAACTCTTAGTTTAAGTGGCTTATATGAGCGCACTGACCAACGCTTTAAGAATGACATTTGTACCCCACATGTTGAGTCAACCCGATCGGCCGCTTCCATAAGTGAGGTCAGTAAAATCGCCCGCAGTTCATAAGGTAAAGACTCAGCCTCAATCCGCTCTCTAATCGCATCTATTTTTTGGCCATTGGGGACTTGGAAAAAAGAGCTATCCCTACAAAAGCACTTGGTAAAATAACCTTCAATGCCTTTGATTTGGTTCAGTTCTTGTACCCAATATTTAGCTTCATCACGCCAACGTTGGGCATCAGCTTGTACATAGCAAGCCGCTAAAATAGCCGCATAGGTATTAATGTCATTCGCAAAGACTTGGTAGCCCTGCTGCTTTAAGCCATAGCCAACCCTTGCCGTTCCAGAAAAAAGATCAATCACACTACCTTGTGTCTCAAGAGAGGTAATCACTTGAGTGATCAATGGAATGAGGACACGCTTTGAGCCCAAATACTTGATCATGTGAACCTTACTTCATCTTATTTAATAGTGACTTTAGTGAATGACTTTAGCGATCGTTGCTAAGTTCAATTATATCCCAAATTAAGCTTAATAGATAGCTTTGATCACTTTGAGGCCTTTAGCATAAGTTCAAGTTAGGTTTATAATCACTCACTTATTCACACAGGTATGAATTAATATGAAGCACCAAACTCATCAGTTTCTTGTTGATTCGCTTGGCTATTGAGCTCTTTAGATGCCACAAGCCCCAAGGCAACTAAAAGTAGAGGCAGGCATAGAGCAAGGGCCACTAGTGTCTGCTTAAAAGGCCTCAAAGACCATAAAAAGCTTAAACTTGTACAACTGGGCGCTAGAATGAGTAAGCAAAATAAACTTGGACTTAGGGCTGGACTCAAATAAAGATGAGCATAAAGCAGGGTACAAAATAGAGTGAAGTATGCAGTGATGTAACTGGCTTGCGAAAGCTCAAAGCCTTTCCATAATGCCATGAGCCCCACACCAGCAACAGATAGACCAAAGGCCGCCAAGAGTTGAGCTAAAGAGGCACTACCACTTAGACCAATGACAGGCGCTGCAAACCCAAAAGTTAGAGCAAGCGCTGCAAAATCAGCCGGTTTTACGACTTGTAGTTCTGTTTGTAGTTCTGTTTGTAGTTCTGCTTGTATTTGTGTTTGCGGCTGTGCTTGCGACTGTTGCATAGACTTCAGATTCACCTGCAACCCCAAAACTGCAAGCGCCATTGCTGGCACTAAAAACTCATTCAATAAAGCTAAATCAATGCCCTCACGCCATACCCCTTTGAGCGGAGCGCTGAGCATATATGTACTGATCGCTACCAAAATGATCGGCATACACTTAAAAAGCCATTGGCGATTCACAAACTGCCAAAAGATACCTGCAAGTAAAGGGCTCCAAAATAGATAGCGAATCGCATCAGCACCCCATAATTGACCAAGGCTAAGAATGCCCACAAATGAAACCAAGAGACTGAGTACTAAGGCAATTAAAGATGATGTTTTTTGTGACTTTTCACTGACGAGTAAACGGTTCAGAACTAAGCTGAGCCCCGCACCACTCACCAAGGGAAAAATAACGGTTGTGAGAGCAATAATTAAAGTCGCTTGGTTGGCTGTACTCATTGATTAATTAGCCTTTTTTTCTAGCACCTTCTAGGCTGATCATCAGAGTCACTTCATCGCTAGCAGAGCCTTCTTTGATCCCATAAGTCACACCAAACTCACTGCGTTTGATTGTGAGTTCACCGTAGTATCCTACACGCTCATTGCCCCAAGGATCATTTCCTGTTCCTACTGTAGTGACCTCTAGAGTGACCGCTTTACTTACACCATGAAAGCTGAGTTGACCTGTGATTCGAGCACCGGTTTTAGTGCTTTCCCACTTTTCGCTTTTAAAGCTGATCTCAGGAAATTGCTTTACATTAAAAAAGTCAGGTCCTCGTAGGTGATCATCACGCTTTTTGGTTTGGGTATCAACGCTGTTTGCATCAACGGTTAAAGTCACTGACTTACCATCTTCAAAGCTACCTTTGAAACTGCGAAAACTGCCAAAGGTATAACCAAGATTAAAGTGCTTTACCTTAAACAGAACAGCACTGTGGCTAGCGTCTACTTTGTAGGGATTAGCTGAGGCAAAAGAAGCGCTACAAACAAGTAGCAACAGAGTCATGAGAATTCTCATTTTTATCCTTTTTTGACTAAGGTCATTGAATCAAGGGATGAATGCACACAAGTCCTCTGTACTTTCTTGCACAAAGAGCACTTGCTTAAGAACATGGCGATTTAACATAAATCGTCTAGAAATGACTATAGTCTCTTGTATTGGGTTTCAGAAATCTAAATAAATTATCGTTCGCCATAGAGAGTTACTCAGCTATTATTAATTATATACTTATTAAGGAGATTTAAAAATGACCATGGTCATGTTTAGCTTTGTTGGGATGATGCTAGTATTTGTACTAGTAGGTATCGCCTCGACTCGTGTGTCACGCACAGAGGTATCTGATTACTTAGTGGCAAGTCGATCGGTTTCGCCATGGGTTGCCGGACTTTCAGCCGTTGCCTCTAATAATTCTGGTTTTATGTTTATTGGGGCCATTGGCTTCACTTATCATTATGGATTGGCGGCATTTTGGCTATTTTTTGCTTGGCTACTGGGAGATTATTTTTCTTGGCTGATTGTACATCGCAAGCTCAGAGCTCGTTCTGAAAAGCAAGATAATCAGAGTGTGACCGGTTTTCTAGCCCATGATGGGCATAAGATGAACCAAGAGTTGCAAGTTATTTTGGGCGCTTTAACAGTTGTTTTTTTAACCTTATATGCAGCTGCTCAGCTCAAAGCAGGAGGTAAGGCGCTTCAAAGCACCCTACATTGGCAACCAGAAGCAGGCATATATGTGGGCAGCGTGATGGTTGCGGTGTATTCTTTTGCTGGTGGAATTAGGGCTTCACTGTGGACCGATGTCGCCCAATCCTTAGTGATGCTTATTGCGATGGGCGCTTTGGTATTTGTTTGTCACTTTAATCTTCACTCTGTGTTTGAGATCTATTCAGCATTAGAGTCTTATGACTCAACGTTGGTAAGCTGGATACCAAGTGACGCAAGTTTGGGGCTCTTTCCATACGCTTTTGGTTGGTTTTTGGCTGGATTTGGAGGCATTGGCCAACCACACATGATCATCCGAGCCATGACCATTGATGATGTTGAAGGTATTCGTACCATGCGCCGAGTCTATTTTTCTTGGTATTTAGCCTTTAGTATCTTGACGATGTTAGTAGGCTTATATGCCCGACTTCATTTTGAAGGGGTGGGTGAGTTTAGCTTTGACAAAGAAACCGCTTTGCCAATGTTGGCTAACTTTCATTTATCTCAATTTTGGGTCGGCCTCATCTTAGCCGCTTTATTCGCTGCTACAATGTCCACAGCCGATTCACAAGTCTTAGCATCATCGGCCAGCCTAACCCAAGACATTGTGCCAAAGTATCAACACAGTTATCTTGCCTCTAAACTCGCCACTTTATCTGTCGTCATATTAGCAGTGTTAGTCGCTCTATATGGTCCAAGCAGTGTATTTGTTTTAGTCACTTTAGCTTGGGGACTCATGATGACCACCTTTGCTCCCTTGATGATCGCTAGAGTCTTAGATTGGCACATAAATGTCCGTAAAGCCTTATTTGCAGCAATCTGTGGTCTAGTTGCCATGTTGGGGTGGCGTTATGGCCTTAATCTGGGCGATGCTATGTTTGAAGGATCGGTAGGGTTTATCGTCAGTATGAGCTTAACTTTTCTTCTCAAGGCTGATGAGCCCTAAGACTTATGAATGGTTTGGAAATACATAAGATTTAAAGCGATGTTCAAGTTAAATACTTTGCTGTTCCTTTTAAAGCTTTTAAAGAGACCCATCAAACTTACAGCAGAGAAGCACATTACTCTGCTGATGATGATATTCGGCTTTCCAATAATGTGGGTCATTGATTAACCTATATTCAACATTAGGTAGATTATGACGAATAGGAGTGAGAAATGGTTTCTTGAGAAAGATGAAAGTGGCATTCTTTTCGGGCCAATCACCTTTTGAGATTTCAACAATCTCATTCCCTGCTTTAGTTTCTTCTTTAAGAATGACTTGCAAGCAAATAGGTAAGTTTTTTAAGTAGCATGAGAATGATGCTCCTGCGTATAAGTTAAGATGTTGTTTACACAACTTACACACAGGAATACTCAGCTGGCATACAGCGGGCATACTCAGTGCTTAGCGCCGACGACGTCGTCCGCTTTGAGGCTCGGCTTCAATGGCTGCGACTTGGCCACTCATTTCTTTTTTCAAAAGATCAAGAAGCACGTCTGTGTTTAGACCAAAGTCGCTGCCTTCTAAGATGGCATCGGCAAGATCTCTCTTGTTTTGGTGTAGCGCAACGATCTGCTCTTCAATGGTTTCTTTACCGACCAATCTGTATACGGTAACCGGACGTTCTTGACCAATACGGTGAGCACGGTCAGAAGCCTGATCTTCTACAGCAGGATTCCACCAAGGATCCATGTGAATGACATAATCAGCGGCAGTGAGGTTTAGACCTACTCCACCCGCCTTGAGACTGATGAGGAAGACTTCGCCATCGCCGGCTTGGAAAGCATCTACGCTGCGCTGTCTTTCCTTGGTTGATGTTGAACCAGTCAAGTATTGATAAGCAATTTGGTTTTGCTCTAAAGTTTCTTTCAGAAGCTCTAAGTGCTTAACAAACTGACTGAAAACCAAGGCCTTGTGTCCACCAGCAATCAATTGCTTGATAAGGGTTTCAAAGGTGGCAAGCTTTGAACTTGGTACATCGATATCCGAGAAGACCAAGCGTGGGTGACAGCTTAATTGACGTAGCTTAGTAAGCAAGGCAAACAGTTGCATTCTTGCGGTGTTGTCACCTGCCGCTAGTTGTGTCTCAATCTCGTCTAGCTTCTCTCGCATGACGCCTTCATAGAGTTCACGTTCATCTTGGCTCAAGTCGATAGACAAGGTGATTTCAGTCAATGGTGGTAGATCATCAAGTACGCTTTCCTTGGTGCGTCTCAGCACAAAAGGACTAATCAATTGATTGAGTAATTTGCGCGCTTCAGCGCTATCTTCACGTTCGATTGGAATTAAGAAGCGATCTCTAAAGTCCTTGATGCCCTTAAGTAAATGAGGGTTCAAGAATTGGAATAAGCTCCACAATTCTGTAAGGTTATTTTCGATCGGTGTACCGGTGGTTGCAAAGCGGAAGCGAGACTTGAGTCTGACGGCTGCTTTAGCGGCTTGAGTGGTGTGATTCTTAATGTTTTGAGCTTCATCAAGAACTACGATGTTCCATTGGCAACGGGTGACTAAATCAACTTCGGTTTTAAGCAATCCATAAGTACAAATCAGTAAATCACCAGCGCTTAAAGTGCTGATAATTGCCTCTCTTTGCTCCGAAGTGCCTCCAAACTTTTTGACATTTAGACTAGGTGCAAAACGCTCGGCTTCATTCATCCAGTTTTGAGCAACCGAGGTCGGGGCAACCACAAGAGAAGGCCCAAACTCAGCTCGAGATAGCAACACGGCAAGAGACTGCAAGGTCTTACCCAGACCCATATCATCAGCAAGACAAGCACCAACACCTGTGCCCAACAAAGCATAGCCTGATAACCATCTAAAGCCTTCTAGCTGGTAATCACGCAAGGTGGCTTGTAAGCTATCTGGTGGCATTAACTCATGAACAGTATTAAGCTTCTTGACAATATTGCCCCAAGCACGGTCTCCTTCGACTTTGATTTCGTCAAGGCGCTCTAAAGTAGAACGAATCAGCGTGGCTGAGTTGGTCATAAAGCGAACACCAGATTCACTAACTTCTGCAGACTCTTTAAGGTCATCTAAAGTCTTAGCAAACTCACGCTCTAAAGCGATAAACTCACCATTCTCTAAAAGAACAAAGCGTCCAATGCGCTCTTTTTGTAAAAGATCACGAACATTGAGTCTTAAATCTTCACTGATTTCTAAGTCACCATTGAGGCTAAACCAAGATGAACTCTCTTTTTTAACTTGCAGGTTCAAAGACTTTTGTTGGATCTCTGAGTGAGCAACATTCATGTCACTGCCTTCAGGATGCCGAACTCTGACCAAGCTTTGTTCGTTCGCTTTGAGTTCCTCATTATATCCATTGATCTGTAATAAGAGTTCAAGATACTGCTCGCGGTCTTTAATTTCCCAGTCACCGCCTTTGCTTTCAAGGCTATTAAATAGTGAGCAGGCTTCGATGAGAGCAGTACGCTTTTGTACTTCTTCTTCTAGATTACGTTCAACGCTGAGACGACGACCGGCGATCATATTACTCATGAACTTACCACCTTCGCCAGGACGAATGAGGTGTTCACTTTGATCAAAGGGTTGTACGCGGATTTGTGTTCTAACGCCACCACCAGGATTTTCTGAGAAAATCACGATTGGCGTAGATTCGGCAATATCATGCTCTACAATGCCATCCATATCACCCAAATCTGATTCAACAGACACATATTGGGATAATTGATCGATGACTTCATATAGAGATACATTTTCATTTCGGGGAATACGAATATCTTGGTTGAGTAATTCGGCGATCTGACTGTGGACATTTGTACATTCGATAATGAAGAATTGGTGATTGTCTTCAGCTTTAATCAGAAGTTCACTTTGATCACCTGTGATCGTCGGCATATCATCAAGATTTGGATAGAAATCCAACGAAAGATGGCGCTCATCCGGATAAATGACCTTGAGTACAGGCTTTTGTGAGTCAAGACTCATGCTCTTACGGCCCTGACCGCGTTTTTTATCTCGGGTTTCAATAAACAATAAGTGATGTCCAGCAATCGCTAATAACGCCGGATTGGAATCAAACTTATAGTCACGATCAGAGAACATGTCCCAGTCCGAACGCCCCTTTTCACCGGAGATCATTAATTGCGCACAAACACGATGATCTTGTGGGCTTAGATAGCTCTCTTGTTCAATATGTGCCTTGTAAAGATCCTTAAGATACATGCGCTTAGCTTTTGTCCAAGACACTTGTCGGTGTCCACGGCGCCCTCGGCCTTCATTGGCTTGTTGCTGAATGTAAGGCATGAACTTAAACTCATTGGCTTTGGGCGCTTGCTGGGTCACCCAAATTAAGCGAGTACTTTCAGAGTGGCCTCGTCGGGTATCAAGCTGGCCTTTGGTTTGCCCCACATCGCGCAAGCGCTCCAAAAGATTACGCCAGCCCAAGCGAACCGGATGTAAATTGGTTAAACTTCGTGTACCAAGGCGTAAATGCAGTGCCTCGGTTTCTTGGAACATCAATAAGTCTTCAGGATCCAAGTGCGCAATAAGACTACCGGCTTCGGCTTCTAGCCACTGATAGCCTGAACGTTTGGCCGCCGAATGAATCTTACGCAGAGGCTTGAGCATACGACTATAGTCTTCACCATAGTGCCACAAGCCATATAGAGCTTCAAAAAGCCAAAGTAGAGAGCAATTACTTCTAAATGAAAGCGTTGGCTCTAGTGGTTCAGCATCGACTTGGTCAACATAAGGTGCAATAATCTGATTCACAATCGGATAGATTAAATGGGTACCCCATGGGCTTTGTTGACTTTCATAAACAGGAATCAGCATGTGAGCCGCTAGGGTTAATACCTGTTCATTAGTAATATTATGCTGTCGCTGATTAAGGGCAGTTAAAATAAAGAAAGGCCCCAAGATGCTTTCCATAAAGCTTTCTTGGACAAGATGTTCCTGCCTAATTTCACGCCAAGCTCTATGGAAGGTAGACATGGCATTGTCATAGTTACCCTCGATTAAGCTTTGAAAGGCGCGTACACCCAAGGACCATCCCATACGCTCTTTATCAATGCCTCTTTCATTTAGCCAAGCGCTGCTTGGTCGGCCTCTTAACCGATAAAAAATCGAGAGAAAATGATAGACATCAGTATGAGCAGGAGTTCCCTTAAGGTCATTAGAACTATAAAGGCTTTCCAAGCTTTCAAGAATGGGACCAGGTTCCTGTAGGCGACTCATTTTTTGATGCAGTAAGCACAGATGAATCTTTGCGGTTGTTTGGGCATCAAATTGAATAAACCACAGCTCTTGGAAAGGCGTATCAAAGATTCTTAGATATGGGTGCTTCTTTTGATATTCTTCAGGGAATAGCAACTCAAAATAATCGATAAAATCTGCGATCTCATCATGCGTATTTTTTTCATGATAAAGCAGATAACGGAGCGAGAATAAAATACACTCAGAGCCTTGTTCCTGTACATCTCTTTGCAGATCTTCATCATAAGATTCTGTACACAAGCGATCAAGTAAGGGAAAGACCTTTCTGATCGCCAAAATAAAGGCGGGTAGTTTTTGACCCCAAACTAATTTAGAATAAAGCTCTTGATTAAGCTCAAATCTGAGTTGGATGGTATCTCCCTTGGTATAAATTAAGGGAGTTTCGCAAAGTGCTAGGACTTTAGATTCTAAAATCTCAGGACTTAGATTAGAGCAACGCGACTTTTGGATTTGGCTCACATAAGAGACAAAGTCAGCGTTAGTACAAGGAATGTGTACTACTGCAAGAGCTTGGAGAATCTCCTGATCAATTTGATCGCGCTCATTGTATAATCTTAGGAAGTCTTGATATTGATAAGAGCGGTCTTGAGTTCGGCCTTTCAAAACGTACCTACTATGTGTTGTTTCATTACCTTAAAATAACATGATAACGTCTGAGATACATTTGATAGCATCTTTAAAGCTAGACGAGGTAACGAGGTGGTTGGAGTCAAGGAATTACTTTTCAATACTACCCTAATCATCGACGAGGAGACGAGACTGTGAAGCATAAAACCTACATGATAACAGTAAGATATATGAGTAAACAGGCTGATCTTAGTCACAACTTCATTCTAGAGTTGTAATAAGATGTTAAGTAAAGGATCAGATCAATTGATCTCCCATTATCATCACTGAACGATAGTAAAGAAATAACTAAGACACTCGTTAATACTTGATGGATTGATTGTCAATGCTTATTTACGCGTGGTAAGTTTACTCGTGATGTTACTTGTGAACCAACTCGTGAATCAACTCGTGATTCTACAAGATCAAAAGGGAATAAACAGATGATTATGAGTCATGAATAGGCTCATTAAAACTCTTTAGACTCGCACCTTGTTCATCCCAATACAGATAAGTATATAAGTTGACTTGCTCCCCCAACACAAAGACTTGAGCTGTGGACGAAGGGTTCGGCCAAGCTAAAGCTTGGTGAAAATGACCAAAAATCCAATGATCTATGCCTTGTTTTTTAAGTATAGGCCAATGAGCTTTGATGATTGAATCAAGCTCTTTTTGATGTGCTTGGTGAAGAGAGTAATCTAAGTTCTCAGTTCTGTTTTGAAACTCTTTTTGAAACTCCTGAGTCCCCCAATGCTGAGTGAGACTCCACAGCAAGTTTGCGGGTAGACAACGTGCTAAAAAACGGACAAAGGAAGAGCGAACCAAGTGGCATAGCAGACGTTTAAAAAGATTGGGCTCTAGTAAGTCTCCATGCTCTAAACGAACAGTTTTACCAAAAAGTTGAACATCAATGGCTTGCTGAATAATGGTTATGCCTAAGGTGCTTAGAAAACAGCTTTGTTCTGGATCATGGTTTCCGGTAAACACAAAAATCTCAATGCCCTGTTGGCTTAAGTCACGTAAGCACACATAAAAGGCAAAATGCTTTTGGAAAATTGTGTGGGGATAAGCCAAATTAAAATCAAAAATATCACCTAATAAAACTAAGCGTTTAGGGATAATGACTTGCTTGAGCTCAGAGTTGTTGGGCTGAGTGTGAGGCGAAAACAAAGTCTTAAGATTATTAATAATCTTTTGATCTCGCTTGCCACCATTGATGTGTAAGTCGCTCAAAAAAACAGTCGGTGTATCCCAAGTCAAATCGTGCTGAGTAGGCATGCTTATTGTTGAGCTCTCGTTTGCTGAATCATTTGTTGAATTGTTTCTAGGCCATATCGTGCTTCTTGTGCACGAGGATCTTTAGTTTGTAAATATGTACGATAGAGCTTTTGTTGAGCTTGGGTGGCGCTGCGGGCGGCTCGCTCAAACTCTTTTCGAGACATATTTTTCATCTTTTGGGGTGATTCAAGAAGCTTTTGGATCTGTACTTCAAGATTAAGCAAGCGACGATGAGCACCTTCTTTGAGATACTCTAAGCCAAGCTCGGTCTGTCCTAGTTTGATCGCAAGATCACCGGCAGGAATAAAACGAGCCGGTAAGTGGCTTGCTTGAGCTTGATTGGCTTTTTGATAAATCTCCAATGCTTGCTGATCTTGCCCTCGACGTTTCAGATCTCCGCCCCACATACGATAATAATCAAAGCGAAAACTCGCTGAACTAACTTCGGATTGAAGAAAGAAATGACCGCTTCCAGCGATGAGTAAACTGATGAGAGTACAGCTGAGCTTGCGACTTGATATTTTGCCGGCACTAGAGGGCAATATACTAGAGGACAAACCACTAAAAACAGCAAGTGTGATCAGTACACTTGAGAGCACTGCGGCGGTTGTGCTTCCCTCTAGGTGTATTTGAAAAATGGTGAGCGCCGATATTATTCCCGCTAAAGTCGCAAGAATAAGCCTGACATACAGCTGTTGTGCAAAGAGAATATTGGGCTTGCTAGCATCCTCTGGATTTCCTGCTGTTACATCGTTGTTTTTAATCAGTCTTCTATAAAGAGCCTCCGGCCAATGCCAAAGACGCTCAGGACTGAGCAAAGCAAGATTTAATAGAAGCATATAATATGAAAAGAGCTCTATATCAAAGCCGATCCATTCGACCATGATATGAAACCAAGGAACAATAAAAAAGGCTAGAGAACGAAGAGGCCTAACTAAAAAAGCCAGCGCTGCAAAAAACTCACCAAGCATAACTGCCCAAGCGCTGAGCTTAAAGGTTTCTTGCATATTCAAACCCAAATAAGCTCCGGTGGAGATGACAGTTTCTCTGACATCGGGAGCGGCAACAAGCTTGTTGAGTGTATCACCGCTCAGCCATACCGGTTCAACCTTGGCTACGGCAGTCCACGCATAAATGAGTGACATCTGAAGCATAAGGGCGTTTAAAGCGGTACTTTTATTCTTTTCCCAAGGCATACCCATAAACAAAAACAGGCACAGGCATAAAAGATAATGATGTTGGTAACTATCTGCCTGACTCCAAAAATAAGCAAAGGTATAGAGGGCTGTACACAAAGCGACACCCACTCTTCCCATCATGCCTACCGCAATCCATATGGAAAGGGCACCCGCCACTAAATACACAGCACCAATAGAGCTTGGAGTGGGCACGCTAAACAGATTTAATAGATCAAGGTGAGCAACATTAAAGCCACCAGCCCCATATCTTGGCGCATGAGACAAGCTAATTGACCAAAGGTCATAGGCTAAAAGACCAAAGAAGCCAAAACGTAACAGTAATAGTGCCGATAAAGGGCGTTCGGTTTCAAAAAGGGATAAGCGCTTAAACTGAGTGGCTGTCATGGGCAGAATATCCTCTGATGTTTCTGAATTAAAAACCTTACTTTGATCTACATCAACTGATCTACATCAACTGATCTACATCAACTGATTTACATTGAATAGCAGGAACTTAAAAGATCAAGTTTAACTTACTTGTGCTATTGAATGAATTGAGCTCTGTTGTATCTTCAGTTGTAGCTTAAGTTTTTTCAAAGTATTTATAGAGATCGAGTATAAGAATAATGCGTAGTTTTCCACAGTCGATCTGCCACTCTTGTGCAGGCGTTAAATACACTCAAAGTAAAAATGGAAGCTTATTTTTAATGTGCACACAAACGGCCGTTCGTTATCCAAGACAGCCCTTAAGTTTGTGTCATGCTTTCCAAGCCTTAGACCTGATCAATTTAGCAGTCAAACAAGTAGATGGCACAACACAGACTTTCCCCTTTCGTATTTCAGCGCATATGCTTTTAAATGATGGGCTTTCGGCTCAGCAGAAAGAGTCGGATTTTGTCAGCAATACTCAAACGATTAAACGATCAGGGCGTATCATTCATGTTGAAGATCAGGGTAAGGTTTACTTTGAGCTGATAACAGGTGAATATCCGCTATTTTGCTTTGAAAAAGATCAGATTCTGCCTCAAAGTCAGCTGTGTTTAGAAGGCTCATTTATTCTCAACTCACACTTACAAATCGAGTGGACAAGAGTCCCAAAAAGGGCTCCATTACTTGCTACCCTTGACAGTTTTGGTAAGCTTGATCAGCTTGAGCGATTTGAAAAAGCGATTTTAAATGCTCAAAAGTTTACTTTTCTCCAATGATTTACGTATAGATCATTGAAGATCTTAAAAAGTATGCTAAAAGGCAGAGTCAACTCTGTTAGAGTACTGTCTATTAATAAGAAACTTAAGTAAGTAGGTCATCTTATGATTGCTTTATAACGCTTGGTAAGCGTAGAGAGTAATTCTATTATCCTTCTCACTGTCTACTTGAGAACTTAAGCCCTAAATGAGGTCTCACCTTGATCTGTTCACGTTGCGGTCATACCGATATTCCAAAAGCAAGTTCTACTTGTCCAAATTGTGGATTTACTTTTAAAAATACTTCACGCCTCACTTCAACAGCATCCTTTCGTGCCCTATCTGCACGTCGTAAGATGCTGACTAGTCGTCAATACTCCATGCCTTTTGCCTTGGGTGAAGATGCGTTTGAAAAGTATGTGATTAGAGATTTACTTGGACAAGGACCCTTGGGCGTTGTTTATCTAGCAACCAATGATCGTGGAGATCAGTTTGCCCTTAAAGTTCTTCACAAACGTTGGCGTACAGAAGTTGATTTAGAGCAAGTGAAAGAGACTTATCAACAAGTCAATGAGATCAGCACTGACGAGCGTTTAAACTTACCGGTTGAAGTATTAATTGCTGAAGGACATGTAGGTTTAGGCACAGCCCACTTGGAAGGGCTTACAGTTCGTAAACTTATGAACCTTAGAAAAAATACATCAAAAGCCTTTCGGCTTGATGAATTAAGTCAACTTATCCAAGGGGTCGCGACCCCATTAAAAGCACTGCACAAAGAGGGAATTGTGCATGGTGGACTCAAGCCTGAAAACTTTTTTGTCACCAGTGATAGTGAGCAAAAGCAAGTTGTCACTTTAAGTGATCCCGGCTTAGCAAGTGCTTTAGGGGTGGACGCTTATTATAAAGCTCAGCGTGCTGCAGGAATTGGTCATTATTTTGCGCCTGAATTAAGCGAGGGCAAGCTCAGTTTAGCCTCTGATGTATACAGTCTTGGGGTCTTTATCTTTGAGGGCATTACCGGCCAAGCATATCAAACTAAAAAAAGCATCAAAGAAATTGTACCAGCGCAAGGGATTGAGCCTTTGGAAGACTTGATGACTCGTGCCCTGCATCAAGACCCTAACCAACGTTATCGCGATATAAGCGCCTTATTAAGCGCTTATGAAGATGTGGCAAAGCACTTGGATGCATTAGAGGGGTCTCCGTTCAATAGTGAAGGCACTCAGCCTCGTAATGAAAGCGTCGTGACTAAGTTTAGTCTGACCAATATGGCTAAAATCGATGAGAATGCCGACCCCTTATTTAGTGAAAATGCTAAAGCTGAAACAGTCAAGACTCCTCCGCCAGTTCCAAACTCGATTCAAGAGCAAACACCACCTCCATTGCCACTACCCGCTCAAGCAAATCTTGGTGGTCGCAAAAATAGTTTATTTGGCAAGGGCGCCCAACTATTACCGATCAATGAAACGCCTCCGCCTAATCTTGATTTACTCAGTCAAGTGGGTGAAAATATGGATTCTGTGCCTTCTTTGGATGCCATTTCCAATCATGAGGAGCTGCAATTAGATTCGATTAAAACACCATTATCTATTTCGGTTGGTGCACCGCAAACTCGTCCTATTCCAATGAGCCCACCAAAAAGTAATAACCAAGTATGGCTCGCAGCGATTGCAACTCTTTTTGTAGCGGTTGCAGTCTATCTATTCTTGGATCAAGGGCCTACTACTACTAAACCGGTAGAGGTCGCCATTAAATTACCAATTAACTCAAAGCCTACAGCTACTGATCAAGTCCAAGTAGATAAGCAAGAGGCCGTTACTAAAGCCCAAGCGGAAGCGGAAGCTGCTAAAAAGGCTCAGGCGGAAGTGGAAGCTACTAAAAAGGCTCAGGCGGAAGTGGAAGCAGCTAAAAAGGCTCAGGCGGAAGCTGAAGCTGCTAAAATAGCTCAAGTCAAAGCCGAAAAAGCGGCTCAGTTAGCCGCCAAGAAAGAAGCCAAAGCCCAAGCAGAAGCTGAAAAAGCCGTTCAGTTAGCCGCCAAAAAAGAGGCCAAAAAAGAGGCTAAGACTAAAGCGGAAGCCGAAAAAGCCGCTCAGTTAGTCGCCAAGAAAGAGGCTAAGACTAAAGCGGAAGCCGAAAAAGCCGCTCAGTTAGCCGCCAAGAAAGAAGCCAAGGCCAAAGCTGAAGCCGAAAAAACTGCTCAGTTAGCCGCTAAGAAAGAAGCCAAGGCCAAAGCTGAAGCCGAAAAAGCCGCTCAGTTAGCTGCTAAGAAGGAAGCCAAGGCCAAAGCTGAAGCCAAGACAGCGAAGCTCAATACCGCAAGCTTAAAAACACAAACCAAAGATGAAACTAAAGCACTTGTTGTTCCCAAAAAAGTTGAAAAACAAGATGACACCACCGTGCTCAGTTGCCCGGGGGGTATGATTCTTAAGCGAACAGCACGCTTCCCTCGGGGCAGTGTGAGACGTGGCAAAATTAAAGGTAAGCGTGCGATCGCACTTGCGAAAAGCGGTAAGGCATATTGCATCGATGCTTATGAATATCCCGGTCGAGGCCAAAAGCCTAAAGTCAATATAACCTTTAACGGAGCCAAGTCGCTGTGTGAGCAAGCAGGTAAACGACTTTGTTCTGGTAATGAATGGGTACGTGCCTGTAAGGGACGCGGTAATGCCATATATCCTTATGGTAAAAAGTTCAACGCAAGTAAGTGTATTACCGTGGATAAAGAGGATGAAGAACGCAAAAGAGGCGCTTCGGGCTCTATGCGTAGCTGCAAGAGCGCAAGTGGTGCCTATGATATGAGTGGTAATGTTGCAGAGTGGACTTCAGATCAAAGAGTACGTGGTGGCTATTATGCCTCTTATGATGATGAAGCGACCTGTAATTCAGGCGGACGACGAGCGCCAAGTAGTAAGCGAGCATATATTGGATTTAGATGTTGCATGGACTTTAAGTAAGATCAACAAAGCGAGTGCACCTTGTCTGCTGTAGATCAAAAAAACATTCAGGCAAGTGAGCGCATTAATCTGCTCGCCCCTCAGCAAACGCGTTGGCCTAAAGATCAAGCAATCATTGAACTCAAGAATGTTTGGAAAAGCTTTGGCCAACGAGAGGTGATTCGAGGGCTCAATCTTAAAATTATGCCTGGAATCACCACTGTCATAGCAGGTGAATCTGGAAGTGGTAAGTCTGTTTTACTCAAACTAATGAATGGCTTGATCTTGCCCGACCAAGGCGAAGTGTACTTATTTGGCCAAGCTTTAAGTCAAGTGAGCGAAGCTGAACGCACCGAATTACGCAAACGTTGCACCATGGTGTTTCAAAATTATGCGCTGATTGATTCGATGACAGTGAGTGAAAATATTGCCTTTCCCTTGCTACAAAATACCAAGATGCCTCGCAGCGAGATTGATGCGCTTGTTTTTGATCTATTGGAGCTTTTGGAATTACCCAATACAGCACATTTATTACCAAGTAGTTTATCGGGCGGTATGAAAAAGCGAGTGGCCTTAGCGAGGGCGGTCATTTCTAACCCCGAACTTGTTCTTTTTGATGAACCAACAACCGGTTTAGATCCCGTGATGATTGAGTTTGTGGACAGCCTGATTGCTAAAACACAAAAAAACTATGGGATTACGTCGGTGATGATCTCGCATGATATGGCTTCAAATAGTCGTTTAGCAGATCAAATGGCAGTTTTGGTTGAGGGACAGATTGCGGATCAAGGCAGCTTTGACCACATTCGTCAAAGTAAAGTACCGGCCGTAAAGCAATTTATGGACAGTGCTGTGATTGAGCGTATGCAAAGGGGTGAAGCAGAAGTAAGCACCGCTCAAAAAACTCAAGAAACGACTCAAGAATCAAGCAATACAAACCAACAAAGCTATGTAGCTCGTCTTAAGGATATCCGTAAGTCCTTTGGAGATCGTGAAATTTTAAAAGGCATCACTTTGGATGTCGCTGAAAATAAGATTTTAGTCATCATCGGTGGCTCCGGAAGTGGTAAGTCCGTTTTGGTGAAGCATATTATTGGCTTATTTCAAGCAACTTCCGGAGAAGTCGAAGTTTTAGGTCAAGACATCACCTTTGGCGATCGGCATAAACTTAGAGATATCCAAAGTCAAATCGGGGTGCTCTTTCAAGGCGCCGCCTTATTCGACTCCATGTCTGTCCGTGATAATATTGCATTTCCTTTGATTGAAGGCCGACAGCAAGCGCCCAAAAAAGTAGCGCCTTTGGTAGAGGAAATTGCCCAAAAGATGAGTGTCGCTCATCTACTAGATAAGTGGCCAGATGCTATTTCTAACGGGGAACGTAAACGAGTGGCATTAGCTAGAGCCCTCATCACCCGCCCCAAAATCATGATTTATGATGAGCCCACCACCGGGCAAGACCCAATCATGATGCGTAAGGTGGATGATATGATTGTAGAGGCCGCTCAATTATTTGAAATGACTTCAATTGTGATTAGCCATGACATGGGAAGTACCTTTAGAATCGCTGATGAAATTGCAATGATTTATCATGGAGAATTAGTCGCCTTTGGCACCCCCGAGCAGGTCAAGCGTTCGCCCGACCCAAGAGTACAAGCCTTTATCTTTGCTGGCGATTCAAGTCATGCAAGTGATGACGAGTAAGTGTGAGGAAATGGCTTACATGATCCCTCGTTGGTGATGAGTGTGACATGATATTACGATCTTCTTACTAACTATTTGACGATTCAACATGAAACAAATAAGTCTAAAATCAACAAAATCTATTGCGGAGATTTGCTTTAGTGACCCTAAGGGTGACTATTTCACTTTTTAACAAGGAAGCAAATTAACAAGGAAGCAACAAAATAATTTGTCCCTAAAAACCTTAACTAACAAGGAAGCAACAAAATAATTTGTCCCTAAAAACCGGCCAAATATGACCGCTTTTAAACTTTTTTCTTCATAGTGCGCAACAAAACTCAATTTTTAGCGAGAGAGTATACGTCCTTCACTTTCACCAAGGAGTATGTTCATGCCAGCGCATTTACGATTTCAGTCTCAAACTTGGGCCACCCATCATGTGGTATCCCGTTGTATTCAAGGCTTTGCCTTTCTTAAACCCACCAAAGAAATCCGAAGTATCACCAAAGGTGTGCTTGGCTTTGCCTTGAACAAGTATGAAGAAGTCATTCAGCTTCATCATTATGTCTTTTTGAGCAACCACTTTCACCTGCTTCTCAGTGCTAAAACCAGCCGAGACCTTGCTGAGTTTATGTGCTTTTTTAAGGGTAACCTTGCCAGAGAGCTCGCCCGAATCCATGATTGGCATGGCACTTTGTGGCAAAAACGCTATTCAAGTGAGGAGATTTTGGATGAGGCTGGATTACAGGAGATCTTTAAATATTTGACTAAAAACTCGGTCAAAGAAGGCCTAGTTGACCATCCAAGACAGTGGAAGGGGCTGCATGGCTATCATCAGTTAGTGATGAAATATACTACATGTTGATAGGTACTCTGGTACTCCCCAGCCTAGAGCTCCCAAACCTGCTAAAGTTAGCATTGAAGTTGGTACAGCTTGGGAAATCTCTTCCATTTTTGGGGAGCGGCTAAATGGGTGTTTTTTTTACCCTGTCGAATAGTGGTAAATAACTCAGCGGTGACTTTTATACTTGAAAATAAGCATTTATGACTCGTTCTAAATGGTCTGATTATTCGGGTCGGACGTATCCATCTTTAACAGCCTGTTCCATACCCGATAATTCTTCATCGGTCAGAAAGTTAAAGTGAGTGGACCTTTTCCTTCTGGAAAGGATTCCGTTGTTTTGTAGACACAATTGAATGAATAAATCGATCAAGCGATCCGGCATATCAATGATATCTTGTATCGCCTTCTTGGTTTTATCATAATTGGCTAAAAAGCTTAGTTCTTCTTCTAGTTCTTCTTCGATCGTTTTCGTCACAAACTCGTATAAGGCTTCTGACTGAGCTGTCATATCCATATATTGATACCAACATGCTGTCTCATTCTCGACTGTCATTTGCCCCATCTCATCAAGCTGATAGTCAATGAGTTGCAACAAGGGTCTGGAGAAAGCTTCTAGCGATGCATCGTAGTCCGCCAGCTTTTTGAGCATGACAGCAGAAACCGGAAACATTAACCCGCGTGGGACGAGTTTCTGTAGCGATAGGATGTTATGTATCAAAAATCGATGGATTCGTCCGTTCCCATCCTCAAAGGGATGCAGAAACACAAAGCCATAGGAAATACTTGCTGCATGAATAACTGGGGATATTCCCCCTGCTTTCATCCGTTTATGAGAATCGATCAAGCCTTTCATCAGTATATGTAGATCATTAGGTTTTGGACAAATGAAATGTATGATTTCCTTTCGATAGGCAACCGTCTGGCCGACATAATTCTGGATCTCCCGATAGTCACTCTCTTTGAAGCGTGGATCGACAATTCGGTTCTGAAGCTCGATCAGCCTTTTCTTTTCACAGAAATCTTCCTTTTCGGCAAGCTCTAACAACGAGATAAATTTTTCTATTCGGGATGCGTTGGGCTTTATATGCTCAATTTCAAAAGATGACTTCGTTTCTTTGTTGTAAAGGTAACTAAGTGCCCGACGAAGCAGTCCCGGTGGATATGCAGTGACGAGATCCTCACACCTTTTACGTAAATCGGATGAATCTAATCTAGTAAGCTTTTCGGTTATTCTCACGATAGGGCAAAACGATTTAGGACCAAGGAGGTTGTTTACAATACGATGACGTGAAGATCTTTCTCCATTCTGAATAGTATAATATTTTTTAGTCTCCAATGCATCGACATAGTTACCGGAAGTCAGGTCATCAATAGGTAATTGCTTCGCGACTAGAAATTCATAGAAAAACCAGATCCTCCGAGTATACTTCCCTGTCGGTTTGGATTTGATGTACTCGATGAGCTCTTCCAAAGACACCTTTTCGAAGATTCGAGCTAGCAAGCCCAGATTAACTCCATCATACTTCAGGGCAAACTCAAAATGGTCGCCGACTTTATCACCAGGCCAATACCTTACAGGGTAAATCTCTTCTGTTACTCCATTCTGAACTTTCAATCTATGAGTTCCAGATGAGGACACAAACGAGGTGTGCCAATGGGGTATGCCTGTCAGCCCCATCAGATTAAGTATATAAACATAACCTGCCGGGCGAGAATCCAAAGTGTTTATATCCATGTGCCTTCCTCGTAAAACTATTATCATGTTGGTAATATATTTAGATTACAATATCTTGACAGTAAAATGATTATAATAAAGCATAGTTTGAGTAAAATTATTACAATCACATCGCGAATTTTTAAAACTCAACAGCCTGTTGGTAAAACTGTTACTTCGCTGGTAAAATGATTACAAATCGGTATCATCCTAGTAAAACCCTTAAACTTGCAAACTCTATTGAGAAATATTTCTGCACTGTAGAATATTCAAGACATAAACAAGAAATCAGGTCGAGTACTCCCCCTCAAAGGACTCTAAAAGGACTCTCAAAGGACCAGCAACATATTTAATCACGCGACCTCTCAAAGGATCTCTCAAAGGATCTCTCAAAGGACCAGCAACATATTTCGATTTTCTTTAGGATATCACGTTCCTCTCTTAGCCTAGCATTTTCAGCTCTAAGCTTTTTCAGCTCTTGATTTTTTTGACTTTCATTCGCCAGATTTTGTTTTTCTTCAGCTTGTAACCAAAGGCGAATTGTTCTCGCTGATGGCTCATATTCCTTAGCAAGCTGTTCAGGGCTTCTACCAGCTTGAACAAGCTTAACTAAGTGCTTCTTATATTCTTCTGTGTATGTTTTTCTTGCCATAATGATTTAGTATCACCT
>CAKZRU010000111.1 GCA_937146725.1 uncultured Myxococcales bacterium
CGCTGCCGACGAGGACGACGACGACGCGATGGAAGACCTGGTGGAGGACGAAGGCTACGAGATCCCAGTCGACAGCAACCCGACGGAGGCCGTCAACAAGGTGGTGAGCGAGGTGAATGAAATTATCTAGGACGACTTCCTCGAGGAGGAGGAGATCGAAGACAACTACGACTACTGAGAAAGTGAGTGAGGGAGCGGGGTAAGTGAGGGCGGCTGGCCTCCAGGCTGGCCTCCCACCAGAGCAAGGGCGGCGCAGAAGGCAGGTAGGTGCTTGCGAGTGAGTGAGGTGTGTGTTTAGGGCGAGCCCAGGGCGAGAAATGCAAAACATAAGAATGAATCAACTACTCTAATAAATCTTAACTAACACAGGACTCCCCTCCCCTCCCCGAGCTTTCCATCTCTTTTTCTTTAATCATTAATTAATAAATAAACTTGGGCAGACTTTTTGAGTTGCGGCAGCCCGTAGAGCAGCTGCTATTCGCCAAGCAATCAGAACGCAGGCATCAGTCCATCAGACTTCGTCCAAATCGATCAAAGCGAAAAATCAATCATCAGTCAACCAATCAGTCTGTAGGCTCTCGGTCTCAGCGGGATTTAGACCCTCTTGGGTTTTGAGCATTGCTCCCACGCTTGCGCCGAAGTGTTGTTACAAGTCTGTCCCCCCCCTCCCTGGCTGTCACAACCTGCGGATGTTGTCCACGCTGGCGACGAGGCGGAACTTAGGCAGCTGGCACAGTTCGCCGAGCATCTCCTGCCACTGCTACGCCTTGAACATGCCCATGTCCATCGAGTGGATCACGCACACCACGCTCGAGACCGTCGAGTCGTGCGTGTTGAGCCGCCGCTTGATGTACTCCACCATGTCCTGCAGATTGGTCCACTTGCGCGAACTCCCATCGCTCTACCCGTTCGGCGGCTTGTTCAGCGGCTTGTTCAGCGGCTTCTTTAACTTCTTCATGAGTTAAGGGTTGGTCTAAAATACCGGCCGCTTTATTTGTGATTAAAGAAAGCCCTGTGACCGTAATTCCGCAATGATTGGCAGTAATAACCTCTGGTACAGTCGACATCCCAACGGCATCAGCCCCCAAACGGTGAAGCATACGGATTTCGGCAGGAGTTTCATACGATGGACCCAGCATGGCAGCATACACACCACGTCGTAGTTCTAGCCCCATAAAGTCAGCTTCTTCTTCCCATAGTTTCATTAATTTTTGGCTATAACCATAGGACATATCTGGAAAGCGTGGGCCAAATTGCTCAAGATTTGGGCCTCTTAAGGGATTATCGCCAAGCATATTGATATGATCTTCAATAAGCATCACATCACCCACGTTAAATTCAGGATTAACACCACCCGCAGCATTGGTCACCAAAAGCGTATTAATACCCAAACCACGCATCACATAGACCGGAAAGGCTAAGCGCGCCATTGGATAGCCCTCATAATAGTGGACCCGTCCTTTCATACAGACGCATTTTATCCCCTCCAAAGTGCCAAAGACCATACTTCCTTCGTGACCAACGATAGTGCTCAAAGGAAAGTGGGGAATATCTTGGTATGGAATTGTGATGGCATCTTCAAAGTGATCTGCTAAAAACCCAAGGCCCGAACCTAAGATAAGACCTAGATCTGGCACCATATCAACTTTAGCTTTGATTGACTTAATCGCAGCATCGACTTGCTCCGCAAGTGAAGGCGAAGGTAAATGTGGGTTTAACATACTCATTTTGATCTCCTTATATTGGTAAGGACTATTCTGGATGACTAACTGTTGACATAATTTGCTTTACACAGCTTTTTCAACAATATCCTAAGCAGGATACTAGCAGGATATTCGCTGTATTTTGAGCATTTCAATTCAGTTTTTATTGATCTTCCAAGAACTCCTAAACACTTGACTTTATTTCCCATTGGCCAAGCTTAACCATTCTTTATCACGCATATAAACTAGATACAGTATTCGGTGATAAGGTGCATTGATTTATGCTCAACCGATCAATGGTAGACATAATTGAGTCTCCGATCAAGTATAAAGACTCCTAACACTTTAGAGAATCAGCCAATCCATTAGCCAAAGCATAGATTAAACTACTGCTTAAAAAGCTCTTACAGCATGCTGACCCGCATCAACATGAATGACTTCCCCATTAATTCCGCTACTCATCGAACTACATAAAAAGCAAACCACATTCGCTACTTCTTGATGTTCAATCCCTCGCCCTCGAGGATTAGAAGTCCCAACTTCCTTTAAATGCTGCTTAAACCCTGGAATAGCCGAGGCAGCCAAAGTTTTTAAAGGGCCTGCACTTACTACATTTGCTCTCATCCCCAACGAGCCCAATTCGGCTGCTAAATACCGCACCTCAGCTTCAAGAGCCGCTTTCACCGGTCCCATTAAGCCATAAGAAGGAATAGCGATCTCCGCACCCAAATAGCTGAGCGTAACAATTGATGCTTGCTCCGATAAAAGTTCACGACTTTCATTCACGATTGATAATAAGCTAAAGGCACTAATATCCATCGCTTGTAAGTAAGCTTCTCGGGAACAAGTACTAATCGGATTTTTTAAGGCCTGTATATCTGCAAAAGCGATACTATGAACAATAAAGTCAATACGCCCCCATCTCTGTTTTATCTTATGAATGAGGGCTTTAAGTTGATCAATTTGACTTATATCACATTGTTCAACCATACCTTGAGACTCATGTTGAAATAAGGCTTGCGCTTTTTTTTGAGCACGCTCATCAAGTACACTCAAGGCGAGTTCGGCACCAGCATTTAAAAGAGTTTGGGCCACAGACCAAGCGATTGACCGATGATTAGCAACGCCAAAAACTAGACCAACTTTTCCTTTGAGATCGAGCATTTTAAAGATTCTTCCTACTTTGAACTCATCAAAGTTTACTATCATTAAAGAGGATAATCTCAAGATATATACTTAATCTTTTTGATTAAGGCATGAGAAAATCATGTGTAGAGTCTTGTTGATCATCAACACAATACACTATAAAACCCATTGGCATCAGCCCGACTTTAGTTTTGCTTTGAGCATAAACTAAAGATACTTCATAGGCTGATTCAGTAATCGTTTCTAAAGGCATGAACATAGGATGGCTACAGTGTTTAACATTAAATCTCACTCTTACTTAGCTGATCACTTAAGATCATTGCCTAAAACAGTCCAAATCCTTTTGAACCTGAAGAATGCTTTTTTAGGTTTAGTTTTGGCCTCAAGTTTTAGTGCCTGTGATAATCCTTGTGCGCTTAACAGTCAATGTAGCTTAGACGAAAAATGTGTTGAGGGTAGCTGTCTTAAGTCATGTATGAGCTATTATCAGTGTGCTGATGGAGAGGCCTGTGTAAACGGTGCTTGTCGAATCCCTCCCCGAGGCTACTGCGAATCACAGCAACTAAGACGTAATGACCAAGGCACGAACTTAGCCTGTGAGCCACCTGACTTTGAACTCACAGATCAAGACCCAATGTCTGCAGATGCGGACTTAGACGAAGGAACCATGGTGCTACCCAAGGATCAGGGGAGTGATGATCTTGGGACTGATGATATGGAAATGGCCGGAACCGAAATGAATGATATGGAAATGGCCGGAACCGGTAGCGATGATATGGGCATGGCCGGTAGCGATGATATGGGCATGGCCGGTAGCGATGATATGGGTATAGCCGGTAGTGATGATATGGGTATGGCCGGCAGTGATGATATGGAGATGGCTGGAGAAGTTGCCTCTCCCGATATGGGACGGCCTATGTCATCTAGTCCGTGGTTATATACTTCAGGCCCCAACATTTACAAAACGGGTGCAATTCAATGGGTAGGTCGTGGGGTAAACTTACATGATACTCGTTCTTGTGATGCCTGTACTTGGATTCAACCTGATATCAATGAGGTCATTAGACGCATTGATGAAGTCGTTGATCTTTGGGGGGCAAACCTGATCCGTTTAAATCTAGAAAGCTATCCCATTGCCAGTGGGCGCATTCAACATCGTCCTCTCTTAGAAGATCGTGCATATTTAGCCGATATTGAGCGAATCGTACATCATATTGGTCAAAAACAAGGTACATATGTCATCTTAAACCTTTGGCGTGAACCGAGCTTAAGTGATGAAGGCTATCCTAGCACACAAACACATGAGCTACTCACGACCTTGGTGCAAAAGTTTTATGATGCACCACAGGTGATCTTTTCTGTTTCTCCCGGTGTGCGTCAAAATGAAGATGGACAACAGGATATTGCCGCATGGGAAGCGATGAATAACGCTGTGCAAGCGATTCGTAACCAAGAACAGGTGCTCTCTGCTTATCGACACTTGATTGCGGTACCAGGACTCAGAAACCAAGGAAGCGATCTTAGTTATTATATCGAACATCCTATTACAGCTGGTGGTGGCAGTAATATCGTTTATGAAACTCAGATTTTTGAGGCTCAAGCTCAATTTGATCAACGCTTGGTCAGTCCAGCCCAAAGTTTACCGGTCATCATTGGCGCCTTTGGTCCTAGTGAAGTAGCACCTCGCTTAATGACGCAGGCTGATGCCTTAGCCCTTGTGCAAGAGGCCGAACGACTCAATGTCTCATGGGCCGCATGGACCTTCCACATGCGTTGCCAATCATCTGAAATGTTGGTAGATCGTAGTAATAATGGGTGTGGGATTAATATGCCCTTACAACCCACTGAATGGGGCCTCGCCATTCAAGGGCAATTAGGTCTGCACTAGTTTAAGTGAGTTATAGGAGATATGTAATGAATGATCAGTACCCAGATTTAGGTCGTTTTCAAGGCCTTGTTGGTCAAACACCTTTAGCCCGTTTGCATACCCTCTGCTCTAGAACAGATATTGAGGTTTACGGTAAATTAGAAGGCACTAATCTAGGTGGTTCTGTCAAAGATCGAGCAGCTCTTTCCATGATTACTAGTGCTGAAGAATCGGGCCAGCTCGCTGGACGAACTCTAGTCGAAGCCACAAGTGGTAATACGGGGATTGCACTCGCTATGATTGCCTCACTGAAAGGGCTTAAAATCAAATTGGTGATGCCAAATACAGCAACACCAGAGCGCGTGGCCACCATGAAAGCCTATGGTGCCGATGTAGAGCTGGTTGAGGGCGGAATGGAACGCGCAATAGATTTGGCCAAAAGTCTACATACGCAGGGCAGTCATTATATGTTGAATCAGTTTGGGAATCCTGCCAATCCTGCAATGCATTTTAAGACGACCGGCCCCGAAATCTATCAGGCGACCGAAGCTCGAGTAACTCATTTTGTGAGCGCGATGGGGACCACCGGTACTATTATGGGCACCTCACGTTATCTAAAGTCTCAAAATCCAGCCATTCAAATTGTCGGAGTTCAACCATCTGGAGCGTCTAAAATACCGGGAATTCGCCGGTGGCCTAAAGAATACTTACCTACAATTTTTGAGCCAGAGCGGGTGGATCAGATTTTAGATGTACAGGCTGAACAAGCACTTGAAACCGCTCGCCGACTCACCAGAGAAGAAGGTATTTTTTGTGGACCATCCTCAGGAGGTGCCTGTTGGGCTGCTCTACAAGTTGCTCAAACTGCCCCAAGTGGCAGTGTGATCGTTTTTATCGTGTGTGATCGAGGTGATAAATATCTTTCGATGAAAGAGCTATTTAAGTAAGGCTCACTTAAACGATTCGCTTTAAATTAAGCTTGAGTTTTACTAGCCGGCATATCGAGCGCAGTGCTTAAGAATGCTTTGAGCTCGTTCCATATTGAAGTCACTTTTTTGCCAAACTAGAAGCTGTCCTTCAAGAGTAGTCAGCCACTGAACAAGCTTTTCCTCATCCTGTATCTTTGCTTTAAGCATACTAATATTCTTAAATAGACTTTGCTTATGCTCGGACTTTGATTGGACTCCCAAATTCAAGAATGTATTCACTCTTTTTTTAGATCCTTGCTGTGCCAAATAAACAGCGTTTTCGGCTTGGGCACAAACCGAGATTAAAGCTAAACTGACAGAAGACTTTTGTGCTTTAATCACTCGATCTAATACTCGTAAAGCGCCTATAGCAATCGCCTCATTACCTTTCAAAGCGTTGAGAACTGACCATAAACGAAGAAGTCCATGAGAGGGGTAATCATCGCGAAAGCCCTCTAAAAGTTTTTGAAAGCGTTTCACAAAAAGCGTTGAGAGTTCATCAAAAAGCGAGTCAAGATCAACCAAAGAAAAGCCGGATTGATAAGAAATTAAGATGAGTCTTAGCGTATGAAACATGGGAAATTGGATACTCTGATCAGAGTGCTGCCCAAGTTGCTCAATAAATAAGTGGTGTTGGCTCAAACTAAAGTCTTGGGTTTGTCCGCCAATCCCTAAAAAGAGTTTTTGCCATGCTGAGTCTAAATGACCTGCAATCGCCTCTAAATGAGCATACTGTTGCCATAAACGCATCTCATCTTCTTTGGTATCACTGAGAACTAAGGCTTGCTCAGCCAATTCTCGTCCGCGTTCAACCAAGTCATCAATCGTTTCATACTGAGACTGCTTTTCGAGACATAAGTATCTTTCTAGGGTAAGCGTTGTTCCTAAAGCGGCCATATGGTTTTTAATTTTTAATTGATCTGCAAGTAATGACTGTCCTCTAAAAGCACCTAACAAAGATGAAAAGTCCTGATAAAAACCACAGACTTCTTCGGCATATTGTACAGCTTCACTAAACAGTAAGCGATCAGCATAATAGACCGCAATATTGAGTTGGCTATGCATGATCGTAGGAATATCTTCCCAGCGATTATTAATTAGGGGTCTTAAATCGATTAGGGCTTGTGCCCTTGTTTGAGCTAACTTTAAGTTTCCGGAATGATTTGCGTTGACCAAAGCTAAGTTCAGCACCCTATATTTAAACCAATTAAGGTCACTATGTCCCCATCGCTGAGTTAGTTTAGTTTCCAATGGGCTTAAGACTTGCTCCAAAAGAGCTTTGATCATTAGTTCTGCCTCGGAGGCATCACGCTCACGTTGAACCAAATCCTCAATCGCATCGATAAGAGCTTGTAAATCGCTGGCTAACTCCTCTGTATGCTCTTGAGCTAAATCCTCAATAAGTTCTTCCAAAACTTCTGTTAAACGAGTTTTTGCCTGCGCATTGAGCTGATCACTATTTAAATGGCTAACCAGTACAAAAATCGCCTGACCTAATGCTCTATGATTGGCTAATTCTTCCGCAAGATACTGAACTTTAAGCGGGTGTAATTCAAAATCATAAGGTTCAAGAGTATTTAATAGTTTTTGTCTAAGTTTAGGATAGTCTCGTAGGGCACGACCTCGCTTATAACTACAATTGCTGACCAAGTCACTTAACTGCAAGGCTGGATGAATCCGAGCGCTTTCTTCATTGACCTCTCCAAAGACTTGTGCAACTTCCTGTTCACTCATTCCCAAGCCATGACGTAGGTCGATTTGCAGCTCTCGAGTAATGGCCTCTTTGTATTCCAAAATAGGAATCATAATGGGTGTCCCCTGATGACGGAGCTCTTGAGTCACCTCATTGCGTGAAAAATAGTAATCCCGACCATGAATACGTTTACCCAGCAAGACTTGAGCATAGGTAAGATGGATAAGAGGTTTTTCTTGAGGAACTTCCTCTCTCAACTTTTGATAGATACAGACAATCATTTCAGCGACCATACGGGTATAAGTTTGAATCACTTCTCCCTCACCAATCCCTGAATTATTCACTAGTCGTACTAAGCGCCACCCCGAAATCTTACTTTGTTGGACCACCTTTTTAACTAAGTCAGCTCGTTCTTCATAAGAAATATCAGTTGCATGTAGTTGTCCGCCCTTTGGAAAAAGAGCAAGTAATGCATTAGGTAAATCGGCACCTCTTTGTTTTTTTTCAAAGCTTCCGGGAATTAATACTCCACAGATTTGGCTAGAGGGTTGCTCATGTTGATTTTTGCGCTCATTTTTCAGTGCTGTTTCACCAAACTGACCGCTCTCATCAATAAACAAAGTATAATGACGTCGTATTTCTTTCAAGTCTTCCCCCCATGTAAACACTTAAGCTTTGGTAAAGCACTTAACCGTATTTTTGTTAAGTGATGAAAGCTTAAACGATTTACTTAAGACTTAAAAGCTTAGCTTAGGATTAAAAACTGGGTGGACTCGCCTCAAAATCAGGAAACCACTCTTTGGTTTTTTGAGCAGCCTGTTCTAAGTGTACCGGTTTAACCGAAGCCCAAATCACTTTTAAAGCAGCAGTAATCGCAGCGATATCATCAGTAAAACCAACGATAGGTATCAAGTCTGGAATGAGGTCGATGGGGAAGATGAAGTATCCTAAAGCCCCCAAAATAATTCCTTTTTGGCTAGCCGGTGTTTCGTCATCAGCCAAAACATAGTAAAGGATCAGTGCATAGTAAATGCCCTGTCCTCCTACTTTAGAAGCAAAGCTTTTAACCTTATCCCAAAAACTACTTTCAGAATAATGTTGACCATGCTCGCTTGTATCAGGATTCTTAGGATCGTTTTCTAAGTTTTTAGACATATTTACTCCAACGATTATTATCACTACGATATTAATTTTATTAATAAATTAAACTCAATATAATATATACACAAGATTTACTATGCCAAGTCACCACACAAAATATTTAATCATTATTGACCCATCTACTCGTCACCCTGAAATAGAAGTGTGTCAAAAGATCATCGAATATTCTCAATTACCCGGTAAGTTATTTCGGCCAGCATTAAGCAAAGATTTAAGATTTGGTGCTTTGGGCATTGATGATCTCGAGCAAGTTATGATCAGCCAAGTGGCTGGTGTACTTATCCTAGGAGGAGGCGCTTCTCCAAATGATGATCTTGCTTGGCAAAAACGTCTTATGAGTTGGCTAGCTAAACCCAATGGAATCTTACAACATTCTTGTCCTATTTTAGGGATTTGTTATGGCCATCAGCTTCTTGGGTATTTAGCCGGTGGTCAAGTCGCTATGCTGTGGGATGAATATTGTGAAAAAGGCATAAGAACTGTTTCATTTAAGCAAGCGGTATTGGGCCTTAAAGCACAAGTTGACTATGACTTTATTGTTTCTCATCGAGAAGGTCTAACTCGTCTACCTCAGGATTGGAGTTCCTTAACGAGTGAACCGATGATTTATACAGAGAAGCACCCACAGGGTATTCAAGCTTATGAAATCATTATGCATCATTCTAAACCATGGTGGGGAATCCAAGCACATATCGATGCCACCCCTGAGTTTTTAATCAATAACCAAATTAAGGCTACTTATCCCACACCATATGCGGGTGAAGTGATGATTCGCTTTTTTTTGGACTACTGCTATAAGGATATAAAACTCTCGGTGGATTAACGTTTGTTAAGATTGTATCGCTCGTCATAATCTTTTAGAGTGAGCAAGATTAAATCAGTGTTCAATGAGGCTAAGGGTAAATTCATGAGTGGGGCGCAATTAGATCGAGGCAATATTTATCAACTTTTAAAAAGACATCATCGTCCTTTAAGTGCACGTCGACTCATGATTTTAGCGCAAGAAGAGTTTGGTTTTGATGGAAATTATGGCCAATTTCTGTCTACTTTGAAAGCGTGGGCTAAAGAGATACCCAATCAGACAGCAATCAAGGTACATGAATCGCCAAGTATGCTCCTGCATGATGAACTCATCGAAGTTCGCTCTGGTGTGTTTGCTTTACATCCTAAGCAAGACCATTCAGAAAGTGTTCAACTGATCAAGAAAGTTCCTACTCAGCCTTTGGGTCATCAACAAAAAAGTCAACTTAAAGAACAATTTAAACTTTTAACCGCTCATGATGGTAAAAGCTCAAAAAAAGGAGAGCTTACTCAAGAGTCTCTGACTGAAGCCGATCGGATTTCCGGTTTTCTTTATCCATATCCGGTGGCTCCGGTTTTAATCTCGGATATCATTAAGGCTGAAGAAGTCTTAGGTGAACGGTTTAACCAAGCTTTGTGGTTTCAGCTCCAAGATGAAAGTCAGAAGATTGCTCAAACTCTTTCTCTTAAGCTCAAGCTTCCGCCCGCTCAACCCTTTGTAAACGACAGCGTAGATGACAGCGCAGACGATAGCGCAGACGATAGCGTTGATGATAGCGAATACGACAGCGCAGATGATAGCGTTGATGATAGCGAAGATGATAGCGCAGATGAAAGCGTTGATGATAGCGAAGATGAAAGCGTTGATGATAGCGCAGATGAAAGCGTTGATGACAGCGCAGATGAAAGCGTTGATGATAGCGTTGATGACCTAGATCGACAGATACAAAGTATTCTACAGCAATCGTCGACTTGGACTTTTCAGAGTCAACTTTTAGAGCAACTGAAACACCACAGTATATTTAATGATTTAAGCCAAACTCAAAGTCTACAACGCTTAAATCAACATCTTAAAAGCAAAAATCATCAAGCGGAAGCTTTGGGTCAAAGGCCACCATACTTATTCTCCATAAATGCTGAGGTGATGTGTAGTGCTCAAGGACAAACTAAAAAGCTTCTAGAGCTTGAAGCACAAATTAAGCAACAACAATCTGACTATCATCAAGAGTTACTCAATCATTTAGAGTTTAAATTACAAAACATGAGTCTTGAGTCCTTTGAGTCGCTGCTTATGGCTTATTTAGAACGTGATCAGTACTCGCAGTTAGAGGCCTTGAACCGTCGGAAAGATGGACGACTTGCGCTTTTGGCCCAACACATTCAAGATACAGCCTTAATCATTGCCCAACAGTCTAATAAACCTTTAAGCCAACAGCAGCTAGAACAGATTTCAAGAAGTCTTAAAAGTATGTATATTGATTCTTGCTTAGTGATTCATTTAGGTGGCTTTGAGCAACCTAAGTTAATTCCAAAGAACTTCACTTTGATTAATGCTCAGCAATTCGCTGCATTACTTATTGAAAAAAACATTGGTGTGCGTACATATACACTCTCGAGAGCCTTTGTTGACCTCGCTTGGTTTGATGACCATAAAAACTAAGTAACCTATATGTTGAAAAGCTTTTTGCTTAACTCATCATCATAATCTTTATATCATTCATACATTCCATATTAGGAGAGTACAATGTGGAGAAAGCATCTAGCACTAGGCTTACTCACTGTAATTGTCGGTATTTGGTTTGCTTCGTGGCAAGGGTATACCCCACATCTTTCTCGACTTAAGACCTATCAAGATGGCAGTGATGGCAGTGATGGCAGTGGTACTGACTTTTATGAAATTGTGAAAGATAATCTGAGACAGCATCTCAACAATCATCACCATCTTATGGTCGCCAAAGGAAATCTTAAATTAGCCGCTTTACCAAGCAAGTTATTTAGTGCTGGCGACCCCTATCTTGTTTTCTTTTCAGCCAAGCAAGAAGATCAAGTCAATCACGAAGAAGATCTTTATGTGATGCAGGTGCATTTAGGAAGCAATGCCTATCCAATCTCATTTAAACCACCTCGCAACCTTAGTGAGAATCCATTAAGTAAAGATCTGATTTTTGATCTCAAAACAGTACAAGATGATCCAAAACGTAATGGAGTTCACATACTTTTCGGTCAAGTGCACAAGCAAATGGGCTGTCGAGCAGTGAATTACTTGCATTGGAACTATGATGACGAAAACTCTAATGCAAACCAAGATGCAGGAACACAGCTTTTTTCAAGCTTAATTAATGAACACTTTTTTGATCGGTCAACAGCACCGGACTGGTTAAGTGTCCGCTTTAAATATCCATTAAAAGGCTGTCAGGCCCAATGGAACAACAAGCAATCTGCAAGCACTCAATCTTCTGAGTTTAGCCGAGGAGCAGATAAGTTTACGATTTATAGTGAGGCCAAAGAATTGGCGACAGTTGACACCATCTCAGAAACGATTAACCCAATTCTAAATAATATTGAAATCGTTAAGCCGCCGCAGGATAAGACTCAAAGTTTTAGTGCTTTCCAAGAAGCTCTTAGAGCTTATGACCTCTTAAATATGGATGAAGACTTAAGTCTAAGTGGCCTAAAGGCAAAAATTGCAACCAAGTTTGAGCAAAATCTTTATGAGTTGCTCGTCAATGAAAGTGATCCTCGTCAGCATCAAGAAGTTGGTGAAGTGAGTTCAATTCTAGATGGTAGACGACCCAATTGGTATCCCCCCCGTATTGATGTGAAGTCAAGTTTTCCGGGCGAAGGAGAATGGAAGCCAATTAAACTACTCGAGGATGGTGACCCTCTTATCCTTAAAACCTATATTCGCCTTGATCCAGAACGGCCTTACCATAGTATTCATCTTTATGCGATGGATATGAGACGCTTGGGTTTACGCTTTGTAGCCGGCGGAAACATGCTTGAAAAAAAGCAAGAAGGTGTAGGCACAGGACGCTTCAAACGTGAAGATCAAGGCTCTGCTCTGATTGCTTTTAATGGTGGTCCCAAAATTGATCACCGCAATTATGACGCAACCCAAGTCAATGATCAACATGGGCAGATTCAAGATCACCATATTTTAGTGCCAACCAGCGAAGGCCTACCAACCCTTGCGATTGATCAAAAAGGGCGCTTAGCCATGGGGCGATTAGATGTGGATGAGCTTCCTATGACTTGGTCCTCATTTCGTCAGAGTTATGCGCCCTTGGTTGACTTAAGAATTCGTGATCGTAAGTTTGTACCTCCTCAAAGCCCTAAAGGACGACTAGATCACTTACATCTCACCCGTTCTGCATTAGGGATCAACTCTCAGGGTACCGTGATTTATGCATGGTCAGAGGCAACAAATACCGAATTTTTAGCTCAAGCACTTCGACTTGTTGGGGTACGCTTTGCTATGAGCCTCAAGTCGGATGCTTCTCAAAGTGGCTTAGCGATCTATCCGGACTCACGTTTGGAAGGTAAGCAGGGTAAAGAAAAAGCAGCTCATTATAAAATGAAGCTAGATCCTCAACAATGGCGCACTGGAGCTCAAGAAGATTTCTTTTATTTAGTCTTAGCCCAAAGCCTACCTCATTCTTTTACTCAACGACCCGCAAATTGGCATGAGGGTGAAGGTTTATGGAAAAAGGTTCAACACCAAGATGTTAATCCTTGGCTAGCCACTTCTTTTGTCAGTGCTGAGCATGTTGGCAGTGATGTAAAGCTTTTAATGATTGATGGAGAGCGTTTACAGCTTAACTTATCATTAGGTGGACATCGTTCTCAGCGTTATTTTAAAGAAGAAAGACCTTTGCCTGCTGAGCCTGTTGCTCGACTTCCTCTTGGTTTTACAAGTCAAAACTTGGGCTTAATTTCCATTAAACAAAAACTACAAGAACCGGTTTTGGGTAAGATGACCTGGGTTGTAGATGAGCAAGGTAAGTCTACAATTGGTCGTTGGGGACAAGATGAGTTACGCATTGACGGTGCATGGCAGGATCTGTTGCAAGGAGAAGCAATTATTGATCAGGGCAAGGCGCTTGCCGTAGAAGAGCAAAGAAGAATGCGACAAGCGCAAGCTGAAGCCAATCCTGATCAGCAAGAAAGCATGGCTGAAGCACATCAAAAAGGCTCTATAACTGCTCTTGGAATTACGGCTTCGGGTGATTTGGTATTTGCTCAGACTGCAGTAAAAGACCTACTAGCACTTCAGAAAGCGATGCTTTTTGCTGGGGTACAAAAAGCCTTTAGACTCAACTATCAAGGTACTGCTGAAACCGGACAACACCAATTTTTTTACCGTCATTTAGGCCAAACGTTTTATAATTCTTACCCTGACTTAGCACTTAAACCAGCTAAGCTTCAAACAGATAAAAGCGCCTTAATTGGCATTGATGATGCACTGATTATTACCCCAAAAGCCTCTCAGCCTCGAGCAAGATTTGTTGAAAGTTTTAAAGAGCTACAAGATTAAACTCACTTAAACCTTATTTAAACCCTATTTAAACCAGAGTAAGCGCATCCTTTCATCCAAAGTATCTATCTATAAAGTAAAGAGCGAGTAACAAAGCTCACTTATAATTGAGGTATTTATGATGATAGTCAGTCCAAACGATTTAGGTTTTAACGAACCCATTCAAGGGATTATTTTGGGCGCGCATGGCGGTGTAGGAGAAGCATTAGCTCACCATATTTTGGCACAAGCTAAACCTAATCGCTTAGTCCTAACTTATCGATCTCAAGCGATTGAGGCTTTTGTTGATCATCCATCGGTGCATCAGTATAAGCTTGATATTACTAATGAAAGTGCTTGGCAAAGCTTTACTCAGGCCCTTGCTATAAACCAGCAAAAGTTTAATCTAGTTTTCAATGCAACCGGACTATTATCAAGAACGGGTAATGCACAAAACTCAAAGGTTCAACCGGAGCGAGCTTTACGTGACTTAAGTTTTGAGCAAATGACTGAGGTTTTTGCCGTCAATACCTTTGGGCTTGGACTTGCCCTCAAATACTTATGCCCCTTGCTCAATCGTCGAGAACGATCGATCTTTGCAAGTTTGTCAGCAAAAGTCGGTAGTATTGCAGATAATCGAATTGGGGGCTGGTATAGTTATCGAGCATCCAAAGCGGCTCAAAATATGCTTCTCAAAACAGCTGCGATTGAACTTGCTCGAAGCCATAAGAACTGTATTTGTGTTGGCCTACATCCGGGTACTGTATATAGCGACTTATCAGCACCTTTTACAGCTCGAGTTAAACACACTATTTTTACATCCAATGAAAGTGCCCAACATCTCACCAAGGTCTTGCAAAAACTAAATTCTGAAGATAGTGGCCATTTATACTCATGGGATGGTAGCCAAATCCCATTTTAAGACCAAGTTTTGATTTCCTAGTTTAATCACCTAACTTGAGAAAATCTTAGCGCTTTGTACTTGGAATCCACTTTGGATCAAGGCTTCTCAGCTCTCTGAGTGCCTGTCTTGGAATACAGAGCAACCGGTCTTGAGCATCACTGGTCATCACTATTTGACCGCGACTGAGCGAGTCATAACTTTCCTGCTCTGTATCGATATAGTCAATAGTACCATCTCTCAGTTCAAAATAATAACGCTGAGTTCCATGAGTGGGCATCGGTAGTCGAACTCGCTTAAAAAGCCCTTTAATTTCTTCCGCACGCTCACTGTCGCTCAATTCGCTACGAAAGGGTAAGGGCTCTTCTTTGGGTCGTCTTGCTCTTTGCGGACGGTTTCCTTGAGAACGTGATGATTTAGATGACTGATCAGTCGTACGCTTGCCTGTATGGCCTTTAGAACGAGAACTAGGAGCGCTTGTCCAAGAACGAGGTGCACTCGATTCATCTCCTTTTTCTTGATCATCAATCATTCCCAATTTAGCTAACTGATCTTTTAACGAACTCATAAATCTTCCTTTATTCTAACCTACAAAACTCAAACCGATTGCTGAACACACATTGCACTGAACATTGCACTGAACTCGAGGAAGCTATACGCCTGTACAAAGCTTGTCAAGTTCAAGCCAAGATTGTTGGCCTTAGCTTTATTTTTTATACTTTATGTCTATCTTCTATGTTTTTTTTTAAGCTTTTATGCTTTTTTCACTTTTATGCCTTTGAGTGATCAAGGCTTATTATCTAGGAAATAAATTAAGGATGTTCTAATGATTATTGCACATATTAAGGCACTAAGACCTCATCAATGGGTGAAAAATGCTTTTGTGATTGCCCCTTTAATTTTTTCTGGGCGTATTCTTAGTGGTTCAGAGTCAGCTTTAGCCTCTATTACTGCTTTTTTTGCCTTTAGCTTATGTGCCAGTGGTATCTATCTCATCAATGATACAGTTGACTATGAACGCGACCAAGCACACCCTAAAAAACGGCTCAGACCGATCGCAAGTGGTGCGGTTAAACGTAGTACAGCAATGATCATGTCTCTAGGCTCTCTCGCTATTGGTATTGGGACTGGGGCCCAATTAAATCAAGCGACTATGTTTACCTTAATTGCCTATGTCATGATGAATATCGCTTATTCTTTAGGACTTAAACATCTATTTTTAATTGATCTTTTCTTCATTGCCTTCGGCTTTTTACTAAGAGTTGCTGTGGGTGCCTTTGCCATTTCGGTTAGCCTTAGTCCATGGTTACTGCTATGTACGCTGTTTATTGCGCTCTTTTTGGGTCTGTGTAAACGCCGTCATGAGCGGGCATCTTTAGGCGAAGATGCTGCTAAACATAGAGCTTTGTTAGCAAGTTATTCTCTACCCTTCTTAGATCAACTGATTCTCATTACTGCATCAGCAACTCTGATGTGCTATGCCTTATACACGATCGATCCCTTTGTTTGTGCTAGACTCAATACAAATGGCTTATTACTGACTTTACCCTTGGTTATTTTCGGTATCTTTAGATATTTGGGTCTGGTCTATCAACGTGGTGAAGGTGGATCACCCACCCAAGTTGTTCTCAAAGATCGTGGGATTCAAGTGGTGCTCGTGCTTTATTTACTTCTTTGTATCACTCTGATCCAACAGGGTGTACATCTTGACTTAATGCAAACCCAAAGTATGCAAATTAAGTAGCATTAATCATTATCTAAGTTTTTACGGAGCAGAACTAACTCATCATCTTCGCTAAAGGGAAATGCTTTATCTTTTGGCGGATTCAAATACACACCTGAATAAGGTGCTTTTTGAATCTCATACATTGCTGACTTAAAGCCAATACAGACCTCTCCACGACATAAAGCGCTCATGTAAAGATCAATAAAGCAAAGAGAATGTTCGCCCAGCTTTACATAGTCAGTAATCGGACACAGAGTAATTTCATACGTACAGTCACCAAAGAGTAAGTTATATGTTTGAACCATATCTCCCTCTTCACTAAGCTGAGTAAAGAGCATGGTCGATGTTTTAGAGGTCAAAACAAAATCTACGGGATCACCCGTATTAGGATTTTGATTATCAATTAACTGCTCATTTTCCGGTCTAAACAATTGGGTTACAATACGTGTATTAATCTTGCGTCCAATTTGCTTATCACGCAAGCGTCGTAATAAGAGTACTAAGACAAGTGTATCAGCATCCATTTGTTCTTCGCTATCAATATGATCACCTCTTGATAACAAGATCACAGTATCAAACCTAAATGGGTCAATATACTCTAGTTCATCAAAGATAAATGGATCGCGATGCTCATGAATGATTTTAAAACGGTCGGTACTTTCGATCTCGGAAATCACCTGCATAATCTCTTCAGAGCTTTCAGGCGTTACGATGGTGATCGTTGAGCCAAGAGGCAAGCGACGGCAACACTCCTTAATGATTGAAGGTGCTAAATAGTGCCAACCAATTAAAAGAACATCTTGGCTTGGAAAAACACGTGGATGCTCTAAACTATAATATATGGTCGATTGATATAAGCTATTAGGCATATACTTTATGTATTGATCATCTCTAGCAATCAATAACACCTCATCACCCTCATTAAAAATATAATCCACTGAAGGTAACATGGTGATTTGCTTATTAGGATGTTGCACCCCCACAGGAACACCGTCTTCAAAATGGCATACTAAGTCACCAAAACGGCTTCCCTCTGGCACCCCTTGATAAAAGTAAAACTCACTCATTTCAAATGAGAATAGCTCATTATAAACTCTTTCGATCCCCGGAAAAATTGCACTTTGTACCAAGATTGATGCGATTAACTCATAACTATCATAGGTAATAATCATCTCATCTAATGAGCTGATCATTTCTCTGATTTTTTGATCAAAGATCTCGGCGACAATAGGATAACGTGACTCCGGCTTTTGAGTTTTATAAAGCGCTTTGACGGTTTGAATGACTCGTACATCTGATGCATCACGCTCACTTACACTCGCAGTATGACTGCAGCGTGCCAAAATAATGGCCGATTTAGCTTCAACCGCATTAATACGATATAAACTATTCAGTCGACTAGGCTCACCAGAAGCGAGATTGACCCGTACTCTAGAATAACGATCTATTTCAGCCGATAGTTGTTGATCCATATAGTTTTTTTCCAAATCAAACATAATCACAACCGGATGCTTTTGCTTAGTATGATTGGAATAATTAAGCTCTTTGATGAGCCGTGGGATTCGGTTATCAAAACCTAAAATCAAGGTGTGATTGACTTCAATGACCGGACCTAAACCACTACGAAACAAGTTAATCGTTTCTTGAGTTTTAGCACTTGCATAAGCGATTAAAAGTGAATAAAAACCGAAACCTACAAAGGTTGTGATAACCGATAAGATAAGCAATGGCCAGGGAGGAGCATGCAATACTCCCAGTCGAGCAGGTGTCAGCATTTCTAAAAAGACATGCCATTGAAGTGATTCATTTTGTAAGCTTAAAGACCAAGACTCTTGATAAAAAAGATAATGGAGGGCCAACAATAAGGCATAAGCCACAAGGAAGATCAGCAGTAGGTTTAAAAAAATAAATGAACTGCGCCGAGTAATAAAACGCTCATAGTAAAATTGGAGCTTATCAGACCGGCTAAACTCTTTTAATTTAGGGTCTTCCTTAAATTCTTCTAGAGTGTGCTGACCATCATCCATTAGATCTAGTCATCCTCATCTTTGCTTGTCAATATTCAGGCATCTATCTAAATCATCAGATGACTGATCTATTCGTTATCTAACTCTCCATCGACCGTAGCTTCTGAATCTGAATCTGCTTCTGTTTCTTCCCCTTCTTCACCTGCCGCGCCTTCTTCCGATTCATTGCTAGCTGCTTCAGAATCAATTTCCTCACCCGCCTCTAAGTCGTTTAGTTCAGATTCGCTGTCTTGCACTAGATCTTGGGTTTCTTCCAAAGCTGATCCCGGATTAGACCTAAAGCCTTTATTCGCTTTAAAGCCCACATTTTTCTTCACTTGAGTGCCTTTTCTTACTCGGTTGCGTCGGCCAGCTTTAATTCGATCACGACGAGATTTATTTTTTAAGCGATTTTTTTGGCGAGCTTTTTTGGCAGGCCGATTACGACGACGTTTAGTGGGTCGCTTAGCTTGTTTGTTATTTCGTGCATTACGATTTAAGCTACGTCCTTCCTTGCTGTATGGACTATTTTTAGCTGCACTTGCCCTAGGTTTTTTAACTCGCCCTTTAAGTAAAATTCCTACATCATAGCCACCATCTCCTCGTCGGGTAAAGTAGCGTCTTTGTAGGGTAGCAATCGTTTTCACATCAGGATTTTTACGAATAAACTCTGCTGATAAATCCATAGAAATATGAAGATTTAAAACAGTTCTAGCCCAAGCCCCAAAAAGCTTCAAATGGCCTGTAAACTCTCCCTTTATGTCTTCACTTTGTGATTTAAACTCCACAAGATCTAGTTGCCCTCGATCTAATTTCAGCTGTGCACTTAGATCTCCTAAGTTGACAGCCGGTAATTCTAGGGCACTTACGGTGGTCGCCTCTGTCTGAAGACCCGTTCCCTCAAGTTTAAGTGATGCACTGCTTTTTTTGATTTGTAGCCGCCCAAGCTTACCAATCACAATATGCCCTTCACCTTGACTGGTTAGCTTGCCTTTTAGGGGCATAGGTAAGGAGGATTGCAAAAAGTCATTTTCCCCAAGGTCAATCTCATTCAACTTATATGAGAAAGCAAGATCTTGTGCTCTTTTACTTGCACCTAAGCCATCCCATTGAGTGCCTACACTAAACGATAAGTATTGAGGCTCCTCCTGATTAGAGTCATCATCCGCTACACCACAGGCAAACAGCTTGCTTTGGCCACTCAACTCGATGTGCCCACCCAAAACAATACTCAGTACATTACCTAATCCCAAATCGATTTGGCTACTTTGCAAACATAGTTTGGGCGCTGGCGCCGGCGCTTTCATTGGCTCTGGTTCAGCCTGCCCTGCTTCTTTAGCTGCACGACGAGCTTTGAGATAAGCTCTAAACTTATCCCATTCAAGTTCTTGTTCAGGACTTAAAGGTAAAGTGAGTTCAACACTTGCCAATGATAGCCCCAGAACACCTTGTAATTCTAAGTTCTGGATCTCACACTTAGCACCAGTTTTTAAGCTTAGAAATTTCTCAATCGTCGGCTTTAGCTCATTTAAATCTATCGTCAGACGTAAAGCAACTAAGGTAAAAACGACAAATGAAATGAAATATAAAATTGCTTTGGAGGCCTTAAGAAGAAGGTTCATTTGTCTGCCTCCAATTTGTAAGTGGTGACCGCAAGCTTAATAAAGCGTAATTCTTGTCGGTCTTGAGCTGAGGTTCTCATATCAATAGATGTAACGCGTACTGGTGAAGACTCTTTTTCGAGTTTTTCTAAAAATCTAGAGAGTTGAGCAAGGTTTGCCGATCTAATGGTCACTTCTTGGGTATAGGCAACAACAACTTCAGCTTTTTTTGCTTTACTGCTTAAGTCATCATCTAAAACTCGACGTTTTTCTTTGAAATCATCGATGGTAATCCCTTCGCTTTGGGCATGACGTTCCATCACTTTACCTAAGTCGATTGAGTTTTGCTTCAGTAGTTTTTGATAGGCCTCACCCTTAGCTCGCAAGATCCGAAATTGCTCTTCACCCGCTTTGATTTCAGCAATCCCCTCACGCAAAAACTCTACCCGAGATAATTGTGCTTCTTTAGAAGCTGCTAATTGGTCAAAAATAAAAAAGGTCGCCACTCCTACAAAAATAAGAACGAAGGCCAAAAGATAGAGCCTCTCACGAGCAGAGAGCTTGCTATACACACCGTCTACAAATTGTGATGTTAATGATGGATTAGACATAAACTTAGCTTCTCACCTTTTTATTTACACTTGGATGATGCAGTGACTCTAAAGACAGTTCGCTCATCAACCGACTTACTGACCTTGTCTTTTTTGACTCGCTCTGAAAAACAAGAAGTCTTTTCAACCGCTTCAATCACAGCGCTCACTTCACCTACTGTTGTGGTTTTTCCTCGGAGTTCAAGTGAACCACGACCATTATCTTTCAGCGCAATCGTCAAACGATCAAGCTCAACTGAAACATCCTTACTAATGAAGCGTGAAAGCTCACCAAGGGTGTCAAAAGCTGATATGTCGGGCACCAGTACCTTTTGCTCTTTGGCTGAGTTCACTTTGAACTTAATCGTATCAAGCTCAAGACCTTCTTTACCTAAAAGAGATACCCCCAGCTGCTCAACTTCACTTTCCAACAAGGTGATTTCATCGATCGCTGTCATCTGCTCATAGTATAGGCGAGTTCCCTGTAAAGCGATGATACAGAATAAAGCAATACTTACTGCTACAGATAAGCTTCGCAAGATGCCAGCATCTCGCGCATAAGTATATTCATCTTTACGGAAGTTTATACTTTTTGTGTATAACCTTTGGGCTAAGCCGTCGGCCATGACATAGGCTAAGTAATCTTGTGAACCATCACGACCTGTACTCAAATTCGTTGATATTTCAGCAGGATAATCTAAACGCTGAACAGGCATATTTAATGATTGCTCAAGATAGGTTTCAATCCCATTCAACTTAGATGACCCTCCGGTTAAGTAAACCTTCTCAATGGGCGTTTCTTGAGTCATCTCAGCAAAGGCTAAAGAACGAATCAACTCGGCCTTTAATGGAAGCAATGCTTCTTCAATTGCCTCATTAATTCTTTCAGCAAGCTGTTTTTGATTACCATCTTCCATTAAAGCTAAGGTATCTTTTGCAAGCCATTTGGCTTCACTGAGCTTACCGACTTCCGCCATTTCATCATCTACTTTGAACACTTCAGCGAGTTTTTTGGTAATCTGCAGTCCACCAACATCACAACGTTGCAAATATTTAACCGAACCGCCTAAATAAAAGGTCCACTCCGCTCCACTTGCGCCGATGTCGAGTATGACCTGATGGGCTAAGTCATTATATTGGGACTTGGGTACAATCGCTTCGGTATATAAACCACCTAAAGTCAATACCTTGGGATCTATTTGAGCCGCAAAGCACTGACCCATAAATTGCTCAAATTCTTCGCGTACAGCATAAGCGATCAATAACTCTAATTCGTCATCATCGGTCCCAATAATTTGGTAATCATAGAAGATTTCATCAATTTCAAAGGGAAGTAAGTCTTCTAATTCTCCCGGTAAAATCTCATCGACGAGCTTCATTTGAGCGATTGGTAAGCGGTGAATCAACACAGAAGTGAGTTGACGAGGCAAAGCCAAGGCATAAGACTCGTGAGTCAATTGTTTGGCTTCTAGTAATTCGTACGCTGTTCTTAACTGTGCTTCTGTCTGACTCTCTCCATCAATTGGCAGTATTTCCCGATAAAAAGCACCCGTAAATTCACGGCTACTAAAGCCTACATCCATGAGCCAAGCACGTACTTCTCTTTGGCCTAAATCGAGGCCAATGATCTTGGTTGCCATGCCTTATTCCTCTCTGTAATAGAGTGTACGAACAACTGTGCCATCCTGCTTTAGAACGGCGGTAATTTTACGAGTCATTTCTCCGAGTTTACCATTTACTGTCAACCGGAAAAGCTGATCTTTAGTCCCCAGGCTTTGTTGCATTTGCTGCCATTGCACATCATTTTGAATGAACTGATATTGTAAGTCAGTCATTTGATAACGGGTCATTAAAATCATGAGGGGATCAATCATCTGCCCCATCCCAGAGGACATAATCATCTTCATGGGGTCTTGAGCAATGGAGGTAAAGGCTTGGGGCGTTCTAAAAAGTTGCCCCAAAAAATTACCATTCATCATCTTATTGAACTGAAGAACAGTACGCGCATCAACGATCATTCTTGCATAACGCATAAACAGGTCACGCCCCATGTCTGCATTTTGGGATTCCTCACCACAAGCATATGACTCTGTGATCTGAAAACGTTGGGTATGAGCTTGCATGAGGGCTGCTAAAACCTCAGCTGAAGCGGTATTCATATTGATTTTATCGCTGGCATGCACACTCACTCTATCCTTTAAGAAAAAATACAGTTCATCGCTAATGCCTTTAACTAAGCGAAGTTCTTCCACACTATCAAACATACTGTCCTTGCTTCGATAGCGCTCGTTACCATCACGATAATATGAGTCTTCGCCTTCTCCGGCCCCCTCTTGAATCATCCAAGTATAAGGATCAATGCTGACTCGGTTATCATCCGGATCGACCCAATCAATCAAATTACCAATGACATCAGCTCTTGTGTACCGTTGACCATCCGGCTGTTCGGTTTCAAAAACATGGGCAATAGAAGGATCACAAAACAATGACCTTAGTTTACGCACAGTGGCCACCCGTTGCGGGCAATTTAAGGGATTATAGCTAGGAGCTGCTTGACGAGTTTGTCGTGCTTGTACCTGTTTTTGCTGTTCTTCAATCAGAGCTAGATTAGGAGGAGGACAGGCTAAGCCAACCAGGCCAATGTAGGAAGCTTCTGGCTTGATTTCAACCTCATCAACCTCGCCTTGATGAAGCTTTAGACCATCTATTCCCTCTAAGGGCACCGACAGGCCACCCACAGGCAAATCTAGATTACCGCGGATAAAGATTCCAAGCATCATGTTACACAGCTTTTCTAAGTCCATCATGGACTGAGCTGCCCCCATCATGCCCCATGCTTTACGGTCAAGACAGGCTCTGGTCATGTCCAAAGCGGTATCGGCCAGAATATTGGCTCTGACTTCATCTCGGATATAAGTGCCCTCATTAAGATGCAAGGTAGATTGGCGAGAAAAATCAACCACAACTAATGATAAAACTGTAACCGCCGTTAGTGCGATCAGTAAGGCGATTCCACTTTCACCTTCGGCTCGATGATGTCGATGCTTAATGTGCGCTTTAACGTTAGACTCTTGTCTTTTTTGTATCTTTTGCTTTGCTTGAGCTTCTGATCGCTTTGTTTTTGATTTAATCCACATGGGCTTACCTCTTATACTCAACGATACTTTGCACCGGACGTCTGATCTTGGGTGCGGCCTGTCCAACAAAACGAATGCTCAAATTACCTTCAACCCGTTCAAGTTCTAAAGTAATCCTTACTCGGGCTGGCAAAAGTTGATTGTCATCACTATCCCAACTACGTTGCCAAGCATCATCCCCAATTTCTTTGGCATCATCCCAATATTCAAGCTTAAAGCTTTTAACTCCATCGACAACCGGCCAAGTACTTCCACCTCGATCTGGACGATCATCAACTCTACGACTTTCACGACGAAACAGAGTATAACCGCGATAGGGTGTTTTATAGGAAGGACGCTTTAAAAAGTAGGCAACTTCCGCTTGGTCTGACTCACGTCCCTCAGCTCTTAATCTGACATGAGCTGTATTCGCAAAATAGATTTCGTCTTCTTCTCCCAAAAAGCGAGTCAACATGGCCGGCCCTTCTTCTTGAACTTCTTCCGGAGGCTGAGCTTTAAGAAAGGCCATGCGGATTTCACGAGTAATGCGGCGCATCACCTGCCGACCTTCATGATAACGCTCACTAAGTACCGTCATGTTATCTTTGACTCTAAAGCTACGAGACATGGTCACAAAAAGTGATACAGAAACCACCGATAAAAGGCCAACTGCCAAAATGACTTCGAGCAGGGTAAAACCCGCTTGGGTCTTTCTCGTTTTATCTTTTATTGTCCAAGATTGATTCTGATTAGGTTTGGAGCTCATTTATTCAATGCCTCCATACCTTGGTTGATCATTTGATCTTCCATTTGGTTTTTATTCTCATTGGCCAAGCTATCTTCAGGAGGTGGTTCACCACCACTAGAATCTGAGCCAAGTGAGGTCACAAAGCGTTCGATCAGTACCTTGCGCGTTTGCGTTTGATCACGCCATGAGACTTCGATGCGTACCTTACGAATTTTGTCTTCTAGATTTTGTAAAAATAATGGGATCACCTGTCCAGCCGCTTGTAATTGTTGCTGTGCGCGAGCCATGCCATTTGCCATAGCTTCTTGATCCATCCCGGCGCCTGCCCCCAAACCTCCTAAAGCACCTAAACCACCACCTTCACCCGCACCAGCAAGCATGGCTGATAAGCGTTCGGTTAATTGGTTAGCTGCCCCTTCTTGAAGCTCTAGCTTAAAGGCACACACCTTCCAGCGATATTCTTGGACCCCACGTCCACGAAAACCTTCGCTTTTAAAATCTCCATCTTCGCAGTTATCATAGATATCTACGCTATCGTTTAAGATTTTATGCTTCACATCAAGAAGCTTACCCTCAAGTAAAAAGATCGCCTGACTCACTCGATTACTATAATCGATCGATTGAATAATGACGCCTTGATGGCCAAACAAAGCCACCAAAGAAAAAGACAGGATCGCCATGGCGATTAGGATTTCCAAAAGGCTGAAACCTCGCTCTGCTTGACTTGCTAACGCATGAGACTTCGCAGAATTGACCAATTTTTTCAGTGTTTGACGAGCTCTGATCATCGACCTTCCTCCTCAAACTTTTCGGGTTCACCAAAGTAGCGATCGGGATCGACTACGCCGACTTCACGCTTCACTTTACCAGTCAATGGTGAAAGGATTAAGGTATAAGCACCACCATCATCAATGCTTTCCCCTTGTCCAATAACAACCATGGCCGGTTCGGCAAAGCCATTAGGGAAAAAGTGTATATATGCCTTGCCAGTTGTAAAAACCTCATCTTGATTGGCAGTAAACACACTTCTCAGATTTAGGCCTTTATCAAGCTTAATTTCCGCAACTACAGCATCTTTGGCATACCGAGGTCGCTCTTTAATGGGACGACCTTCTTCTTTTGCTTCTTCGATGGCCTCTTTTTCTTCTTCGGTCAAGGCATTTGGGTCGACATTTTCTTCTCGTTTTTTACTCGCCAAAAAGATTGGCTTGTCAGATGACTCAACCCAATATCGATTTCCCTCCAAATCCAAAACCATTCTGACAAAGCGTCCATGACTGACTGCATAGCCAAAGCTATGACGCAAGGCGGCAGCAAGCTTATTAGTTGCCACTCGAATCTTGGTATTTGAAATCTGCGAGAAAGTTGAAACCGCAATACCGGTTAAACCACCCACAATCGCAATCACCAATAAAAGCTCTAACAAGGTAAAGCCCATAGATTTCGCTCGCCTCGGCAGCGATACGCAAGTCCAGCGCGAGACACTGTGAGTAGATGAGTGAGTCATGGTTACAACTAACCTTTGAAAGAACAAAGAAGAAATTTGGCGGTAAGACTTAAATTCGCCTTAGCTTATTTTTTGTGACCTTGAGGATAAACATCATCCTTGGTTCCCTTTGAACCATCAGGGCCCGTTGAGAAGATCACAAAAGGCTTATCACCTGAAGAACGCTTATAAATCAGCTCATTATTCCAAGAGTCCTTGGGCATGCTCTTTACATATGGGCGAAAACCACCAGGAGGATTGATCAGATCTTTGAGGCTGTCTGGATACTCAGAAACTTGGGTGTAGTACATTTGTACCGCTTGCTCAACCGAAGCGATCTTAGTTTGAGTCGTGCCAATCTTAGCATTGTCAAAGGTACCCATAAGGTTGGTGACCACCACTGTTGCCAAAAGACCTAGAATGGCCACAACGATCATGATCTCTAAAAGAGTCATACCTTTTTGGCCATCACGAAGGGCTTGTTTTTGAGCAAGAAGACGTTGATGTGTACGAGAATGTGACATTTGAAGTACTCCTACGTAATTTAAAAGTTATAGATTATTGAATGAACTCATTCATTTGAAGAATTGGCATTAAAACAGCAAAAACCACCACAGCGATGGTGCCACCCATAAAAACAATCATAAGTGGCTCTAAAAGAGTGGTGAGACGAGAGACTTTGTTTTCCACTTGGCTCTCATAGGTTTCGGCGACAACTCCAAGCATTTCCTCTAGAGCTCCTGAGCGCTCACCAACCGAAATCATATGAATCAACATATTGGGAAAACGTCCACTTTCTCTAAGTGGCGTTGCCAAAGCATGACCTTCTTTGACCGCAACTCGAGCCTTTTCTACCGCCTCAAGTAAGATCTGATTCTCAAGAACATTTTTGGTAATCTCTAATGCGGTAAGCAAAGGGACTCCAGAAGTTAAAAGAGTCGCTAAAGTCTTGGTAAAACGAGATAAGTCGACCAATAAAAAGAGCTCGCCAAAAATAGGAAACTTAAGCTTTAAATTATCCCATTTTCGCCGTCCATGCTCTTTTTTGATGTAACGCTTAAAAAGTTGAAGTGAGAGAATTCCACCTACAATAAAAAGCAGTAGGTAATCTTGTAACAGATGACTGATCATAATGATCAAACGCGTAACGAATGGAAGAGTTTGCCCACTATCAGCAAAAATTTGGGTAATCTGTGGAATCACAAACACAAATAAACCGACTAAAATAAGTGCACCGACACTGATCATGATGACCGGATACATCATAGCGCTGACAATGTTTTGGCGAAGCTTAACCGAGGCCTCTGAAAACTCTGCTAAGCGGACTAAGATAGCGTCTAGGGTACCGGAAGCCTCGCCGGAACGAACCATACTAGAATACAAGGGTCCAAAAACATCTCGATATTGGTCAAGTGAATGAGCAAAACTTACCCCCTCGTTTACGTCGGAACGTACCTTTACCAAAATCTTTTTAAGCTTAGGTTTATCAACCTGCTCAGTACATGCCGCAAGAGCGTCTGCTAAGGGAATACGCGCCTTTACAAGCGTTGCTAATTGTCTTGTAAATAAGGAAATATCTTGGGGCGTAATCTTCTCAAACATGGCGTTAAAGTCGATTTCAGCACTTAAAATACTTTGTCCTGCTTTACGACCAGCCCCGATTTGCGTGACATAAATCCCACGCTGCTTTAAAAGCTGACGCAGCATTTTAGGGCTGTCAGCTTCCATGGTGCCTTTTACTTTTTTTCCACGTTTATCAACGCCAGCATAGTCATAATTGGGCATAACTTACTCCTTTTCCCACACTCAGTCGAAGGAAAGTAAATCGTCTTGGGTAACGCGTAAAACTTCAGCGATACTTGTTTCACCACTAAAGACCTTACTTGTTCCGTCGTCACGTAAAGTCAACATGCCCTTGGTGATCGCGCGCTTCTTAATGGTATTACTATCCACATTCGCCATAACCAGTGCACGAATCTCATCATCAACGACCAACAACTCATAAATACCGGTTCGTCCACGATAGCCATCACCATGGCAATCTTGGCAACCACGTCCCTTATAAACCACTCCGGACGATTCTTGTAAAAAGCGCTCACGGGTGTAGCCCAATTGGCTCAGCTCAATATCGGTAGGTACCACCGGCTCTTTACATGAGGAACATAAGGTACGGACTAAGCGTTGAGCCATCATGCCGATCACCGAAGATGAAATTAGGAAAGGCTCCACGCCCATATCAACCAAACGGGTAACCGCACCGGCCGAGTCATTGGTGTGAAGGGTACTAAATACCAAGTGACCTGTTAACGAGGCTTGAATCGCAATTTCAGCGGTTTCTCGGTCACGAATCTCACCAATCATCACCACATCAGGGTCCTGACGAAGGATCGAACGCAAACCGGCCGCAAAGGTTAAGCCAACCTTACTATTCACCTGTGTTTGACTAATTCCGCCGATTTGGTATTCCACCGGATCTTCTACGGTGATGATATTACGCGTTGGACTATTAATCTTTGCAAGACTTGCATAAAGAGAGGTTGTTTTACCAGATCCAGTTGGTCCGGTGACCAAGATGATACCGTATGAGCGAGTAATTAACTCATTGATATTAGTGAGTACTTGATTGCCCATACCAATATCACTTAGATCTCGTAAAACAGAAGTCTTGTCGAGAATACGCATAACCAAGCGCTCACCATGTGCGGTCGGTAAGGTTGATAAGCGAATATCGATTTCTTTACCGGCCACTTTAAGCTTGATACGTCCATCCTGTGGAATACGTTTTTCAGCAATATCCAAGCCCGCCATGACCTTAATACGAGAAGCTACCGGTGCATGAAAACGCTTAGGAGGAGGTGTAGAAAAAGCATCTTTAAGTATACCATCTACACGAAAGCGAATAGAGATTTCCCGTTCAAAGGGCTCGATGTGAATATCTGATGCTCGGTCTTTAATCGCATCCGAAAGAATCGCATTTACCAAGCGAATAATTGGCGCTTCATCATCTGTATCGATAATGTCGATATCGATATCATTAAGGCCGGCATCAACATCCACCACCTGCTCTGCATCGATTTCATCAATAACCTGTGAAGCAGCTGCTCGGCGGTCAAATATCTTATTAATCGCATCAATTAGGGGTTGCTCTGGGATCAAAACCGGTTCAATGGGTTCAGAAAACAGACGATAAAAAGCGCTTAAAGCATTTTGCGTTAAGGGATCAGCAATGCCCACTAATAAGCGCCCATCCTCTTGCCATAAAGGAAGAATCTTATGTTCTTTGGCATACACGACTCGTAAAGATTGCGAGTAATCTAGATTTACGCGATCTAGATCAATCTCTGCTAAAAAGCGAAGCCCAATCACCTTGGCTGCCGCCTCAAGCCACTCAAGTTCACTCACTTCCCTCGTTTTTAAGATCACTTCTTTGGGCGACACAAAGCTTGGGGCTTCCGGAACCTCATCCAAAGAAGGCTCATTGAGCTCACTGATATCTGTGACATCACTCAAGTCTGCTAGGTCATCTAGTGCAATCATATCTAAGCTGTCATCGAGCTCATCAATGCTATTCAAGGCGTGCTTAGGAACAATGTTAAGTGAGTTTCCAAACAGTACTGATTGGTCAGGACAAGCTTTTTGAAACAAGTCATCCGAAATCTGTCCTTGCTTGTGAAGCTGTTGAGCAACTTGACGTTCAAATCTCATAAGGTTTTTCTCACTCTATCTCGACTGATGGGTACTAGAACTCATTGAGTCATACTTTTACAAAGATTACTCTTCAGCAAAAGGATCACTGAGGTCACTCTCTTTTGGCTGTGCATTAGCTGCGGCCTTAGTATCCGCTGGCTTAGAAACTTCAACCTTGATGGCTGGCTTTTCTTCCTTCGCCTCTGCTTGAGTAGCCGTAGTCATCACCTTTGTACCTTTGTTAAGCTGATCTTTGGATACGAGAGGGTTGAGTGAAGGCACTTCCACTCCATCAAGTTCTTGAGGTAAAGGTGGGCGTTCTTCTTGCTTTTTAAGTTGCTCTAGAAGCTCGGTCTCTTTTTCGGCGGCCTTAAGCGATTGGTTAATCGCCTCTAAAAGACCATGTTTTTTACCAAAATCTAAACCAAGTTTAAGCTCACTGCCTTCTTGTTGGAAACGAGCAACAAACTCTCGATGTTCTTCAAGCTTGCGTTGGAAGATTGCTCTAAAGTCATCTGGCCCTTCAATCACATGCGGTGTAAGTAACAGAAGAAGATTTCTGCGTTCACGATCTCGTTTGGTTGTTCTAAAGAAATAACCAATTACCGGAATCTCACCCAACCATGGAATAGCACTTACGTTATTGATTTGTCGGGTTTTTTGGAGTCCACCAACCACAACTGTATTTTGGTCTTGAACCACAACTGTACTCTTAATGCTACGCTTAGAAGTTGTTGGTCCAACTTGGGGATCAATACTTTCGATTTCTTCGATCACTTGATCGATTTCAAGGGTCACAAAGTTTGCAGCATTAATGCGAGGGGTAATCTTTAAGGTTAAAGCCACATCTTGTCGTTGCACATTTACAGTTGGGAAGAAACCACCCAAGCCACCCATGGCTCCACCTAGACGTCCACCAGCGCCTCCTAAACCACCCAAACCACCAAGGCCACCCATACCGCCAGCAATACCGGCAATAAATGGTACATTCGAACCTACAACAATCTCGGCTTCTTCATTATCTGTGGTCAAGATATGTGGTGTTGACATAATGTTTACGTCGTCGCTTTTGGAAAGCGCCTGCATAATCGCTCCAAAAGAGGGCAAATCTAAACCGGCAATTTCAACACCACTTGCGGGTCCTTGAGTCGCAACAGCAAGACCGGTTAAAGTCGCAGCACTACTTAGGTCAAAAGATTTGGTTGAACCGGGTTGATTACTAAATACTAAAGGTACAGTTTCACCAGCCACAGTGCCTTCACTCGCACCATGTAAAGAAATACCAAAGTCACGCTGATTACGAATAGACACTTCCATTACCACTGCTTCAATGAATACTTGGCGACGAGGCTTATCAAGAATATCAATCACCTTTTTAAGGGCCAAGTAATCCTTAAAGCTTGCTGTAATCACCAAAGCATTAGTGTCCTCATCTGCAGTTACAGATACCTCACCCTCAAAGAGAGCGGCTGAGTTGGCTCCGGCAGAAGCGCCTCCTTTACTGCTGCGCTTAGCTTGCGGTTTTCTACGTGTTGTACCACTATTTCCACCTCTGCTTCGCTGTTCTTGACTTAAGCTACTTAAAACATTGGACAAGTCAGCTGCTTTAGCGTGATTTAGCTGATGAATATGAACCTGTCCATCACCTTCAACCGGAATATCGAGTTTAGCAATCAAAGATTTAACCCGTGCATAACTTCGAGCATTAGCCTTGATTAAAAGGCGATTGGTACGCTCATCTGCAATAACCTTACTGACGCGAGCATCAAGTTCCGAGTCGCCCACGCTGCTGCTTTCAGCGCTGGAAGATCTTTTCGCATTTTTAATGCGCTTACGATTTCGATTATTGGTCTTTCGATTACGATTAGTATTGGGGCGAGGACGGTTATTCTTTTCTTCGCTGACCTCAAAAACCTCTTGAATCTTTTGAGCAATATCAGTCGCTTCTGCATGTAGGATTTGATAAGTCCAAAGCTGTTCTTCACCGCCTGGCACATCCAAATCTTTGATCAGAGCAAGTAACTTACGAAGGTTACTTGCTAACTCAGTGATAATCATTGAGTTGTTGGGTTGGTAAATGATTATTTGAGCATTATTACTTGCCAGTTTAGTAATGATTTCATTCACTTCTTGTGCATCAACATGCTTAAGTTGCACAATTTGAGTCACCATTCGATCTTCGCGAGGGGGCGTGCTTTCACTGTCTTGGAAGGGGTCAGAGGAACGGGCAAAGTCCTTGATTTCAATAATTCTCCAAAACTTCCCTTGGCGAGAAATCGTCAGTCCGTTGGCCTCTAAGGCGGTTAGAAAGGCTCGATATGCCTCATCTGCACTAACCTTTACGGGTGAATAAATAGTAATTTTTTTACCCTTCAAAGGCTTTGATAAAATGATGTTTCTCATCTTGATACAGGCGATGAGCTTAACCACAGCTTCTAATTCTTCATCAACAATATCTAGGTGAAAACGAGCATTCTTTTTGGGCTTCACATATCCACATTTTTTAATGAAGTCTTCGCTCAAGTTATCTTCTGGCGCCTTACCGCTTTCAGAAATCACTTGGCTTTTATCTCCGCTTGACTTAGGTGCAGCTAAAGCTCTGTCATCTTTGGCGGGCTTAGGTTGATTGACTTTAGAATTTCGCTGACTACGTGCTTTTTGAGCCTGTTTTTGTCGTTTTTGCTTTTTTTCTCGCTCAGCTTGCTTACGCTCTTGAATCTTACGAAGCGCTTCTGAACGACGCTGAGCTTGATCCCGTTGACTAACGACCTGCTTTACCTTAGGACTAATCTTGGGCATAACTCTTGGCGCAATGGGAATCGGTGGTAAAACCTTATTTTGTGCCCAAGCCTCTTGTTGACTAAACGACCCAAGGATTAAGGAAAGTAAACTAAGATTCAGCAGAGTCAAAATCAAGTAATGCTTTGTCTTAGACTGCTTTGGGGCCAAAACAGATAAATGCTTATTCTTTGGCTGAAGAAGACTTGGTATGGACTCTATTGATCGATGCAAGTTTAACATATATTTTTCTCGATTAAGTCGTGCAGTTGAATGCTGAGATCAGTGAAGCTAAAAGTTTATGTCAGATTATTTAATGTTGTACTCAAAGGAACTCATCTTACCTCGACGTTCTAGGTCAAGATTAAGATTATCGCTACTCTTGAGCTTTTCAAAAAGTCCAAGAGCTTTGTTAATAGAGGTTAATTCCTCACCACCCACCGATTTGAGTACATCTCCGGATTTCAACCCAAGATGTCGGAAGATAGAGTTTGAACGAATCCCAACCACTTTAAATCCGGCTGGCTTGCCTCGCTTATAATGAGGAATTACCCTTGCTTGTCGAACTAAGTTATCAAGGTCATTAAGTTGCTCATCAAGCATGGCTCGATCAACCTCAAAGCGTCCTGGTGACACTTCTTTAATTCCATCTTTAAACTTATTTCCCTTAGACTTGTTTCTTTTACGCTTTTTAGGAGGCGTATAACGCTTGGGTTTACCTGCATTCTTTTTGCCTAAGTTTAGACATTCAAACTGTCCTTGATTGGCAAGAACAACTCGCTGTCCATTACCTGACCATTGAATCGCTACGATTTCTTGGTCTTCAATGGTATCAGTAATCCGAAAGATTCGATCACTTCCATCAACATTGATCATTGCATATGAGGCCGAAGGAGGCTCTGCTACCATGGTCACTTGCAAGGTGACTTTAAGCTTACTTTCTTCGCAATCTTCATAGGGCTGTGGCAACTGGCCAATAGGCTTTTTATCTTCCTCTTGCTCCGCTTTGCTTTTCTCTTCTTCGGGGCTGGGCGGATTTGCATTAAATAAGTTTCGTTGATCGATTTCATTGGCCCAACGAGTTCGACTTGTCTGGCTTAACTTAGACCGTTTTATTGCTTTTCTAGGAAGCTTTGTATTTTTGACCAATGCCTCTTGGGCACCTTGTAGGACAAAATGTCCAACAAGTTGACTGGCAGAGTGAGCAACAATCGCGATGAGGCCTAGGTGTAACACCCAGAGATACCTCTTAAGATATGCTTCCATGTCATCAACTCCCGAGAACAAGTAATAAGGAATAAGAAACAAAAGGAGAGTCTATATACAGCGAACTCAGCCTAAGATCAAAAGATCTATACAATTAATACCGAAAAAACTAGTGATATTAATCTTGTACAAATAAGCATGAAGTATGCCAACTTCACACATCCAGACCTTTTAGACTTAATCATACAACAATAGTCAAATTAAATTGATCACTTACCAATCCTAACTTTGTTGAACAAAGTAAACACTCCTTCTTTTTATTGAGTGACAAATTGTCATTTAGTCGCTTTTGTGACAAATTGTCTTTTATGAGTGAGTATGCCCACATAATTGTGCATCAGATCAAGTGTGCATCAGATCAAGTGTGCATCAGATCAAGTGTGAATCAGATAGAGTAAAACTTAGTCCTTAACGATCTCAATCATCCTCAATCTTCTTCAAAAGTAGCAAGTTTCCTGTAAATCGTTCGGGTTGCAATCCCTAGAAGCTGTGCTGTTTGACGTTTATCACCATTGGTAAATGCAAGCGTTTTCATAATTAACTTTCGCTCGACTTCTTGCAGAGGAGTGCCCAATGGAACGGCAAAAAGGGCCGGATCGAAACTCTTCCCTCCCTTTTTAAAATCGCTAGACTCTAAGTTCGCTAAACCTTTGTAGATTTCACTAGGTAAGTCACTCGGCTGAATACTTGTTTCCTGACCAAGCACAATTGCTCGCTCAATCGTATTTTCGAGCTCTCTCACATTTCCAGGCCATTGATATTCTTTTAAAAGTGTCATTGCCGCCGGACTAATACTCTTGAGCTCTTTTTGATGTCGCTGACTGAATTTTTTTAGAAAATGCTCACAGAGCAAAGGAACATCATCATATCTCTCTCTAAGAGGTGGTAGGGTTAAAGCAATCACCTTAAGCCGATAATAAAGATCTTCACGAAAGTCATTTTCTTTAACCGCATCAGCTAAGTCGATATTTGTGGCCGCAATGACTCGGCAGTCGGATCTGAGGGTCTTGTTCCCACCTACTGTTTCATATTCTCCACTCTGTAAAACACGTAAAAGTTTGACTTGCAAATGTAAGGGCATTTCACCGATTTCATCCAAAAATAAAGTACCGCCATGGGCGCGGCTAAAGCGCCCTTCTCTTTGACTATGAGCTCCGGTAAATGCACCTTTTTCAACCCCAAAAAGCTCTGCTTCGATGATCCCCTCAGGTAAGGCACCACAGTTAACTGCAATAAAGGGCCCTTGAGCTCGCGAAGAACGCTCATGAATCATTTTGGCAAACACTTCTTTTCCGGTTCCGCTTTCACCCTGTAATAAAATCGTCGCTTGTGATGGAGCCGCTTGCAACGCGAGTTCAAGAACCTTTCTAAAAGTAGGTGCATGGCCCACAACGCCCATTTGTAGACTCGCTGCTGTTCTCGCCTGAGCAAGAGCCTGCTTGAGCTCTTGGTTTTCTTGAATTAAGCTGACTCGTTCAAGAGCTCTTTGAATCACTCGCTCAATTTCGGCTCGGCGAAAAGGCTTTGTAATAAAATCATAAGCCCCACGACGCATTGCCTCAACGGCTCGTTCAATGGTTCCATAGGCGGTCATGATCACAATCTCGGCCTGTGTTTGGAGTTCTTTAAGCTCAACAAGCAAATCCAATCCGTCAATATCAGGAAGCATCAAATCGCTTAGGATAATGGTAAAGTTTTTATTTTTACACAGCTCAAGTGCTTCTTGGCCTCTTGGTATGCCGGTGACATCCAAGTTCATCTTTGTAAAAATCTTAACTAAACTCGCAAGATGTGAGGTATCGTCATCAATAATTAGTAAGCTTGGTGACATAAAATACAAAGTCTCCGATTTCTTAGGGGTTCATCTTGCATTTAAACACTTTTTAAGTTAAAAGCATTTCTCTAAATAAGTATTAATAAGTTATTTGCACTAGGAGTTACGACATGAAAGCGGATAAGCAACCGAACTACAACCCCGTTATTTTTGTTGATGGCGAGCACGAAATTATCACTCGTTCAGTACTTACCTCAAAGGAAACTCGTGACATTGATGGTGTCACTCACTACGTGATTCCTGTTGAAATCTCAAGCTACACTCACCCTTTCTTCTCAGGTAAGACTCGTCTTCTTGATACCGAAGGTCGCGTCGAGAAGTTCAACAAGCGTTATAACCTCGGCTAAGCTACATAACGATCAATCTTGGCATAAATCTCTGATCATATGAACTAAGGGTCATGCTCCAAAAGCTATATCCTTATCATCTCATAATTACGTAAAGCGATGTCATATATGCCAAAGGGACATTCTGTACCCTCAATTGCAGTGATCTTAGGGAGTGCCTTTAGTAAAAAGGAGCCCAAAGATCTTGTGCTAGACCCAAGGCGTTTCACTACTCCTTGGGGCGAAGTCATTCTGCACAGGGTCAAGAACTCTTCAAATCCTCATCCTGCTTATGTCATTTTTAGGCATGGTCTACCCCATCAAACCTTGCCTCACTTAGTGAATTATAAAGGATATGCGGCGGCCTTAAAGGAAGTGAACTGCTCAGCCTTACTGGTCACTAGCTCTGTGGGTGTGCTTGATGAATACATCCCTTTAAATCAAGCGATGATTGTATCGGACTTACTTATGCCGGACAATCGTCTGCCCAGTGGTGAACTGTGTACGATTTTTGATCGCATGGAGCACAAGACAGCCTTATCAACAAGCCTAAAAGATGCTTTGCAACCCGGTCACTTAGTTTTAAAGTCTGGCTTATTCTCCAAGCAACTAAATCAGCAGTTGTCACGATTACTGAAGCAACGAAAAATAAAAACTTTACCCGAACTCATCTTTGCATATGCGCCAGGCCCACGTACCAAAAGTAAAGCAGAAAACCATTATTGGCGAATGCTAGGTGCACAGGTAAACTCAATGAGTTTAGGCCCAGAAATTATTTTGGCTAATGAACTAGAGATTCCCTGTGCTGGGCTTGTTGTGGGACATAAACATTCTTCTGCAACAAAGAATTCTTCATTAATTGAGACTAAAGCTAATGATCAATCATCCCATTCCATGAACTCAGAACAATCGCTTGTTCAAAAAGAAATCAAAGAAATGGGTGCAAGTTTAGAGCGCTCACACCTTGAGTTTGAGTCTTTGATTTTAGAGTTTTTACAATATGCCTCTCCGGTCGCATTTGAAAACTACATCTACAGATTTCCTTCTAAATCATTGACCTAAACTCCCCTTGTTGTTGAGACTAGATCTGACTTGGGTCAAAGTATTGAATATGTTGTGCAGAAAGAAATCTTTCTCCAACATTGATCGAGTGATTCACCTTCCCAATCAAGAGTAGCCAATGAGCAATATTCCTTCTTCCGACTCTAGATCTCACTCTTTTTTTAGCTTTCTTAAGGACTTAAAAGAGGTTTTTTCCGAACACCGTCGTGAAATGACTTGCTTAAGTCTAATTGCAGCTTTAATCCTTTTCAGCTATTCAGTGGCTAGAGGTCCCTCTGAATCACTTTTTTTAAAGTATCATGATCGCAGTTTACTGCCGGGTCTTTGGATTGAGATGGGTGTCGCGGCAATGGGGTTGGTCGCGATATATAATCGAAGTTTAAATTTCTTTTCGCTATATCAAGTGTTTCATTTTTCATTTTTTCTCACCGCTGGTCTATTTGCGGCTTTACTTAATGATCACTTATACGTTGCCGAAACGACCTTTAATTTTTTGGGTCAAACATTTCCCATGGGTTCAGCGACTTTGCTAAGAATCTGGTGTGATCTTTATATTGTTTTGTTGGTTGAAACCTTTTGGAGCATATCCAACCTACATTTCAATTTAAAGTCTGCCACCTTGATTTATGGTTTTTTAGGTATGGCCGGTTCATTAGGAAGTATGGCAGGTAATTTCTTGACTGCTCTTTATGCAAAAGAACTGGGCACAGAAAGCTTAATCCTTCTAGCCATTCCTAGTGCCCTGCTCATGTCCTTATGTCTTTGGCCTCTCCGAGATTCATTTGGTCAGGTTGAAAAAAAACATCAGCAAGATCAAAAAAGTTCTAGTTTTATTGAGGGCTTAAAAGTAATCACCAATTCTCGTTATCTACCCTTAATTTTGCTTTTGGTACTCAGTTCTCAGATTTCGGTCACTTTAATCGACTATCAATATAAAGGTCTACTACAAGACTTATTTACCGATATGAATGACCGCTCTGCTATCCAAGGGTGGGTATACTTGTCAATTGATGTTGGCTCTATTCTGATGCAGGCGCTCACCGGTTTAACGATTACCTTGTTGGGGGTAGGAGCGACTTTAAACTTAATTCCGCTTCTCTTACTTGTCTTCTGTGCAATTCCACTTTTCACACCCTTGTTTATGATGATTGCCTTGGGTAAATCAGCAAGTAAGTTTTTAACATATTCAATTTTTAAAAGCGCTAAAGAGCTTATTTATCTGCCTTTGAGTTATGCTGAGCAAACTCAAGGGAAGGCACTGATTGATATTATGGTCTATCGTCAAGCTAAATTGGTCGCCTCACTCATTCTAATCTCCTTATCTGCCCAACAAGTCAGCACACAGACATCTGGGCTTTATACAGTCATTTCAATCTCGATTTGGTTAATAATTTCAGTACTCTTATGGTTTCGTATAAAACGGGACCAAGTCAAGATGGCGTCTGTTGCTCATAAAGATCACTAGGAATCTCTTATCTACTTGCAAGTAGAACGTGCATATTGCAGCGAGAATCTTTAACATACAAAGCATGAGTCTTTAGACTTTAAGATTTATGATTTAGATTATTTTTACTCAATGCTTTATTTTCTGTCTCATGTTGACCTTAGTCAGCTAGCCCTTTAGTTTATAGACAGAGTGATCAAGCGGATAAAAAACAAACAATAGGATTTTTAGTAATGAATAGACCAAGAGAAGACTTAGATGAGCAAGAAGATAGCGCAAGTTTAAATCTAGATTATAGTCAAGGCCATGAACAAACAGACGACATCCGTCTTAAGCATGAACTGCAAAAGTGCGAAGAATTATCGCTTTGTATTCAACAGATTCAAGCAGAGATCAGTGACTTAAGAGCACAGTTAAGCCAGCGTTATTGGCCAGAACTAGAGGCTCGGATTCAGCGTTTAGCGATTGAAAGAGATGAAACCCTAATCTCTTGGGGGCAGTCGATCTTGGCCTTGTGCGCTCAAAATGGTCATTTAGAAGTACATGACCAAAAAGGAAAGCGTCTCAGCCTGTTCAAGTCTAACTCATTACATTCTTCGACCATTCATATAAACAGTCCTGCTTCAAATCGAATTGCTAATAGTCAAGATGAGAGGGTACTTGGAGAACCTAGTTTTAGCCCTTATGCTGAGACTAATGACTACTCAGATAAAGCACTAGAGACCGATGGCTCTTTCATTACATCAAATGAACTTCCTAGTACAGCTCAAGATTTCTTGAATCAAGCTGAAAAAAGCAAAGATTTTGACATTAAAGAAGCTCCTAATTCTGAAGAATCAGAAGCATCTGACCCTGGTATTCACGATGCCCCAAGTCTCTCTTTGACTCAATTTTCTTTGAATGAACTCAGAGAGCAGATGCTTCAACCAAAATGGACCGCGAGTCAGCCTGAAGATACCGAAGTCACTGATGGAAATAGTGTTGAAACAGTTCTGAACTTGATGAAGCGTCTAGGACGTCCTAAAGACTTATCTCAACCATTGATGAAAGAGCATCTTTTAGAACTTGAGTCAGAAGTGGATTGTTGCCAATCATGGAGTAGCTTTGAACAAGATGTTCAACATGCAGTGGTCACCTTGATTACCTCTCGTTTACGCTTTATCCAAGACTTCATTGGAGATAGCCCCTTTGATCAAGATCGAATCGCTAAAATGTTTCGGCGCCTTACCCGCTTTAGCTCAGACTTTAGACCCGGCTTTATTCACGGACTATCCCGAGAAAAAGTACCGGAGTTTGACTCATGGAAAAATGATGAGCTTCAAGCTTGGAAACGTTTAGAGGACATTCTTGATATCGAGCCGATTTTACCTAAGCTAAGTCCTGAACATTCTGAAAAGTTAGAGCATCTAAAAGATCTGCTTAGCAAAGAAGAAGAAATCCCAGATTTCTCAAACGTACTCAGATCTGCTGTAACTGACTGTTTAAACTCAGGTTTTTCTCAAGAAAACCCTCATTTAATTATGACCCTTGAGTCTCACCTGTCTTATCTTTCGGGCAAACGTTTCAAAAAGCTTAGGCTAGCAGCGAGTTCTACTCGTTTTTAGTGGGATGCCTTGCTTGACTCAGCATACAGGGTTCACATTTAAGGCTAAGCTTAAAACTTCATCAATCGTTTCAACCAAGTGAAACTCGATTTGCTCTTTGAGATCACTAGGAATCTCTTCTAAATCACCTTCGTTTCGCTTGGGTAGGATCACGGTTTTCATACCGGCTCTAGCTGCCGCAATCACCTTTTCTTTGATCCCACCGACCGGTAATACTCGACCTCTAAGAGTAATTTCTCCGGTCATAGCAATGCCATCATTCATCGCCTGTCCTAAAAATAAAGAACAAAGAGCAATTGTAAGTGCTATTCCTGCGCTAGGCCCATCTTTAGGAATCGCACCACTGGGTAAATGTAAGTGAATATTCCGCTCAGCAAATAAGGCTTCATCTATTGCAAGAGCTTCGGCTCTTGAATGAATTAAGGACATAGCGGTATGAGCACTCTCCTTCATCACCTCTCCAAGTTGACCGGTTAAAGTCAATTTACCATTGCCCTTCATTAAGGTGGCCTCAATAAATAAGATCTCGCCACCGACCGGCGTCCAAGCAAGTCCGATTGACACTCCTGGAGTTTGAATGGACTCCGCCGCTTCAGGAAAAACTTTTTGCGGGCCCAAAGCCGATCTAATCCGAGTTTGGTCAACCACAATGGGTAGCTCGGCTTGCTCAAGCGCTAAATCATGAGCAACCGAGCGTAAAACACCTGCCAACTGACGTTTAAGCGTACGTACCCCGGCTTCTCGAGTATATTGCTCAATCATCATGTTTAAAGCTTCGTCATCTATACTTACATCATCCCCTTTTAAACCATGCTCTTCCAAAGCAACCGGTAGTAAATGCTCTTTAGCGATCGCAAGTTTTTCTTCTTGAATATATCCGGGTAACTCGATGATTTCTAGGCGATCTCTTAAAGCGGGTGGAATGGTATCAAGGCGGTTTGCTGTAGTAAAAAATAGTACTTGTGAAAGATCTAAAGGGACTTCTAAATAATGATCGCTAAACTGTGAGTTCTGCTCTGGGTCTAAAACTTCGAGTAAAGCTGAGCCAGGATCTCCTCTAAAATCTTGGCCAAGTTTATCAATCTCATCCAAACAGATGACAGGATTCATGCTTTTCACTTTTTTTAAAGCTTTAACAAAGCGTCCGGGCAAAGAACCAATATAAGTGCGTCTATGCCCTCTAATTTCGGCTTCATCTCTCACCCCGCCTAAGCTAATTTGCGTAAACTCTCTTCCAATCGCTTCAGCAACCGACTTGCCTAATGAGGTCTTTCCTACGCCCGGTGGGCCCACCAAGCACAAGATTGGGCCCTTAACGATTCCCTTAAGTTTGCATACGGCTAAAAACTCTATAATCCGTTTTTTAACCTTTTCAAGACCATGATGATGCGCTTCTAAAACAGCACTTGCTTGCTTAAGATCAATACGATCTTCTGTGGTGTGTGACCAAGGAATATCAAGTAACCAGTCAATGTAGTTTCGAGTCACGGTAAACTCTGAGCTTTGAGGGTTCATGCGACCTAAACGCTTTAATTCTTTTAAAGCCGTTTCCTGCACGACCTCTGGCATTTGGGCTGCTTCAATCTTATCTTTAAGTTCATCGGCTTCTTCTTCATCATCACCAAGTTGTTTCTGAATGGCCTTCATCTGCTCACGTAAAAAGACCTCTTTTTGATGTTGGTCAAGACTGTCTTTTACTTCGACGCGAATATCACGAGCAATTTCCAAAAGTGAGCGTTCATAATTTAAGAGTTTGATGGCGGCTCGGGCTCTTTGTACCACAGAACGTAATTCTAGTAGTTCTTGCTTTTGTTCAACTGTTGCACTGGTATGGGTAGAAACGAGGTCAATAAACTGTGCTGGATCTTTAATTTGATCAAAAACCTCAATGACTTCATCTGGTAAACGGGGAGTGAGTTTCACAACTTGGATGGCTAATTCTTTTAAGTTTTGGATTAATGCTGACAGTTCAACGCCCGAAGTCTCGATATCCTTTATTGCTTCAACCTCGACCAATAAAAGTGATGAATCATCGATGGCGCGAGTCACATGAGCTCTTGTCTCTCCCTCGATGATGACAACATCTGCATCATCTTCTCGGCGGATATCAACCACTCGAGCAATAATTCCGGTTTGATATAGATCAGCTACGCCCGGTAAATCATCTTCAGAATCAAGTTGGGCGGTAATAAAAACCAAGCCATCCTTTGCTTTGGCATGGGCAACAATTTCCAGAGTACGTGCTTGAGTGATGGTTAAAGGAATCGGAATATTAGCGATCGGAAAAATAACCGTTCGTCTCAATGAAACCGTTGGTATAATGAAACGATTGGTCTTTTCTTTTTCTTGGGTTTCGCTATTAATCGGGTGATCATCGGAATGAGTCATGGATAGGGTCCAATCTATGTAGACTATGTAGAGCTGCGATCTATTTTTGATCTAGAATTCAGTTGAACTGTCTTGCATTATATATAGTACATAAGCACCGATTGTTGAAAGCCAAGTTAATTGGGCTCAATATCAATAAAATCTACATTTTTAACTTTTTGGCGGATCTCTTTCTCAAGCTCATCAATCGTTTCACGAACTAAGCGCATTGATTCTGCGCCATAGTGATGACAGAAATCGACAAACTCTTCTTCGCTCTTTAGTTTTTGATAGGCCTCGCTCAGATCGATATCAACTTGCTTAACCAAAGTATCTTCGTCAAAGTCTAAATCAAGTTGGATCTCATATTTACCAGGGCCTATTGATTCACTGTTAATATGACTTATTCCTTCGATATAGCCTTGTTGGCGAATCATTTGATTTACTTCTTCTAAGACTTCAGGGTTTAGACCTTTTCCGACTAAAAATTGGGAGTTTAGCTTAACGAGCCAACTTGCAATTACACCTAGTAATAAACCAATAAACAAGGTCCCAATGGCATCCCAAATCATCGAGCCCGTCAAATAGCTCAGTGCCATCCCTAAAAAAGCAATGATGATGCCTAGGCAAGCTGCACTATCTTCCAATAAAACAGCAACTAGGGCAGGATCGGGGTCATCTTTAAGATAAGTAATGAGCGAGCCATTCGCTTGCTTTTTTGCTTCTTTTAAAGCGACTAACAGAACATACCCTTCTACAATGAGCGAAAAACAGAGCACACTCATCGCTATCCAAAAATGACCCTCAGAGCCATGATCTTCATGTCCTGCCCACAGCATATGAACACCGTGATAGAGAGTCACCCCACAGCCTAAAAAGAAGATTCCAACAGCTGAAATCAAGGACCATACATATTGTTCCCTGCCATATCCACGACTTTGTAAAGCATCGGGGGCTTTTTCTGCTCTCGAAATGCCTAGATACAACAAAGACTGATTTAACACATCAGCCAAGCTATGAATTCCTTCAGCAAGCATGGAACCTGAACCTGTTAAGATAAAGGCAAAGAACTTGGAAAACATAACGAGTACATTACCACTGATTGCCCATTTAATCGATGATTTAGAACCGGCTGCCACAGAAGCCTCCTTATGCCTTACTCTATGAAATAATAATGAGATTTTAGTACTAACTTAAATATTTTCAAAAAAAAAGCTTGGTTCTGCTGCTTTCCTTAGATGCAACTTTAATAAAAAGGCCTTCACCTTCTCAATAAGTACCTTAACTAGCTGTTGCGCTTAGCAAGCTTAATCGGTATCGCTTATAACATACATCATACACTATTTTTAAAGAGGGATTTATGAGCGAGATCATCAATGACCAAGGTCTTCCCTTACTGCCTGCTCATCCGGCAGGTGACCGCTTTGGACGCGACCGAGAAGCACTACGCTTACCCAGTTTTCTTAAGCGTCAAGTAGGCAAAGGTCAACAAGTACGTGCAGTACGTCAACTCATGCGACAAGGCGACTTGCATACCGTATGTGAAGAAGCGCGTTGTCCTAATCTTTCTGAATGCTTCTCGCAAAAAACCGCCACCTTTATGATTATGGGTAAAGATTGTACAAGAGCTTGTAGCTTTTGTGCGGTAGGAACAGCCCGTCCCGGCCCCTTAGATCCACTTGAGCCCGAAAATGTAGCTTTAGCTGCCCAAAAATTAGGTCTTAAACATGTGGTCATCACCAGTGTAAATCGTGATGACTTACCCGATGGTGGTGCTCTCCACATGAAAAAGACGGTGGAAGCAGTGCATAAGGCTCTCCCCGAAGCTGATATCGAAGTCTTAACACCTGACTTTTTAGGCGATATGGATGCTGTAGATTTGGTTGCAAATGCACAAGGTTTAAGCGTTTTTAATCACAATATCGAAACGGTTTCTCGACTCTATCCTCAAGTGCGTCATAAGGCCCGTTATGAAAGATCTTTGGCCGTTTTAAAGCGAGTCGCCGAGCACTTTCCTCATCTGACAGTGAAAAGCGGCTTGATGGTGGGTTTAGGTGAAAAAAAGGAAGAAGTTTTTAGCCTTTTTGAAGACTTACGACAACATGGGGTTAATATTGTAACACTTGGCCAATATCTACGCCCTAGTCGTAAACATGCCCCAGTCGTTGCCTACTTAACCGAAGAAGCCTATGAAATTTATAGAGCCCGTGCTTATTTAGTTGGCTTTGAGCACGTATTTGCCGGCCCTCTTGTTCGCTCCTCTTATCATGCAGCCGAAGCTCTTAGCTCTGCTCAGCAGCATGGTTCATCAGATCAGTCCTCACCTTTTAAGCTTTAAGATCTTTAAATCAGGCTTATGAATAATCAGCTCTTGGTAAGACAAGCATAAAAATAGCTCCACCACCGAGTCGACGTGAAACATCCAGCGAGCCACCTTGTTGCTCGGCCAAGGCTCTACACAATGGTAATCCCAACCCAGTTCCCTGCTCTTTATTGGAGTAAAAAGGCTGAAAGATAAGCTCTAGGTCATCAAAGGTATCAGGAAAGCCATGACCATGGTCAGCAATGTGGATTTGCCAACAATGAGCATGATTATGTTCTAGTGGATATGCACTGATTTCCACCTGTTCACTGCCGGCTTCCCAAGCATTATTAAACAAGTTCCATAAAATCTGTCGAACTTGATCAGAATCCGCATATACAAATACATCATCCGGTAGTTGATGAACCACTTTATCTGCTTGAATCAAAGCAATATCATTCACTAAGGAATGAAATGAGAATTCGGATAGATTTGGTTTTGGCGGACGAGAAAATCGTAAAAAAGATTCAGTAAGTTGGTTAATCCTTTGCGCTTCTCGACTAATAATTGTGAGCAAGCGATCTTCAAGTTGGTCAGATTGGATTGCTGCGGTAGCTCGGCGTTGATTTAAAAGCTCAATACTTGACACCATACCCGCTAGTGGATTTCTGACCTCATGCGCAATTTGAGCCGCCATTTCTCCTAAAGAAGCTAAACGTTCTCGATTGGCCATCTTGAGCTCTAAACGTCGCTTAACACTGACATCTTGTAAGATAATCAGCCATCCTCGATGACTTGGTTCATAAGAAGGGCTTACTTCTGATAAACTACAGTCGAGTAAGGTACGGTCAAAGGCTCCACTTGGAGCTAGAGGAGAAGATAGAGTTTGAGAAAACTCACTTCTTTCATCAACTTCTTGATGTTCCTTGGGCTCCTCATGGTTCTTTAAGAAAGAATATTCCCATGTGTACACCCCGGTATCAGTCAAGATAAACTGTTCATCAACCATCGACTTTAAGTTCACATGGTTCAAGTCATGGGGTAAATGAGGAAAAAGGACCTGAATAGATTCCCTAATCAAGTTTTGACTGGTTGTTCCTAAAAAGTCTTCTGCGGCTTGATTAATCATTAAGATTTTACCAGTGGCATTCAGATAGATAATACCATTATGTACACTTAACAGTAAGTGCTCATTAAGCAGTCTTAAGGTTTTCATATCTGCATTGGCAAAACTTAATCTAAGCTGAGCGACTCGGGTTTGCTCGCTTAAATATGCAGTCAATACAGCAATAAAGCTCAACAGACCTAATTGGTATAAACCATTGGTCAATATGTATCTTACTGACCGTAAAGAGGTGCCTCGTTGAAAGTCAATATTGGAAATCTCATGAGAGCAAAGCAGTGCAAAAGTACCCATTGCTAAGATCACTACAAACCAAGCCCCTTGTCGATACAAGGACACTGCACCCATCAATACATGAATCGCAAATAAAAAGATCAGAGGACTTTCCATACCTCCGGTTAAAAACATTAAGGTTCCACTACCCACACAATCCGTAAACAACTGAAAATAGGAAAAAAGATCGTAGTGCTTCTTGATACGACCCAAGGTAAAGATAAAGATCAGATTAAAAATATAGATCCCTACAAAAACCGAAATGATCGTGGGTAAACTTTCTTCCGGATATAAGGGATGTAGGCGGGTTGCTTGTAAAAAAACAAAAACTAAACCAATACCCACACTTAAAATAACTCTGACCAACAGTAGCCAAGTTAGTCTTTGCCTAGTCAATGAAGAGTGGTTGGCTGAATGTATACCTTGAGCTTGTTGTGGCAGAGGAGTTTCAGCCATTATGTACTCGATACTTGCTTAACCAACCGCACCAGCGATGGTAAAGATGGGTAGATACATCGCAACCAAGATCGTGCCTACAATCCCTCCTAAGATGACCATCATCATCGGTTCCATTAAGCTGGTTAAACCATCGACTGATGCCTCTACCTCATCATCATAAAAGTCGGCAATTTTGCCTAACATCACGTCCATGGCACCCGTTTGCTCACCCACTGCAATCATTTGAACAACCATATTTGGAAAGATTTCAGCCTTGATCAAAGGATCAGCCATTCGACTTCCTTGTGAAACCTTTTCTCGTACGTCTAGCAAGGCAAGCTCAATTACCTTATTGCCCGAGGCCTTTGAAACAATATTTAGGGCTTCCACAATGGGTACACCAGAAGCAAGCATTGTGCCCATTGTTCTAGTAAAGCGAGCCACTGCTACTTTTTTAAGTAGGGCACCAAACAGGGGAAGCTTCAATAAAAAACCATCAAAGATTAATCGCCCCTTCTCTGTATTAATTACTTTCTTAAATGCAAAGAAGAATAAAGCAAGGCCAATCAGAACTGGTGCTGTATTTGTGGCAAGCCAATGTGACATACCAATGACGACTTTAGTCAAACCAGGTAAATCTCCACCCATGTTGGTAAACATTTTTTCAAAGCTCGGAATGACAAAGCGCAAAAGAACAAAAATAACGATGCCCGCAACCGCACTGATGCCAATCGGATAGGCCATGGCACTTTTCACTTGGCGAGCTAACTTAGCATTATTTTCAATGTAAGCCGCCAAACGATTTAAAATGGTATCAAGAATACCACCCACCTCACCGGCGGCCACAAGATTAACAAAAAGGGTATCAAAAACTTTGGGATGGCGCTCTAATGCTTGGGCAAAGGTTGCCCCACCGGCGACATGATCTTTGATGTCATTTAAGATCGCTTGAAATCTTTTATTTTCTTGCTGAGACGCAATAAGTTCAAGACATTGTACAAGAGGCAAGCCAGCATCAATCATGGTTGCAAACTGTCTGACAAAAACGACAAGTTCTTGTCGTGAAACCCCTGAACCAAACTCAAGCTTCAACTTAGGTTTAAGCTGCTTGCGAACCTTTTCAGGATTGATTTGACGCTGTTTAAGCTTTAGGTGAACTTCACGCTCATTTTCGGCTTCAATGACCCCCGTTTTTAGTTCTCCGCTTGGAGTACGGCCTTCCCATTGCCAAGTCGCCATATCTATTTCCTCTCTAAGCCTTTATCCTCAAAAATACTTTACTGACTAACGTTTTCGAGCGCTTGCCGCTGGCGTTTGATGAGCAACTAACATCGAAGTAAACTCATCAACGTCTGGAGAATTAGAACGCGCTTCATCCAAAGAAATCTGACGAGTTTTATAGAGCTTAAGTAGGCTTTGATTCATCGTCACCATGCCCGAACGCCCCTGTCCAATTTGAGCTTGCCCATAAATCTGGTGAAGCTTGTCATCTCGAATCATATGCCTAATCGCTTGATTCATAATCAAGATTTCAGCGGCTAAGGCTCGCCCTTTCATCCCCAATTTTGGGATCAAACGTTGGCTTAAAACGCCTTGTAAGCTAAAGCTGAGCTGTACCCGAATTTGATTACGCTGATGAGTTGGAAACATATCAATGATACGAGTGATCGATTGAATCGCTGACTGCGTATGTAAGGTTGCCAAGCACAGGTGGCCGGTTTCACTAATTCTTAAAGCAGCCTCGATGGTTTCTAAATCACGCATCTCTCCAATCAAAACCACGTCTGGATCTTGTCTTAAAACAGCCCTAAGTGCATCTTTAAAATTATAAGTATCAGAACCCACCTCACGCTGATTCACCAAAGCCTTTTTATGCTTATGCAAATACTCGATTGGATCTTCTAAAGTAACAATATGACAAGCTCTCTCTCGGTTAATCTGATCCACAATAGCAGCCAAAGTAGTCGACTTTCCAGAGCCGGTAGGTCCGGTCACCAAAACTAATCCTGATGAACGTCGAGACACATCGCTAATGCTTAAAGGAAGTCCTAGTTCTTCCAAAGGTCGAACTTGCGTAGGAATGACTCTAAATACACCCGCGATTGCGTCTTTTTGCACAAAAAGATTGACTCTAAAGCGACAAAGCCCCTTGACGCCTATGCTTAAATCTAGTTCTCTAGTTCTTTCAAATTGGGCGCGTTGCTCATCATTTAAAATCGACAAGCAAAGTAAAGCACTCTCTTTGGGCGTTAAACGACTAAGGCCCATGATCGGCTTCATTTGACCATCAATTCTTAGAACTGGCGCCGAGTCCACTGTAATATGAAGGTCAGAAGCACCTTCATCTACAACCATTTGCAAGAGCTTGCGTAATTCCATATCAATCAGCCGCTGAGCAACGAATCACCTCGCTGATGGTGGTCGTACCCTCTAAAAGCTTGCTTAGCGCAGATTGACGAAGCGTTTTCATACCTAAAGCGATGGCGGCTCGTTTAAGCTCTACACTAGACGCACCTTGCAAAACAAGATCCTTAAGTTCATCGGTCATTGGCATGATTTCATATAAAGCGATACGCCCCTTGAAACCAGTCTCATTACATTCTCTACAACCTGCTCCATGATAGACTTTTGCAGTTTGCGCAACAGCGAGATCAACGCCTAAGTCAACTAAAGCCTGTGGCTCTGTGGCGACCTCTGTCTTACATTCTTTACAAATCTTTCGAGCAAGACGTTGGGCAAGAATCGCATTTACAGAAGCGGTTACTAAGAAGGGCTCAAGACCCATATTCAGCATACGGCTGACTGTTGAAGGTGCGTCATTGGTGTGTAGAGTTGATAGTACTAAGTGGCCTGTAAGCGCTGCTTTTACAGCAATTTCCGCTGTTTCAAAGTCACGAATCTCACCCACCATGATAATATCCGGGTCTTGGCGTAAGAAAGACCTAAGTGCAGCTGCAAAGTTTAAACCAATCGCATCTGCCATTTGGCACTGATTAATACCCGTAAGATTAAACTCTACCGGATCTTCTGCTGTAGAGATATTTTCAGAGGTTTTATTGAGGTCAGATAGTGCCGAATAAAGGGTTGTAGTCTTTCCGGAACCAGTAGGTCCGGTCACTAACACCATACCATATGGTGTATGAATTGCCTTTTTAAAGATATCAAGTTGTGCCTGCTCAAAGCCTAACTTGGTCATGTCGAGCTGAAGATTGCTTTGGTCCAAAAGACGCATAACCACTTTTTCACCAAAAAGAGTAGGTAATACGCTGACACGAAAGTCCATCTCTCGGCCTTCACCAAGCTTAATCTTAATACGACCGTCTTGAGGTAGACGGCGCTCGGCGATATTTAGGGAAGCCATAATCTTGATACGACTAATAATGGCGCTTTTTAGTGATAAAGGTGGCTCCATGATTTTGTAGAGAACGCCATCAATACGGTAGCGTACACGGAACTCTTTTTCATAGGGCTCAATATGGATATCTGAACAGTTTCGGCGAATCGCATCAATCAGAATGGTATTCACTAAGCGAACAACCGGTGCATCCTCTGAAGAACGCTCAAGCGAAATAATATCTTCTTCTACTTCAGGTTCAGCGACTTCAACATCGTCTTGATTAAATTCTTCAACGATCTTTTTGTAGTCAATATCCTTTTTGTAATAGCGATCTAAGGCATCACGAATCGCAAGTTCGGAAGCAATAACCACCTCAACCTGCAAGCCACTATGAAACTTTACATCATCAATCGCGTTCAGATCCGAAGGATTGCTCATAGCAACAATCAAAGATGAACCTGCTCGGTCAATGGGTACAATGGTATGCTGTCTCGCCAAATGCTCTGGAATCAGCTCTAAAATATCTTCGCCAATTTCAAAGTCATCAAGATCAACGGGAGGAATCCCATAATGGCGACTTAAAAATTCGGTTAAGTCACCCTCACCCACTAAGCCTAGTTTAGCAAGAGTATAAGTGAGGCTCTCACGAGTCTGACGCTGGGATGCCTGCGCTTGTTGAAGTTGTGAGAGTGAGATCATATTCTCGCGTACGAGAAGCTCGCCAATCCGATCGTTCATGAGACCTCTTTCATCTAAAGGATAAATCGCTCTTGAGTATTTTTAACTCAAATAAATAATACGTATACTGTATCTAAAAGGAGAATGAGCCATACTGTCAAGCGCTGTGTATGAGTCAGGCTCATCTGAGAGGCTGATTTTTACAGATAAAAAAGAAAAGCGTAAAGAAGAGAACAGCTTAAAAATGAACTTTTACTTAAGGTGTCGAGTTCTTATCCTGTAATTGTTCATAAATCTCCAAGGTCGGAGCTCTAAAGCCTGTCCACCACTGAAAAGAGCTTATTCCTTGTCCTACAAGCATGGCTAACCCATCTAAATAAGATAGGTTTATGTGCTGACTGTACGCTCGACTCCCCTGTGTACGCGATCTAGAATAATTTAAGTCGATGAATGTAGCAGTTTGATTTAAGCCAAAGTTTGGTCCGAGTTGATTTTGATGATTAAGAGCCAGATTGAGCCAAGTTTCTTTACTTAAAGGAGGTGTACCAGAAATTAACAATTGGTTCGTTGGTAATGAAAGTTTAGCTCCAATCAGCTCGCCATTTGGACCGAGCCAAGTCGCTTGCAAATCGGGAAAGTGATACCGGCACCATTCTAAGCAATCTAAAGCTCTTTGCCGATCTCGACTTATCCAAACGATTTTTTTTATTCCTAAAGTATACAAGGCATAAGCACTGGCTCGACTTGCGCCTCCAATCCCCAAGATGACGACCTGTGTGTTTTGAGTATTAATCTTCGGAACAAACTGTTCCAATAAAAAGCGAACTCCATCAACATCGGTATTGTGGCCATGTAAGTCCCCCGCTTCTTCTTTTAAAGTATTAACCGCACCTAAGCATTGAGCAACTCGACTAAGGTGATCACAAGCCTGATAGGCTATTTCTTTGTAAGGCGTCGTTACATTAAGGCCTTGATAAGAACACCATTCTTTTTTTTGGAAAAACTGTGTCCATTCACTTTTGTTGAAATCGAGTAGGTCAAAGCAAAGGTCTGTTCCATAAGAACGGGCATTTAAAGCTTGTAATTGAGGAGAAAGGCTGTGCGTTATATGTTGGCCAAGTAAAGCAAGTTTCATCACAGAGCCAAATTAAACGGGATTAATGTGAGCCATAATCGGACTCGTTACATTAGGATCAGTCATTTTGGGCCAAATAGGCTTTTTTTGTGTTTCTAAAAGATCTTTAGTTGCTTTGCAGTCAGCTGTAATCTGCTGAACCAAAGCTTGCGAATCCGCAAAGCGTTGTTGGGCTCTTAATAAGCTTACAAACCACAAACATACTTCCCGATCATAAAGATTTAGATCGAGTTCGGGCTGGGTGACAGGATTTGTTTGGTCTTCATCCTGATCTTGAAGCACATGAACTTCTACAGACCACTGTTGATGAGTTTTAGGAAGATGCGCCTTTTTAAAAGTTGGATTTGAGCCAACGCTCACCACACTTGCTTGTGGCCCTTGGCCCCAATCCAACCAAGCGGTATATACCCCTGCTTGTGGACATAACTCAGAATGAAGCTCTAAGTTTGCCGTTGGAAAGCCAAGCTTCCGCCCTCTTTTCAATCCTTGTACGACTCGTGCCCGAATATGGTAAGGGCGCCCAAGTGCCAATTCTGCTTTTGAGACTTCGCCTGCAGTAATTAACTCTCTAATCCAAGTGCTTGAATATGCTCTATTTTGACTGTGGTTTGGTGATTCTTGTGCTTCAATAATATGTACTTGAGCACCATATTCTTGCGCAAACTCGATTAAATCAGCATGTGTTCCACTGCGTCTAGCACCAAAGGCAAAATCATAGCCTACAATGATATGTGCTGATTTGAGCGCATCGATCAGAACATCTTTCACAAAAGCACTTGGCGAAAGACTAGCAAAACTTAGATCAAAGTCCTGCGCTAAAATTAACTTGATGCCAAGGTGGCTTAATAGATCGATTCGATCTTGCAATGAGTAGACTTGGCGTGGTCCTTGGTCTCCCTTAAAAAAACGTAAGGGATGTGGAGAAAAAGTGAGTATACTTGCTTGTAAACTTTCTTGTTCTGCCAGTTTAAGCACCTTGTTAATCAAAGCTTGATGTCCGTAATGTACACCATCAAAGTTCCCGATACCGACAACTGTAGATTTTTCTTGTTTGATATGCTTTTTAAGGTCTTGATAGCTTTGAAAGAACTGCATTGATTTTAGCTTGACTCCGGAACAGCAAGTGACTTGTTGATATGCTTAAATCTTGATTCATATGTCAAGAACTCTCGTCCTTGCTTGAGAATAACTTAAAATAGCTTTCGAAAAGTTTAGTCAATAAATGATACACAAACTGCAATTTGCTTGTGCAAACAAAAAAGTAAAAACATGACAAAAGCTTTTAAGCAAACAAACACGAAACCTAGTCATAGGAAAGAGAATTAAGCTTTGACTCCCTACGAAGATTTCCTGAAGTTCCTTAAACCGTTCAAGCTAACTTTTAGCTTTTTGCTCATTGCTGTGTTGAGTGTGACTTATCTTCCTTTAGGTCTTGCTCAAGAACCGGACATTGCTCCACCGACTAAAAAGAAGCCACAGCGCAGTCTTGATTTGAATAAGAAGTTTGCGATTGGCATGCTAAATCTTCCGAATGAACGTTCGGCCTTAGCCTTTAATCTTGGCCTAAGTTCCAATAGCTTTTTAGAGCTTGCCTTAGCCGGAGATTGGAGACAGCCCACATCAAGAGCCTCCGAAATACAATTCGATGTAGCCTTAGGTGCCCATTTGCAACTGATCCAAGCAGGAGATGTGGCCGGTTTAACAATCGGTAGCCGTATCCACCTCAGTTATAATGAGCTCTGTACTGCCGATGTAAACCTGTGTGCCGAACGTTCAGTTGTCTCAAATCCAACGCCACAATATCGCTTGGCCATTCCATTACGTATTTACTATTTTCCGGTTTCTTATTTGTCATTTCATAGCGAAATAGGAGTAGAAGCAACTTGGGGTGACACCGGAGCTTCTGAATCTGGTGTGTATTTATCAGGTCAATCGATCAGAGTTTTTAGTCAATCAAGTGCATATAGTCGCTTAGGTTTAAGTCTTTGGTTCTAAGCCATTAATTTATAACTTGGCGATTTTTACGCTCTAGCATGGCTTTCTGAAATAAAATAGATTCATTCTGATCAAGACTCACTGAGTTTTTCCGTGATTTGCTAGACTGATGTTGACATTTTCAATTTGCTTCTCAATGATATGAACTATATTGATAAAACACGTCCACTGTATCTTGGCAACGCTGTAAACGATTAGGTAGTAATTATGGTAAAGAAAGCAATGACCAAACAAGTTAGCCAAACCCAAAAAGGCTTCACTCTTATCGAGCTGATGATTACTATTGGTATTTTAGGGATTTTAGCAGCTGTGGCCGGGCCTAATCTTACCAAGTATACTCGCCGAGCAAAAACCTCAGAGGCCATTATTAACTTAAAGCGTCTCTTTGATGGCAGTAATAGCTATTTTATCCGTTCTCAAGATATGACCGGTCGAGATGGTAGTATTATTCAGCCTCAATTTCCGGGTGTAGGTATCGCGTTTGGTCCCGCTCCAGGACGTAATGCTTGCTGTGGTCAACCGGCAGATAAATGTGTTCCTGCCGACTCTCCCGGCTCACCTTATCCGGGTGCATGGAATAATTCACCTTGGCAAGACTTAGGCTTTGCGATCAATCGTGCCCACTACTATTGGTATGAGTATGATACACAGGGAATCGGAAGTAATGCCGCCTTTACGGCAAGAGCTATGGGTGACTTAAACTGTAACTTAGCCTTTTCCCTTTTTGAACGAGTGGGTGGTATCAGACCAGGCACCATGGAAGTTCTTGGCGGTGGTGGTGTATTCTCTAGTAACCCATTAGAGTAAGCCAATCAGAGCGCATAATATAGAGCGCATAATGTAGAACGCATAATAGTGAGCAAACAGCTCAAAGTGCACAATTTAAATAATCACAACAAATGAGTTGATGTAGACCTACTTATCTTTTGTAGACCTACTTATCTTTTGTAAAACTACAACGAGTGAATGTAGTTTGGCAGACACACTGTCCGAAATCGCTACAATCTCCTTTGGTTACTGTGTTTATTAATCAGACAGTCAATAAACTTCTCTGAATAAACCGACAATCGGAAAACCACATAAGCTCTTAATAAAAAAGAAGAAAGTTTATTTAATTTCATACTAGATCAAATTGGCAACATCCTTGCAGAGAGAAATATAGATCTTCTCCTAAGCATTCAACATGCTAAAATTTATTACTGCAAAGGATCATGAATGAGTTCCAAGCAACTTATATTACAGAATGAGAATCACCCCACCGGGAACAGTACAGCTTTAAAACGAAAAACGAGTGTAAAAAAGACTGGTACAAAAAAAACAGATGCTTTTGCCGATCGACCACGAGAGCGCTTACTGAAATATGGGGCAAAGCAACTCGATAATGCATCTTTGATCTCAATTTTACTTGGAACAGGGTATGATGCAGATCAAGATGTTTTAGCCTTAAGTCATCGTTTGCTGAAATATCTTGGGAATCTTAGTCAACTGAACACGAAAAAACTTGAAGATCTTTTGACGATTAAAGGGATTGGTCCGGCAAAAGCATCTCGTTTATTAGCAATCGCTGAACTTGCCATACGAATAACAGGTAAGAATGAAAACAACCCGAACGAAACAAGCAATGCCTTAGACGGTACACTTTCTAGCTTAAGTTATTTACAACTTTTTGGTCATTATGTACGGACTACAAACCAATATACTCTTCCTTTGATTATTGCTTGTCAAATCGATCATAGCTTCATCTCCCAGTCCTTGCTACCCATTGAGCAAACTCAGCGAGAAGCACAGATACAGAAGGCCTTAGACTTATCTGTCACCTTATCACTTTCTGCTTTGGTGACTGATCACTCTCAGCATAGTCGATGGCTTGCTAGATTGCTCATGCAAGAAAGCGATACACAGAACTCGTGGATATTAATCTCCTATCGAGAACAAGAGAGTTTAAGTGCCGATGAGATAGATAGAATTCATAGTTTGCTAGATCTGGCGAAGATCATGTCAGTTCATCTGCATGAAGTGATCATCGTTTCTCCTAATAATCAATGGTCAATCACTCACAATTACAAAGGATAAGTCCTAATGAAATACATAAAAATGATCATGATTAAACTTCATTATAGCCAAGTTCTTGGGCTCACCTTATTGCTAAGTCTCTCCACTCCCTTTCCTGCGCGTTGCTGGCTAGGGGTCATCGACCAAATCAATCCGCCTTGGGTAACGATTACCAAGGAAACAGGTGGACTCGTTGAACTTCCTTTAGAAGAACTTGATCACTATGCCAAAGAAGGAGATTGGGTCATTTATTGGTCTAATCAAAAACGGCTTGAATTACTCAATAGTAAAGGAAGTCGGATGGAAAATAAGCGTCACCAAGATTTGCTAAACGCCCTGCTTCAATAGATTTAGATTCTGCCAATAGATTTGAAGTTTGAAGCTCTTAAAGCATTCTCTTCAGAGTTAGGTGCCTACTCGGTCACAGCTTGACTTGACTCATCGGTTGGTGTCGGTTCTCCCTTGATAATCGCTGAAGCCACCATACTTAGACCGATCAGAATGAAAGGGATCGATAAATATTGCCCCATAGTAAATGCAGATTGATCGGCGGTTAAAGCTTGATATTCCTTGAAATACTCCACAATAAAACGACCGGTAAAGTACATGGTTAAAAAGAGGCCACCTAACAAGCCAAGCGGACGCTTTTCTTGTCCCATAACTCGATCGACAATAATCAGAGTCACAAAAATGATCATGCCCATGATAAACTCATAGACTTGGCTTGGATGACGAAATGGCACTTGAGTAAGATCGACACAGCCTCTAGCTGTTTCGACACAAGTTTCAACCACACCACTGGCGCAATCTCGGCAACTGCCCCATAGTGAACGCTCATACAGAGGAAACTTAGTGCCAAACATTGATTCGGTTTTTCGGCCAACAATTTCCGAGTTCATCAGGTTGCCCAAGCGAATGATACTGGCAGCCCAAGAGACACCAATCGCAAAGCGGTCAAAGGTTTCCCTAATGGTCATGTTTTCGGTACGGGCATAATAAACAAGAGTTAAGATTAAGGTGATTGTTGCGCCATGACTCGCTAGCCCTCCTTCCCAAAACTTAATAATTTCAAAGGGGTGAGCCAAAAAGTAACTCGGATTATAAAAAAGACAGTGTCCGACTCGTGCACCGACCAACACTGCGGCAACTGCAATGGTCAAAAAACGCTCCGCTTGTTCTTGAGTTCGTCCTTTGCGCATAATCTGCCATTGCCACAACAAATATGCTCCCATTAAAGCAACCGCATATAGCACACCATAATATCTAATTTGACGACCACCGATAAAATCAGGCAAAGAGAAAAAAACCGGATCAATATTCCAAATCATATTTACCACCAAAAAAGTTCTAATCATTTAAACAAAGTCATACTTATGGCAGATACCCTTAAATGAATCCGCAACAGGGTTCAATAAACTTTCTTGTAAAGAGAACAAGCTTAAGCTCAATGAAAGGTCGCCATAAACAATAAATCCTTACATGGTGACAACTGACCACAAAATCAATCATTGAGTCTTTAGAGTGGGGTATTCAGTCATCAATATGAATGCTTCAGCACTCCAAAACTCAGTATCTCTGATTAAAGTATTTACCTACATATCAAGCTTTAGAGCTTTTTTTATGTAGAACAGTTTTTGGCATGACTTATGCTTTTAATCAGTGAGTATTAAGTTTTCTCTTGATTACTGAGTCATTATTTATTCTTATTAAATGTGATATTTAGTTTAAGCATATCGTCACTTGCGAAAGGAGTCTTAGATGTCACGTTCGCATCTTTGGTTATCAATGGCATTTATATTCTCCCTTACAGGCTGCCCCGAGGATGAACCGATTCAGCCACCTGTTAACTATATGCCACCTAATACTGGTGGTGAAGTAGAAGGTGGTGAAATTCCTGCCGGTGAAACTCCCGCTGGAGAGACTCCTGCCGGAGAGACTCCTGCCGGTGAAGTGCCTGCCGGTGGACCAGTAGACCCTTGTACAGAATATGAAACTCAATTTGGACAAGTCGTAGACTGTAGTGTTCTAACTGATGAAGTGCGTTGCGCCGGAGGAGAAGATATAGAGAATTATACCTTCCTCATGTCAGTATGTTCAGAATGTTATGCCGCAAACGGTAATCCCGGCTTTGCGAACTTAATTTGTGCAGAAGTATGTGATGACGAGCTAGATAACGATCTTGATGGTAGAGTAGACTGTCAAGATGATGACTGCTCAAATTATCCAGATTGCAATCCGGACGAAATCATTGAACAAGAGCCCGTCGAAAGCTGTATGCAGTGTCACAATGGTTCAGCGACCGGTGTCAATGATTACAGTGGTCCTGGTATCACTAATCCACACCCATTTGGACGTGCAGCAGCGATCAAATGTACCACCTGTCACGGTGGTAATGGTCAGGCTCTAGGCAAGGCCGAAAGCCATGTTACGCCACACCCACAAGTGGGAGATCGTCAGTATCAAGCTAATAACCCACAAGCGGCCAATCACAGAATTACTCTTGCCGGCATCGACAAACTTGAACCCGCACAATACCCAGGTTCAGGCTGTGATGGGGGAATGTGTACTAATTTAGATTACCTGCAGTTTATTAATCCCGGTGACTTGCGAGTTGTTGCTGAGGGCCGTGGTTGTGGCGCTGGAGGCTGTCACGCTGGTGAGCATGCCGAATGGGTTCCTCGATCTAATATTGCAACAACCAATGGTTTCTTCTCTGGTACGCGTTTCATGATTGGTGCAGAAAATCGTATTCCTGAGTATCGCGCTACCAATAATCGAGACTTTGAAGCAGAAGGAGATTCACTCTCCGGTTCTTCACCTCGTGCAGTCACAAATCCTGCTTATAACCAAAATAATCGTGAAGTCGGTGAAGTTGGACAACTCGTTGAACAACCGGTCGTTGCTCAGTTTAATGGCCCAATGTTTAATAATGCTAACTATGATGCTAATGCTTTACCAAACGATATTGATAATACTGATCTTCAGCGTCCTAATCGTGTACGCACTGGCTCAAACTTAGAAAAACTGATCGATACACAGGTTAATATTACTTGTGGTAACTGTCACTTATACAGCGCCGGTGCAAACAACCGCTATGCAGATTTCCGCTCATCGGGTTGTACCTCTTGCCATATGCAATACAGCATGGATGGACGCAGTCGCTCAACAGATCCCAATGTTAACAAGCTAGAGCCGGCTGATCCTGATCAAATCAATGATGGTGAGCGTGCGCACATTTCAGACCATATTATTCGTAATGTCAGCAAGGTCAGTAATGGCGTAATCGTTCGTGGTATTACTGACAATGCTTGTGTTGGCTGTCACCAAGGTTCAAACCGTACAGTTTTACAATATTGGGGTATCCGCTTAGATCAAAATGCTGATCTCACCAATAATACCCAATATCCAGAAAATCCGGTAAACTTCACCAATACTGCTAATGACCGTCGCTTATTTGACCCAGCGGTTAATAACAATACCTTTAACGGTCGTAATGCAGATCAATATATCCTTACCGAAGACTATGATGGTGACGGACTTGATGATACACCACCCGATGTACACTATGAATCAGGTATGGGCTGTATTGATTGCCACGGAAGTCGTGACTTACATGGTGGTACCAAGGGTGATGTCACCAGTGGTAAGATTATGAGTCGCCAAGACCAATCTACCGCCATCGCTTGTGAAAGCTGTCACGGTGACATTGAAGGCTACGCCACCACCGCCCCATGTGAAGACTACCAAGGCCAACAGCAGACTTGTGCGGTAGACCGCTTTGGTAATGTTCTTCGCCATGTGGTTAAAGACCCACAAGATAACTTCTGGTTGACCTCAAGAGTTTATGGAACACTCCACTATGTACCTCAAACAAGAGACTTGGTTTATAACAATAACAAGACCAACCCTCGTACCGGAAACTTGTTGTATAGTCCAAAGGCTGCTTATGCGATGGGTCGTATTAATGGCACACCAGGTAGTGGTCCGGTTCAGACAAATCCTGCACTTTATAGTCAGGGCTTTAGCCACACTGATGATATGGATTGTTCGTCTTGCCACGCTTCATGGACTAATAACTGTATTGGTTGTCACCTCAAGGGACAATATAATGCCAATCCTGCAGATTATTTCTTTAGCACGATTACAGGTGAGCGTATCTTAATTGAAGAAGCAAACGCTGACTTTGTGTATCAAAACCCAATCCCAACTTATTTGGGTATCAATAGCCGTGGTTACATTACTCAAATCTCACCTGCTGAGAAGATGTTCTATCGTTACCAAGATCTAAATAATCAAGAATCTAATGTTTTTGCCTTCTCTGATCGCTTGGGTGAGGGTAATAATCCTAATTTACAAGGCCGTAATGCTTTCCCTGCATTAGCCATGAATCAAATGGCACCTCACTCAATTCGTGGTCGAGTTGATCCAACCAGCAACAGTGAAGGCCTACGTTACTGTGTTACTTGTCACTTAACTCAAAATGCGATCGATAACTTTGGCGATGAATATGCTGAATTCCGTGAGCTGTACTATGACAATGATTTTGAAGCCTTAGTAGACAATGGTTATTTTGATCTTTTGCGCACTCACATCGGTCTAAATACAGGTAATTATCTTGATTCTCCATTCTTTGTCCACATGGTTGCAGGTTTAGGTACTAGCTTATTCCTGTTTGATGCCAATGGCTGTCCTGTGAATCCATTTGATAATAATGACAATCGCCAAAACTGTAATAATGAAGCGCCTGCGGATATCTTTGATGTGAATAATGTTGCTTATGACCTTGATCGTATTGTGGAATTTGATGGTCAAACCAACAGTACAAGTATTCACCCAAGACTAGATAACCGTGGGCCACGTCGTGATGGCAATAACTATATGATGGCTGGACCACTTAATCGTGGTTTACTTGAGCGCTTAACTGACCCTGATTTAGGCTTAGTCCTAGATTCATGGTTAGACGCCGATGGTAATGCCCAAGGTGATGCCGCTAACTACCTTCAGTAAGCATAATAGGCTAACAGGGATCGCTATGAACGCTGATCCTATACTATACTGTCGTCCATGCATTGCTGATGATGTACAAACCATTAAGGTGAACAATGATGATACGACACGATAATAAGCAAACATTGATTGATCTTCCAGTTTCAGCCTGTGCTTCTTTAGGGCGTTCTTTAGCTTATTTCTTGCTGACTAGTCTTTGGCTTTCGTTCTCTTTTCTTGCCTGTGAAGGTGGAGATGAACCACTGATTTTAGGCCCACAGGTGCCCGAAACCGGAGGAAGAAATGAGGGTGGTGAAGCTATCGCCGGTGAGATCATGGGTGGCGAACTTATGGCTGGCGAGATCATGGCCGGTGAGATCATGGCCGGTGAGATCATGGCCGGAGAAATAGTCGCCGGGAATAGCAATGGCGGTACCGAAATAGAAGTTGTCTGTGAAACAGTTGTTGATGAACAGCGCTTTGCCAACGAAATCGGTCCGGAAATGATTCGTTCTTGTGCAAGCTTTGGATGTCATCCTCCGGCAGGTCCCACTCCTTTTGATTTACCGGTTGATAATACAAGTGTGATGAGTCCCTTAGAAGGACAGCTTTTGAGCGATTCTTTAACGGCTGTTATGAGCGACCCACGCTATATTGTTGCAGGAGAACCACAGCAAAGCTTGATGCTCTCTAAAGCGTCAAATGGGCATGGCGGTCCGATTGGAACATATACTATTGGGGAAAGTAAATATGAGGACTTGGCCTCTTGGATTGAATCTATGCGCCAATGTACTGAGGTAGAAGTACCAAGAGGAGGCCAAGAAGTGGCTGGCGACATGGCTGGACAGGAAGTAGCCGGCGATATGGCGGGAGAAGTCGCTGGACAGGGTATGCCTGAAGAAGGCAGTGAAATCCTGTGTAACCTCTTGCCCAATGGAGACCCACAGCAACGTGCAAACGGTGAGTATTACACTGTATTTGAAGAACAGGTAAATGGCATTTTAACCACAAGTTGTGGTGGAAGTGGTTGCCATGCGAGTCCTGACAATGGCTTTTGGCTACAAGCAGAATCAGAGCCTTGCTCTGTTCCAGGAAACTTTTTAATGACTCAGGCTTACATTGATTTTAGCAATCCAAATACCTCACCCATTTTAGAAGCTCCTTATGATCCGGCTCACTCGGGTTATACCATCTTTACCGGACGCACAGATCCTCGCTTTATTACCATCCAATCTTGGATTTTACTCGCCTTTGAGGAATAGTTGAACTTGAGGCTAGATTGATCGCTTAAGATGGAGCCCGCCACAATAAGTTTTTAACTCCCAAAACTTCATCGCTTGGAAAGTCTAAGCCGGGTGCGCAGACCCTTTCAAGGGAATACCCTTCTTGCTTTGGCAAAGCCTGCCCTAAAAGCTTAACAAACTTATGAGGTGTGAGCTTACGATGATTGGTGCAAGTCAATAGATAACCACCGGGTGCTAATAAGGGTAAGGCAAGCTGAACGAGTTCTGGATAATCCTTAGCCGCTGACCAACGTTTTTTCTTTTTGCCCACACTGGTGCTTGGCGGATCTAAAATGATGAGATCAAACTTTTCTCCACGCTTATTTAAGCGTCTGAGCCAATCAAAAACATCACCAACTAAGCAACGATGTCCCTTAGGGTTAATCCCATTTAACTCTAGCTGTTTGGGCACTCGATCTAACCATTTAGCCGATAAGTCCACACTAACAGTTTCTGCGCCTGCTAATGCTGCTGCAATGGAAAAGCCACCGGCGTGAGCGAAGGTATTAAGCACTCTACCCCAAGGCTTTTGAGAGCGAGCTAGCCAAGCTCTTTGTGGTCTTTGGTCAAGAAATAGTCCAGTTGATAATTGATCACCTAACTCAACAGCATATTGTACACCTGCTTCATACACTAAAAGAGGGTTAGGCGCCTCACTGCCTTGCCAAAGTTGAGGCACTTGCTGTTGGCCACTTGATCTATCTATTAAAGCTTCTAGACGATATATTCCTTGACTCTGTAACTGTGGGATATGGCCTTGAGGTGAGAATTGATCATGTATAATCCATTGCCAATCACCATAACGATCTACTCGCCATCCTTTGAATCCTTCGGCATCTCCATTGAATAAGCGATAGCAGGTTGTTTCTTCCGGCTTAAATAAGGCTTCTCGAGATGTTAACACCGCTTGAACATAGTCCTCTTGTGAATCATAGGGTAGATAGCGAGCAAAGTCTGCTGGTGCTTCAGCCCTAAATACCTCATCTCCAATCGTTAAGCTTTGAGCATGCAGTAAGGCTCTTGGGGCTCTCAAATCAAAAGGGCTTCCATAGCGTCCATCCCCTCTGATAGGTGTGCCCATACTTGCACAATGCGCCCTGATCTGGTGAGTCCGTCCGGTGAGTGGAACGAGTTCAAGTAGCGACCAGTTTTTTCCCCGATGCTGGCATTGGTAAAGCGTGTGTGCCTCACGATGAGGCGCTTCAGGAACCGGCTCTTTAATTTCACCTTTTGCTTGAGTGGGAAAGCCCTCAACAACGGCTAAATAATGTTTAGCTTTACTTTGCTTGATTGAACGTTCAATCAGCTTTGCTCCATTAGAGTCAGAGCTGACTGCGATCAACCCCGACGTACTCACATCTAAGCGCTGGTGCACACCAAGTTTAACTTGTAAAAGTTTTTGAGCCCAATCAATTAGGTTGGGCCTCACATCACCGGTGTTTCTTCCATCGCTATGAGTGAGCCATCCCGCCGGTTTATATAGAATAAACCAACCCGATCGGCGAGCCAAAACTTTGGGCTCATCATAATCCAAAGTGGTATATGGTGGATCAAACCTTTGAGGGCGAAAGAGTGGTAAGGAATGGACTTTGTTTAAGGGGTGTTTTGGTCGATGAGTCGCTTTATGGGCTTGTTGTACACCATGACTCTGCTTTACATCTTGCTTAGAGGCCCGTTTGTTTTTCGGGTGAGAGCCTACACGCTTATGATTGGATTTAGCTGGTTTCTCTTGAGAGCGACGTGATTTCATTGCTAAGGCCTCATAGAATTGATTTTACTAAAGTTTTTGGATTTAAAGACGTTTATGCTATGTGTTAATGGTGACTATTAAAGTCAACATTTACAAAGATCCTATTTATTTTGAGACCGGTAATTGAATACCCAACCATAAGAATGGAGGTGAGTCATGGATTCGACTCAGCGTATCTCAGAACGAGGCAGGCCTGTCTACCTCACATCAAAACAGCCAAAAGTCAACCAAACCACAGAAGCGATTGTTAGCGTTTCTGAAGATCGCTCTGTTTCAGGCGAACAACGCGATAAGGTCGGTGGTGTTTCCGCCGACCGTAAGGCAAACCTTAATCGCTACAAAGAGCTTCTAGAAGGCAAAAGCCTATCGGCCATGACTCAGCTAATGAGCGCAGAGAAAACAAATGAAGAATCTGTGGCTCGAAAAGCTTTAGAGAAGCCTTCGCTCAATCAAGAGTCCACTTTATCGAGTGACTCTGAAGATAAAAAAGTAGGTCAGGTTGACTCTGAACAAAATGGTACCGACTCCCAAAAAAGCGAAAATGCTAAAGAGGGGACTCAAAAAACTAAAGACAAAAGTGCCAGCGGAGAAGAACTAACTCAGGAAGAAGCCGACGAAGTACAAAAGCTGAAAGAGCGTGATCGTGAAGTACGTACCCATGAGCAAGCGCATGTCGCTGCCGGTGGTCAATATGTACGTGGCGGGATCAAATATGAATATCAACGAGGTCCTGATGGCAGAAACTATGCGGTAGGTGGCCATGTGAATATCGACGTGAGCGAAGCCGAAACTCCAGAAGCTACAATCACTAAAATGCAACAAGTCAAAAGAGCAGCCCTCGCTCCTGCTGAACCATCCGGCGCTGATCGCTCTGTAGCCGCGGCAGCCGCTCAAAAGGAGCAACAAGCTCGAACAGAGATTTTGGAAACCCGTCAAAAAGAAGTCGCTGAACGTCGCAAAGAAGTGAATAAAACCGGCAAGGAAGTTCGCAAAACAAGCGAGTCAGCATCGCAAAGCACCGATTCTACTCAAGGTGCAACAAGTGTTAATACAGTTAAAGCGAGTGACAGTTCTTCTAATTCTGCTTCAGTCCACTCCTCTAAAGTTCCCCAAGCCGATACGCCAAAGGTTCGTAATCATATGAATCTAGCCCGTGAAGCGCGTATGCGAATCAAACGTGGTGAGTCTTGGCAGGCTTAAATCCTATTAGGATACATGCGATAAGTATAAATGCACCTATAAAGGCTCATAGCTTTACTTTTGCCTTGTCCATAAACTGTAGAATTATGCTAACGGTTTAGGCTTTAAAAACAAATAAGTAATCAAGCCGATAAACAGCATAACGCCTGCACTAATCCCCATAAGTTTGACCATCCAAGGGTCACCTCCTCTTGCTTGCTCGGCAAGTGCGGCTGTGATCCCGATGGCAATGCCATTCGCTCCCTTTACAATCAGATTATATACTCCGAAATAAATCCCAATCCCACCCTTGGCTTCTTCAGCACAGGCTGAAATGGCTTCCCCCTCAAGGCCTAATAAGACTGCAATCATAGGCCCGCCAAGAGCAAATAAAATGGATGCTGTCATTAAAGGTGAACCAACCACACTAATCCCTAAGCCACCCACGCCCAAATAAACACAAGCTAAGGCCAAGCAAGAAATGGCTACAGCCTTTTCCCAACCTAGCTTTTGGCCTAGGCGAGGTATAAAGGCTGAAAAAGGAATGGCGACTAATAGTAAAGGGCCTAAAATTAAAGCGACATCAGACTTTTGTCCACCAAGTAAATCAGAGGCAATAAAGGGAGCGGCAGCCGTCATAATTGTAAAAGACATCTGAGAGCCGGCAAATAAACAAATCACTGCCATAAAACGACGATGCTTAAGCACAGTAAATAAGTTTTTCAATTGGGTTTTAAAGTCTTCTGGACTCTCTGTTGCTGAACCCTTTTGATCTGTTTTTTCTGTGATTTGATTGCTAGGCATCGCAAAATAAGGAGCAATCATTAAAGGTATGCTGATGATCGCAATGATGATTGCTGAGTTTAAATAACTATAATATTGAATTAAACTTGGTGTCACCACAAACCCCACAGCGGTTGCAATGAGTAAACCCACGCCAAGTAAGGTTGAGAGTTTACCTAATCTTTTTTCATCACCTTGGGCATAGTCACCGATGAGGCTCCAATAGGGAATCGCGTATAATGTATATCCCACAAAAAATAAGAGTAAGCCGAGGATCAATATCAACCATCTAAGTTCTGGTGAATAACTCGCATTGGGCAAAAAACATAATATGAGCCCAAGTGCGGGTAAAGGGGCCGTAAACCACAAAAGAGTACGTCGTTGGCGACCTCTTTTTACCCAAGTATCAGCCAAAGTCCCGGCGATCGGATCCGTGACACCATCAAAAACTCTAAAACCTAACAGCACTGCACCTACTAACGTTACTGACAGTAGGGCGGTTCCATTTGCTTCCGGCATAACTTGGCTATAAAAATCAATCAGCCACTGAAAAAAGAAGCGGGCCAGCATCATGATCCCTAATTGACCACACATAAAGTAAATGAATTTAATGATTCCCATAGGGATTCCAATCTAATTTGTTGTATACTCCGATTGTTTTAAGCAATCCATTGTGTACTGCTTAAAGTCTAATGATTACTAAATACTAGAAATCAGTTTATTTACATATTTTTTAATCACCGAGCCTTATGACTAGACGAGTAAATTATGTTGCATGACTCCAAAGCTATTCTTGACCTTGCTAGCGCATGGCAAGCGATCGATCCAAATCTTAAGCACCAAAAAGAAATCGAAACTTTGGCTAAACAGGCCCAAGACTTAAATGACTTTAGTGACCTAATCCATAGATTTACCGGTCGCTTACATTTTGGAACAGCGGGCTTAAGAGGGGCGATTGGTGCTGGCCCACAACGTATGAATCAAGTCTTGATTCGTTGGGTCAGTTTAGGATTAGCAGACTATCTCAATCAAGTTTTGCCTAATTCGGCTGACCAACAGCACAAAGTTGTCATCGCTTATGATGCTCGTGACCTGTCAGATGTCTTTGCTCAAGAGGCTGCTCACTGCTTAAGCTTAAATGGTTTTGATGTTGAGCTTGCAAGCGGTATTTGCCCTACCCCCCTACTTGCATTTGCTGTATGCGAGCAAAAAGCGGTCGCTGGTATTATGGTTACGGCAAGTCATAATCCTCCACAAGATAATGGCTTTAAAGTTTATTGGGGCAATGGGGCTCAAATTGTTCCACCCCAGGACAATGAGATTAGTACAGCGATTGATTTGGTGGATTGGTCAAGAGTTGTTGAACCTAATCATGCTCAAAATGATGAGCTCAAAACCGGAACAATTCGCCCACTCGATTTAAGTCCGAGTGGTCAATTAGGGCAAAACTATCAAGCACAGCTCAATGACTATCTGAAAAGCTCAGAAATCACGTCCACCGATCGACTAAAGGTTGTATATACGCCCATGCATGGTGTAGGTGGCGCATGGTTTGAAGCTCTTTGTCGTAAGATGGACGCAGTAGAACTCATCCCTGTCGTTGAGCAGTTTGAACCAGACCCACAATTTTCCACAGTATCCTTTCCTAATCCCGAAGAACCCGGAGCTTTAGACTTAGCCAAAGCATGTGCTGAGAGAGAACAGGCTGACCTCATCCTTGCGCATGATCCTGATGCAGACCGCCTTGCTATTGTTGCTCGAGACCAAAGCGGACAGCTAAAAGCTTTTACCGGCGATCAAGTTGGTGCTTTAATCGCACATGAAATGTTCAATACTCTTGAACTGCAAAGCAATGATATGGTGGCAACAACCATCGTTTCTTCAAGCTTACTGTCGGCTATGGCAAAGAGAGTAGGTATTCAATATGCAGAAACACTCACCGGCTTTAAATGGATTGCAAATCGTGCTTTAGAACATCAGCATGAGGGTGGACGCTTTTTATTTGGTTATGAGGAAGCCATCGGATATTCACTCTTTGGTTTAGTGAATGATAAAGATGGTTTATCTGCCGGTTGTTTTGCCATTAATATGGCGCTTAGAGCAAAGGCAAAGCACTTGAACCTATGGGATAATTTGGCTGAAGTTTATCAGCAAAATGGGCTGTATTTAAGCTCCCTTGTCAGTAGAGTAAGGCAGGGGGTAGAAGGTCAGCAAGAAATCGCAGGTTGGATGAAAGCATTACGAGATCATCCCTTAGATCATATTAATGACTCTAAGATCATTGCTTTCACGGACTTTAGCGAAATGCCTTCTCCGCTTACCGGAAATGTTTTGCGCTACCATATGGCTGATGGAAGCCGAGTGATTGTTAGACCCTCAGGAACGGAGCCTAAACTCAAATTATATTTCGAGGTTTGTATTGATTTACAGACTGATTTATCCTTAGAAGAACAGCAAATCAATGGACAGCAAAAACTAGAGAAACTCAGTCAAAACTTCCAAGAGCAACTCGATTGTTTAGCGCTCTCTTGAAACTTTGGAAACCAAACGTTAAGCTTGCTTGATATTTGCTTATCTAATGACATTTTTATCAACTAAAATTCTTTGAGTAATGAGTCAGATTATGAATCTACCCCCAATTGGAATCCTTGCCACTGGTACTTATATCCCAACCCCTCGTATGACGAGTGCAGATATCGCTGAAGCAACGGGCATTCCACGCAGCATTATTGAAGAAAAGTTTGGTATTTTAGAAAAGCCTATTCCAGGACCTAATGATCACACTTGTGCAATGGGGGCTAAAGCCGCTAAACGAGCGATTCGGCGAGCCAAAATTGATCCTCTTGAGATCGATGCGATTATTTCGATTAGTGAAGAATACAAAGAGCATCCACTTATGGTCTCAGGGATTAAGATTCAACAGCTGATCGGCGCTAAAAATGCTTGGTCTGTCGATATTGCCCAACGTTGTTGTACAGCCATTGCTGGCCTGAAAATGGCTAAAGGCCTTATGCAGGCCGATCCTTCACTTAAAACTGTTTTATTAGCCGGTGGCTATCGTAATGGAGACTTGATTGACTTTAGTAATCCTCGAGTCTCTTTTATGTATAATTTAGCTGCGGGTGGTGGAGCGATTATTTTAAGAAGAGGTCATGATAAAAATCTCCTTTTAGGATCTTCTTTAATCAGTGATGGTGACTTTGCTGATGATGTTCATGTTCCTTATGGTGGGACAGTTAGCCCGATGACAGCAGATGCTTTGGGCACAGGTCAAGCCATGCTTGAAGTAACCGATGTAGAAGGTATGAAGCAAAGGCTTGGCGAACGCTCACATAGTAACTTTATGAAAGTCATCCAAGATGCTGTCGATTTATCTGAACTTAAAGATGAACAAAAGCAGATTGACTACCTAGCTCTTTTGCATATGAAGCGCAGTGCTCATACGGCGACTCTCGCCGAGCTTGGACTCCGTTTAGATCAGTCTTTTTATCTTGAACGCTACGGACATATTGGACAGTTCGATCCTATTCTTTCGATCGAGCGTGGTGTGGGCGCTCAACGGATTAAAGCCGGCGACTTAGTGGTAATGGCAAGTGCGGGTGTAAGCTATGCTTGGGGGGCCCAGGCCATTCGTTGGGGATAAATACAAGCTCACAGCCAAGTCTATAATAACAATTCAACTTCTAGCTTCTAAAGATCATCACTGTAGGCATAGCACAAAGTCATATCTCCATCTTGAGTGACCCGCAGTAAAATATGGTCATCTCCTGCTGAAGTCGAGCGATCCTTGCCGGCGAGCATGTCACCCCGATCAGTTCTATAGACTCGGTCTTTGCCCACTTGATTTTCAAGGCGCAAGATAGTCTCTGCATTGGGTAATCCATCTCTTAAGCCCGATGACACAATCACATATTTTCTGCCACTATTCCCACCAAAAATACGTTCTAAGAGCTCATTTGAGTTAGTGCCTTGTCCTGCGTGATGTCCGGCTTTCAACACATTAGCTCTTAGCGTTCCGGGATTGGCTTGATCAATCGCAATTAACCGCTGATCTAAAGGTGTTTCCGCATCACCTGTAAGTAAAATCTTGGTTCCTAAATAATCAATCATTAATACAACTGAGGCATTGTTATCGCTACTTGCCTGAGGGTCGGCACTAAGGAGTTGAACCGTAATATTACGCCCCCAAGACCCCGTATTTAATTGATTAGGCTCATCAGGATTAAGGCCGGTTTGAATGGCAGGCGTTAAATCAACCAAACCCGGTTCGGCATTCACTGCACTTAAAGCGGTTTGATAGGTTTTATTTTCAGAATAGATACCTGATGAGACAAAGGCACCGACTTGATAATTTTGAAGAATCTTCCAAGTTCCTCCATAATGATCTTTATCTGGGTGTGTTGCCACTAAAAAATCGATGGGACTTCCGGTAATCCAACCATTTTCTTGCATAAAATCGATTAATGCGCCCACTCCATCCGAATCATACAGATCATTCACACTTGAGCTAAAGCCACAACTTCCATCAGCAATTCGGCAATTCCCTGTGTCTACAAGAATGTCCTTGGCATCAAGATCTCGGGTGCCTGGGGTGCGAATCCAAGTGGCATCACCCTGACCTACATCAACAAAGGCAACCCAAAGTTCTTCTCGTTCAATTTGGTTTGAGAGATCTCGAAATGCCTCTATTTCTTCAATGCTACACACACGCTGTCCACCTGCATATAGCTGGGGAAGCGTTGTATCAGGACAGGCGGACTGAGTGGTCGCAAAAGCGATCACTGCACTCAATAAAACCAAAGGCTTTGCCTTTAATTGACGAATCTTTTCGCCATTTATTAAGCTAAACACCATGAATCTCAACGATCTTCATAACGAGTACCATCAGGACGAATCCCAGGCGAGCTAGAATTTGTACTCAAAGTATCATGACGAGTGACATCTGATGATTCGATCCCATCAGGAGAGCGATTAGCGCTTACCCCTTCTGTAATTTCGCTTCTGAGCACTGATATTTGACTTAAAAGTTGACCGCTTGAAGCACGAAGCTCCAATACAGCATCACGGCTATTGGCAAGGGCAAAGGGAGAATGCCCTGTTGAAAGAGATGAACTATCACTAGTTGGTGTTGACCACTGCCAAGCCAAATCACGAGTATTATTATAAATCACAACAGCGCTATGGGGGGCCATACATCCAGGAGGAAAGGTAATTTCAGTATTAAGTACACCACTTGAGTTTTGATATTTAAGTTCAATTCCGGCCAGATTCACAGCTTGATTACTTTGATTGAGGATCTCAATAAACTCGCCAATATTTTCATCACCCACAGCATCAATCATCAATTCATTAATCAGAAGATCACCAATGAAAGGAGAGGCACAATTAGGAGGCTCAACAACTGTACCGGCCATTTCACCGGCAATCTCTGCGCCCCCCATCTCTGTGCCCGCTTCATTACCCGCCATTTCACCGGCAATAGGCGTTGAACTATCAGTGCAGTTCGCTTCGTAGCTTCCTCCGTTTGCACAGCGAGCAGGTGATAATTTATCGCCTGTTGTTGAGGCATCTTGGTGCTTCAACGGCTCACCAATCAACTCTGGTGCACGAGTTAAGCTATGTCCCTCTTTGATTAGGTCTTCGGTCCCCATAAATTGGCTAAGTACCTGTCCTTCAGCCGAATATAAAGTGAAATTAAAGTCTCGGCCATTCACAAACTGATAGCGGTAATTATAAACGCCTATACCTCTTGCTAGACTAGACCAAGTCCACGGAAGGATATCGGCACTTGAGCCACCACTATAGGCAGCAACCGCACTATGCGCCGGCATACACCCTTGGTAAAAACGAAACTTTTCATCATCATTATAAGTTAAGTTTACTCCTGTGAGATCAATTTCTTTATCACTCACATTAACCAGTTCAACATACTCGTTGGCTGGCTCAGCATTATCAGGATCGATCATAACTTCATTAATAATTAAGTCGCCTAAAACCAAAGGCTCGCAAACCGGTGGAGGCTCAGTATTGCCGGTCATTTCATCACCGGCGGTTGTGCCAGCAATAGACATTCCACCCTCTGTACCGGCTGTATTCATTCCAACACAACGACAGATACTTTCTGTCACACAGATTGGCATGGCTCCGGGTTCACATGCAGTATCACAAGGAGAGCCGATTGTGCAGGGCTCATCGCAGGCATAGAACATTGACAGAAGACCAAAAAATACAGTCACCTGTCTTACTTTTCGCTTTAGTGTTAAAAGGGTTAACATGACTTAACCTCCATTTTTAGGGGGTAGTGCTTTAGTGAACCAACCTCCGGTGAGCGCATCAAGTTCAGCTTCAATTTGAGCGATTTTTAAAGCAGCCAAGGCAGCAGCCTCACTGTTTGGCTTAGCAGGCTTCATTTTAATAAGAGCTCTTTTTCGCTCAAAATAAACTTGCGTTACTGTTTGTAAAAGCTTTTGACGTTCCTTAGCACTATAACGATTTTCACGCATTACTGCAGTTTCTTGGAAGTTAAAAACTGATTCATTAAGCTTCCATCGTGCTTCAGCATAAAGCTGTAAGTCATTACCATTTGTAGCGGTCGCAGAGATGTTTTGTGGAATGGTTGAGTTATTTTCATCAAAGCGAGTTAAAGCCCTATCTTCCTTATCTAAATCGCTGGTTACCCTTAAGGTCACCTGAGGAAGGGCAGCCTGTATTCGACTGCGACTTCTCATGCTTTTAAAGATCTCGGGATGCAAAGCTGCATACTGTAAAGCGGCCTTATGTACTGATTGAATCGTGGGTTCACCCTGAGCATCAAATTGTACTAAATCATCAGCCCAAGTGTAAGAGAGTCCACCTAAGCTTAAGAGCGCTGTTACAAGGAAGGTAAGTCGTATACTCATTGTTGATCTCTTTCTAAATATTTAAAGTCTATACAAGGATTTAACACTATAATGAGGGCGTCATTTTATCTTGAATTTGTAAACGGTATCCGCTCATCGCATCCAGATGGGCATCTATTTCTTGGAGCTTCAGTTTGGACTCATTTAGGCGTTGTTCATCATTAAGATCCAATTGTAGCCAACGTCGGTAAGTGAGTTTAACACGTTCACGGTGTAGACGAGCAAGTTGAGACCTTAATTGAGCGCGATCTCTATGTTTTTGGCGACGTTCAAGAGCCAAGGTTGTCATCGCTAACCTTTGAACTTGCGAAGTAAATGTATCATTTGTCCAATCATCTAAAACTCCGATTTCAGATTCCATTTCACTGGTGGCTAATGGATCATCTACTAAACTATCGATTTGATTTTGCGTTTCATAGTAGGCACTACCACGCTCAGGATCGACCAAGGCGCTTAGAAAATCGAGTGAAATACGCCATTCTAAGAAAATGGAATATTCGGGACGAGGCTGAATCAGCGATAACTGTCGACTCCCTATGGAAAAAGTAGGAACAGTGTCTACACGTGAAGGTTGAGTGCTATATCTCATCGTTAGCTGTGGACAAAGGGCACTTATGACCGGTCGAGCGCCATAACCATTGGAAGCAGGATCTAAACCCTGTTCAACCAAAGCCGCTTGATACACTTCAAAGAATCTAGGAAATATCTCAAGGTCTCTCTTTAAGTATTGCAAAGCCACTTTTGGTAATTTGGAGTTCCCCTCGGCTTCCCAAATGAATAAGCCTCCGCTTGTGCTCGCATATAATGTTTTTTGCCACCAAGCCGCATCTGTAAAGATGACGCCTTCACCTAAGGGTGGTTCATAGCGCTCAACTTTTTGGCAATCGCTTGACACGCTGAGTATCTCTTGAGAAGCAATCACCAAAATACCTGCTTCATTAACTTTGATATGCGTCATAGGAGTAGGAAGAGAAATACATTGTTGCCAAGTTAAAGATTGCCCGGTTAACGATTGCCCAGTTAAAGATTGCCCAGTTGAAAATTGCCCAGTTGAAAATTGCCCAGTTAAAGATTGCCCAGTCACCGGTCTGTTTGAAACTACTTGTGCATACCAAAGAGCATCTTGGTTTAAAGCCCATAGCCTATTTGATGGCTGTGTATGTGTGAGATCTGTTTCAGAATACACATGATAAGTCCCCACCGGTAAGGGGATTTCCCCCATTTGATCAGTACCTGTTTTATCAAAGCGAACCAGCTTGTCTTCCGATAAAATAAAACCCGAGTTTTGATAATGAATAAGACCTGATCCTGCGTCTGCATCATGCTGAACCCACTCTAATTTCTGTCCACTCTCTTGTGAAGCATAAGAAAGATAATCCTGAGTATGTACGACCGCTTCATCAGTACTTACCCATAGCTCATTATCCAATTGGATAATATTCATCGATGGGGCTGGGCTATCTTTTAGAGGAATTAAGTCATGATCAGATGTTGCCCATAACCCAGCACCTGTGGCTAACCAAATCCCTTTTTGCTGTGGAAAAACGCCATTGACTCGGTATGGACTATCTACCGCTGGAGACACTTCATCTTCAAAGGATTCAATTAGATTTAGTGCTGCATCTTCGGTGATCCAATCTTCATCACCTTGGCCATCTAAGGCGGCCTCAATACTTTCTCCTACCTGTCGCTCTACCTCGCTCAATAATTCACTTGAAAAAGGTCCACTTGCGTTTACACCAATCGCCTCATCCCAAGTTAAAAGAGGAGCATAGCGCCCTAATTCAGTCCATAGGCTCTCTTGCTCTTGCTCTGTCGTATTTAGCTGTTTTTTATGCCAAACTACACCTGAGCCCACTGCATACAAATCTTGATTACCACCTGAGGTAATATGAGATAAGCTTCGACGCCCAAGCTCTCCATCTACCGGCACCCAAAGCCCTTTACCTTGTACTAGAGTTTGAGCTGATGACAGGGAGATTGAGTGAAAAAAGAACAAAGTCAGCACGAGTTTCATTAACTTAAATGAACTTAAAGATAATGCAAGATACTTAGACTGTCTTCGAGTCGGTGCCATTAAGGGCCTCACTCTATGTTTTATGTTTATCTTAACTGTGCAACACAGATTTAAGACTTTGTCTATTATTTTTTAGCATAATTTAGGCCCAAACTCAAGCCAAGTATACTTAAAGCAATCCCTAAACTTGTATGTAAAAGTAAGTGTAATATTGCTTTAGTTACTTGTCCCTCACTCAATAAACGTCCATTCTCAAGTCCAAAAGTTGAGAATGTAGTCAGTCCTCCCATGAATCCGGTTGTTAATCCAAGCTTTGAAAGAGTATTTATAGGCATGAGGCCTGAAATAAATCCAAGCAAAAAGCAACCGACTAAGTTTACGAATAAAGTTCCAAGCGGTAATCCTAATAAAAAATAAAAACTTTTAGTATTGAGTATTATTGAACATAGATATCTAACTAGGGCTCCCATACCTCCACCAATAAAGATGACTAAAAAAGTATTCAAGTGAGATAAATTATTCATAATAGTATCACTGTGCATGCAACAAGTTTCTCAAATTATGCAATATAACTTTTATTCTTGGTTGAATCATAACGATTATATATACAAGAAACAAACCACCGATCCAATCCCATACAAAATGTTGTTTAAGGGTAAGCGTGGATAATGAAACCAACAGCCCCCAAATGACCCAGACAACGCCATACTTTGAATTTCGCATAACCCATGATAAATAAAGAGATGTTGAGACATGTAAACTTGGACAGGTATTCCCTGGTGCATCAAGTTTAACCATCAAATCTAATACAGGTTTCCATAATGAGTCTACCCAAGCATCGGGAGTTGGGCGAGGGTAATGAGAAGTGATTACCACAAAACACATGAAGCTAATTAAAGTCATTAGTACCAAATCCACCAAGACTTGTGTGTAAGCTTTACTATCTAGAACAATGGCAACCCCAATATACATTAAATATAGTGTAAAATAGATACCAGCAGTCCATGGTAAATAAGGGATCCAAGTATCTATGGGCAACAGTAAATCTATTTTATGCTCTAGGTTATTATTTAATAGTAAATAACCCGACATTAGTGAAACCATCACTACAAGTGTGATGCATATACGAGGAACAAAGCGTTCGTTTGTTGACTCAAACTTGATCAGTAACTGACTTAAGTGATGATACTTACTCATAAGGCTTTCTCTTTGCGATTTTGTTAAGCCTATATGCTATATCACCTTCATTTCAAGCAAGGATAAAGTATGGATAAATATTCTACAAATCCTATCTAAGAGACCTATCCTACTCTAAGCAAATCGCGGGATATTCATAAGGCTGAGAATCTGGATCAACACGAACTAGGCACTTATTGTAAACATCTAGCATGAGGCAACGTTGGGCCTTGTTAGAGTAGAAGTC
>CAKZRU010000112.1 GCA_937146725.1 uncultured Myxococcales bacterium
TGTACAACCTGACGAAAATGGTGAAATTCAACTCATTCTTCTTAACCACCTTGCTGGTTGGGCAACTGGTGTGAGTGGCAATGATGCAGGTGCAGTCACTTCTAATTTCTATACAGGTATCCAAGCCTCTGAGAACGAGTTTACCATCGACCCTGTTTCACTTGATGACTCAGGATCACCAATCATTTTCTTTGAGAATACCATGGTAACCGATGGTCTGTATCACACTCCAGCATCAGACTTCATTGTTGATCTTCCTATTGCTGACCTTCCTTTGCAATTAGTTCTTTCACAAACTGAAGTTACTGGTTTTGTGACAACTGATGCAACAGGCTTTAACATGACTGAAGGTGTTCTTGGTGGATATCTCACCAAAGATGCTATCTCTTCTTTAATCGAAGGCATCAGTACTGCATGTTCAGGAGATATGCCTCCAAGTCTTTGTGACACAGTATCAAGCGTACTTACCGGTGATCCTGAGGCCGATCTACAGACTCTGCTTTTGGTTCTTGGTGGTTTTGATTCAGCTGTAGCTGAAGATGGAACAGCAAGTGCTTGTGCTGGTGACTCTCCTGATTGTAACGCAGTAAGTGTTTGTATTCTTCTTGAGATGAGCAGTGCATCAGTAAAAGCTGAATAAGATCTATTGCTTTGAACCTAGTTTATCTTATGTAGACCATAGGTTTATCAGATCGTAGGTTAAATTACTTACAGGTGATCTTTAAAGGGCTTAACTTTGGTTAAGCCTTTTTTTATACTCGTTTACTAACTCTAGATGTTAAGTAGAAGGACTTTGACTGAGTCATCGATGTATAAACCTATCTGTCAATGTATCAGCAACAAAAACCTGCTAAGCCATTACCAGTCCAAAGCATGGTCAACCTTTACATCATCAATCATAATATAAGCTAAAGGATCTTGATCAATCACTTGCAAGATGACTGTCTGTTGTTCGCTAGATGGAACACTAGACTTGAGTTGTGGAATCAAGCCTATACGGTGCCATTTGGCATCTGGACGTACCTTATTACGAGCAAGAATATGACCATGTTTATTGGTCAAACGTAGTTCAATCTTGTTTAAGGATCTCCGTCGTTTCTGAGTTGGATTCTTGGGCACTACTTTAGCGAGCAAAGATAGATGTTCAGAAGACTTGAGTCCAAGTTCCGTGTATAACATCCCACTTGCTTTAAACTTTGAGGTTTGATCATGGCTTGTACCACTGCTTACACCACTGCTTGCACCACATCGACCTTCTGCAGGCCAAGATTGTTGGCAGTAAGGGTGATTTCCAAAAGCTTGACCGTTTGTTTTCCAACGATACTCCGACCAAACCGGTATTGTAATTTGTGAAACAGACTTACTCGATTCATGCTCAAAGTTTAAGTTGATGGCTTGCTCATTGAACTGAATTAATCTTGGTTCGCTTGGGCCTTTGGGGAGCCAAAGGGACTGAGGACGGGTTAAGAAACCGGTTTTTGCTCTTAAACTATTTCTAGAGAGATATATCCAACGGTTGGCTTCATAATAACCACGCTCTAAGTATGGAATATGGGTTTGTTCATGGGTAATGACGGCTGACCAAAAATAATTTTGATTTCTAGGATTGAGGCGTTTTCTAATATCGCTGACCCCGCCTCGGTAGGCGACATCTCGGATTCCCATTTGGTGGGTATGAACCGCCGATACTCCGGTCAGTCCTTTTTCAAAGGCATTGTAACTTGGGTGAGCAGGAAAAAAAAGAGGAGCGCTATATTGGTCAAGTCTAGTTTTGAGTTCTTCCCACGCTCGATGATCATTCTCTTGCGGGAGCTGAGCCCGAGGGGAATAGAGCCAAGCCATAAGCTGTACGATGAGCATAGCCCATAGATAAAAGCTGGTTTTTGATGGAATCGTTTTGGGTAAGCTATCCTTGTTTGAGCTTAAGCTTGAACTATGCTTTATTAAGTCGTTAAGCATCAGAGGCGCACTCAGCGAAAAAGCTAAACCTAACAGCATAAAGCAGTTAGAATAAGCCCATTGCGTACTGTGATTGAGAGCGCTTGCCCCAGCCCCTGCGATATAAATCCATAACCAAAAGGCATTGAGTCTAGCTTGCTTATGATCAAACTTTTGGCCCCATTGCTTGGTTTTGATCAATAATAAAGACAAGGTTATGGGCACGATGAGAATGAGCCAGCGAGGCTCCTCATAGAATAACTCTCGATAGTACATATGAGGACGATAATCAAGGGTGCTTGCGCGCTGAATAAAAGCAACCAACCAATGAATCACAAGAAGCCAAGCTAGGCTTTTAAAGGGTGTATATCGACTGAACCATAATAAAGGTAGAAGCAAAGTAATCGGAGCCAAGAAAATCAGATCACGCCAATATTTGAGACCAATATTTTTCCAGTAAAATACGTGTCCTTGATGCCCTTCAAAAATATAAGCCCAAAAGGAGCCCGCTGTTTGTTCATTTAAGATCAAGCTAAGTACTGAACAAAGCATAAGAGTAAATAAGCCAAAACTTAAGCCACGCCATTTATGTTTAAGCACTGAGTAGAAAGCTAAAACGGGAAAGAATACTGCAGCAGTTTGCTTAGTAAAAAAGGCTAAAGTCATTAATATCGCCGCCACAATGAGCAAGCGAAGACCTTTGGCATAATATACTGAAATAATTGTAGTACAGAGTAAAAATAGCATTAAAGCATCAGGACGTGCTAGGTCATAAAAAGCACCCGAAGTTCTAAACAAGGCCGCATAAAGGCCAACACCTAAAAGAGCTAAGTTTTTGCTACTTTTATTATTTAGGTTTTGAGAGTTCTTGTTTTGAGTCTCTTTTTGAATGACCCAATAAATCAATCCCATCGTACCTAATGTTGATAAGAGTGATACAGAGCGTGCCAAGGTAAATGATAGATCAAGTCCTAGTGCATCAAGCCAATATAAAAGACTTGGATAACCGGGAGTATAAAAAAATGGCACAAAGTCTAGGCTGGGGGGTGTATATATGGCTAAGCCTTCTCTTAAGCGTAGCGCATGGGCAAGCATGCCCCCTTCCATCCACTCCAACTCAAATGGTGTGGTGAGACGCTGAGTACTTATATACAAAAAAGCAAGTAGATAGCCTAAGGCAAGACCTATGGTCACTTGACTCGCTTTGAGCGTTTTTAAAAAACTAAGCAAGCTTAACGATTCTGAGGTTTAAGTGGGTTAGTTTCTTCACTGAGAAAGCGCATAAGGCGTTTTTTCATTCTTTGGAATGAAGGAGAACGCTCATCTGTCAAATCGACAGTTTCATACGGATCTTTGCGTAAGTTAAAGAACATAAATCGATTGTAGTCACGACTATAATGTAACTTCCAAGGCCAATCGACAATCGCTCTACGAGAAGAATGGGTACTGTCTTTGAGCATTTCGATAATGATAGGATGATGCTCAGCTGTTGCTTGATAAGCAAACTTTAACAGCGAATGTCCACGTGGCTCTGGAGGTAGGGCTGAGACTTGTGCTAATTCCAAAACGGTTGGCATAACATCTATTAAAGACACCGGTGTACGCACTGATTGACTAGGAAGCTGTGGCCCAAAAAGAAGCAGTGGCACATGGACTTGGTCATTGAATAGATTTTGTCCATGATATTGGTATCCATGTTCACCAAAACCTTCACCATGATCACTGTGAATCATAACATAGGTATTTTTTGAAAACTTAGAGAGTTCAAAAACTTCAAAAAAGCGTTCAATTTGCTCGTCAGTATATCTGATTTCCTCGTCATATAAATCGACAGGTTTGAGCGCTTGATCTTGGCGAGATCTAAAGTCAATATGTGGGTGATCACGATAAATATGATGAGGGTCAAAGTAATGCATCCACAAAAAGAAAGGTTTCGATGAATTGGCGCTACTTTCTTGATCGAGCCATTTGATCGCATTATCGGTCACGGCGCCACCGGTAATATGATAAGAAGTCCCCTTGCCTTCGGTTTGATTGTCTTGGCGGAAGCGGCTTACAACATCGAAATTCCATTCTTCAAAACCTTGGTGAAGGCCATAGCTTGGATTAAAATAGTTATGTGAGGGAATCCCCACAGTGTGATATCCAGAAGCGCGTAAGCGTTCGGCAAGAGTCAAGTTATCGGGGTAGACTGTTGCCCAATCTCCTTGAGAGCGTGAAACCTCAGAATAGTAGCGTCCTACAAAAACAGCCGGCATGGATGTTCTTGTTTGAGCACCGGTAGAGAACGCCCACTTAAAGTTTAAACCTCTTGTGGCTAGACTGTCTAAGAAAGGAGAGGTTTTACGAGGGTACTTGGGGTTAACAAACTTAAGATGGTCAGCTCTGAGCGTATCGATTGTGATCAAAATAATATTTGGTCGTTGTACTGTAGCTCCCACTAACTTCTTGTTTTCAGTAGGTGTTTGAATCTTACGCTTAGGTGGAATAAAATCACCTCCAAAGCAATTTTCATCAATCCCATTGAGCGGGATTTCCTTGGCTCCAGGATAAACCAATGGGTTTTGGTCATCACAATCTGCTCCACCAAGCTTACCGGCAACCCCATCTCCATCTTCATCATAAAAGGGCTGAAATAACTTGATGATAGACTTACTCATCAATGATTGCTCAAGTAAGGTCTCTTTAACATCTTGGTAGCGACCCATATATTCGCTTAAATCATTTAGACCAACAATGGATAAGATAAGTATGCTGATATGTAAGCGATTGAATAAGCGATCAAAGGCTGAAAAGTCAGGAGTAAGTAAGCTTACTCCAAGAGCAATAAGCATAAATAAGGGCCCGAGAATAAGGGCGAGTAGTGGCCAAGCTGTAATTGTTTGCTTTAATTGTTCAGATGAAAAATGATAGGCGAGTAAGACAAATATTATGCTTAAGGATGCACTGAGCAGTAAGCTCCAAGGACCTTTAAACTTTTTGTCTAATGGGCGCATTAAATTACGGCTTAAAGACCAAAAATATAGTGAAAAAGCTCCGCTGGGTAAAAGCCAAAAGTATCCGCTGTAGTTTTGGTTGATCGGATCATTCCCTTCATAAACAAATAGGGAAAGTCCAACACAGACACTTAGACAAGCGAGAGCAATAGGAATGGCGCTAATTTTTGTCCAATCATAGCCTTCGTCATAAGCTAAGCCTTGACGTCCCCATTCAGCAAGTCGGGTAATCAAATTAACCACTAAGGCCAAACTTAGGCCTATACTTGAAACAAGGGCAACACCATAAAGTAATGATAAAGATTGAGCTTGAGGCGAGCGTGATACGCTACTCAAAGCCCATAAATTAACAAACTCTATCAAAGCTAATATAATGGTGCTGATAGCAAGAGATTGAGAGATTCTCGTCGATAGAGACGAACGATAAGGGCGTCCTTGGTCAGTCATAATGGAGTTATGGTCTCTTAACGAGAGAATGAATGGTTGTATATTATTTTATTTTGCAGCAGGAGCGATAGGCTTAGCAGCAGGAGCGACAGGCTTAACGGCAGGAGCAGCAGGAGCTACAGGCTTAGCGACAGGCTTAGCGACAGGAGCAGCAGGCTTGGCGGCAGGAGCAGCAGGCTTGGCGGCAGGAGCGGCAGGCTTAGCAGCAGGAGCAGCAGGCTTAGCAACAGGCTTGGCAGCAGGCTTGGCAGCAGGCTTGGCAACAGGCTTGGCAACAGGCTTAGCAGCAGGCTGAATGTTAATCTTTGGTGCAGCAGGCTTAGCGGCAGGCTTAGCAGGCGCAGCTACGATTTCAAGAAGTTCAACCTCAAAGATAAGGGTTGAGTTTGGTGGAATACCAGGTGTGCCACGCTCACCATAAGCAATGTTTGCAGGGCATACAAGACGAGCTTTACCGCCAAGCTTCATGAGTTGAACACCTTCAGTCCAACAAGGAATGACACGGTTAAGTGGGAATTCAGCAGGCTTATTACGCTTGAATGAACTGTCAAACTCGGTGCCGTCGATTAAAGTACCACGGTAGTGGACTTTTACTTTATCAGTGGCTTTGGGAGAAGCGCCTGTTCCCATTTTGGTGTGGGTAATGACTAAGCCAGATTTGGTTGTCGTTGCTCCAGGTTTTTTAGCTTCTCCACTAAGGAAAGCTTTACCTTTTGCTTCTTCTTTAGTTGCTTGAGCCTTCATACGTTCTTGAGCGATTCCACGTAGTTTTTCTTGAAAAGCTGCAAACTCAGCGTTTTCTTTTCCACGAGTTTTATCTTGTAAACCAAGAAGGACAAAGCTGAGCTCTTTCTCTGAAAGATTGAACACACCAATATTTTGACCAAGCATAACACCGAGAGAATAAAAGGCTTTATCCTCATCTGTGGTAGGGGTTGCTGTCTGAGCCCATGAGTTTGCTGTAAAAAGACTGAGGGTTAGGCAAAGAAGTAGGGTACGCATCGATTGACTTCTCTTTCGATTAGGTTAAGTGTTTATAAATCAAGAATGTAAAAAACTTTTACACCTAGTTTAATGAAAAATATACCTTTTATAGAGTAAGGTACTGCTCTCAGATACAAGAATTGATCAGAAATTGCAATCTAAGCGCTAGCATTAAAGCTTAGATCTTAAAAAATGTGAAAATGATAACAACCTTATATTTGGGGCTTATCCGAAGGGGTCAGATAAGATGGGAGTAAGCATAAAAGATCAAGGACAATTCGGAGCCAAGGTCAAGTCTTCTATTAAACTTGCTCTTTGTAAAAGTTTTTGGGCAACAATATTTCTGCTCTTCCTTATGTCACCTTGTGTATCAGCCGCACAATCTGCAGATCTTAAGCAAGCTAAGAATGATCGGCCCAAAAAGAGGAAGCAATTCAAGCAGTCTAGCCAATTAAGCGCTGATCAGGCGACTTGGGAGTGGGATAAAGCTCGCTTTAACCTAAGCGGAAATGTGAGTTTACAACTTCAACTTGCTGAGGGCGTGCTTACACTAAAATGTCAGCAGGCAAAGATCTACTTAAAAACCGAGCAAGCAACTCAACAAAGAATATCCATTCCTGAACTGAATCAGGATTCTTTTTACAAGCTCGAGGTTGAAGGTACAATCAAGTTAAGGTTTGAAGCTTTAACGATTAAAGCTCAGCGCATAGATTATGATCATTTAAGTGGATGGCTAGTTGCTCGTGGTGACATCCAAGGGCAATGGAAGAGTAATCGTTTGACGGGTAAAGATTTACGACTCAACTTAAAACAAGGTAACGCTGAGCTATTGAAGCCTAACTTGAGGTTTATTTGGGCCAAAGAAAAGCTCAAACAGAGTATTTGGGGACGATAGATGATGAATCGTCAACAAGTGCCCGATGAGCATACCCATGCACTTGAAGGGCAAGGTATTTCAGCAAGTCGGATCGCAATGAATCTAAATGCTGTCACTTATCTATATCCTAAATACTTATCTAAAAGACCAGCAAGAGGTATTCGAGAAATCACCCTCAGTCTTGAGTTGGGAAAAATATATGGTCTACTTGGTGCAAATGGCTCCGGTAAAAGCACCTTGCTTAAAGTATTGGCCGGTGAGCTTTATCCACAGCAAGGACAGATCTACCTATTTGAGCAAGATTGTTCTTATTTACCTATGTGGAAGAGGGCTCGTCGGGGCTTACTTTACCTAAACCAAAAAAATAGTTTGGCGGAGCAAATGACTGTAAAGTGGAACTTAGATTTAGCAATAAAAGCTAGTAAAGCTTGGTCTTTATCCCAATCTTCTTCTACTCATCCTCAATCTTTGTCTCAGACTACCGAGCAGATGGGGATTGCGCATCTCTTAGCACAAAAAGTCTCAACTTTAAGTGGTGGGGAGAAACGTCGAGTGGAATTAGCTAGAGTGATGTTACGTCAGCCTCAAGTGGTTATTTTAGATGAGCCCTTTGCAGCTTTAGATCAGCAAGGCATCGAAGCGACCTTAGCAATGATTAAAGCTTTGAAGGATTTAGGCGCATTAGTCTTGCTCACTGATCATCAAAACAAGTATATTGAAATGGTTGCTCAACAGAGATTTTTTCTTGATGAAGGTAAACTAAGTTTTATTTAGATGTGCTTAATTCGTTAAGACAGTGTAAAACCTTTATATTATAGATTTAGAAAGTAGCGTTGTTTATATGGGTCTAAACCTAGGCTTATCTCTTATACAGAACATGAAGCAAGAACTGAGGATGAGTCCTCAATTACAGCTTGCGATTAAGCATCTTCAACTCTCTCGGGCAGAGCTGATCGAAGAAATTAATCGTGAGTTGATGAGTAATCCCTTGTTAGAAGATATGGAAAGTATGAGCAATAGTGACCCTCAGAAAAGTGAAAATAACTTTGAGGAGTCCGTACAAACAGAGTCTATCGAAAAAGAAATGCTTAGACCCACTCGTGAGCGTCGCAGAGCGCAAGCAGAGCGAGAAGAACAGCAAAGTAATCAATACAATCAGGGCAACCAAAGCGATCAGTCAATGCTTGATTTGAGTTCTGCCGAAGGTGCCCATCAAGCTCGCATGGAGATGGACTGGGATAAGTATCTCGAGGATGATTGGAATGGTCGTCGTGAAATGGATGTCATTCGAGTCAGTAATGAGGACTATGTTGCGCCGGAAGCAACCTATATAAAGTCACAAAGCCTGCAGGAGCATTTATATGAGCAACTTATACTCTCTCACTTTTCTGATAGTGAAAGAGAAATTGCTGAGGTTTTGATTAATAATATCGATGATGATGGTTATTTAAGAGCGATTACCGCTGAAGATGTCGCCAATCTACTGCAACTTGATCTAGAACTTGTCGAAGAAGTAATTGAATCTATTCAGCAATTTGATCCGGTAGGGGTTTGTGCTCGAGACTTACGTGAATGCTTTTTAGCACAATGTAAAGTATTGGGGTTGAGTACTCATCTTTACCAAATGATTAATCTCCATTTACAAGATGTTGAGCGTAATCGGCTACCGGCGATTGCTAAAGCGATGAGATTAACTGTAGCCAAGGTGTCAGAGCTTGTGGAAGAACTGAAACAGCTCGACCCTCGTCCGGGGAATCAATACAGCAGTGAAGTGGTTACTTATGTCACGCCAGATGTGTATGTTGATTGGGTAGAGGATGAATTAAAAGTTCGTGTCAATGACAGTGGCTTACCTAGACTCAAAGTCAATCGTTTCTATCGAGAAATGTTAAGAAAAAGCGCTGATAAAGAAGGCGAGAAATATGTGATTGAACGGCTTAGGGCAGCCGAATGGTTTGTTAAAAGCTTAGAGCAACGTAAGCAAACGATAGTTCGGGTTATGGAGTGTATTTTAGAAGTGCAAAAAGACTTTTTCTTACATGGCTCCGAACACTTAAAACCTCTTGTGCTTAGACAAATTGCCGAACAGCTAGACCTACATGAATCAACGATCAGTCGTGTCACATCAAATAAGTATGTTTATACGCCACGTGGTTTGTATGAGCTCAAGTTTTTCTTCAACTCTAAAATCCAAGGTGGAGATGGCACCGAAGACCTGGCTGGCGAAGCGGTTAAGACTAAAATTAAGCGATTGATTGCTGAAGAAAACCCACAAAAGCCTTTGAGTGACCAAAAACTCGTCAAACTACTCGCTGAAGATGGGGTAAATATTGCCCGTCGCACAGTGGCCAAATATCGAGAGGCAATGGGGATTGGTTCAAGTTCCCAAAGACGCTCACATGTTTAGTTTCATAAATGTGATGAGCTTAGTTGCTTATTCAGTAGAAAGAATTAAAGCTTAGAGATTGCTATGCTGTTAAATCTTATCTGTATTGATTCATGTATCCATCCTAAAGAGAGGACTTATGACAGTTTCACTTTCAAAGCATTTGCAGGTTGAGACCACGCTAGCAAGGTTGGGTGCTTCGGGACAAAAGGCAGCCATCCATGAATTAGTTGGCTTATTACTTAAGGCTTTACCACAGTTTGATCCTAATGAACTTGTTTCGGCCATGGAGCAGCGCGAGCGTTATTACAGTACAGCCACTTTAGATGGGATCGCCTTTCCCTTTATTGAAACCCATCAGGTAGAAGAACCGGTGATCGCTTTGGCCTGTTCTTTAAGTGGAGTCGAGTTTGGTAGTCCACAAGGAGAGCTTACCCATATCTTTGTTGCACTGATTATACCGAATAGTAAGCCCAAACTTGCGATGCAACTTTTAGCTCGTTTAACTCGACTCTTTCAAAGTCAAGCCGATCTAAAAAATCAACTGCTAAACTGTGATGAACCTCATGAACTTTATGAGCTATTTGTTAAAGTTGAGTCTTCTTTATGAGTTCTGAAAGTCATGGGAAATCCTTAGATCAAAGCACAGTCAAAGAGCGCTTACCCTTAATTGTGATTTCGGGATTAAGTGGTTCTGGGATTTCAACCGCACTACAAGCCTTGGAAGATCAAGGCTTCTTTTGCGTTGATAATCTACCGCCACCATTGATTTCTAAGCTTCTTGAGCTCAGTTCACATCAAGGTACAAATGCGGCTTTGGCGATTGGCCTTGATGCACGAAGTATTCATGATCAAGAAAGTGCAGAGGGCGCAATTAAAGCCATCAAGTCAATTATGAATGATGGCTATTTCTTACAACTTGTGTTTTTGGAAGCTTCAGAAGAAACTAGAGTCCAACGTTTTAGCACTTCAAGACGTTCACACCCGCTCACTCGTTCCGGACTCTCACTCGTAGAGGCCATTCAACAAGAACGTAACCTAATGTTTCCCATGCGTGATCTTGCCCATCATCTGCTCGATACAAGTGAACTAAATGTTCATGAGTGTAAACGTAAAATAAGAGAGATTGGCACCTTTGATGGCCAGGAACAACAAAGTCTAAGCTTACAAGTGATGAGCTTTGGTTTTAGGCATGGAGTCCCACGGGAAGCGGATATTGTATGGGATGTTCGCTTTTTGCCAAATCCTCATTTTGATCCAAATCTAAGAGCCCTTTCAGGTCTAGATCAGCCGGTTAAAGATGTGGTGCTTGGGCATTCGGCGACTCAAACCCTCTTAAAACGTTTACAGCCTTTAATTGCTGAAAGCTTACCTGCCTATGAACGGGAAGGTAAATCATATTTAACCGTTGCTATTGGCTGCACTGGTGGGCATCATCGTTCTGTTGCGGTCGCTGAAGCCATTGCAGCTTATTTGCGAACTCAAGGATGGACTCCTAGAATTAGACACCGCGACTTAGAAAAGCCTTACTAAAAGTCATAGGTTTGATTGAGCAAGCTTGATTAGCGTTCTTTGAATGATTAAACTGTAAATGACTAAACTGTGAACGATTAGTTTTTGAACAACTAAATAAGCAAACATTGAGCAAGTAAACATTAGAAGATTATGCTTTAGTGGGCTCATACTAGGAGTGATTTATGAGTGTACATATCTTTATTTTTGGGCCTACCCCTTTTGTAAGTTCGTTGGTCTCTTTAAGTCAAAGTGAGCAATTACTCACTCAGGTAGGTACAAACTTTGAAGATGATGATGCTGCACTTTATGATGCACTCAACACAAAGATAATGGCTAGTCTTGGTCAAGAGGGAGAAGATAATAAAGATAAATTCTTAGTTTTGACTCCTCTGTTTGGCGATCGATATACCACCATTGCTTTATCAATTCCATATGACGAGCTTTTTGTGATTTCTGGTGTAAGCGTGCCAACCTTAAGTCTTTTGCATAGCCATCCAGAGATTGTTAATATGTATAAAACGAAGCAAATTAAATCTCTTGATGCTCACGAAACGATCAACACAATTGACACTCACAAGTCCCCACCATTGTCGATTGAGCGCCTAGCTGAAAAACTATGTGAAAATAGTAAGTTAGGTATTTTGTTTCATGAGCAATATTTAAGGGAAGATGGTGAAGATTCAAATATTGATGCTTCTATTTTAGAAACCGACTTTAGCCAATTTTTATAATTTTTTTGGCTAAGATTGCTCTTGATACTGACTTAGCCCTTGACAGTTGGCTCATGATGAGTAAATATCCGCATCCAAGTTTATTATCATCCAATCAACATTTGAGTGCGGTATTATACTGCACAAGTTCATAAAGGAGAAGCTTCATGGGTACACGTCCAGCTAAGCTTGCTATCCGTACTGACCGTGACGCCGGTAAAAGCAAAGAGTGCCCGTCATGCAACAATCCCAAGATGGTCGTCGTTAAATTCGTACGACACAGCCAACCTAGTGGGATGTATTGGCTTTGCGAAAAATGTAACTACGAGATGCCTACTCGTTAAGCATTTAAGTAGACGGCTCGGTCGAGCAAGTAAAGTGTTCTGAAAACATGTAAATAGATCGGATGCTAGGTCTTAAAAACTATGTTGTCAGAAAGCAGTAAATAAAGCACCAAATGGTGCTTTTTGCGTTTGGGCTTTTGTTAACACTCACTCTTTGGAAGTTGATTAAGTCTAATTCTATATAACGACTTAATGATTATGAGTTTAAGCCCCAGGGTAGAACTTGTTTTAAATCGTGTTGAGGGTGAGAAACTTGTAATGCTTCTGCCTCAAAGCAAGTCTTGATCAAATTGGAATTAAACATCGCTTGGGGGTGATCTTGAGCTAAGATCAAACCATCTTTTAGTAAGACTAAGTGGTCGCTGTAAAGAGCAGCTAGGTTTAGGTCATGAATGGCTATGATCACCAAAGCATTATGCTCAATACATTGTTTTTTGAGTATTCTTAGAATGCTTTCTTGCTTGGGCCAATCTAAGGCTGACAATGGTTCATCGAGAAGAATAATCTGACAATCTTGAATCAACAAACGAGCAATGAGTGCTTTTTGTAGTTCTCCACCGCTGAGATGAGCCAAAGTACGATTGAGTAATGGTTCTAAGCTTAGTTCTTTACAAGTGCTTTCAATCCTTTTTTGTTCTTCTTGGTGAAGATTAATATCTTGAGCATAAAATGCTTGATGAGGATAAAGGCCTTGCTTGATCAGTTCTAGAACTGTCCAGTGCGTAGAAACCGGAGGATTTTGTGGCAAGTAACTCAAGACTCTTGCTCGTTTATGAGCTGGTAAGCTTCTTAGGGCTTGACCTTTAATGTTTAACACACCACTGCGATAGTTTAAGCCACAAATTAATTTCAGTAAGGATGACTTACCGGAACCATTTAAACCGATTAAACTGATAAATTGCCCCGCTTGAAACCCAAGATTGACTTTCTGTTTTAGACCAAATTGAGCATAAGCATCTTGTAGTTGGATGAGTTTGGAGCTGATTGTGGAACTGACTGTGTCAATGTCTTGGGTCATAAATATAAACTTAACGGTTTACACCTTGCTGTTGCAGGGTGATTAGAAATGTTCCTCCACCCAAAACTCCGGTGACTACGCCAATTGGAATATTAAGCGGAAATAGCATGGAAGCAAGATGACAAAGCAATAAAGACCAGGCTCCAAAAACCATCGAAAACTTTAATAGTTGCTGACTGTTTCCTGCTAGTAAAGGTCTAAGGAAATGAGGAATAAGTAGGCCGATAAAACCAATGATACCACAATAGGAAACCACCGTACCAACCCCTAAAGAGCAAGCAATAAGCGTAAGATTACGAACTTTTTTGACATTGAGTCCAAGGCTCCACGCCACTTCAGGGCCATTGGCCAAAAGCTCTAAGGCTCTACTTTGACTTAGCAAAAGCCTTAGGCTGAGTAAGCTAATCCCCATTAATATACCTAGTTCATACCAATTTAAAACAGCGATATGACCAACGAGCCACCGCCATATACTCCCCAAGCGCTCTCCACTGAGTGCAATTGTTAAAGTCAATAACGCTGATAAGAAGAGGTTAAGTGCAACACCGGTTAAAACTAATAGAGCAGGGTCATGGCTCGCTTGTTGTCCATTGAGTTTTCTTGCTTTCAAATCGATCCAAACACTTGAACATAAGGCCCCTAAAAAACTACATAAAGCCAAGCTTGGTAAGCCCAAAAGATCAACTAAGCCACTTGCAATCGCTAAGGCAGCACCAAGCCCTCCACCAGAGGCAATCCCGATTAAGTAAGGATCAGCCAAATCATTGCGCATAAGATTTTGCATGGCAGCGCCAGATGTCGCTAATACAGCACCCGCACACAAAGCCGTTAAGATTTGTGGAACTCTGACCCACCACATTATGATCGCGGTATTTTGAGAAGAAATAGGGCCAGCCCAAAAGGCATAAAAGTTTTCAGTCCAAGTACTCTCTGAGCCTATAAATAAGCTTAAAAGAGTTGAAATCACCAATCCATACACACCAAAAGTATATAACTTTTTATGCCATAGAACTGCTGACCCTTGGTGAGAGACTAGCCGGTCATGGGTCGACATGATGTATCCTTACCCGCTAAGGTTTGGTGATTTCATCACTTACGGTGGGAATAGAGGGTAATGAGGAAATTTGGTTGATCAATTCAGGCGTTGCGCTTTTTAGGGTAGGGTTTAGAGCTAAGCTGATCTTAAAAATAGTACCTCTATATTCATCAAGTCGGAAGTCCAAAGTACCTCCATGATTAATGACAATCTTTCGAGAGATATCCAAGCCTAGCCCTAGGCCTTGTTCACCCTTGGTTGAAATGAAGGGCTCAAAGAGCTTATTCCGAACTTCCTCTGGTATACCCGGTCCATTGTCTTGAACTTCAACAAAGGCTTCACCAGCATCGGAGCCAACACGTATTTCGATGCGTGCCGGTTCATCTTGTCCACGCATAGCTTGCGCAGCATTACGTAGTAAATTGATAATCACTCTACCGATTTGTAAAGGATCAATAATGACTTTTGGATTGCCTTGGCAGTCGAGAGTAAACTCAATTTTATTAGGACCGGATCGTGGAAAGAGATCACGGTCGATTTGTACAAAGCGAGTCGCTTTTACAACTTGCTCACTTAGATCGCAGCGGCTCATTTGAGGTAAGCGGTCAGTACCTCTTGAGAAATGCTTAATATCTTCGATGAGGCTTTTAATTTGTGTACAGCTGTAGGCCAATTCTTCAGAGGTAAACATTTCAAAGTCATCTTCATCATCATCCACTTGATTGGTATGATGCTCAAGTAACGGCATTAAAAGATTACCGATTTCATGGTTAATACTTGAAGCCATACGTCCCAAAACAGCAAGCTGTTGACTACGAACAAGATCTTGTTGAGCCAACTGTAATTGTCGTTGAGCTTCGGTGAGCTCTTTGATGTGTGCTTCTTGTTTTTGGAGTTGCTCATTAGATTTGATCGCCCCAGCAATCATTGAACCAACAACCGATAATAAGTCCAAGCCGGCTTCGCTAAAGGCATTGACCACATCTGAGCGACTGACCTCGATGAGTCCTAAAACTTGACTACCAATCATGATGGGTGCAACGAGAAATGATCTAATCTTAGACAGCAATAAAGAGTTAGATTCTTCGAAGCGCTTATCTTGACTAATATCATTGACATTGATCGCACAGCGGCCTTCAATCACCTGTTCCATAATGGCCTTGCTTAATTTAACAGGTGTACTTTTCTCGGGATTAGGGTTTGCTTCACAAATTGAGTGTAAGTCTAGCTTGCCTTCTCCGTCGATGAGAGCAACAATACAGCGATCTCCATCAAGTACGCTCAGTAAGCGTTGAGATACAGCTAGGCTCATCTTTTTGATATCGGTTTGTGTTTGAATCTCTCGATTGATTAAGAATAAGACTTCAAACCATTGAGGGCCCCTTTTTTCAAGCTCTGATACGGGAGACTCGTGATCATCGCTAGAACCACCCCGCCGTTCATGAATCAGAAATGAATCGGTAATGTGAGCTGCATTGATCGTAAGGTCTTTTTTGATGACCGGTTCTGAAAAAGTATAGTCTGCATCATCAACTAACTCAAAATGACTAGCCGAAAGTAGATTTGGATCTAAAAAGATGAACTCAGAACGTCCGATGCGAACCTTGTCACCATGATTGAGTAAAACCTTTCCTTCGATGGGTTCTTGGTTGTGAAAGGTCCCATTACGACTCGATAAGTCGCTTAGGTATAATCTTTGGCCTTCAATCTCAAATACAGCATGGTTACGACTTACTAAACCATCCTCTAAAAGCACATCACATTTACGAGAACGCCCCATCATAAGGGTATCTTTAATCTCAAAAATGCGACCTTGATGCTCTTGATTAAGTCCTTTAAGTAGCATTGCTGAAGCGTTACTCATTATCGGCCCATGTAGTAAAATTAGAAGGTAAAAGACTAATGAAATGATTATGATCGACCCAATGATTGATCGACTCAATGATTGATCGATTAGTATCCTAGCGATTTAAAACTGATTTGTCGCTTATTTTTTCAATAGAGAGTTTGATTTAAATCAGTATATTTAAGAGAAAAATAATAAAGATCAAGAATCATCTTGTATGGAGAGAGAAGCAAAAATGCTCAAAATAAGCAGAACTCCAATGACAGAAGCAACTGTAATTCTCTGTCCCCAAGCGCAATACAAATCAGAAGAGATCAGACAGCATATAAACTTTGCTTTGGATCATTTAAACCTAACCCCTTGGGGACGAACTTTGATTAAGCCCAATGTTGTCGCCTCGGGCTCTCGTTTTCCTCACGCCTTTACCCGACCCGAGTTTACCGAGGCTGTCGCTTTAGCACTTAAGGATCGGCGAGCAAGGGTAGAGGCGGACCAAGCTCAAAGTTTGACCCTACCGTCAATGAGCGAATGGGCGATTGGAGAACGCTGTGGGATTACCATGCCTACTCGCTTTGCATATCGAGGGGCAGGCTATTATAAAATGGCCAAAAAAGTAGGTTATAAGTTGTATCACTTTGATGAAGTGCCTCAGGTAGAAATCGAGTTAAAGCATGCCGATCGACTCAGAGAACGACTTTTTACGCCTCAACCTATCGCTCAAGCAGACTTTTTTGTGAACTGTCCAAAGTTTAAGGCACATCCATGGACCACAGTCACTTTTAGCTTAAAAAACTATATCGGTATACAAGATGATAAGCATCGCTTAATTGACCATGACCATCGTCTTAATAGTAAGATTTTGGACTTGCAGTATATCTTGCAACCACAATTTATTGCGATCGATGCGATTACTGCCGGTGAAGGGCGTATGCTTACACCGATTCCCTTTGACTTGGGCCATGTGATTATGGGGAATAACCAAGTGGCTTTTGATGCTGTCTGTTGTCATATCATTGGGGTTGATCCACTTTCCGTACCACATATACGCTTGGCCTATGAACACGGTTTTGGACCAGTTGAGCTTGATCAAATCAAGATTATTGGTGACCTAGAACGCGCTAAGGCAGCCGCCAAAGGCTTTAGGGTTGGACTGATTCGAGTCGAAGACTATTTTGAGGGCACTTCCATTAAGGCATATGGTGGAAAACCACCCCCAGATGGGGATGAAGATTATTGTTGGGGAGGCTGTCCGGGGGCTTTAGAAGAAGCCATTGAGATCCTAAGACTAAGTGATGATGAGGTGGACCAAAAATTAAAGCCGGTTCATGTAGTTTTTGGGCGATATGAGGGAGAAATTAAGCCCAAGCCTGGTGAAAAAGTCATCTTTATTGGAGATTGTGCTGAATACAAAGGTGAACTTCATGGTGAGTTAATTCACTTAGATTCACAGGTTGTTGATCGGGCGAGTATAGAGCCACGAGAGGCAAAAAGTGATGATATTTTTGTCAAAATGGCCAAAATGGAAGCTCTTTTTTACTCGGCAGGAGATGTCTTTAGAATTAGTGGCTGTCCGGTGAGTGTAGCTGAGCAGGTGCTAATGCTGGTCAAGTTAGGTAAGTTAAAAAACCCTTATTTTGATTTAAAAGAGGCAATTCCATTTACCTCTTGCTATCTTAGTTGGCGAACGCGTCAATTGATTAACCTTATTCTTGGACAGCCAAAACAGCTTACTACCGAAGACCAGCCAACGCGAGGAGCAGCAGCAGTGAACATGCTCGTTGAACCAACTCAGCTTGAAAGGGGAGAGTCATGAAGCAAGCGATCAATAGACATGCAAATGGTTATAGTGTTCACCATTCTTTCTACTTTTTATACTTTTTATGTATGGTGATCGGATGTACTAATGAACCGATCTATTTGAATCCTAATATAGATCAGGTCGGTGGTGAAGTGATTAACCTCGAGAATGATATGCTCGTCGCTGTTGAACGACCTCCGGCTCAAGAAGGCGAAGTCGTTAATCCATTTGCTTCACGACCACAAGTGCAAAGCTGTCAACTCCCCCCACCCCCACCACTAGGAGATTTAAACTTAGTTGAGGCAACAGCACACCGTTTTCAAAGACCACTTTGGTACGGGGAACATGCCCAACTTGTGCCATGGTCTTTTGTGGCTGAACAAGGCGGCCGAATCTTTGCTTATGATGAGGCACGCCCAACCGAAGAACCTGCGCTCTTTTTTGACCTAACCGTGAGTCGAGTCGGAAATGAGGAAGGGCTATTAGGGGTCGCTTTTCATCCTACTCTCGCTTCACAGCCTTATCTTTATACTTATTATTCTTCATCAGCCTGTGCTTCAAGTAACGCTGCTCGTTGTTCGATCTTGAGTCGTTGGCGTATTAGTGATTTAGGAGATCGTGAGCGAGTACCAAGTGTGGATCGAAACTCCGAACTTGTATTTATGGAGATTCCACAGCCCTATTCCAATCATAATGGTGGCGATATTCGCTTTGGCCATGATCAGTATTTATATATCAGTTTAGGTGATGGGGGATCGGCAGGAGATCCGGTAAACCATGCCCAACGACCGGAAACTCTTTTGGGGTCAATCTTAAGAATTGATGTCAATGTATCCGATGATCGCTGTCAGAAAGAATATTCTATTCCGCCAGATAATCCCTTTGTACAAAATAGCTGTGGCACTAGTGAGGGTGGGCTTCCAGAGGTATGGGCTTGGGGCCTACGTAATTCTTGGAGAATGTCATTTGATCGTGAAAACGGTAATTTATGGGCTGCAGATGTTGGGCAAAACCGTTGGGAAGAAGTTAATTTAATCGAAAATGGTAAAAATTATGGATGGCGACCTGTCGAAGGCCCTGAGTGCTTTGTTGATGGGTGTAACCTAAATGCCTATCAAGCCCCCGTCCATAGCTACAATCATGATGTTGGACGCTCCATAACCGGTGGTTTTGTATATAGAGGAGAAGCGCTTCCTGGCTTGAGAGCCCATTATGTTTTTTCGGACTTTGAAACAAATAAGGTCATGGCCTTTCCCTTAGAAAATCCAGAAGAACGCTTAACATTGGCAGCAAGTAATCATCGCTTTACAAGTTTTGGAGAAACCCTTGAGGGTGAGCTACGCTTGCTTACTTTTGATCAACCGAGTGTTTTAAAACTTGTCTCAGCAAATAGTAATATTCCTGCTCAGGCCTTTCCGACGCGTTTGAGTGAAACCGGATGTTATGCAGATATGGCAAGTGGTCGCTTAGCAGAAAGCGTAATTCCTTATTATGTAAATATGCCTTTTTGGAGCGATGAAGCTGAAAAAGAAAGAGCATTTGCGCTTCCGAGCGGAAGCAAGATGTCTTTCCGAGAGGCCGGACTTGGCTTTGATATGCCTCGAGATACAGTCTTAGTGAAGACTTTTTATTTGAGCCCCAATGATGGTCCAAGAAAGCGTTTTGAAACTCGTTTAATGCATCATAGTGAACGGGGTTGGGTTGGCTATACATATAAGTGGAATGAGGCTCAAGATGAAGCCTATCTACTGACTGGTGCAGAGACTGAAACTTACCTTGGGCCAAGAGGTGAACAAACATGGCAGTTCTTAAGCCAAGATCAATGCCTGCAGTGTCACACGGCAGCTTCAAATCGAACGTTGGGTTTAGAGTTGTCTCAGCTTAATCGCAGAATTAGTCATGAATCAGGTTGGTATGAACAACTGACGGCATTTGCCGAAGCAGGCTATATTGATTTACCACAGCAACCAAGTGAACTACCCAGTTTTAGATCGCTGAGCCGTGATGAGACAAGTCGCTCTGCTGATGAGATACAGTCCAATGACATTGCGAAACAGGCTCGGGCATATTTACATATTAATTGTGCGCCTTGTCATCGGCCGGGCGGGGCTCCAACAGTGGAGCTAGACCTCCGATATACAACTCCTTTCAATGAAACACAGTTATGCAATGTGAGCCCATTGCATGGGGACTTGGAGATTGAAGGCGCCAAGCATTTAGTTCCGGGAGATCCCGAAAAAAGTCTAATTGTTGTGAGAGCAAATCGCCGAGATGAATATCAAATGCCACCGGTTGGCTCACATTTAATAGACTTTAATGGTGTAGCTCTTTTATCATTATGGATCAGTCAGCTTCAGTCTTGTGTTGAATAAGCATAAAGATTGAAAGAGTCGAGCGAGGTATCTAGAATGAAAAAAAGAATTGATCTCCCCAGAAATGTTGCAAATAAACAGTCTTTTACCCGAGATGATGATCAAACCCTCGATGAAGCTTTGGAAGAATCAATCAGTGAGCTTGATGTAGAAACTGCTGACCCTGATCTATCAAACCAGCAAAGACAGTATACAACGATTGAAGCGATTGATGAGCGTGTAGGCACAGGTCCTCAACTTGTCAGTACAAAGTTTAGTTTACCTTTGGGTGGTGTGTTTAAACATCTGTCTCCAATGGTTAAGAAACGTCTATTGCAATTAGGCCGTCGAATTCATTATCAAGCTGGTGCCTCTTTAAACAGTGTAGGTGATCCATGCCAAGGACTGAGTTTTATTCTTGGTGGTAAAGTGAAAGTAGAATGGATGGATGCTTTAAAGTGGGTTTCGATTGCGATGCTGACTCCGGGTGATGTTTTTGGTGCCATGGAATGGGCGGAAAGTAAGATTTGGGAGGAACGCCTCAGTGCCGAAACCGAAGCTTTAGTCCTTTTTATCCCTAGTACTGTTTTAAATCCTTTGAATGCGACCTATCCAGACTTACAACGTCAGGTTGAAAGATATGCAGAGCGACACACCCTACATGCTTTATTGGGTGCTCATGCCTTGTTCCAAGATATATCTAATCATGACTTAATGTTTTTAATCGATATTGCCACAAAACGTTATTTGGATACCGGCGCGACAATCTATGGGCCCAATCGAGTGATTTCGCTTCTTTTTGTGGTGGGGCGAGGTTCGCTTGAAGTTTTATGCGAAGATAGAGTGGTTCAAAGTGTAGGTCGTGGAGAGATTCTTAATTTAGAGTTAGCCTTGGGCGATGGTGTCAACTTAACCACTGCTCGTGTTTCGAGTCCGACGACACTATATCTTTTACCCTTTGAAAAGATTGAAGAAATATTAGCTCGAGCTAAGCAATTACAGACTTTACAAAACTTAGCGCATCTTTTGAGAGCTCGGGCGCTCAATGATTAGTCATCACTGATTAGAGCTTAGAAATGATCAGCTGTGTGTCGGGTGAAAAGCTTGGCTTCTCAATTTTGGGCATAGCTGCCTTGAATTCTAAAAGACTCTGCTGGCTAGAATCCAACCAAGCCAATGCCTCTGAATTAAAAGGTATGTAACGACTTTTTTGCTTTTTTCCTGAAAGAATAAGCTTGCCATTAGTCGGATGCCTATAAACGATAAAACCTGCAAACTCACTACTTTTAATCTGAGTAAGATTAAGTTTTCCCGACTCATGATAGCCATAAGAATGTTGAGCTTTGGGTAAGTTTAAAGGCGCATAAGGTAAAGCTTGATCAAGTAGATGAACAGCTAGGCCTAAATTGGGATGAACCTGACTCTTAATAACCTTAGCGTGTAAGCGATGATCATTTTGGAGGTGCTTGACTCGATTAGATTGATTTGAACTTACTCGCCAAGTCTGTCCTTGGAGGTGATCAAAACCCAAAGACTGGGCACAGTCCCCTTGAGTAATAATCATTTGCTCATCAATTAATAAGGCGGAACACTGTTCATAACGTGTTCTTACAAGAAGTGAAGCACTCAGTTCAGCGATCTTTGAGTCATAACGGGACTCTCGTCTAACCTTTTTTACATCTTTGAGTAGATGACTAAGGTTTAAGCCTTCTCCGATATTGGCAGACTTTTGATGATTTAAATTGTTTTTTTGATGACTGATTTGCCCAATAGAAATCATGAGCAATACATAAACAAAACCTAGAATAAGGCCACGAACTTCAAAATGTTTGAGCCATAGAAGTGAGAGTTTGGTCTGAGTTTTCTTTGATTTCATCATCTTTATATCCCTGTAAAAGTCTGTTTTAAAGAATGTGAATTTTGTTCAGTACTGAAAATAAGTTTACTGATCTTGTGTTCTGTTGTACTACATGAACATATATACCGATCTATTTGTGACGCAAGAAGAAAAACAAAAAATACTGAAATTTTGTTTAGTTTTTACCTAAGCATTATAAATCATTGGTTTATTTTTTTGTTAGGTTCAAAAAAAATTAAAGTTTTTTTGCTAAAGCAAACCAAAAACTGCGCCCTGGTATAGGCTGTAAAGCAAAGTCATACTGATTTTGATCACCAATATTTTCTAATTTTATTGAAAATTGATAATGAGTTGCTGGTTGATCTCTTTGACTTGTCATTTGAGTTTGTTGACTGATCCAAGTTCGATTGAGGCCAATGCTAATAATATGTCGTGAAGCCAAGCTACGCTCAGCAAAAAGATCAATCGTTGTTGCCCCTCGGTAGTGAATACTACTCCATAGTTCAATAAAGCCATCGATGACTTTTGTTCTTAATCCAAGCCGACTATTTGCCATGACCCGAGGCCGAAGAGGAAGTGCTGTGAAAGGTGCTGATTTCAGCTTATGATTGAGAAGGTTAATCCGAGTGTCACTAACAACTCGAAAACGCTTCATAAATAGGAGAGCACTGACTTGTTTTTCTGAGCCATAGAGGCGAGCGCCGGCAAGATTTTCCGCACGAATACGATAGGGATCAATAGGTACATAATGAATCAATTGCTCAAAGTCTTGATAAAAAAGTGCCCACGAGCCTTTGAGCTTAAGTCGAAGACCATTGAAACGGTAAGTTAGGCTTTTGGATGTTCCCCACTCTAGCCATTGTCCAAACTCTGGCTGTAGTTCGGCATTGGGTACCAAGCTTGGACCAATTAAATATCGCTCATCAAAACCAGGATCACGCCAAACACGACTCCACTTGAGCCATGAGCGCCATGCATTGAACTGAGCTGGTTGATAGAGCAGCGTTGCAGAAGGAACAATTTGACTATGACGCTCAGTATTTAAATCTAAGCGCGTGGCTAGATCTAGGTGAAGCTTTGGTGAGAGTTGATATTTGACTCTTGGGATAAATGCGGCTTGAAAACGCTGTGCATCAATATTGCTAAGCCTTGCTTGAGTATCGCTGAACTCAATTCTAAGAGCGGTTTGATAATGAGTTCGATCATAGTTTAAGGTCGCTTTGAGCAGGGTACGTTGATCTTGAAACTCATTTTGGGCAGTTGATTGACTTTGCCACAGGGGATAAGCTTCATGAAACCCATAAAAACTATCAAGAAAAGAACTATGTAAAAGAGCATAAAATACACCATGCTTTAAACGATAGTTTGGTGAATAGGCAGACACAGAAATGAAGCGTGAATACTGATGGCTTCTTCGCTCAGGTAAAGAAAAGGTTTCAGGACCTGGCTCGCCGCGCTCAAGATCTCCCGCGCCAAATAAACTAATTAACTTCCATGATTTCCATTGGCTGGTGATCTGGCTTAAACCGGCGAGTCGTCGAAAGTCAGAGTACTGTCTGCGTTGATTAGCACCATATTGATTCCTGTACGAATATTGGTTAGGTCCTCCACCTAGGGCAATCGTAAAAAGAGCACTATGATTACGATTCAACTGTGTTTGAGTTAAACCACTGAATTGAGCATAACCTTGAGTGCTCGCTTGAAGTTTAAGCAGGCTTGAGCTTTCATTTACTTTTAAAGATTGAGGCACAAAACGAATCGAGCCCGACATTGCGCCTGAACCTTCAAGTGCACCTTGTCCACCGGCTTGGAGTTGAACTTCTTGAAAAAGATCAAGCGCAAATAAATTAAGATCAATGGCTCTAGACCTTAGTCCATGAAGGGGGATTTGATCTAAGTAAATCCCTGCTTGAGCACCAGTTCCTCCTCGGATTTGTATCTCTAAACGAGAACCTTCTCCGCCCATAGACAAAGTAGCCATTCCTTGCCTTTTTAATAAATCTTTTAGGTTATTGTGCTCAAGCTTAACGCGCTCGCTTTGTACTACACTCTCTCGTACAATAATTTCACCGTCATTACTCTGCTGATCCTCAATTTCGTCTTGAGTCTCACTTTGATCATCTTCTGTGGACTCAAACTTTTTTGTAGGTGAGTTTGAGTTGAGAGATTGGGCAAAACAGTTATGATCAAACAGCTTTTGAACAAAGCTACATGCCAAGCATAAACTTAAAATGAAAAGCAGTTTTTTGTAAAAATACAGTAAGTTATGATGCCAAAAGTATGGAGTAAAGCTAAAGCTCATTTAACAAACAGGCCTATGCTTACTTTCTCTTGATGGGTAGTCTTGTATAGTGTCCTGGCCTTGATGAAGCAGGCTTTAAACTTGTTGTGGGTCGGGACTCTAAGCCAAGAGTTGCTGGTGCAGACATGTTGGATTGGTTGGGGGAAATCGTTTCGGGCGCAGATACAGTTGGCAAAGGTGGTGTGGGTAAAGCTTTGCTTTGGGGCTGAGCAGGCTGAGCCGAGGGAGGATGTGAAGCTTGGGTACTGCCAATCTGATTGGGACCTAAGTCTTCTGCAAACAAGTCATCGCTTTCAAGCATTAAGCTATCGATTTCATCAATAAAATCCAAGTCCTCATCGTGCATACTATTAGTCTCTGAGTGAGGAATATCTTGAAAGTGAGGTGTGGATAGCTTTTGTTGAGCTGCAATAAGTGCCGTACGCAGTTCGGCAGCACTTGTATAACGATCTTGAGACTCCTTGGCCAAGCATCTTTTAAAGATTGCTTCAAGCAAAGGGTATTGATTGTAGGCTCTACCTTTAAGAGAAGGAACTTCGGCTCTTATATGCTGAATGATGATCCCAATAGGTGTATCTGCAACATAAGGCAATTCGCCACATAATAATTCATAACCAACGACAGCCAGCGCATACAGATCAGAAGCAGGAGAATAATCGCCCTTACCCATAGCCTGCTCTGGTGGCATATATTCAGGCGTACCAAAGATTTTTCCATGTGCGGTTTTGAGACCTATTGAATCAGAGTCATCCAAACGTTTAACGATCCCAAAATCCATAATACAAAGTCGACCTTCCGGACTCAGCATAAGGTTTCCGGGCTTGATGTCTCGATGCAAAAGACTTTTATTATGGGCATGCTCAAGACCATTGCATGCTTGGATCATAAGATCGATGACCTCAAGTGGACTGAGAGGGGCACGCTTACCAAGAGACACTCGCTTTAGTGTATGTGCTAGAGTTTCTCCCGGTAAATACTTCATCGCAAAGTAGTGTAGATTAGCATAAAAGCCAATCGAATAGACCGTCACGATATTGACGTGATCAAGAGAAGCCATAGCTCTCGCTTCTCTTTGAAAACGTCCTACAACCGTTTGATCATCATTATAGTGTGGTGGTAAGATTTTAATCGCGACCGAGCGATTTAAACTTAGATCGGTTGCAAGATATACAAAGCCCATACCTCCTCGGCCAATTTCCTTATTAAGTTTAAACTTATGGTCAAGTGTACCTCCAGCACTGAGAAAATCTTTAAGTGGACCCTGCGCACTGACTTCAGTATTTGCAGGAGCCGGTTGGCTTGGCATATCAGATTTCGAGTTAAGTGGGCTTGGGGTAGATGTTGCAGGCGCCGAAACCGGTGCTGGAGCAGATAAAGGAGTAGATTGAAGAGAGGGAGCAACATTGCTCTTGTTCACATTCATACGCTGATGAGGAGCAGAAAACTTGCTGTGTAAGTTTTTATGAGTATTCAGTCCCATATTCAAAGGCTTGTTACTTACTACAGGCTGAGAAGACTGTGTGACGGGTGTCTGACAAATTACACAGTTAGTTGAGCCTGCAGGCACCATCATTTTACATTTAGTACACTGCACAAGTTACTCCTATTAAGGCAAGTATGCATATATTTAAATTATGATAGCACAGAGTCAAAAAAGTTTTCATGTTTTATGAGTAACTTTGATCTCAATGAACTGAAAAAAGCAAATATCTGATTAAATACGCAAAAAAAAAACACCAAACACTTAGCTGTAAAGCTAAATCGTTTGGTGTTTAATATCTTCTAAAAGGCGATGATCGGATTCGAACCGATGAAAGACGGTTTTGCAGACCGTTGCCTTAGACCGCTCGGCCACATCGCCAAAGACTCACTGTTTATATGCAAAAGAAATCTAAGCGTCAAGTACTATTTCTAGTCTCTTTAATCAGAAGAGGTTATACTCTTTTAAATGTGATCATTACAGGATTAGTCTATGCGATTAAATATTCTATATTATAGGAACTTATCTCTTAAGGTTTGCTTAACTTTATTTGGGGGAATCATCTTCTCACTAAGTCTGCTTGAAGCATATGCTAAAACAGTTTCAGAGCCGAAGATTATTAAGCAACAAACTCAAAATGCTGTTTTGACCGCATATTTGGACTTGTCAAGTATCGTCACCGCTCAAGAACGGGTCGATTGGGTGATTGATCAGCATGCACTTCAAGAGATTACCCCTAAGCTTGCCGAAGTATATTGCCAGCTTAATGATGCAACTTTACTTTTACTTGAAAAAAAGGTCAAAGCCCAACTTGAACAGCAATCTGCTCAATCTTATTATAAGGCTCAAAAGCGCCGTAAAGCTCATTTTAAAAGCAATCGTAAGTTTAAAGAACTCTTGCATCAACAACGTATTCAACAAGCTTTACAACATATCAAAAAATATAAGGATAAGTGCCCTTTTTGGTTGGATAAAACGGACAGTTTTTTGGGAATCCACCGCGATGCAGGTCGTTTTCAACTCATGGCTGAAACCATGGGAGGCTTACAGCTTCAAAAGAGCAAAAAGAACTTATTTCTTGGCGGAGCTGCTCAGGGTCGATTAATCGGTGTATATGGATTTACGCCCACTTGGGGACTTGGTTTAGGCTTGGAAGCTGGTGGGGCAAGTACCTTTCCTAAAGATGAGCAAGGAAGACGTTCACTCAAAGCCCAGTGGGCAGCCGGTGTACCATTCATTGTAAGAGGCTGGTGGGACAACTTGCGAGTCGACGTGGAACTTACACCCGTCGCTCGCTTTGATGACCAAACGATGAGTCAAGGTCGTTATGGTGGCCGTATTGCCCTTAGTTTTGGAGTGAGTCCCCTAAGGGTATTTGGTGTACTTCCTCATATTATGGCCTGGATCGGGGGTGAGCATTTCTTTGATCAGGATTCAACATGGGTACTGAGAGGTGGTACTCGAATTGGAATCAGCTTGTAAGTGTAAACTCAATAAAATAAGTTGCTTTGAAACTTGAGTTTAGCTGTCATAGGCTTATTGCCAAGTGATGAGTTGAGGTGCAGTCATATGCGCATCTAAACGAACATGAAGACGTCCATTATTTCGATACCATACACAAGCAGAACAGTTATCTTGATCTTCCTCATCCACCCAAGAGAGAGGGCTATCATTCACTTGTAGTTCTGAAAACTCAAAACTTGGATCATGGCGTATGTCGAGCTCAAATGCAGGATATGGGCTATTGGTCACCGGCTCGATAAGAACTTGACTTGCACTCAGTAAAATTCGAGTTCCTTCATGGTTTATATATTCTTCTTGCCGACTTTCCTCGGCTGGAGGCACCAACAGCCAAGTTAAAGGGTGACTCAGTTGATCTATGGTTGTGGTGCTATCAACTTCATCACGCTCGCGATTTACGGAATTAAGGGTGTGTACTTCGGGATGAAGTAAGGGGATGATGGCACCTGTTCTTAAAAATAGGGCTTGGCTTCCAAGTTCAACCTCACGTTCAATATCACTAGGACCAGTGATCACTTCCGAATTCCAAAAATCAAGCCACACACCATCTGGGATGGGAACTGAACGCTGTGCATTACTTGTAATGATTGGGGCGACTAATAAATCGGGGCCAAGTAAATAGGCATCATCAGGATGTCGACCATCATGTGGATAAGCAAAACCAAAGGGCTGTAGTAAGGGACGACCTGTTTCTCGGGCCAGTAAACCATGGCTAAAACGATAGTCAGCAAGCCGTATATTCCATCGGGTCGCTTCTCTCATTAAGTTTATACCTTGTTCATCATACACTTCTTCTGTCTCACCGGCTTCAGCCCATGGGAAGTGGCTGCTTCCACCGCCACCGATTTGCATAATTGCACTAAAGGCAGTTTGCCAAGCCCAACGAATTAAGACTTCCTGTGTAGGTCGATTATTTCTAAAGCCTCCAGTGTCAGAACCATAAAAGGGAAAGCCACTGACCGAAAGAGTTAAGCCACCAATCACGGCGGCCGGTAAACCACCTACCCAATAATCTTCGTCAAGATGTGGTCTAAAATCACTATCTAGGTCTCCAGGCCAAAGTGCATGTACATATTGCTGTCCACCATGCGTACTGCTTCGTCCCAATAAAAAGCCATCGACTTGATGTGGATTTGTATTCGGTGCTAAAAGTTCAGTGTTGGCTCGAGGCTGAGCAAGTGGCATCGTATTTAAATATGCTCGATGATAAAAGGTTGCATAGCGATGATGCATAGTGAGTTCGTTACTGCCATCATAAAAGTCATAGCGAAGACGATTGCCCCCAAAGCCTACTTGTATATCTTCGCCATAATCAAGCTTATAGCCTGCTACCCCTAGTTGATTGAAGCGCTCCAACAAGCGAGCCCATAAATCCATAGCATTAGGATTGGTGAAGTCCATGATCTTGCCAAAATTCATAAAAAAGAGCATGCCCTGTACAAAATAATTTCCAGATTCAGCTTCTTCCCAAGCATCCGAAGCTTCGCTTGTGTAAGGCGCATGCCACAAGATCATTTTATAGCCCAAATCACTAAAGTGAGCTTGCATACGGCTTGGGTCTTCATAGCGATTAGGGTCAAAGGTACAATCCATATAAGCTTGTTGATAAGGTCGATCGATCCAAAAATTACCTCCCGGAATCCCTAATTGGCGCATTTGGGTCATATCCGCTTCAACTTCAGCCTGTCCACTCGTAACATTACGCCAGTAATGAGGAGCAAAGGCCCAATAAGGAGGAACTAAGGGTCGACCGGTCAGTTCATAATATTCGTTAATGGCACCACTTGGATGTGCTGACCAAATTAAATGTAAACTTAATGGATCAGGACGAGCTTGTTCGGCGCGAATGAGATCATCTTGTTCATAGGCAACATCAAAATAACTAGGTAAGTCCGTATCAAAAAAATAAGCAACACCTAGAGTAGAAATCAACAAGGGTACTGGTACATGCGCCTCATTATAGCCGGACTCTGTATTGGGAATAAGCTGAAAGCCCAAAGAACGATAGGTACCTCGACGAGCAACATGATCAAAGCTTTCGCCTAGTCCATAAAATTGTTCATTCTCGCGCGCTGGTGCTTGCCAGTAAGCAAAGGCGGCTTCTGCTGATTCTTGATTTGGATAAGCTAAACTCAGCTTTATGCTTTGGGTTCCGGAAAACTTTAGGGCTAAAGTTGTGTTCTTCCCATCGGATAATAGAACTTCAAGATTGATTTCATTGCCCACAATTTCAAAGGAATCTAATTCTTGATTAAGCTCACTAATATGAACCCAACGCAGGCTTTCAGATTGGGATGGAATACTTCCCAAATAGGGGTGATGTAACCAATATGGATCATAGCTTTTACTCTCTTGCAGTGCATCAACTACACCAAAGCCCAAGTCTCGACCACTCAGCTCTAGACTTTCGCCATAAGGGTGCTCTAAGTGTATGCTAAAGGGCTTATCTATAATTCTGAGTTGAACATCTGTAGAGATTTGCCAAGTATATTCTTGAGGGAGATGCATCATTTCTCCGGCGACTTCACCGGCCATTTCTCCGGCCATTTCTCCGGCCATTTCTCCGGCTATTTCTCCGGCCAGACTTTGATCTCTTTCTATATTAGGAGTTGGCTCATCATCGCAGGCAAATATAAAGACTGCACTGATTAAAAAACTTAGCGCGACAGATATTCTCATTATAATGGCTCTTTATGGTGGGTGACGAGTAATTGCTTAAATTATGATTACGCAAGCCTAAGTAGCCTCAGTTACAATGACTTGGAATAAGAACTTGGATCTATAATTTAGATCTATAATTTGAAACGACAACTTGGAGCTCAGACTCATAGTCTATCTAGACTCTATTTATATCTAGAAACCGTGGAGTGTAAGCCCTCGCTTGACTTAAGGTAGATTTACAGTCGGCCAGCAACCTTCAACGATCGAAATCGTCTCATTGCTTTCGGGGTCGGTAAAGGTAAAGACCTCAGCGCTTGTACAAGGATCAAAACCACTAATCCCATCATCACTTGCAACTGTACCACAAGCACCATTCGGATTAGCGGTTAAATCGGTTGGAATCACTTTGAAACTATAGTCAATACGCTGATTTCCATCATCGACAAAGCCAAAGCTGCTCAAAACACCCATTTCGATTTCAGTTTCAACCAAACCACCCTTCACATTGATACATTGGTAGTTGTAGCTTGGCGTTGTGCTATAAACGCCTTCTGCATTGCCTTGAGAGTTTTGAGTTTCACCATAGAAAAGAAGATCGAGGTGACCGTCTGAATTACTTCCAAAGTTAATCACAATCGTGCGATCTTCTTGAGGCGGTACAGTGACTTTATACCAGTCCTCATCATCGGCTCCATTGGGATTATTACAAATCCACGCATCACACAGGCCAACTGCTCCCGAACCAAGAGCGGTAGCACGTGATGGGGTATAGCCATTAAAGCGACTATCATCATTAGGATCGCCAATTTCTTGCCAGTCTGGCTGGCAGACATCACGTCCAGGGGTCACAGTAACTCTCAAGTCATAAGGCATTGAGCTTGCAGTTCCATCGGTGTTTACTTTTACATAGTGCTCGCCTGATGACACCAAAGTCGTGGGGAATTGTAACATTTCAAAATCACCTTGAGTGCGGCTACGTGCGCTGGTGACTTGGCAATAGCCAGCAATACAGGCATCGGCTTGAATCCCTTGGCAATTCGCATCACTTGTACAAGTTGTGCCACTTTCAATCGGTGTCTCATAGAACTCAAGATCTAAGCCACCAAGTACAGCATCATGTTCAAAGCCATCAAGCATCACACAAATGGTACTGCCCGCATCAGCAACAGGGAAGCTATACCAATCGGCAATATCATTTCCACCACACATGAGCCCATTGCGTTGCTCAAAGCGCAAGCCTTGACTCTCACTGACATCAGTTAATGCAGTGGAGTTATCGGCAATATTATTATCACCATCAAGCTCATCACTAGCACAGGCACCACCCTCAATCACAATACGGCGAATATTTAACTCATAACTGCCTTGTGAGTTTCCTAAACCATTAACAACCGCACAATAACGTCCACCAAGAGCACCTCGGAAAAGTGCTACATCAAAGTCTTCGCCATTGAGGGTGTGACGAGCTTCGGTACCCACTTGGCCAGCACTGTTATCGACAAAACTGACTTCGAGTCCACTACCGATCGTATCGTTACTAATAATCCAAGCTTCGATTTGATCACCATCATTAAGGTCAAAGCAATAGTAGTCTTGATCACCAGAGCATAAACTCACCGCTTGAATACGGTTATCCTGTCCTTGCGCTAAGTAGCCTTGATCATCGACTGGAAGCATAAGAGTTGATACTAAGTCGGTCCCCTGACCAAAAGCATTGTTGGGTTCATACTGATCGGCAAGGCATACAATTGCGGAGGCATCATGATCTACGGTTAAGCGATAGTTTGCATAGGTGCTAGTTGGATCATCACCACTGATCTTTAAATACCAATTACCATCCTCAAAGCTTGCGCTGTTGAATGGGATATTCAATGCGTAAATACGATCTCCGGATGCCGGATCTTCAACACTATTATCAAGGATTACCGAGAAAGTTGGACTTGGATTGCCACCCACTGCGTTAAGCTCGCTAGAAGAATATAAGTCAAAGCGAAGAGCTTGAGAAGCAATGGTTGTTCTGAGCTCAATATCAAGGCCATCATTTACGGTGAGTGGAATGGAGAACCAATCTTCATCTCCTACACAGATTGTGCCATCATTATAAGTGGTGAGCCCATCGGCAATCAGTGCGGTTGCTTGCTCGGGTGCATTGTCACCTTCGGCGGACTCTCGATCATCAAAGAAGCAGGCATTGCCCAAAGGTGCGGTTTGAATGCTAAGGCTATAGCTTAGGCGCACATCATCCGCCAGCATGCCACTGACTTCAATATAATAATCATCAGCAGGTCTTACTTCGGTTTCTCCAGGAAATTCAAGAATCTCGGGGATATCTAAGCTGTTGGTTTCAACCAAGGGAATCGCAGTATCACTCGCACTGAAAATACGCATATTTAAGTCGCCACCACCCTCATGAGAAAGAGTAATTCGCATACGCTCACCTTGATCTAAGGTCACTTGATAAAGATCAATATCTCCTCCACATACGATACGATCATTTGCTTGAGCTGATGAGAACTCTGGATTTGAGGCCACTGGGACTAGATTTAAGCGAGAGGCCTCAGCAAAGGTATTATTAGGCTCACCACTGAGCTCACCTACTGCTTCATCATCTCTACAAAGACCGGCTTCACATTGAGCATTTAAAGGGTTGCAGGCCTCATTTTCATTACAGTCATTGTGGCTTGCGCATTCATCACGACAGGCACCATTATCACAATAACGATTTTCACCACAGCTTGCATCATCACTACAGCTCTCTAAGCAAACATTATTCGCACAGACAAAACCGGCTTCACAGTCATTGTCATTACCACAGCCACTTTGACACACTAAATCAACCGGATTACAGAACTGTCCTTCGGCACAATCATCGCTATTAACGCAATTTTGTGGGCTACAAAGGCGGGTTTGTGGATTACAGACTAGGTCCCCAGCACATTCTCCTTCACGACAACCTTCATTACAGCGCTGATCTACTGGATCACAGTAAAAGGTTGCACCATTACTATCTAAGGTTTGACAGTCAACATCGACTTCACAACGCAAACCACAGGGGTTGTCATCACAAAGTAAAGTATTTTCAATCAGCTGTCCCTCAAGTGCAGAGCATTGGTCAGCCGTTGCAGCTACACAGCTTTCTTCGCCATCAGCTTCAACACAGCAGGGGCTATGGCTTATACATTCACGAGTTAAGGGGTCACAAAGAATCGCTCGACCATCTTCGTCATAGCTGTCTCCAGGGCAGGCTTCATCAAGACGACAACCCGTTTCACAGACTGCCTCATTACAATAGGTACCTTCCGGACATTCGGCATCATTATCGCAAGGCGGGAAAACACATTCACGGCTCTCTAAGTCACAGACTCGGCCACCATCACAGCTTCCTTCTGTGCAGCCTTCAATACAATAACTATTAAAGGACTCATCATAAAAGCAGTAGTTACCATCAGGGCACTCGCTATCATCAAAGCAAGGCATACCCGTGCTCATACCGCCCATAGAACCACCATCGGTACCAGAGAGCATGTCACCGCCAATTCCAAGACCGCCACCAGCTTCAGTACCGGCCGCTCCACCGGCGGTAGTATCGGGACAGGCATACATAAAGCAGCTCAATCCTAGGAGTAAAAGTTGTTTTTGTTTACTTATCACTTGAGACCTCACATATCGGGAAAGTCGTTAAATTTAGAGTTTTCAGTTGGCCTCATGTTTTGTTTGACTAAATCTACTGACAAATAATCACATGAGATACTATGTTAGTAATAACGGACGGTTATTCGGTATATTGAATAAAATTGGTGAGTTTTTGAAGACGTCGGCTGACCGAAATGCCAACATCTTCAACCAACTCTTGATTCGTATCGATCAAGTGGTGACCTACTCTTGGGTCTTCGGTTTGATTATCCAAACCTGTCGCTAAAATAAGTGCCGGTTGATCCGCTCCATAAATGCTTGAGTCAGCGCTAATAATGCGTTTTACATTGAGTTCATAGCCTTCAATAAAGCCTTCGTTATCAATCAAACGGAGCTGATCTCCGGTGGCAACCCATAAGCCTTGTTCATTGGCAGTCATGTCGGAGATTGCAAAAGGCACCCCATCAATTTGGGAGAAGCTAGAAAGGTTTCCGGTTTGTGCCAATGTATTGATAGAAGCTTTGTAGATCTTACGAAGCTTGCCATCTGCCACCCATAAGTCATCATCTTGTTGCACAAATTGAGTGAGGCTTCCGCCTAGGGCAACTTCATGTTCAATCGCCTGTTCTCCACTGCCGGCCAAAACAGCGGTTGCATTAATCACCAATAGTTTACCAGTTAGGCCACAGCCCACTACAACCTTTGGGCTAAAGGTTTCTCCGCTGAGATAGGCGACTGCAAGGGGACGTTGGATGCCTGTCAAATCAAGTGTTTTTATAGTTTTTAAAGTATAAGGATCAATAGCGATTAGTGTATTCGCTTCGGCATTGACAACCCAAAGTGTTCCACCGCCAAGATCCATGTCATAGGCACCAGGTCCGGTTGGGATTCTACGAAGCAAGCGCATTGGATTTCCCCCTAAGACAGCAACATGACCCGAAATAGGAGAACTTACAAAAAGCCTTTGATTGGCATGGTCAGCAATAATATCATATGCACCTTGGCCAATGTTGGTGACTTGACGTTCTCTCGTGAACAGTAATTCTCCATTAATCTGCTCATAACGATAAAGAACCACGCTTCCTTCAGCATAAGTGCCGGAAGTTGATGTTGTCGCTAACATAGGTGTACCTCGCTCGGCGACATTAAAGGTCCAAACTTGATCAAACTCTCCACCGGCTTCTCCAGAGACTCTGAATAAAAGCTCGTAGTTGCCTGCTTCAAAAAAGCCGGGACGCCATTTGAGAGTGGTTCTTTTGACTCTGCTACCCTCTTGGGGCTCACCAGGGGCTGGCAGAATCGCTTCATTGGTAATGCGAGCGTTTTCAGGTACACGGATCCAATTAAAACTGGCTGGATTGAGTACGCCATTGGCAAGCTCTGCAGAAGTGACTGTGACTTCTAAAGTGATTTCATCGCCTTCACGCAGATAATATACATTGTCTTCCGAAGGAAGCTCGCTAAACTCACCAATCGCCACGGTTGGGTCTGCAACTAGACCACCATTTTGTGCAAGCTCTACTTGCACACTTGAGGAGAACTGAGCTAACTGAGCATTAACTGTAAATCTTGAGGTTGCCTCTGCAATACCACCATCACCATCGTTAAAGGTCACTGTAATATTAAAAGTCCCTTCTTGATTATAAGTATGAGTCACTTCAGCACCGGTTAAAATGGTTCCATCTCCCATATCCCATTCAACTTCTGTATTTGAGCCTGGAGTATTGGGTTGATCAGCAACCACATCATCAACATTAATGCTAAAGCTAGATACACTGCCAACTTCGCTTGAGCCTGCACTCACAATGGTAATCTCGGGTGCTACATTTTCGACGCTAAGTTGTAAGGTGCTTACCGCAGTGCTTCCGTCACTATCAATCACAGTACATTGTACTTCGTAGGTAGCCGGACCATCCGGCCAAGCATGGCTTACTGTTGGAGCAGCGGTTTCTCGAACTTCTGAACCATCGCCAAAGTCCCAACGATAAGTACTGATTGGATCAGTGGGGGCGCCGGCAGTACTGGCAGAAGCATTTAAAGTGAGGGCAACGCCTTCAAAAGCAGTCGGATCTCCTTCGGGGAGTTCATAATCAAAGACAGCATTAGGGCTTACATCTAAGATGTTAATTTGAGCCTCATAAAAGCTTGAACTATCTTCATCAGTTGCCGTAATCCTTACCGTAAATGGGCCATCTCCATTAAATACATGTTCAATCGTGGGCGTATTAAGGTCACTTTGGACTATCGGGCTTCCATCACCAAAATCCCAGGTTAATCCGGTTAAGGGGTCAGCTTCACCACCGGCAACTGTACCATTCCAATTAAAGGTAATCGCTTCGCCTTCGCTTGCTTGCAAGGTATTGGCATTCCAAATCGCAGTTGGACTAAGATCAGCAATCGTAATATTAAAGCAGTTTGGACCGACTTGGTCATCACTATCTCTGACGGTTAAGCATACATTATAATCACCGTCGTTATTAAAGGTATGTGTGGGTGCAGTGAGATCTTCACCAATCTCTTGTTGGGGTTGACCATCTACCGAATAACCAAAATCCCAAATATATTCTATAATCGGATCAGAGCCTGCTCCAGCTCGCGTTTGACCAGAGGTAAAGGTGACTTGTTCTCCTTCAATAAGGTTCACATTGTTGGGGTCAAGTCCAACACCTTCAATAATCGGTGCTACACCACCTACACGCACCAAGGCACTCGCTTGGTCTGGACATGATGAATCTTCATCAAGGGCATTAAGAGTAAGGGTATATTCGCCTTCGGCTTGATAGGTGTACTGTACTGTGCTTTCGGCTAACGTGAGTGGCTCAGAGCCATCACCAAAGTTCCACTGATACTGAGTGATAGGATCGGCCTCACTCACCGAACGAGTGTCGGGTGCAGTAAAGATAAAGGGCTCACCTTCGCTGACATCATAAATCGCTTGGGGCAACACACAGGTGGGTGAAATATCATTGATTTCAACGCTCGCTCGTGCTTCAAGAGACTCATCTTGGCCGGTGGTGATTCTAATGGAGACAAGTTGACTCTTTTGCTCATCAGTATTGACTGCAACGGAAGTCAACATACTTTCTGCTAGAACCGGATTGTCTTGAGGCTCGGCAGGAAGCTGAGTCACGACCGGATCAAATGATTCCTCAAGTTCATAAAGGCCATCACCATCCACATCCCATTCTACTTTGGCAATGCCACCAAACTCTTCGGAAACAAAAATATTTGCCGCCGAAATATTGAGAGTTTCACCCTCATTTACGTTGTAAGGACCACCAATCGATACATCAAAGGGCATGGATACGGAGAAATTAAAGGTATCGCTGATCAAAGCTACATCATTGCCACAGGCATAAAGCTCTGATCTTGCTCTAAAGATGCCATCGCCTGAACCAACCGCACTTGCCGAATCAAAAATAGCAGTAAAGCCAAGTGATTCAGCCGCAGTTCCCGAAACATCTAAGCTGACTTCAGAACCAAACTCTCGAGTTTTAATTCTAAGATCACTGCCATCAAGAACAGCATAGACCTGTGAGACTTGACGATTAAGGGCGATCAAGACTTCAGCAGCGGTCGCAGCATTCAAGTCAAAGTAGTCATCCGCATTGATCACAAAGGTTTCACTCGCATTATTATGCAAGGTAAAGATCAGTTCTTGACCGGCCACAAGTTGGAAAGGACCACCATGTACAATGCTCACCGAGCCATTGCTTGACTCTAATTCACGAGATGATAAGAGCTCAGCGGGTAAGGCTTCTAAGATTTCATCATCAAAAAGAGTTCGAGTATCTAGTACTGTGCCGTTTTCATCCAATTGATCAAGTACGGTTGACACATAGTCATAACAACGGTTTGGCGCAGTGACTACCGAAGCAACATTGATACGACTTGCGGTTCCACCCTCATTAATCGCTGTATCTCGAATACAAGGACTAGAGTTACAAAGATAAGCTTCTAACTCTACATTGATTTCTTCAAGAGTTGGTGCTCTGACACCTTCTGCTGATACGATTTGGGCGTTCCCGCAATTGTCGGCTAAAAGAATTTTTTGAGAGCGTAAACAGCCATCCTCAACCACTTCTAAAACACTAACTGAAGGATTGCTATCAAAGTTATCAGTGACCGCATAATCAGCGCTTAAACCTTGGCTAAAATCTTCAAGCTCACGACAATTTCCAATATTTGCTTCATTCGCAGGGAAACAACGATTTGTCACTAAGTCGCAGAGTTCACCATTGCTACATTCTTGATCATTAGAGCAGTTATCAGTGGTATTCAGTAAGGGAAAAGCACGATCTAGCTTAAAGCTGACTGTTTGAGTCGCCACAATCGAAGGTGGCGGTTGGCTGTAGTCATATACCTTAACACTGAGTGCAAGTGCTTCGGAATCCTCAAGTGAAGGAGGTAATTCGACTGTACGCTCAATGACACGCGGAAGTTGCTCTGGCGTGGCCATATCAACAAAATCAAAGCTACGATCCCCCTCATTAATTTCACTACACACACCATTGGAGCAGACTAGATCTCCCCCACAATCGTCTGTGGTGGTACAGGTACAGGCTCCACTTGGTAAGCAACTTTCGCCAGCTGCACAGGCATCGTTAGTGCTACAGGCGCATTGGCCTTGATTACAAACTTGCCCTTGACCACATTGCTGATCATTGGCACAGCCACAGAAACCTTCAGCGTTACAGACTCCATTACCATTATCACAGTCATTATTATCAAAGCAGATACATTCGCCGGTAAAAATGCAAAAACCTTGACCGCCACAAGCCTCCGTCGTTCCATCGGGACACAGAGCCGGTTCCGGTTGAGCAAAGGCCGGAGAAACCGTACTAGTTACGATTTCAATATCCAATGAATTACCGGTGTTATCATCTAGCCTAAAGGTCATTGAGGCTGGGTTCGGAGCAAAGTTATTTCCATTAATTAATCCACCTTCAAGTGGTGCATTAACAGTAAACTCTCCCGAAATACAGGCCCCATCCAAGGGCTCTGTGATCGTCAGATTTTGTGCTTGAACAACTAAAGGGAAAACACAGGAAATGCATCCCAACAAGGCGAGATACTTTAAAGAGATCGTAACGTTTGCACGAATACACTTGTACTTATTCGACAGTTGATGAGCTTTGAATACACACATCACCATAGGGCAGTACCTTTCAGCATGGTGGGAAAATAGAGACTAACTTATTTATAATAGTGAGAGTTAAGTATGCACACAAAACTCTTTTTTACTACTGTTACACTTTAACATAAAAATGAGAAGTGCAAAGAGCTTGTCTGATTCATTAAGACAATGCATATTGTTTGTTGAAACATTTGATCTATTACAGAACTAATCTCAACTATCAGCTTGTGAGTTTTGCATGAGTCTTTACAGTTTGGGTTATCTCTTTTTTGTTCACAAGCTTGGGGACGAGTTATCATGAAAACTACGCATCATCTTTTGATTTCCATAACAGCGCTTATGCTTTGGGGCTGTCCAGAAAATCCCACAGAAGATCCCAAAGGTGGAGAAATGGCGGGAGAAATGGCGGGGGCTGAGATGACCTTTGATCAGTTTCCCGAAGCAGGGGATGTGGCTGACATGGAAATGGATATGGACTTAAGTGAACCCGATCCATGCGAAAGTGATGATCAATGTTTTCCCGGAAGAATCTGTGTTGAGGGAAGTTGTCAAGAAGCCGAATGTCAAGAGGATAGTGATTGCTCGGCAGAATCACCGATTTGCTTTGGTGAAGAAGGTGAAGAACCTGGCCAACGTAAGGGGCGCTGTGGTAACTGTGCATCCGATGATGAGTGCTATGGCCAAGCAAAGTGTGTTCCTTTTGAAAACACAGGGAATGCTGAAGCGAGTGCAGGCCATTGTGAACTCAACGGAAACTGTGAAGCAAACTTAGAATGTAATCCAAGCTCAACTCAAGTGATGCGAGGACCCCAAAGCGAAGTCTGTCTTGATCGTCGAAGCTCTGAGCGCGAACCTATCTGTACCTCAGCTTTTAATTGTCAAGAAATGGACAGCTGTCCTGAGGGACTCAGCTGTTTAGAGTCAGGCCAATGCGCTGCTTTACCCTTAAATGTGGAATGTGAGGAAAACTTACAATGTCGCTTTGGTGAAGTCTGCCGTAATGATGGTTTGTGTGGCCCTTGTGAAGATGATGGAGATTGCGGAAGTGATGCTCAGGTGTGTCGCGCTGGACAATGCCAAGAAGTGCCTAATGCCTGTACTGATGACAGCGACTGCCTTGGTGCTCGGCGCTGTGTTCTCAATGAATGTGCCGCTCCCGAATGTGATGAGGATGCTTTTGAGGGTAATGATAGCTTTGGCCGTGCTATAGAGGTTGATGGAGATCGTGTATATCGCGGTTTAGTCAGTTGTACTGATGACTGGTACACCTTTACTTTGGCGCCGCAAATGAATGCCCTTGTTAAGGTCAGACAGCGTGATCGTGGTGCAAACTTAGGGGTTGTGGTTGTGGATGATGAAGAAAGAGAATTGGGACGTTCTGTTGGTTCAGCCCCCGTTGAAGCAGTTCGTTTAAGAGAGAGTGCCGGACCAAGAGTTGTTTTTGTACGAGTTTTCCAAGAGGGAGATGCTTCAGTTGCAGAATATGATTTGGAAATTGTCTATACCCCAAGTGGTGATCGCTGTTTAGATGATCCTTTTGAGCTTAATGGGGGTGATGATACTGTCGATACAGCACGTATGATTCGTTATTCAAGTAATGAGAGCTTTCCCAACGAAGTTAAAGGCCAAGTCTGTCTCGAAGATACGGATTATTTATGCTTTGAGATGCGTCGAGGTGAGCTTCTTTCAATCAAGGGAGCGATCGATTTAGGTGATGCCTTGGTGATTGGTGCATTGATCGATCCTCAAGGGGGGATGATTGCTGAAGGCCGTTGGGCTGCTGACCAAAACCCAACCGATATTAGCCAAGAGGTTGAGCAAAGTGGACGTTATTGCTTAGCGTTAAACTCTGATGATGAAAATGGACGTCGAACCGGACAAGGCCGTTATACATTAGAACTTAATGGCGTGAGTCCGGAACTTGCAGACCTGTGCGAAGCGAAACAGATTCTGATGGTTTCTGATAATCGTGGCGGAGATTCAGGAACATTAAGCGGTGATGATGTATTGCGCGCTTCTTGTGCGCCCAACAGTAATGGCCCTGAAATGGTTTATACAGTGAATGTCACAGAACCTAGCTTGATTGTTGCAACAGTTTCAGGGTCTTCTGCCGGCTCTTTGGGAGATCCGGTTCTTTCATTACGGGGTCAATGTGATCAAGACAACAGTGAGATCGCCTGTAGCGCTCGAGGTTATGATGTGAATAACCCCTTTGTAATCCCGCCTAACCCAGCTGTATTAAGAGCAGCGCTTGTTCCTCCTATTGATCCTGTTACCGGCGAAGGTGTTGGCCAGTATTCATTGATTGTTGATGGTGAAAATGTTGGAGATGACCCAAGATATCAGCTGGATGTACAACTAAGACCATTGGCACCACCACCAGTCAATGAAAACTGTGATCGAGTGAGTGAGTTAAGCTTGGTTGATGGAGTTGCTGTGGTTGAGACAAGCCTAGATCAAGCCCGAGCTGAGTTGAATACTTGTGGCCAAAATGGGCCGGATGCCACATATCAATTTACTTTAGACACAGCGAGTGAAGTATTGATTCAAGTGGGCTCTAAGCCAGCAGACTTTCCGGTGATTGTATCTTTGAGTGATCAATGTGGTGGACCGGAAATTGCTTGTGGCTTTGGTGTGAATGAAACATTAGAAGCGGGTACCTATCACTTAACTGTCGCAGGTGCCGATGAAATGAGTCGTGGTTTAACAGAGTTACAAATTACTGCTACGCCTCTACCGAACACACCAAGTAATGATACCTGTGATAATGCCATCGCTCTTGAAGGTGATAGTGGTATGGTGACCGGTAATACAACGGGCGCAAGCAATGATTATGAGCTAGGAGCCAATAACTTATGCACTCGCTATAATAGTAATTCGGGTGAGCTTGTGTATCGCTATACCGGCCGTGCCAATCAAGCAGTAACTTTTACCGCTGTGCCTGAAGAAGGCTGGGATCTTTCACTTTATATCTTAAGTGCTTGCCAAGGTAATATCGAAAATGCCTGCATCACCGGTCAAGATGAAGCTTTGACAGAAACCTTAACTTTTACTCCAAGTAATAACGCTGAGGTTTATGTTGTTGTTGATGGCGCTAATGGTGAAACTGGTGCCTTTGAGTTATCTTGGTCCCTTGATGACTAATCCAAGGGCTGTTGGGTGTGTTCATTATCAAGTTTTCAATTAAATACACTGAATCAGAAGATCCATCTCATCATTGAGTTTTCATCATTTTTATTATCTTAACTTCTTTCAGAGAGTAGCCCTTTGAAACTTCCATTACGCTCATCAATGGCATATATACATTCGATGATTTTACCTAATTCTCAGCTCATCCCCATGACTTTTTTTGGTGATGAAACACCAGAAGGGATGAGGGTTTTTGAAAGTTTGAGTGATACAACGATCAGACCAAGTCACTCCTTATATAGCTTAGAGGGCTCATATGGATGGCGGGTCTATCAAGCTCGTGATCAGCGTTGGTGGGTACGAGACCAACTTTGTGGCTATCTAGGTGTTAAGCATTTCATTTGGTTTGCCAGTGCTAAAAGACTTGCAGAAAAAGGCGTTTCACATTTTGAAAAGACTGCGCTTCATTTAGTGAGCGAGCAAATCCAAAGTTTGAAAGCCAAAGAAGATACCGCAGAGCTTTTTGTCTGTCTTTTGCCCAGTGATCAGCAAAATGACACCTTGTACGCCCTCAGCGCTCAAGCCAAAGTCAGAGAAGCTCTTGTCCAAGCCAACATTCCCCAAGTTTATCAAGTTAAAGTTAGCTTACCAGGAACGGTGAAGTCCTCTTTGCTACGCGTGCTTGATCATTATGCAAAAGATGAAAGCAAAATAAACATAACCCATCCACATATCTTTGTTGATGATTGGGTGCATGTTCGTAGTGGTGAAGTTGTGGGTGAAAATGGTGAAACCTTTAAGCTTGAACAAGATTTTGCCTTGGGCCAAACTGCGGTGACGCAATCCTTATATGAAGCGGTTATGGGTGTTAAACTACCACTCAACCAAGGCCCTTTATATCCAGCAACAGCCGTATCTTGGATTGACTCTGTTAGTTTTTGTAATCAGCTTTCAGAGCTTTTAAATCTACCTCCTTATTATGAGATTGATACTAGCCGGACCTTGGTGAAAGTTCTTGATCCAAAAGGAATAGGAATCCGCCTTCCTAAACGCCATGAGTGGTGTTATGCAGCATGCGGGGGTCGTTCTTGGCCTTATGCGGGTTCTGACTTACCCGATGAAGTTGCTTGGTCAGCACATAATTCAGGCTCCAAAGTAAGACCTGTTGCACGACTTAAGCACAATGACTTGGGCTTATATGATATGTCGGGTAATGTATGGGAATGGTGTGAAGAAGGAACAAGAGATCACGAGCAAAATGAAATCTGTTCAGGAGATCATCATCCCAAGTGGCTTCTCGGCGGAAGTTGGGCGAATCATCCTTGGGTTTTCCCCATTGGTGAAACTCTTGCTGAATTACCAAGCTATCGAGATCAGTTTATGGGCTTTAGGATTGCCCGTAATGTTTCTAGTGATACGCAAGTGATCGCTTGGTCTTTTAGCTTGGAGGATAAAGGACAACCCGAGCCATGATCCGCTTTATTTTAACCGTCATTTTGCTGAGCTTGAACTTTGGGTGCACTGGAGTAAAAGTACTTGAGTCTAAGTTAAAAGATGCACAGCGAGAACGGGATATTTTAAGAGATGCTTATGAGGCTCAGCAATTACGTTTAAAGGAGTTAGAAAGCCGCTTACTCAAGTTAGAGGACGGTGGTTTAGCAGGGAACTCCACAGTGAGCGCTGCAGTGAATTCACCTACTCGTTATGCTTCAAGGCAGAGAACTAAAGTAAAGACCTCTCGCCAAAGCGCTTGGTCTCGTGAACGTTTGCGTGCCTTGCCGGTCGTTATGGTTAAAAGAGATCAAATTGAATCTAAGCTAAGCAAAGACGCTATTGAACGCAATACTCAAGAAAATGAGTTGGAGAGAACACAAGTAAAGAGCCAGCGTCAAAAAGAGCGTTCATCTAAAAAACGAACCAGAAAACGATCATCACGCAAAGTCAATATCAGTCCCAAAGAGTCACTCAGAGCATCAAAAGATGCGAATCGTTTACCTACTCTCACTGCAAATAATGTAAAACAGTATAGAGATCCTGACCGAGCTCTGAAACAAGAGCAAGATGTAAGTCAGCTTGGTCAAGAGCCAAAAACTAGCATGAGCACAAGTCATGATGAGAAAGAGCATGAAGCTCAGACTTTAATAGAGAGTGAAAAGTATGAAGGGCGTGAAAAGTATGAAGAGCGTGAAATCCCAAACTCGATGAGTCAAAACTTGAAACTTGCCCAAAGCTATAGAAAGCAAGGACGTTTACAAGAAGCGATGAGGATGGCCAAGCGTCTGATTTCTGAGGTGCCTACCGATCCATTAATTCCTGATGTGCTTTATTTGATGGGGCGTTTGCAAATTGAGCAGGGGCAAAATATGGCCGGACGTTCAACCCTGTTACGCTTAAGTCGTTTATATCCTCAAACGTCTGCGGCCAAAGAAGCTCAAGTTTTTTTAAACCTTGAAGGTTCTTAAGTGACTAGTCAGCTTGCAATTAATGGTTTATAATCATTTTCAATGAATGATAAAGGAGCCCTTTATGGACAGTTATGGTGTAGACGCTTACTCAAATTCGTATGGGGAAGAATTAAATATGACTCGGCCCAAAGTATTGAAAACTGCGTTGCAACTTTCTGTAATGACTCGAGCGTCCTTCATGCTTTTATTGGGTCTAAGTTTATCACTTCAGTGTGTTCTTAGTTCGGAAGTGTATGCCCAAAGTTCATCGATTGCGATTGTGGATGATCGCTCAGTTCATGTTCCTTATGAGTATGAAGTAGAGGATGGCGATACTTTATGGCTCATCAGCCAAGAGTTTTTTAATGATCCTTGGTTATGGCCCAATCTTTGGGCTTTAAACCCTCATATTACTAATCCCCACTGGATTTATCCCGGTGATATTATTCGCTTAAAATGGACGGAAAAAGCAGCCGCTGAATCACAAGGTGAAGACTTTGAGCTCGAGCCTGTAGCTTATAGTACCGATTTGCAAAAAATTGCTCGTTTGGTTGTCAATCGTGGTATGATTTTAGATCATGCCAAAGATACAATTGGTACAGTTGTTGCTTCTCCTGAAGCCAAGTCAAACCTATCAACCGGTGATCGCATCTACTTAGAATTCAAGGAGCCAAGTCAAGTTTCTTTAGGACAAAAGGTCAGTATTTATCGCCCTCAAGAAACGGTTCTACACCCTGATTCTAAGGAAAACATTGGCGTTAAAGTGATTTATATCGGTACGGCAGAGGTTGTTGAGCGAGGTGATGATGAGCAAATGATTAAGGCGATTATCACTCATTCTGAAATAGAGATGGAACGTGGTGATTTAATCTTTGCAGCTTCTGAGCAACTTCTTGAAGTGAACCCTACTAAAAATCTTGTCGATTTAAAGGGAGTGATTGTAGACAGTATGGCTGATATTAGTGAGTTTGGTCAGCATCATATGGTTTTCATTAATGTTGGATCGGAAGAAGGCGTTCAAGTAGGTAATCGGCTCGCTGTAGCTCGTAGAGGTGATGGACTCATCAAATTTAATGCAAAACGCGATGCTCAAATGCCTTTGGAGCCCGTCGGAGAGCTTATGGTGATTGCGACTCAAGCCCATACGGCCTCGGCTTTGATTACTCGATCAACTTTAGAATTACGTCGAGGCGATCAAGTTTTAATGCTGAGAAACTATTAAACTAAATATGCTAATAAGTGTGTGCTTATTTATGTTTGATCAGATGAGTTTATGTATTCTTGATCATCAAAGTAAGCTATCCCTCAAGGCCTTAAGCGTGTATCTTCTTTTTTGTCTAATCCTTATTAACCTTACTTGCATAAAGAGTGTAAAGATCTTATGAACTCAAAGCCGTACGAAGCACCTCTCGCTTTGATTGGAGATCTGGGTGCCACTCATACAAGACTTGCTCTCGTCCGTGGAGATGAGCGTATCTGTCAAAAAAACTATTCCACACAAACGGCAACTAGCTTAGAAGCTGTCATTCAAGAATTTCTTAACCAAGAAGCGGGTGATCTTACCCAATACGGTGGTTTAAAAGGCGCTTGTTTTGGGGTAGCCGGCCATGTTTCTCAAGGAGAAGCATATCTCACGAATGTGGGTTGGGCAGTGAATGAAAGTAAACTGCAAAGCCTTTTAGGCGCGCCAACTTTACTAGTGAATGATTTCTATGCCCAAGCTGTTGCCATGCCTCTTCTTAGGCAAGAGTCTCTCACCCATATTTGTGGCCCTCAAAGCTTAAAACCTGAACTAGGACGATCGTTTGCTGTGTTAGGCGCTGGTTCTGGCCTTGGGGAAGCGATTCTTGTTTCGCCTCAAAGCGATGCGATTACAGCAAGACAGCAAGTATCTACAAAGCTCGCAAATCATGAATGGTTAGTCGTTCCTACCGAAGGTGGGCATTGTCGTTTTGCGCCTCGTAACGAAGAAGAAGTCAAACTTAACCGATGGTTACAAGATCGCTATGGTGAGCATATTAGTGTAGAGAGATTAGTCAGCGGTGCCGGTTTGGTTGACCTTTTTTATTACTTTCTAGGAGAGCAAGACCTACCAGTAGGCTTTAGCGAGCCAGTGAAGGGCGCTCAGATTACCACGGCAGCTTTTGAAAGGAATTGTCAAATCTCACTTAAAAGTCTTAAACACTTTGTGGGAATATATGCAGATGAAGCTGCAAATCTTACTTTAAAAAGTAACGCAGGTGTTGTATTTTTAAGTGGTGGTGTGACACCACATCTATTGCCCATTATTCATAAAGAGTTTCCTGCTCACTTTGTTAAAAAGGGTCGCTATCAAAGTCTTTTAGCTAATGTTAGCGTATGGGCTGTTACGAAAACAGATCCCGGACTTTTTGGCGCTCAAGCCCTTGCTGAGCGGCTTATTCAATCATTTTAAATTAAATCTCTAGGTCTTCCTCTTGCTCACTCTTGACCTTCTGGTCTTGAAAGCCTAGTTTAACTAAACCATTGAGGAATACATTCTCTATTAACATAATAACCCGTATTGAGGTGATATGAGTTTTACTCCAGGACTTGCCGGCGTAATTGCCGCAGAATCAAGCATTAGTAGTATTGACGGCCAAAACGGAATCCTTAGATACCGAGGAATTCGCATCGAAGACTTGGCTGAGAACAGCTCTTTTGAAGAAGTGGCATACCTACTTCTTTTTAATGCGCTTCCAACCGCAGACCAATTGAGCGCCTTTGATGCTCGTCTTAAGGCTCATCGTTCAATTCCTGAAGGAATTGTGACTCTGTTGGGTAGCTTGCCCGATACGACTCACCCTATGGTCGCCCTCCAAAGCGCAGTATCAGCTCTTGCGGCTTACTATCCTCACTTTGAGGTAGAAGATTCAGCTAAAAATGAAGAGGCGATCATTCGTATGATTGCTTGCTTCCCAACCATTGTGGCGACTTTTGATCGTCTACGTAAGGGTAAAGAAGTTCTTGCTCCTAATGCTGACTTAGATCATGCTGCAAACTTCTTGTATATGCTTAACGGTGAAATTCCAGATGAGAAACAACGTCGTATTATCGATGTCGCTTTAGTTCTACATGCTGAGCATGGCTTCAATGCTTCCACCTTTACCGGTCGTGTTGTGGGTAGTACTACTGCCAATCCTTATGGCTCTTTATCGGCAGCGGTTGGCTCACTATCTGGCCCGCTTCATGGTGGCGCAAATGAGCGTGTTTTACATATGCTTGCCGAAATTGATGGCGGTGTTGACGGTGTTGAACCTTGGTTCACTCAAGCGCAAGCAGAAAAACGCAAAATCATGGGACTTGGACACCGTGTGTACAAGGTAAAAGATCCAAGAGCAACCGTTCTGCAAGGTATGGCGCGTGATCTTTTTGCATCACACGGGTCTACACCATTGTATGATATGGCCGCCCGCTTAGAAGCGATCGCTAAAGAAAGACTTGGAGAAAAAGGCATTGCGCCTAATGTCGATTTCTACTCAGGTCTTGTCTATCAAAAACTAGGTATGGAAATTGATCTCTTTACTCCATTCTTTGGAATTGCTCGTATTGCCGGTTGGGGTTCACACTGGATTGAGCAATTAGGAAATAACCGTATTTATCGACCAACTCAAATGTATGTGGGTGCAACCGATGCTCAATATATACCAATGAGTGAGCGCTAAGGTTTATACCTACGTTTTTCTTCTCTTTTGGGAACTTTCCCTTTTATGTGGGAGCTTTTCTGCGAGGTGACATGGACACGCTAAGCCTATTTAGAAACCTCAGTCAACGTAATCCAGGAAGCGTGGTGTTCACCTCGTCTTATCTGACGCCCTTACCACTTGATCGACATTCAGTTGTTGCTGACTTAGGGTGTGGTCTAGGGGGACGGGCTACATGGGTTGCACGGTCTCGATGCTGTGAAATGCATCTATTTGATCAAGATACTTCTCGACTAGATCAGGCTTATGCACGGGGCGAAGAAGGAGGCTCTGAGGCCTTAATGAAACTTCACCATGTCGCCGACGGAAACTATAGGTCTTTAAATGCAAGCCTAAATCGCTTTGATTTGATTATGACTGAAGGTTTGAGTTTTGAGCGAGACCCCTTTGATCATATTCATGCTTGGCTTCCTCTCATTAAAGATGGGGGAACACTGGCCTTGGTCGTTCCTGGATTGACTCACAGCGAAGTTTCAACGGAAGCTAAAGCTTATTTGGAGCAGCGGTCAGCGCTTGAGCTAGGTACACTTGATGTATATCATGAAAAGCTTGCCCAATTTGATGGTTTGAAGCTTATGCATCAGGTCACCTTGGCTCAATACTCGTGGGATGAGCATTATCAAAATCTTGGACGTTGTATTAAAGGCTTAATCAAGTCAGGAGATATGCATACTCAAGACCCATTGCTTCAAAGCGCTCAAGAGGAATTAACTTGGTATCGTCAACATGCACGAGGCCAAGTTTTCCTACAAGCCTTTGTACTCAGTAAGCATGGTTAAATAGAGTATGACTTGATTTGCACTTGTCTCTTTGGGATTCGCTTAGCGAGGAAATAAACAGCTATGTTTGTCAGTGCCTTTGAACTTTTCAAGATCGGTATTGGGCCAAGTTCAAGTCATACCGTTGGGCCTATGAGGGCGGCTCTTAGGTTTGTCCAAAGACTAAATGAAGCCAAGCTCTTAGGGCAAGTCGATCGCCTTGTTGTACGTCTTCATGGCTCTTTAGCACATACTGGTAAGGGTCATGGTACCGATATTGCGGTTATGCTTGGCCTTGAGGGAGATGCGCCTGACACGGTTGATGTAGATTCAGTTTCAGAGCGAATTCACAGGATTGAAAGCTTTAAAAAGATTCAACTTTCTGAAGAGATTACTTTAGCCTTTAATCCCCAAAAAGATATTGTTTTTGATCGGCGGAAAACGCTTAAATTACATTCTAATGGAATGGTTTTTCAGGCTTACTCATCCGCTAAAGAACTTATATATGAGCGGATTTATTTTAGTATTGGTGGTGGCTTCATTGTGAATCAAGAGGGAGAGCCTGAAGATCGCCAGGGTAAACTTGATTTAGAGGCGACAACAGACTTAGAAGAAGTTACCGAAGCGGTGGACTTAGTTGATGCGGGTGGCTTAGGCTTATTAAGTGAGCAGGAAAGAAAAGTTCCTTACCCTTTTGATAGTGCTGATGCCTTATTAAGTAGCTGTAAAACCAGTGGCTTAGCCATAAGCTCTCTCATGTTTGAAAATGAAATTGCCTTGATGCAAGCCGAGTTTCAAAAGCAAAACCAAGCCCAAGATTATCAGCAAGCACGTCAACAGGTCGAACATGACTTAAGCAGCCTTTGGTCGGTAATGGAAGCGTGTATACAGCGAGGCTGTAAAAGAGAAGGTATATTGCCCGGTGGACTAAGAGTAAAACGCAGAGCCGCAAGCTTATACAGGCGGTTAAAGGCAAAAGGGGACTTACATAATGATCCCATGGCTGCCCTTGATTGGGTGAATCTATGGGCTTTAGCGGTCAATGAAGAAAATGCTGCAGGCGGTCGAGTGGTGACCGCGCCCACTAATGGTGCCGCCGGTATCATCCCATCTGTATTAAGCTATTATCTCCGCTTTACTCCTTCCGCCGACCAAGAAGGAATTAGTCGCTTTTTACTGACAGCAGCTGCTATCGGAGGCTTGTATAAGATGAATGCTTCCATTTCAGGCGCAGAAGTCGGCTGTCAAGGCGAAGTTGGGGTTGCTTGTTCCATGGCAGCAGGTGCACTGGCGGAAGTGATGGGCGGAACTCCGGAACAGGTGTGTAATGCTGCCGAAGTAGGCATGGAGCATAATCTAGGACTAACCTGTGACCCATGGGGAGGCTTGGTACAAGTGCCTTGTATTGAACGTAATGCCATGGGGGCAGTTAAGGCTATTAATGCCGCTCGCTTAGCCTTAAGTGGTGATGGCTCTCATAAGGTCAGCCTCGACAAAGTGATTGAAACGATGCGACGTACTGGTGCCGACATGAGTTCAAAATATAAAGAAACCGCTCGCGGTGGTTTAGCTCTAACAGTAATCGAGTGCTAAGGTTTTAAGCTAAAAAGAATCAGTTTAAAGGAGTGAGTGATCTTGAAGTTAATGAGTTTTAATGTAAATGGAGTGCGAGCTTGTGTAAAAAAGACTCTGATTGAGGATTTGACAAACTTTGATGCTGACTTTGTATGTTTACAAGAAACCAAAGCTACTCCTGAACAAGTCAAAGAAGCTTTAGCGCCTTTATCTCAGTATCATATTGAAGCCTATGGCGCCCAAAAAAAAGGGTACAGTGGTACAGCGATTTTAACAAAGCACAAACCCTTATCAGTGCGTTTTGGGATTGGAATTGAAAAGCATGATCAAGAAGGGCGAGTGATTACTTTTGAGCTTGAAGACTTCTTTTTGGTCAATGTCTATGTTCCCAACTCCTCAAGTGGCCTCAAGCGCTTGCCATATCGTAGCCAAGAATGGGATGTCGATTTTTGTAGCTATCTAAAAGGGCTTGATCAAAGTAAACCGGTCATTTTATGTGGGGATCTTAATGTTGCTCATCAAGCGATTGACTTGAAAAACCCTAAGGCTAATTATAACAAGTCTCCTGGGTTTATGCAGGCTGAAATCGATGGTTTTGAAGGGTACTTATCTGCGGGCTTAGTCGATAGTTTTAGGGAATTACATCCCGAAGAAGTTAAATATTCTTGGTGGAGTTATCGCGCAGGAGCACGACCTCGTAATGTGGGCTGGCGTATTGATTACTTTTTGGTTTCAGAACGCTTTATGACCAAGGTGACTCATGCTGAGATTCATAATGATATTTATGGCTCAGATCACTGTCCGGTCTCATTAACTCTTAACCTTTAATTCTAGGAAGATATTAAGATCATGAAGGTGACTCAACTTAACATTGGTGGCCGATGGATTAATGTACGTTCATCTAGCGATGAAGAACACCTACAACAGGTGAGTGAAGAATTAAATGAGAGAATTCGAGCCACTCAACAAGTGATTCCGGATAGTCACGAGGCTTTGCTTTTTGTAGCACTTGCCCTCACAGATGAGCTCATGAATACCCAAGATCGACTTTATCATTTGCAAGATGCAACCGAGGATAAGGTTCAGCGTTTGCTGGGTATTTTAGAGAACTTAGAGCCGGTTTCTCAATAAGATAAGTGTTGACTCAATGTCCAAGCTAGATAAACGCTTATTTAGAAAGCGATTAAGAGCGCAGCGTAACCGTTTTATGGGGATTGAGAGAAGTCAAGCAGAGGCTAAAGTCTGTGATTTGCTACAGAGTTTACTGCAAGATCACAGACCAAAGCATTCAACACAAGACGCTAAAAGATATGTGGCGACTTATTATCCTTTTGATGGTGAAGTTGACTTAAGGGCTTTATGGGGGGGAGGTTTTTTCTCTGTTGCCTCTCAAAAGACTACAAAAACAATTTCACCAATAGGGTCTCAACAAGAGAGTCCAACAATTAATTGGGTATTTCCGGTGCATAAAAAAGAAGAGCCCTTGTCCTTTGTGTCCCCACATACTTGGCATCAAGGAAGCGATTTAGCAATTGCTCATGGAGAACCGGTGGCTTTATCCAAGATAGATTTAATGTTGGTTCCAGGCGTCGCTTTTAGTGATCAAAATGGGCTTAGATTGGGCTTAGGAGGAGGTCATTATGACAGAACCTTAGCCTTGGCACACGAGAAGTCTTGGAGTGGATTAACTTTTGGTGTAGGTTTCAGCTTTCAAGTACAGTCTGACCTCCCAAGTGATCCTTGGGATCATCCTTTAGATGGCCTAGTGACTGAATTAGGTGTAAAGATGTTTACTCAAACATCTAAACCATAGGTAAAGTGAGTTTGCTTGTGATACAAGTTGCAGAAATATCATGGGAATTTATTGTCGCTTTGGTAACCGGAGGTGCAGCAGGGGCCCTTGCTTCGACTTGGATTGCCCCTCCACCCGAAAAAAGTAATGCGTATTTGCGGGCTAAAGAGCAACTTGATGCAGAACTGAAAGAAACCGAAGAACAGCTACGCCGTGAACATAAAGAACGAGAGCAGGAACTGAAGGCGGGTATCAAAGAAGCTGAACTTGAGCGTAAGCAAGTTTTGCAACAAAGAGAGCAGTCTTTGGATCAACATTCAGAGCGACTTGATCAACGGGAAAGAGAGTTAAATCGCCGAGATCGAGACTTAAACCGCCAAGATAAAGATCTTGGTAAGCGCGAGCGTCAGTTAGATCAACAGGCACAAAAGCTCGAAGCTCAGGTGAAAGCAGCCGAAGATCTGTTAGCTTCACGCTCAGGCTTAACTCGAGAAGAAGCGAAGGCTCAGTTAATGCTTGATTTAGAGCAACAGGCTAAACTTGAAGCGGTTGAGAAAATTCGTCAAATTGAGGAGAGTGCTCGTGAGATGGCCGAGCAACAGGCTCGGGCACTGATTGCTCAGTCTGTACAACGCTATGCAGGTGAACATATTGCAGAACATGCGACAATTTCTATTCCGATTCGTGAAGATCAAACCGGAAAGATTATTGGTAAAGAAGGGCGTAATATCAGAGCTTTTAGCCAAATGTCCGGCTGTGATTTATTGATTGATGATACACCCGGTGCAGTGGTGATTAGTTGCTTCAACCCTATCCGTCGAGAAATTGCTAAGCGTGCCTTAGAACGTCTATTACTTGATGGACGCATTAATATTGCCAAAATCGAAGAAGCCATTAGACGAAGTGAAAGCGAAATCGAAACCTTAACTCGACAATATGGTGAAAGTGCAGCTTTAGAACTTGAAATTACTGGTATTCACCCAGAATTACTTAAGCTTTTAGGTCGTTTACATTTTACAACTAGCTTTGCACAAAATGTACTGCAGCACAGTGTTGAGGTTGGGGCGATTGCTGGCATGCTAGCAGCAGAATTAGGTCTAAAACCGAAGCAAGCACGCCGAGCAGGATTGCTACATGATATTGGTAAAGCAGCCGACCAACTTGTAGACGGAGATCATGCTGAAGCAGGAGCGGCTTTATGCAAAAAATATGGTGAATCTAAGGCGATTAGTAGTGCGATTGCTGCTCATCATGATGAAGAATTACAATCAAGTCTACTCGCTCAAATTCTTTCATCAGCCAACCAACTTTCTAGCTCTCGTCCAGGTGCACGTAGAGCTAATTTGGCGACTCAACTCCAAAGACTCGAGGACTTAGAGGAATGTGCGCTTGAGTTTGATGCTGTGGAAAAAGTATTTGCTTTCAAAGCCGGTCAAGAGCTACGAGTTGTTGTGGATAACGCTAAGGTCGATGATAGTGAAGCGGTGGTTTTAGCAAGAGATTTAGCTCAGAAAATCGAAGAAGAGTTTTCTTTTGAGCAGGATGTTAAGGTTGTAGTGGTTAGACCAACTCGTGTGGTGAGCTACGCACGTTAATATGTAGCAGTTGGCTTTATATGCACCAAAAGTGTAAAGCTATATCATCGTAAAATGGTCATCTGTTTTCAAAAACTCATTTCGGTCATATTTTGATCAATCTCTTTAATGACGAGAAAGGCTTTTTATGTTTAAGGCTCGGACAGCGTATACGAGATGCTTATATTCATTGCTTATCTTAAGCTTAGTTTTAAACACTCTCTTTTTTACTCAAGCTTCACCAAGTCGAGCGAGTACACTGCAAGCTTTGACCCTAGGCCAATTGAGCCGATTGAGTGCTTTAGTTTTTGAAGGTAAGGTTTTAAGTAAAGAGGTCATTGAAGATGAAAAAGGTCGTATTTGGACTCAGTATCAACTAGAGGTGATTGAATTATGGAAGGGTAAAAAGATTGAAAAAAACAGTCTTTTAGAACTTACGATTTTAGGAGGTAGTCTTGGTGAAGGAGTCGTAAAAAGAACTCAGGTGATTCATGGTCAAGTTCAATTAGAAGAAGCACAGCAGGGGGTTTTCTTTTTAGAGAAAACTGCTCAAGGTCAGTATGTATTTACAGGCATGTCGCAAGGTTTTTATGAGATTATTGAGCTTAATGGACAGCTGTGGGCTAAGCGAGAAGTAGATGAACAACATCTATATGCCAAAGTGAGTGCACAATCTTTTGCGTCAGTACAATACTCACCAAACTTTAAACCTTTAAATGAACTTAAGTCCTTAGTGATTCACGGCGCAAAAAAAGTCCCAAGTTTACAAAATCGTTCGCATGAAATCTATCCTGTAAAAGTCCGATCTAAGTCTGTTCATCGAATTAAAGACAGTCATCTTGTACCAAGTTCTCAAGTACCAAGTTCTCAAGGAGTAAAGTAATGCGTTTCATACCAATGAATGCCTTGAAGCTGACAATACTGGTGACTTGCTTTTTTCATAGCTCTTTGGCCTTAGCTTATAATTTTACCGGCAGTAAGTGGACACTTAATACCGGAGGAAGTGTGCCCTACAAAGCCAATTCAAGTTTAAGTGGGGATTTGGCTGATAGTGATTGCCTAGCGGCCATTCAAAGAGGTTTTCAAGTGTGGACTGATCTGTCTTGTTCATATATGGCTTGGAATTATACCGGACGAACTCAGATTGTAGCTTGGGGCGTTAGTGATGGAGAAAATGTGGTGAGTTGGCGTGAAGATTCATGGGATGATTCAGCAGCTGCTTTAGCGATCACTTCCTCAATCTTTAATTTTCAAGGATTTATTGACACAGATATCAAGTATAACGGCTTTCATCATCGCTGGGCGGTTGTGGGTAGTCAAGGCACCGGAACTGATGTTGAAAGTGTAACAGCTCATGAGGTGGGTCATGCGATTGGTTTAGACCACACAAATGTTTCAGGAAGCACGATGTGGCCTTCAACCGGTCCCAATGACACCAGCGCCCGAACTCTAGGTCAAGACGACATCGATGGGGCTTGTGCTCTTTATCCGTCCGGTGGTGAGGCTCCGGTAGTTCCCGATGAACCTCCACCACAGGAAGGCACTGCCAACTTTGGTGAATCCTGTGCCCAAGAATTATGTGTTGATCCCTTGTTCTGTGTTAGTGATGGAATGGATCAGTTTTGCTCACAAAATTGTGACTCCACTACGCCCTGCCCTAATAATTATTACTGCGCCCAACTGTCATCAGGTAATGGAGCATGTGCACCTGGCATGGCTCCCGAAGTTGAAAGAGTTGGTTTTAACGAACCTTGCGGAGAACAAATCGCCTGTGAGGCAGGTTTAATCTGCATAAGTGATGGGGATGAGAGCTATTGTAGTGGTCCTTGTAACCAGGGGCTATGTCCAGAAGGTATGCAGTGTGCAGGATTACAGGGGGGAGGTGATGTATGCGCTCGAGGAACTGCGACACCTGCACCAGAGTTTGGCCAGTTATGTGAGGAAAGCGGGCGTTGTGCCGAAGGTTTATTTTGTTTAAATGACCCTTTATATGTCAGTGAAGTGAATGGAGAGCTTTTACCCTATTGTTCTAAGGAATGTGGTAATGGCTGTCCCCAAGGGTATCGCTGTGTGGATTTAGAGCCAAGTGGTGATGCCTGTCAAAAAATCCCTAGTGCTGGAGAACGTGGCATCGGCGATGAGTGTTGGCAGAATCCGGAAGATCCTTTTGCTGAGCCTAGCTGTGGAGAGGATCTCCGTTGCAGTGGCAGTCGACGTGATCCAAATACTCAAGAACTAATCGAGCCGGGTATTTGCACCATGTCTTGTAATATAGATTCTTGCTGCCCTCAAGGTTGGGGCTGTGCCGGTGTGACTCCATTTCTTGCGTTGTGTGTAGAGGGCACAAATGATGATGAAGCTTTAGAATGTAGTGGCGAGAAACCGAGTCTTGAAAGTCTAAATCGCAATGGGAATGAGAACGAGTCGGGACCGGCATTGGTCATGGAGGCAAATGCCGAAGATAGCTGTTCAACCGGAATAAATCATCAATCTCGCAACTTTTTACACCTATTTTGTCTCTTTGTTGGGCTTATGGTATTATTTAGAATACGTCTTAAGCAATCTGAGCACAATTAGACGACACTGATCAATAAAGGCGAGTTAATGAGTCAAGACCCAAAAGAGTCAATAGAGAGCAATTCTGAAAACACCAAAGACCAAGAACGTTTTAGCGATCCCAAGCTTGCGATCAACCGAGTGTATACTCGCCATGGGGATCAAGGCGAAACTAGGCTTGTCGGTGGTCAAAAGGTTTCAAAGGCGGACTTAAGAATTGAATCTTATGGGACTGTTGATGAGCTGAATGCGTATATTGGAGCCGCCCGTTTATCTTGCCTTGAAATCGACTGCCAAGAACTTGCAGAGGTTTTATATGGTGTACAAAATGCCCTGTTTAATTTAGGTTCACTATTAGCGACTAAAAAAGAGGATTTACACCCTTTACAGCCCCAAGTCACTAGTGAAGATGTAGCCCGTTTGGAACAGACGATTGATCACTATAATCAAGGACTACCAGAGTTAAGAAGCTTTGTGCTGCCAGGTGGTAATCGACCTAATGTTGAGTTACATATGGCCCGTACAATTTGCCGAAGGGCCGAGCGTATCTGTGTTCGCTTAGCAAGTTTAGAAGATATTGGTGAGCAAGCAATCCCCTACTTAAATCGACTTTCTGATGCACTTTTTGTATGGAGTCGTTGGGTGGTTTACTATCAAAAGCTAGAAGAACACCTATGGACACCCAACAAAAGTTGAGCATGGGATCTATCATAATAAAGTATAGACTAAGCCTAGTTGTCGCATTGATCATTGTGCTGTTTAGTCTGTGTATCTTGAAGGCCCGAGCTCAAGTTCCTTTAGACCAAAGTTCTAAAGCGCTGAGTCCAGTACCAAGTATGATACTTTCGGGCTCAGTAGAGTCTTGGCAACAACGAGCGCAGGCATGGTATACCTCTCAAGACCTTAAGTCTCAAAGGCGACAAATGCGAGACATGAGTCGACCTTTAAAACGTCCATGCTATTATTGTCATACTCGCAATTTTAAGGGATATATTGACTCTACCTACTTGATCAGTCTGCAAATGATGGCTATTAGTGCAGAACAAGGGCTTGCCTGCAAAGACTGTCATATTGGACAAAGAGCTCTGAATACACTTGGGGCCAAATCTCTTATTCAATGGCGATATTCGGCAAAATATAAAAAAGACTGTCGTGATTGCCATCAAAATCAAGGGCAATTCAAGCATTTAACCCCACAGGGAAAAGAATCGGTAGATCATTTAATCTCCGATCTGCAAAAACAAGAATCCGTTAAAGAAGTGTCAGCAGATGTCACAAAGGTTTTTATTGAGCAGTTAAGGAAAGTGAAACAGGAAATTACAATCATTCCTACTTCTCAAAAAACACCTCAATCAAAAGTAAAAACGCTGATTCAGCCAAAAGGCGCAGCCTTCTTGAATATCGATAAAAATACACTAAAAACGACTCCCCCTAGGTCTAAGAAATCTTTAAATGACAATAAGTTAGGTCAAAAAAACATAATTCCGGACCACAAAGAAACTCCCTAGCTTGTTTATTTACCAAGCAAGGTTTATGGTAAAGAAACAACAGACTATTCTGTTTACTTAATCGCTCCTCTCTGCATAACGAGGTATAAAAATGTCAACTGACTCCTCAATTCCAAGTTCTGACGTTTTGATGAAAGATACACCTGATTCTTCTGAAGAAGAAATGGCTCTTGTAGATCATCAAGAGCATGTACACGAGATGATTTCCGAGTCTACAAAGGGATATTCAGTAGAGACTCTACCATCGTTAAGTGCTGAATCAAGCGACTTAAGAAAGGTATTGGATCAAGAAATGAAAGCCCTTGCACCGGCTCCAAAAGAGCTTCAAGACTTCTTACCACCAGAAGATGATGAAGCTGAAGAGTCAAGTCAGGTTGTGACTGAAGCTGATGAAGCAAGACTAGATGGTCATATTGAAGATGAACTTCTTGATAAAGATTCAAGTGCACCTCGCGTTCCATCTTTGGGATTGGATGCTTTAGGTGACTCTCAAACTCCACAACCAGTGAGCTTGACGCCTGAACCTAAGAACTTTGATCAGCTTGGAGCAGATGAAACGCACGCATTAGGGATGGATGAAAGTCATCCTAATTTGAGTGTATTACCAATTCTACCCGCCGATCTAGATCTGATTGCCCATTCTCCACCAACGCAAGTGAGCTTGCCAAAAAATCAAACATTAAGTGAACTTGAAGATGTTGTTCACGAAAGTATTGAAGAAGAGCTTAGTCCTGTTCCACGGGTTATTTCCAGCTTACCTCATCAAAGAAAATTGCCTGAGAAAAGCTGTCGAAAGTTAGAAGCCTTTCTCAACTCTTTGGAAACTGCCCGAGGATCAAATGTACTGATTGTGATTAAAGGTCATCCAGATCCGGACAGTTTGGGCAGTGCATCGGCCCTACAATATTGCTATCGAGAGTTTGAGATTCAGTCAGCGATCCTATATTTTGATGAAATCTCACATCCGGAGAACCGTGCTTTGGTTAAAGTCATCGAGATGGAGATGACTTTGTATGATGAGCATTTTGATTTTAGTGGCTTTGACTATTTATCCTTTGTAGATAGCCAAGATGCAACAATCAATGGCTATGATATGACCACACTTCCTCCCATATTAAGCTTTATAGATCATCATAAGGAAACCGGTAAAGTACAGGCAGATTTTATTGATATTCGTGAGGATCTAGGGGCGACCAGTACGATTTTTGCTGAGTATATTGAATATGTTCCCGAATTCTCATTGCAAAAGAGCTTAGCAACACACGCTTATATTGCGACCGCCTTGATGCATGGAATTAGAACCGATACCGATGATCTTATGTTAGCTTCTGCGCAAGACTTTCATGCGGCTGGTTACCTTAGGCAATTTATAGATCGTGACTTGCTACGCATGGTCAGTAAGCAGTCAGTCACTGCCCGTACCATGGAAATCATAACAAAGGGCCTAAACAATAAAATTATTAAAGGCACTTTCCTTTTAGCAGGTGTTGGTTTTGTTCGTGAAGAAGACCGAGATGGTATCGCTCAGACTGCTGACTTCTTAATTCGACATGAAGGCGTTGAGACCGCAGTGGTTTTTGGGATTGTAAATGATAAGTATGTAGATGGGTCATTAAGAACCTCTTCAGCTACAGTAGATCCTGATCGCTGGCTGAAAGAGTTATTCGGTAATGATGAGTCCGGACGACCCTTTGGAGGAGGACGTCGTAATAAAGGTGGCTTTCGGGTACCCTTGGGCTTGTTAGGTCGTTCACCCAATCGCAAAGCTTTATGGCAACTTGGTGAACAAACGATTCATGATATTATCTTTGAAAAAATTGGTGAAAAAGATAATGGCGTGGATGGGAATAGTTCCAAAGGTTGAGGCTTAGGGTTAAATACTTAAACTCATGGCACCGGTAGTTTAAGGATGTACTTCATCACAACGAGATCAATATGAATAAAAACTTAGGCTTATTATGCGCAGTTGCCCTGGTCGGCTTTATCACCTTGGCCTGTGACGATGAAACAAGCTCAACAGAGTCTGAAAGTACTTCGGAATTACAACTTATTTTTGATTTAGATCGAGAATATAATGAACCTAATGGCATCGGCGAACTAAGTTTTCCCTTACCTAATGATTCAATCTTTAGTTCTAAGGAAACCTGGGCATTAACAAAGCCTCTTGGTGAAGTGAGGCTATTATCTGATTGGCAAGAGCAACTCTCGTTACTTGGGGGGGCACCACTTTATCCAATTTTGAGCGCCCCCTTAAGTCAAAAGATTGAACTAGATGACTTACTTTTACGACAAACTAATGATTCGATGCTTGATGATGCCATTTATCTTATGTGCTTGTCAGCTGCCTGTAAGGGGGAATTGATTCCCTTAGATTTTGGCTTAGTTTCTCAAGATTATGGACTTTTTAACGAGTTAAATGCCTTAGCTGAAAGTAGCCCATATCCTAGTCCAAAACTCTTAAGTCCTTTGAGTACGCCATTATCACCTATGTTTGCACAAGAGGAAAAACTCGCTGACTTAAAAGTCATCCTCGAACAAGTAGCCGAGCCGGTGAACTCACTCATTTGGAATCGCGAGCAACAAGATAATGGCTATGTACTACTTTCAGATGCACCAAGCTTAGGCGAGCGTGCACAAGTTTTAAACTTTAGACCTAAAACAAGTTTAAAGCCTAAGTGTGAATATGCAGTCTTATTGACCAAGGCTTTACGTTCTAATGACAGCACGATGAGTACTCGTGTTATGGGGAAGATGCCATCTTCTTTGAGTGGTAAAAAAGCCAAAATTGAAGCCTTGATGGAAGCTGGGGCTTTACCCGCAAATACCCTAGCCAGCTTTTGGACCTTTACCACCGGTGACCCCACACAACTTAAGTTAGCGTTACGTCAAGCTGTGACTCAAGAGCTTATGAATGATGATCAAGGCTTTAATGAAGTGGCCAAAAAAAGTGCTAACTTTAGTCATGGTGTAGCGACAACTCATCGGTGGGCAAGTAGAGAAAGTGAGGCGGCTTGTGAAGCTCGAGAAGGCCTTGATTGTAGGGTAGATCTTGAGCAACAAGCGCTTCCCCTTCATGGTGTGAGAGCACTAGCAATGGCTTGGGCTGATGCACAAGGAAATAGTTCAGAGCAGCAGACAGCTCTTTATCAAAGCTATCAAGCAGTTAAAGGCCTATTTAGTGGTGAATTAAATACTTGGTATGTGGCTAAATGGCAGGGAGCCTCAAATGCAAATCAGCTAAAATTACAAGCCGATAAAAGAGCTTTTTGGTGCGTTATTCCAAGTACTGGTGAATATGTTGATCGTGAATTAAATGCACAAACACGACAATCCCCTTTTCCGGTGATCTTATGGGCTGATGACTCCGGTCATGAAAGACTAAACTTACTCTTATGGGCTGGCTACTTTGCCCGAGCTGGTTTTGCCTCATGCGCGATCGAAAGTACTGTGAAAGATCAGGCTTTGAGTCCTGAGTTTAATTTAGCGTTGAGTATTAAGTGGCGAGACTATGGTTTTTCAAGCAGTTTAGCCCAAGATGTCCTCGATCCGGATATCGATAAAAGACTCTATCAAAACAGTAGTTTAGCTCAGGTTAATCGGCCTTTAAACCGAGCTTTGACCCAACAACAATTTACTTGGTGGCTTAGTCAAGGAAATATGGGCCCACTTGATCAAGAGTTTAATACCTTAAAAGCCTTAACTTTGCTTCCAAATGAAGCAGTGGACACTGAGCTTGAGTCTCAAGAGTATCCTTTGGGAGCTTTGGTTTATGCAGGAGAAGGCGAGGGCGCAAGTGCGGCCATAATCAGTGGAGTGATGGATCCCAATACTTCAGCTGTCGTGAGTGTTGATTTATCTGCAGACTTTAATCAACAGCATCTTATCGGTATTGGACGAGGTGCTTCTGATCAGTTTTTAAACAGAGATTTAGGACCTTGGCTCATTTGGGATCATGCTCTATCTGCTTGGCGCTGGACAGCCGACTCACAAGGTCAAGCAAGTATGCAAATACAAGATCAAGACGGCCAAACCTTACCCTTAAGTGATCATTATCAAGATGAGCGTTTTAGTCTAGAAAGACTAAATGGTAAATGGGTAGCACTATATAACCAAGATCAAAAGATAACAGGGCAAAAAGTAAAGATCAGCATTGACTCTAATCCGGTTTTATCTGTTCCTAGCATGAAGGGGGATTTAATCCGTTTACAAGTCTTTGGTAGTCCCGAGGCTCAAGCTTGGGATGTAGAGAGCTCTGTGAATTTCATCGCTCCTTATTCAGGTGCTGCGGGTTTAGCCGGCACCGAAACTGCAAGATCTTGTTGGCGACTGAAGCAGTGGGAACATGCACTTGATGATCCCTTGGAACTCAGTTCATGGATTAAAGGAAGCGAAGGAAGCTCCGTACAGGAGTTAAGAACCTTGATGATCGCTCATCCGCGTGCAATGGCTAAGCCCTTAGCGGCCTCCTTAAGAATGAGCGAGTTTTTAGATTTAGACTTTGAGCGTAAGCGTTCTGAACTCTATGGACTTAGTGCTAAAGCCTTCTTAGTTTTAAGCCAAGCTTATGAAGCAAGTCGAGCTTGGGGGCTTCCTTGGATGGATTGGGATGATCTAGACCTTTTAGATATGATGACACCCGCCTTTACGCGGAACGTGCAACTGTCCTTACAACGCCAAAGTTTTTCTGGTGGCTATCATGCTTTAAAGATGCCTTGGCGTTTAAGCCAATCATCAGGCTTAGCTTTACCCGAAGATCCAGAAGAACCCTTAGAAACGATGACCGTAAACTTAATCAATCGGTTTTTACATGGTTTATCTTATCAGGCGAGTCCTGAAGAACTCAATGATCGTTGCTTAAACGAACTTTCTCCCTCACTTAAAGCTTGTGCTTTCTTGAGTGTAACAGCCGATGAGCTTGAAGCTTTGAACTCTGCAGAATAAAAGCCACGCTAAATGAATGACAAAGTTTTTATTTCAGAGTAAGGTCAGAATATAAGCATAAGCAAGGCAACGATAAAGTACTTGGCAATATGATAATATATAATCAAAGAGAGGTGGAACTCTGTGAATGATATGCTTTTTCAATGGGTCATGCCTATAGGTAGTTTAAGCGCACCAATCTCATATGAAAATATAGTCAAATTAATCCGCAGTGGTCGAGTATTTCCAACTCAGCTTGTATCGCTTAATCAAGCGCCTCCTATGCCCGCATTTCAACACACTGCTCTAAGAGAACTTTGGTTATCTCAAATTCCACCTGAACATCACTTTGATGGAAAAATGGGACGGGTAAACACTTTAATTCTTTGCAAACTCTTTGCTCATTTTGCGACCGAGCGAGTCACTGGTCGCCTATTTGTGAAACACAGCGAATCAGGCTTGTACTTTACCTTACGTCTAGTATCGGGCCAAGTTCTTGAGGTAAATGCTCTTGATCCATCAACTTATTTGGGACAAATGCTTTTACATAAGCAGCTTTTGACGCCCTCGCAATTGGTGGAAGTGATTGAGCACGCAAAAGAGCAAAGCCTACCCATTGGAACAGCTGCCATACAATTAGGCCATTTAAATGAAAAACGCTTAAACCAATTACTTGCAGAGCAAATGTTTAATCGGCTCAGGAAGATCGCTTGTTTTCCTCATTTAGATGTACGTTTTATAGAAGATCAACAGGTGGCTCTCATTCCACCTGTAGCACGTATTTCTGGTTATTCATTATTAGAAATCACTCTAGGATATGGCCTATCCGATCAGCAAATTAAGCAGTATATGAGTGAGCTCCTGTTAAGGCCGGTGATTGTTAATCGGCAAGCGCCTGCTCTTAAAATGATTTCTGCGGAAGATCGTTCTGTACTTAAGCAAGTATTTGGTAGCCAAAGCCTAGACCCACTTAAAAATCGTAATGAATGGACGCAACGAGACAGTGCGCTCAAAGCCATTGCTTGGGATCTGATTGATTTATTTGAAGTGCCAGAAAGCTATGCACTTACTCAAGAGTACACTCGCTTAGTCGAAGGCGATCCTCTAAGTCACTTACAAATTAGTCATATGTCGGCTCCACATGAGATCGAGCAGGCAATAGAAAGCTATCGTCAAAAAATAAAGTTAGACCAGTCTTCAGCGACTGCAGATGAAGAGCATGTGCGCCGAGCGCTAAGAGCAAAGCTTAGCGAAATACAAAAGTCCTTGGAAGGGTCAGAGCGTGAGCGAAGAGCGCATCAACGCATGAAACAGTTGGGTGCAGATCCCCAAAATATCGAAACTTATCGTTCGGTTCTTTTTGATATCTGTGTTCAAGAGGGAGAAGCTGCTCTTAAGCGACAAAAGTATCAAGAAGCTGCTGAGGCATACAAAGAAGCGCTCAGTTTGAGGCCTAACGACTTGAATGCCTCACTACAAGAGGTCTGGGCTCAATTCTTGAGTGATTCAAGAAGCCAAGAAGTCTTTGAAAAGGCCAAAAAACGCTTAGAAACTTTGAGTAAACAAGCAAAAGATTCACCTATGCCCCCCTTAGTCTTGGCTCGTATTTATCGCTTAAAGGGTGATGTTAAACAAGCAGAGGAGTTATTGCATAAGGTCTTGGGGATTTCTCCAAACCACAAGGAAGCTCAAGCAGAACTACGCTTACTCTTCAATCGAGATTATGATAAGAAAAAGCACAAGGTTAAAAGCTTTATACAACTTGATCCCAACATGAGTAAGTGGTTAGTTCCAAGTGTATTAAGCTTACTTTTGACCATTGTTTTTTGGGCTGTGGGTAATTTAATTACTCATCCGCGTGATATTTGGCCCGAGGAACGTCCCCTAGATGTGTCAACTTTAGAAGGACTTAATGCCTTTCAAAAAGAGCTTACTTTTAACAGCATCTTGCGAACAAATTACAATAATAACTCTTTGGCAAGTGCTGCTTACTTACTAGGGCTTAAGCCTCATCGGCAAGCTGAGGCCGAAAAAGTAGCAGGACAAGAAAAACCGATTGCGTACAGCATTGATCGTCTTGAAGGAGAGACGATGAGAGAAGTGACTAGGGTCTTGTCGTATTTGTACAAGTATTTCCAGCAAGAGCCCACCAAAGTCACAACGATGCTCCGGAACTCTTTAGTTATTCCAGCACATTTACGCGTGTTGGGTAATGTTGAGCATTATTGGTTGCAAGAGGATTTATTTGGGTGGGCTAGGCGACTTGCCCTTATTTTATTAGGTCTTTTTGGCTTATATCGTTTACGACCCTTAGAGCTTAAAACAGATGTCGCCTTTTCAATGAGTCTCTTAGCGATCATTTATGGCTCTATTGTTGGCTATCTAAGCCCAGCCTTCACAGCGCCAACTGATTTAGCCATATTAAGTGCCATGAAAGTAACCCATAGTTTGGGAGAGGTGTTCTTCTTTCAATTCTTCTTAGGGCTTGCTCTATTGAGAGGGTTTAGATGGACACCTTATCTACCTGCAACGATTGTGATTGTGCTTTTTGCTCTGTTTAAAGCGAGCTATCTTAATATTTGGTACATGCCACTTGATATGATGTTGATTACCTGCTTACAAATCGGGGTTTTCATTGGTGGTGGGTGCTTTGTTTTCATGTGGAAAAGCAAAAGCTTTATCCCGCCACTATTGGCACATTTAGCCTTAACTTTGATTCCACTTTTACGTGGTTTAAGCTAAATTATATCACTTATGTCGGACTGTGATTTGATCGGAACATTAAAAGGATATCATAAGCAGGGAAATATCATGAGTTGGAGAATATCATGAGTGAAATAGATTTAATGACTTCAGATAACCAAAAGGGACCTTGGCTATCAAATGAAAAGCAAAGAGTACTTTTGGTGAGTGCTGAACCTTGGGCTCGAAATGTTCTCTCATTAATCAGTCAATGTTCAGAAAAGAATATTGAGGTCACTCATGCCATTGATGGTGCTCAAGGTCTGTATTATATGAGCCAATCGATTTACTCGGGATCTCCTTTTCAGCTGTTAGTGTTGACGAGTCCTTTAGCACAGATTGATGTTCAAGGCTGTATTGAAGCTTTACGCGCGATTGAGCGTGGGCTAAATCGTCCCCCCTATCCTTGCTTGATTTGTACCGCGGATAAACTACCACCGGACTTTATGGCATGCTTTCCCCAAACTCTACATTTGAGGGCACCTAATAGTACTCAAGCTGCTTCCATGGTCTCAGCGGGTATTTTGCAGGTGATTTATACTTTACAAGCATATCGAAAAAGCGATGACCAAATCGCTGAGTCAGATTTTAAGTTTACACGAAATCAGGAGGAGTCATGAGTGCAACGTCTCGTATCTCATGTCCCATGTGTGGACAGCCACTAGATCGTGGATCCATTGAAGAGGTATTTATCGAGTTTTCGACCTTGAATAGCTGTGGACGCTGTGGCTTTGGTTTAGATTTACGCTGGAGAGGTCGGGGTAGTGCTTTAAGTAGACCTACCCCTAATCTAGTTGTGGTGAGCACAGAGCTTGCTCTTGAAGAACAGCTGAGTGAGTCTTTGAATGCTTCCATAAAAGTGGAGGTTGTTAAAGAGCCCACCGATGCCTTGGGGATTTATGCTAAAACACTGCGTAAAGAAGTCCCCTTAAGTGCGATTTTAGTCACCACTCGTGGGCAAAGTCAGCGGTGGTCGGATATTGCTGTTGCTGTTAGGGCCTTAGAAGAAGGGTTCAAGGTCGCAACCCCGATGCCAATTTGGTTTTTTAGTAGCGCCGAGTTGAATCAAATAGAACTTTCTATCTTTGAAGACTTAGCGGATATCTATTGGCGAGAAACCCCTGTTAATCAAGAAAATCAAACCTTACTTGAAGTGACACCTCAACTCTTTAGCTAGAAATAACAGTTATGATGCTTAATAAGAGTGTGAGTAGATGTCTGCAGGCTCTTTTTAATCACTTAAGCTCTTTGCTTCATTTAAACGCTTGGGTGTACTTAAAACCAAGTAATTTAGAGACAGCAGCCTTGGTCATCATATCGCTTAGCTTGTATGCACGTTGCATTGACTTTGCTCTAAACGGTAGTGTGCTAAATCCAGCGCTTAACCTAATTGCGGCACCGGTCGCGTTGCTGATGTTTTTGTGGATGCTGCAAGATCTACCTCAGCATATAGAAGACAAAAAAGAGTGTAGTCCAAAGGGTAAGGACAGTCATTCTTATGTGGCTATGAACATCTTTATCTTATTCAGTTTAGGCGTTTTACTCTGCTTTGGCGCTTTATTTGGTTTAAGTATGATCCAAAGCAATATAATTATCCAAGGTAAACACCCTTTTGTATTGCGGCAAACCCTCGCCTTAATGATCGAAGGACTCGGCTTATTTTGTCTGTGGAGTCATTGGCTACACAGGAAATATCTTTTAAGTGAAGCAAAATCGATTTCAGTAATATTTAAGGCCCGGCAGGGGTTTATATCAAAGCTACATTACCCACTATCTTTAAGTCTATTTACCTTGCCTTGGGAGGCTCTACTCAGACAGTTTGATGAGTCTTTACAAGTGATAAGCACTGATATTGCAGTATATTTTTTAGAGTTTATTGATTGGTTATCTTTTACCCAACCTATGCAGATCAGCTATTGGGATGCGATTACGATTTATTCAGAACGCTTCTACTTAATCATTAATGAGACCTGTGCAGGCGTAAATCTTTTACTTTCCATGAGTCTTTATGCTTTTGGTTTTGCTTGGGTCATGAAGTGTTCTGTTAAACGTTCATGGCTTTTAGTAGCCTACATGATTCCTCTCTGTTTGATCTTTAATGGACTCAGAATTACCATTATATTTTGCCTGGGTCATTTTGGTGATCAAGCGCTTGCAACAGGGTCTTGGCATGAAGGAAGTGCTTATATTTCACAAGCACTTTTATTTATCTTATTAGCTTTGATTAATTACGGCTTAGGCCAAGAGCACGAGTTCGTAAAGCATGATCCATAAGGGTTAATAACATTGCAGCTTCTACCAAAGGCACGGCTCTTGGCAAAACACAGGGATCATGTCGACCTTCATTTTTGAACTCTATATTTTCGCCTTCAGTGTTCACGGTTTTTTGAGTTTTAAAATGAGTGGAAACCGGTTTGAATGCACAGCGAATTTCAAGTGGTGCTCCTGTACTTATACCTGCTAATACCCCTCCCGCTCTATTACTTGTAGCGATCGGCATTGACATAGGATTAACGGGCGCTTGCCATGCATCATTGTGCTCACTTCCTTTAAGTTCAACCCCAGCAAAACCACTCCCGATTTCAAAGCCCTTACAGGCAGGGAGCGAAAGGCAGGCTTTAGCTAAATCCGCTTCCAATTTATCAAAGACCGGATCTCCCCAACCGGCAGGTACATTACGAGCTACACCAGTAATGATTCCTCCTAAGGTGTCTCCTTCTTTTTTGGCTTGAGTAATCAAGGTTTCAAAGCGCTGAGCAGCCTTTGGATCAGGACAGCGGGTCAGTTGTGCGTCTACCTGTGCACGGCTCACACTCGCTCGATCAACCTGAGCTCGGTCAGTGTACACTTGATCAACCCAAGCCAGTACTTCGATCCCAAATTGCTTTTTGAGATACTGACGAGCAATACCGGCTGCTGCAACGCGAGCAGCTGTTTCACGTGCACTCGCTCGTCCTCCTCCTCGATAATCTCTAATGCCATATCGAGCGATGTAGCTTGCGTCCCCATGACCCGGACGATAAAGATTTTTAACGCTGTCATAATTACGAGAGCGAGCATCCTTATTTTTGATTAGTAAGGCGATCGGGGTACCGGTGGTTTGACCTTCAAAAAGACCGCTTAAAATCTCGAGTTGGTCGCCTTCATTGCGAGAGGTTGTTAAATGACTTTGTCCTGGTCGTCGGCGATCTAGATCACTTTGTAGCAAAGCGAGATCAAGTTCAAGCTGAGAAGGGCAACCTTCTACAATCGCACCTATGGCAGGCCCATGTGATTCACCAAAGGTTGTCACTTTAAAAAGTAATCCACTTGAACTCCCCATGTAGGTCTACTCCGTGTAATGATTTTCTATATGTTTAACGCCTTCACTGACCCCAACAAAAAAGCCCACTCGTTGATGGAGCTCAGAGGGCACAAGATCAAGCACAGAGCCATTGCCCCAAGTATCAGCACCACCCGCTGCTTGAGCAATAAAGGCGAGAGGGTTACATTCGTATAATAGGCGAAGTTTACCTCGTTTGTTATTGCGATCTACCGGATAGTAATAGACTCCGCCCTTAATAAGATTTCGATGAAAGTCGGCAACTAAAGAACCAATGTGTCTACCGGTAATGATCCTCTTTTCTTGGTTACGGCTTTTAAGTTCATCAATCGCTTCACACATCCATTGTGGCCAATAGGGCTGATTATATTCATTGACCGATACGGTTGTTAAAGTTGTGGGTAATTTGAGATTGGGTCGACTCAGCAAAAACTCTCCATAACTTGGATCAAGAGTAAAGCAATCAACCCGTTCTTGATCGGCATAGACAAAAACAGTGGATGAACCATAAATCACATAGCCAGCGCCAACCATTTCTCGACCCGGACGAAGTAAATCTTGAGTAGATTTAGGGTGTTCTGAGCAATGATAAATACCAAAAATTGTACCAATAGAGGTGCTTACCTCGATATTGCTAGAACCATCCAAGGGATCAAAGGCGACAAAATAGCCATCTTCCACACCGGATACAGAAATCCAATCATCTTCTTCTTCAGAAGCTAAAGCGACTACACAGCCAGATCTTTTGAGAACTTCAATAAAGGTCGTATTTGCAATCATATCTAGCTTTTGAACTTCTTCCCCCTGAACATTAACCTCACCGGTTTGCCCCCAAACTTCAATGATGCCGGCTCGACGAACCTGAGAGGAAATCTGCTTTGCGGCAACTCCGATTTGAGTTAATAAACTAGCTAGACGTTCAGTAAACCTTTCACCCTGCTGACTTAAAATATGTTGCGTTAAAGTCGTTCTAAAGGGCCCGCTTGTACTTTGTGTCTGATGACTTTCAGCAGTGATCATGTTTTAGTCCTTAATATGATGAATCCTGTGTCTTTATCTCTGTGCCTCTATATCTAAAAAGAATCGGAGAAGCGAGAAATTATCGGTCGAGCTTTTTTAGTCAAGGATTGCTTACTGACCTTGGTTGCTTATTCATAGATTTAATTAATTCAGAGAGTTATCCACTGACTTGCTTGTATCACAACTTAGATTAGTTTAATAAAATGAAAAGGCTAATGTCTTTAATAAGAGATTTAGGGGAGTTAGATGAGTCAAAAAAACTGCTCAGTATGTGAGAGATCGTTTATGGTACGCTTCTCCTATCAAGTTCAGCGTACTTCTGAGGCAATGTTCTATTTTTGTAGTCAGAATTGCCAGGAGCATCACCTACGTGCCAAAAGTTTGAGTGAATGTAGTCGTTGCGAAAGTTCTTTTGAGCTTTTATATGCCTATCAGCAAATGAATCTCGACGGGGTTACTCATCAGTTTTGTAGTGAAAACTGTCGTCGGGAGATGCTAGAGGATATTGCAAATCGTCAAAAAAAGATGAAGAAAATTGCTGTCCTTAATCAAAAGGGAGGAACCGGTAAGACAACAACAAGTGTTAATGTCTCAGCCGCCTTAGCTCAAATGGGGAAACGGGTCCTTTTGGTTGATTTTGATGCGCAATCAAATGTTGGGGTTTCATTGGGGCTTTCCTCTCCTCGCACCATTTCTGATGTCCTTTTAAATGATGCCCACCCTGCGGATTGCATTGTCAATGTGAGCGAAAACTTTGACGCCATTATAAGCAGTACCAGCCTATCCTCGGTGGAAGCCGACCTAGTGAGAGTTCAAGAAGGGCGTAATCGGATTCTGTCGCATCGCATGACACCCGTTACCAACTATGATGTGGTGATTCTTGATTGTAGTCCTAGTTTAAATGTTTTGAATTTAAACACGCTTACCTATGCAGATCATATTCTTATTCCTGTTTCTTGCGACTATCTGTCCTTAGTCGGGGTCAGAAATATTATGCGTACCTTACGTAAAATTAATGAGGTACTTCTGTCTCAAGTTGATGTTATCGGAGTTGTACCCACCTTTTATGGCTTAAGTGAACAGTGTACGATGGAAACCATGCGTAGCCTGAAAGCCTTTTTTAAGGAGAAAGTTCTCCATCCTATTCGTGTCGATCCAGCTTTGCGCCAAGCGCCTATGCATAAGCAAACTATATTTGAATATGCGCCTGAGTCAGATGGAGCTCACGACTATTATAATCTTGCTCGGCAACTCATGGCCAGCCTTGATGAAAATGATGCAGTAAACTCAGACTCAAAAGCCAAAGCGGAGGCAAACAAGTGAGTAGTTCCAAGTCTAAGAATAAGCGTGGTCAACGGAGCACCAGAAATCGGTCATCAAAGAGTACTCTGATGCCCGAGCCAAGCTCATTATTTGATGAGCCAATTACACTTGATTCGTCAGAACCGATGCCTGCCGGACGTTCAACCGGACGAGCAAGTGGTGGTGGAGAGTCTCTTTTGTCTGAGTTTAGCTTTACAGACGCGCCACCATCTCGCACAGGACGTCAAACAAATAAGCCTAAAAGTGATTTGGCACCGGTTGCTTTGGACCTTGAAGCCGAGCCTTCACCAAAGCAAGCGCAAGTCTCCTTATTGGAAGATTTTTGGGTCGACCAAGCGGAAGAAGAGGAAAATGAAAAAGAGGATGCCCGCCTGAATGATCTATTCACAGACTCCATTCATAATACCAAATCCGGTAATAAAAGCTCAGATGAAGCTTTGAGTAAGCGCATACAGGTGGGATTATATCCTGCTGATGCTGATTTACTTGAGGAGCTTTACCAACAAAGTAAAGCGGCCGGCTTAAAAAATGTTAGTCGAGCTAGAATCTTACGAGTTGCTTTACGACATTTTCATACCTGTTGGTTGAATGCGGACCAAAGCTAATTAATTTTCTATGCGATTTATCAATGGCTCATTATCAGTTAATCGCTAGTTAATCGTCAGTTAATAGTTAATCGTCACCTTTGAGTCACTTAGTTAGGGGCTTTTGCGCCTGTGTCTAAGGCGTCTAAAACGCTTTCTTTTGACTTGATTTTGTTTATTACTTACCTTTTCAGTATCCGGCAGGGGATCAATAATAAAAGACTTAATCACCGGATCAAGTAAGTTAAGCAACTGAAGTTGGGGCGCGTTGGATTCTTGGGCTTGAAGCCTAGATAGCATCCCCAAACTATAAAACTTTTGTGTTTGAGCTTTTTCTAAACGTTCGCTTGCTCGCTCTTTTTCCCAAAAGTCGCTTAGACTTGGCCCTAAAGTGAGTTGAGCAAGATAGTTTTCTAGCTTTTGATAAGCGTATTGTTGGGCCTGCTGAGACAGGGTACTGAGTTGCTTTTCTAGGGCTTGATAATGACTTTGGGCTCGATTAAAGGCTCTTTGCTCATTTTTAACCAAGCGAGCTAGGTTTTTATGGTAAAATTGACGCTTAACCGTGATCTCTTGTAGGGTAGCCATCAATCTTTTTTGCAACTGTGTAGCACTTGCTTCAATTGTACTTGAGTCAATTTGATTAAGGGGATGATTTTGATTGTGCACTAGGCCACGGTTTACCTGCTTAAACTGTGAGCGCTTTGACTTAGAATTAATCATATCAGTCTGTGCCCAACGCTTTATCAGTTTAGGTAAGTTTTTTAAACGCTGTGCTAATATCTTTTGTAAGCCTTTGATTTTTTGATCGGCTAAGTTTAACGCAGGATAGTTGTTTGTTTGATAAGCTTTGCTCAATTGACTTAAGTCATCTTTTGCCTGATCGAGCCATAGCCTTTGCTCTCGTAACATTGAGGCAAATCGTTGGGTTCGTTGGGCAAGTTCAGTTGGTAACCAAGCCTGTACTTCAGGTGGAAATAATAGACTCGATTTTTGAGCGTTTTTTACCACAATAAGTTGCTTTTTAAGCTCTTGTTCTAAGTCTTGATATAGTTGCTTACCTGTCTCATATTGACCCGATTTAACCAACATCTTTGCTCGAGTGAGTTTGAGCTCAACCGCCGCTTCACTGCTTGGATATTCATCAATCGCTTGTTGCAGAAGGTGGGCGGCATGTACATAGTCTTGACGCATTCGCATGCTATAGGCAGCTTCTAATAAGCTTTCGACATAAAGGACTGAACCTACAGGAATTTGGCGATAACGTTGCCAAGCTTCAGTATACTTACCTTGCAACAAAGTGAGTCGAGCTAAGGTCATCTGTAGAATCAGTGCGAGTTCTTTGAGAAGCTCTTTTTGTTCAAGTCTGGGAGCTTTGCCAAGGCTTTGACTTGTTCTTTGGGTAAAAAAGTTTTTTTCTTGGCTGACTTCGTCGAGTAGAGCCATTAAATCGGGACTGAGCTCATTAGACGATTGAGCTTGGGCTTTAGGCTGCGCTTGTTGTTTGGTTAATAGTTTGTTAGTTGCTCGTATTTGAGTCACTTTCAGACGTGGTCGTGTATGAATCAATTTGACAAGATCTTGCTCTTTTTCTGAGTCTTTTTGGGATGGGTCTAAAGTTGATTTTTGAGAAGATCGCTTAGATGCAGAGGGATTCAGATTTAAAAAGCCTTCTAGTGATAAAAAATGACTTTTGGCGTTTTCCCAATCACCTTGTTCTAGATAAATCACCCCAAGGATATAAAGTGCTCTTAGCCGATAACCTCTTGCCTTTGATACCATCTTGATTTCTGCTTGGGCTTCTTGAAAATGTCTTAAAAAGTAGAAATGCTTGGCAATCATGTAACGCGCTGCAGGATTAGGCAGACGCTTAAAACGCTTACATAGCGACTGATATTTTCGCCAAAGTTTTTGTAAGATCTCAAAAGAATACAAACCCGTTTGTGTCACTTTATCCTGAGTAAGCATTTGTTTTTGAGCGGTATCAAGATAAGCAAAAAGCATGCTTTCATATTCTCGAGGTGTGCTTTGACCATTTTTCAAGTATTGCAATAAACGCTCATAGCCAAGCCTTTCAAGGCCAATATCAATCATTGAGAGCCCTAAAGCTTCTAAAAGCTGTGTATATGCTGCAGAATCGCCTACATTCGGCCGGTTGAGAAGCCTAGAAAGTCGAAAAGAGACCTCTAATGACTGGGCGAGTTCTCGACCTAAACTAGCCTTTTGCAATTCTTCGGTAAGTTCTTCATTACGAAGAGGTATATCACTATTGAGCTTTAAACGGACTTGGCGAGCCTGCTCATTAATACTTCTTAGCTGATTAATCACGCCTAACTTAGTATCGGCAAATGACAACTGCGACCAGCTACTAGAGTCACTCATGTCACGACTACTGCTTGCTTGGTTAGAATCATTAGAAGGAACAGCAGCAAGTGTTTTTGCTTGCACGACTTGACTCAAACCCATTACAAAACTAAGCACAATCACTTGTACATTCATCCAAAGCAGAGACTTTGGATTTGCAAAGATAAACCTAACTAAGAAGTGTAAGTTAAAACAGTGAATCATAGGGTCTTCTTAGTAAAGGAGATCGAAAACTCATTAGACTTGATAAGGACTTGAGTGAAAGATAAATGAGGGATAAATGAGGATTGGACGAGCAGTGAGAATAAAATAGAGAGAGTAGAATAGAGTAGTAATAAAATAGAGAGAGTAGAATAGAGTAGTAACTTTGTATAGTCGATTCGACTCTATTATATACATGAAGCAATCTTGTGATATACATACTGTAGCCAAGAGAATCAAATATGCTGTTCTAATAAAAGCTAATAAAGTCTTAATAAAAGAAAAGTGAAGCAATGATTCTCTTTCGTTTTCACTTTAGGTACCAAAGCAGAGAAAGTCAAAATTGGTGACTTGATATGGTTCATAGCTTACATCCATTTTTGAAAAAATGTTTAAATCTCGACTCCATGACGACGATTAAAGTAAACTTACACACATTGTTCTTCGTCATATTTATTGTTTTTTGGGTGAGTATTTCGACTCAGGGCTGTACAACGATTGACCGTTTTTTGGCCCTGCCGACTCCCCAAGCTGATCTTAATCAGTGGGCAATGGTCACCGACCAAGAAACTTTAAGCCATTTAGATGAGCAAAAAGAGAGTATTTTTGCTCTGAGTGAGCAAGGTTTTGTTGTTATATATCCGAAAGACTCGGTGGCTAAACCTTATATTGATCCTGAGGTATTAACAAGCGATGCACTATCAGCTTTTTGGATTGAGTCTGTTTCAGTTGAGCGGAACTTGCCGTTCGAAACGCAGACTGAAATACAGCAGGAAACAGAGGGCAAACACTCAAGTAAACACTCAAGTAAAGTCACTAAAACTATAGATAACAAGCTCAAAGAGGATGAAATTGAGATTGAGGGGGCGGAGATTGAGATTGAGGCGGCTGAGATTGAGATTGATGGGACAGAGATCGAGATTGAGGAAGAGCAAGCGTCAAACATAGATGAGCAAGCTCAAGTGTTGGAGATTGAGATCGAAGATCTGAACGAAATAAAAGATACGAACTCAAGTAAATTGAGAAATAAAATCAAGAAGCAAAGGTTAACAGCGGCTTATAAATATGTTGCGTATGTAGGGAGTCCAGATGGACTATATGCTAAAAGCTACATATTCAATAAACAATGGTACTTGCTCAATCCACAGCAAAGATGGGTTAAGATTTCTACTCATGCGACAAGTCATTTAACTAAACGAGCAAAGGGAGGGGCTTGGTGGGGAGGCCCAAAGGGCTTTGGCGTTGTTCAACATGCACAGATCAGTCCAATTCTTGGCCAAGAGAACGTCAAGTTTTTAAGTGAAGGTAAGCGAGGACTATATCTAGTGAGCCTAAGTGATGAGCTTTTTATCTACACTGAACATAACTCTAAACTGAGTCAAGATCAGATCAATGCAGACTCAGAATCAGCCCTTTCAGCAAGTCCTTTACTCTCAGCAAAAGACTTAGATCAAGAAAGACTTTCAGATTTTTGCCAAGGCCCAATCTTGGCGATGAATGCTCGGATGGAGCAAGATCAAGTGCTTTTGTTTTGTGGTGGAGGGGCATATTCACTTGTTATGAAAGAAGGTGAAGTCTGGCATCAGTTTACCCAAGCTATGAGTGTTCCTCGACAAGCGCAGATCCAAAGTTTTGCTCAAGGATGGATCTATCAAACTCGTGGCTTGTGGTATTCGTTGGTGACTAAGAAGCCTAGTACGGTAGCATCAGCAAACGAGCTCCAAGCACTCTCTTTATCTGGGCAAAAAGCAAAAGAGCAAGCAGCAAAGGATCTAGCATCAAAGACTAAGCAACAACAAACCACTTCTTCAACAGTGCTCACTTTGAAAAGCATCGACGCAAAGCGTCAACTTTGGCTTAGTCCTTTAACTAGACTTAATGAGCCTCAAGCTTTGGTTTCTTCTCGAATCAGTGCATGGACAAGTTCTAAATCATTTAATCAGCCACTTGATCAGTCATCACAGATCTCCCAAGGTGATACTTTACTAATAGCAAGACCTTATCAAGGTATAGAACAGTGGCATTTAGGACTCGATTCTCTTCAAAAAACATATTTTAAAACAAAAACTTTGTCCGGACAGGTGATTCAAAAGGCCTTTATAACGAACAAGGAAGGTCATTTAATAACGACGAGTCCTCATGCTACCTTGATTGGTACCGGCAAGCGATGGACAAGCATTACCCCAAATGCTGATGTTGGTACGATATTAGGCATTACTCAATGCAAGTCCGACTTAGTTTTACTGACCAGTCGGAAAAAGCTTTTGGATTCTGCAACCCCATCTTCAACAGCGGATAAAAAAACTCGAAGATATCTAGAGCTTTGGCCTAATAAAGCTAAAAAAGCACAGATCAGTTTGGATTGGTCAAGTCAAGACTTTAGGGAGGGAGAACCTAGTCTTGGCGAAATTAAATGTGATCTAGATGGAACAATCTTTGCGAATCTATTTTGGGGGTATCAAACTTGGAGAGTGAGTGTTGGTCTTTTAATCATTGAACCGCACAATCAAAAAATGATCCTTTGGGAACGCAAGCAAGGATATGATGGTGAGGAGAGCTTGTCAGAAACACCTCTTTTACCAAGTTCGACCTTTAACGCGATGCAGTTTGCTAAGGATCAAAGCCTATTTATTGCAACCAATAGTGGGTTATTGCGCGTGCAACATAGAGTTGGGAAAAAATCTGAGCAACTAAAGGTTTTTGATGAAGCGCATGGCTTATCTATTGAGTCATTTAGTGATTTGGTTTTTGAACCTGAAAACGAGAATATTGAACATCTTTGGTTAAGTTCACCCTATGGTTTACTGAGAATGTTTGATGAAGAATTGCGAGTTAAATTAAAGGGTACTGCGACAGCACTAGCTTATGAGCCTCAACAGCAAAACTTATGGATTAGTTTTAAACAGCAACTATGGGTTGGTGAGGGACAAGGTGAAAGTAGAGAATGGCTTAAAGTGAAGCTCCCAAGTTCTTTAGGTATTGGTCAAATCAACCATATATTTCCTACAAAAACAGGTGGGCTTTGGTTAGTGTCAGAGCAAGGTGTTTTTTACCATCAACAAGTGAGAAACTTGCTTCGCTAAACTGACATAGACAGGTTTGGTTTTGCGTATCAGACGGTCGTAATTAAGCTAAATACCCTAAGCGATCAAGAGCCAAGGCACAGGCGACGACAGCCGCATTTTCAGTGCGTAGAATGGGGGACTGCAATCTCACACCTGTCCATTGAGCCTCTTTTAATAAGTCGATTTCAGTTGGACTTAAGCCTCCTTCTGGACCAATAAGCATCACACAGCTTAAAGGTTGAGAGTCTTGTGGCTGAGCGATATGAGCATCAATATTTTGTGGCCAACCATGACTTGCCTCTGGATCAAAATAAAGTTTTAGAGGCACATCCTGATATAAAAACAAAAGCTCTTTGAGTGTTTTTGGAGGGAAAATGGCGAGTTGATCAGCTCGACCGCTTTGACGAGCCGCCTCTGAACTTACCCTTTCAACTCGAGCTAATTTATTTTTTATTTTATCAGCTTTCCAAATGCCAACACTTCGTTCAGCCGAATATAGATGTAGGGTTGATACACCAAGCTCGGTGATTTGACGAGCGACTTGATCGAGCTTATCGCCTTTTGGCACAGCAAAAATGAGTCCAATCGGTGCGCCTTTAGTCCCCTGATATACTTGCTCAATACCAAGCGCAATATGCTCTCCATCTTCTTGCGCTAGCTCAAAGATTCTTTCAAAACCAGCTCCATCAAAACCAATAAACCTTGTGCCTGCTGTTAAGCGTAAAACTTGGCATAAATAGCGCCGAGTCTCAGAACTTAAAGAGATCTTTTCTCGATCTAAGGGAGCCGGCAAGGCGCAGCGTCTCACGGTTATGACTCAGCTTTCTTAAGGATTAAACCTAACCATTCTCCCTGTTGAATACGTTCGATCGGTGACCAACCATCATAGGCTTTTAAGACTTGTCGCTCTTGGTCGCTGAGTAAGCCGGAAAGAATAATAGTATCTTGGCAGGCTGTTTTAATTTGTGGCGCCAAATCGATGAGCACAGGAGCGATAATATTAGCGATAACTACGTCAAATTCTTCTTGGGGAACAGCATCTGCAACAATAAACTTGATATCATCATCGCTTAGGTGATTTAGGGGCAAGTTTTCTTGTGCATTACGAGTGGCCATAGGATCGATTTCAACGCCGGTCACTTTATGCCCAAGACGAGCGGCAATTAAGCTAAGAATACCAGAGCCACATCCTTGATCTAAGACCTTAAGCGGCGTTTGTTCCTTCAGTGTTTTGACGGTGAGCTGGGCTGCGAGCTGAGTGGTTGCATGAGTTCCGGTACCAAAAGCTAATCCTGGATCAATCACAATATCAATCAAAGTGTTTTGAGCCTTTTCAGCCAGTTCAGACCAAGGCGGTCTAACAATGACGCCAGGTGCCACTTCCGTAGCCTTGAAGAATGCTCGCCAGCCAAGTCTCCAACTATCGTCTTCATCATGACGAGAACGAATTGGTGCTTCCGAGCATCCGACTTCAATCAGGCAGTCTTGGATTTGCTTAACCCAATCACTACTCGGCTCTTCCTCTGTACGAACGAGTAAGCGACAAAACTCAGGCTCTGGGCCAGGGGTCATTGTTTCATCATCTTGAATCTCAACAGCAACATCAAGCCTTTCAGCGATGAGCCAGCTGAGCCAATCAGATAATTCACTTGGGGTCTCAATTTCAATTGACCAGTGGGACATCTCAGCACCTCTAGCCTAGTTATACTAGTTAATCAATTTATCAATATCAGTTAAAAATATGAAGGTTTATTCAAATAAACACCACATATCTAATCTAGCATAGTATGAGGATTGTACAAGATAAATAGCGACTTCTTGACAATGATAATCATCCTAAGCAGATACATGTATAACTAAAGTTAAGTGATTAAAAAAGTTTAAGGGATCACTTTTTGACAGTTCAAATCAGAGGGGAGTTGTACATCCGGAGAGCTGAGAAAAGAGATCTGCATTTGCTGTTCATCAAAAATGGCTTGAGCTGTTTTTAAAAGATCTTCATTGGACACGGATAAGAGTTTTGACCTTAGTGTGTTTTGCTCCAAAATCTCATTTTGATGCCAATTTAAAAACCATGATCTGAGCAGCCAATGGGCTTGCTGTGAAGATAGGGTAAAATATTGATAGAGCAAGCGTTGGGAAAAACTCTTGAATGACTTAATTTTCAGTGGAGCTTGTAACTGCTCTTTCAGCATCCTTACATCCTTATTGAGAGCCTGCCAAGCAGACTCAAAATCCTTGGGCTTACTCTCTAGATAAATGGTAAGCATAAGCGGTTTATTGGGTGCATCTAATACAATACGTCGTATTGGTTTAGCTTGGCTTATCTCTTGATTTTCATAGAGTAGTGCGGCCTTTAAAATTAATAGTCCTTCTGCTGATATATTTGATGGCACTGGAAAACTAAGACTTGCCCAAACTTGATCTGTATTGGTCAAAATCTTTGCGATTCGGCATTTTTTTAAACTTTTATGAGGATTTGGCAGATGAGGAGAACTTTTAAGACGGTTTGAGTCTTGAGGTACTCTGCTTTGATTTAATGATAAAGGAGAAAGAGTACGACCTAAGGTCTTTTCGCTAACATCACCACTAACAACTAAGTTTAATGGCGCACTTTGAATATGCTGACTAAACCATCTAGAAAGCTCAGAAGAACTCAGCTTAGCCAATTGGTCCTGTCTTATTTTTGGAAGTGGGTAAGTCCATTTCGAGAATGCATGGCTTAATCTTTGATTGACAAAATTAAGCTTTTTTAGGGGATCTTTATCCTGCTTAGAGAGATTGCTTAAAGCAGAGTTTCGAGCTCTTTCAATATATTCATTTGACCACAAAGTTTCTGTGCGCAATGGAGCTTGTCGTAACTTTTTCATTAAAGCATTAAATACTTCACCAATTAAATAAGAGGGGAAAGTTGAGCTTAAGGTCAATCCTTCATCATGGAAATTTGCTTTAAATCTAGGCTCATTGGGAATAGGTTCGCTGAGCAGAGCTGCAAACCAATGACCTAATGCTAGGGCACTTGGTGATCGTAATGAGCTTTTGGTTGAACTTAGATCAAAAGTAATCGTTGCCATAAGTGAGGTGACTCCCTCACTTTGGCTGGGGTGGAACAAAAGTTTAAGATGATCTCCATGCTGACTAAAACCAACCAAATTAGTGGAGTTTTGTTGCGTCATCGCTTGCTTGAGTTGCTGAATCATTCGTTCTTGCCAAATATCAGGATTACTTTGGCTTGGGTTTTTTCCACTAATTAAAACGTAGGGAACCTTTGACATCAAGCGCTCTTGAGTAAACTTAAATAGTGTACTAGGACGTACTTGATAGGCGGCTAGGCCATAGCGATTTAAAGCATCGGTATTAGGCCAATGAGAGTTAAAAAAGCCAAGTCGTCTTGCTTGATCGTTTAAGGACTCTCCAATCAGTAGGGTTTCACGTTCAAATAAGGACTTTGCTCGCTCTAAATTACGCTGAGATATCGGTTGATGTAACAAACGATTAAAAGTTTCTAAAAGAATATTCCAAGCATCATCAGTTTGCGCACTGCTCACCTCTACCGACACAACAAAGACCGTTCCTTGGTCTGTAATAACCGAGGTACTTGAGGCGGACTTAAGCTCAATGCCAGAGCGCTCAGCTTGGCGATGCAAAATTCCATATTGATCACCAATTAATATAAAACTTAATAAATCTAGATAGCTCGCTTCTTCAGAACTTAAGTTTTGGACCGGGAAAGCAAGTTGAATAAAGGTTCGATTAATGTCCATAAGCTCTAAATCAACCAAAGAGATATTTGAGCTTGCGTCATCACCATCCAAAGCCTGTTGAGCAGTAGCAGATGACTCGTTAGAGACTTCTGCTGGAGCTGATATATCTTCTAATGGGCTGGTGAAGTTTTTGGTGATTGCTTTTTTTAATTTGGCTTTATCAAGATCACCAATAGCAACAATATGTAGGTTACTTGGTTGGAGTATTTGATCGATAAACTTACGGATTGTTGAGAGATCGAGTTTTTGGAGTTCTTGGGGATTTATATAAAATGAGTCAGGTAGGGTCTTTTCATTTGAATTGAGGCGTTTTAGGTTTTCAAGCACTAAGCGAGATACCAAACGTCGTTTAAACCAAAGCGTAGAATGAGTACGCGTTTGATTAAGAGCATTGATTACTTGAGCATCCGCAAAGTTTTTTAAGTAACTAGAAAGCAGGGTGAGAGTTTCTTGTACTTGTTCTGGTGAGCATGAAAAGCTAAATACATAGCGATCGGGCGAAATCCAACTGTCAAAATCCACTCCCATGGCCTTAAGCTTAAAGTTTAAACTTTCAGAATTAAAACCCTTAGTGAGTAATTCATCCAATATGATGGTAGAACCGTAAGTGGATTTGCTCTCATTTAATACACCTGCTTTAAACCACAGTTGGATAATGGTTTTAGAACGTTTTTTCTGGATAAGACTCAACTGTGGTCGCTGGTACTTTTCACCTGATACAGCTTCAGGGGTATCAATCGTACCTTCCGTCAAGGCGAGCAGACTAGGAGGGCCCATAAATACCGAAGGCGGAAGTTTATGCTTAGGTGCTTTTGGTAGTATCGGGGTGGTTGGCCTACTAGAACACCCTAAACCTAAAGCTAGACATAGAATAAACACAGCTTTTGACTTGAGGCTGACTGTTAGATCATTGAATCTCAGCAAATCCGAAGGGTGCAAGAGATTGGATGAGTATTGCTTTGTTTGAATTATTTTTCGAATAAACACAGATCATGCGCCTAGAAAGTCTGAGAAGGAGGTAAGGGCATAAAGTCATAAAAGCTAGACTTATTAAACTTAGTTTTGCCAACAATCACTTATGCATTGAACTACTTACTAGTAAAAGATGAAGAGATAAACAATACTTGCTGAAACCTATTCAGTGATGAGGTATAAAGAAGTAGATCATATGATCAAAAGGGTCTGTCAGATCTTTTTACTTTTGATGATGCTAAGAAATCTATGTTTTTTGTCATATCTGTGTTTTTTGTCATATCTATGTTTTTTGTTATGAGAGAGCCCAATTAAAGTGGATATTAAAACAAACTCATCGCCAAGTGCATCACTTTTAGATGCTCAAAGACATGAAGCAGGCGCTCGTTGGCTTGAGTCAGCAAGGGCTTATTTGAGCACTTTAGTTTCGACACCGCACTTAAAACAAGTCGCTTTGGCAGGTTTAAAGCGTTGTGCTCAAAGAGATATTTCAGATGAGCAAAGTGAAGTGGGTGATGACAGCCAATACCGTGAAGTGAATAAGTTACTCTTGATGATTGGTTTAATCGTTGCGGAAGAATGGCGAGAGGCGGTGCTGATTGGGCTTTCACAAGACGATCAAGATGTACAGCATCTATCTCCCTCTATGCAACAAAGATGGCCTCATTTATACCACAAACTCAATGAAAGTTTACTCAATGAAAGTTTACTCAATGAAAGTTTACTTAGTGAAAGCTTAGATGAGCCTGATCATCAGGTTTTACCTCATTGGATTATCATCTTGGTCATGCTTGAAAGGCTAGCTCGTCACAACATGATCAGCGATCTTCTGATGATGGTGAGAGAGTCCTTACAGTATATTCCGAATGAGCTACATCAAGCATTGATCAACTACGAAGCTGGCCGTATTGCCTTAAATCATCAACATCTATCATCCGGTGGCTATTTCTTTACTCAAGCTTTACGGTTAGCACCAAGCTTAAATGAAGATATTATCCAAAGGATAGATAGTGTAATCATTCAATCCGTTGATCATATCAATGAGCTAGAGAGTGATTTAGCTTATCTGCAAAGCTTCGATTCATATGATGAATTGCTTGGTCTTAGATGTCAGCATTTAAAGATCAGTGCATTAGAACAGTGGGTTAATGAGCTTGGTGCTGATCCTTTGGTTCAAGGAAAGCCCTTGTTTATGCTGTGGTTGGGCTCACGATTAGAAAAATTATCTCAGCAGAATACACAAACTCATAGGTCTCCCAACTATGCGTCCGGTGCTTTTTTAGCTTATGCCTTAACCTTGGAACGTAGTCATAGCAATGGTGATGTTTATCAAAAAGCATTTCTAAGTATGACGGGCCTTGTGCTTGCTCGCCAAAAAAGACCAGGCCATCTAGATGATGATGAGCCAACTTTAGATAATATCGAGAATCATGGAGAGCTTGTTGAAGAAGGCGAAAATCGTTTTATTCTTCAATTAAAAGAGCATAAATCTTATGACTACATACTTTATTTCTTAAAGCAAAAAGCCGAGGCCGTACACTTGCCCAATCGCGAGCGTGCGATTGCATATAATGCTCTTGCTCAACTTTCCTTAAGTCATAAAAATGGCTTAAAAAGTGCGATCGATTATATTGTTAAAGGTGCAGAGTTTGACCCAAAACAACTCAAGTTAAGCCCACTTATGCGGGAAGCGCGGGCAAGCGATGATTGGTCAGCCTTAGAGCCACTATTAGACATCCAATTGAAGCTGACTCAAAAATTAGCCAAGCGTATGATGATTTTGAGCATGATTGCACAAGGTCAACGACAGCAAGCCGAGTGGTTTAAGTCATATCAAACATTAATGAAATTAGGCGCTGAAGAGTACTTATCGAGTTCCTCTAATACCGAGCCTGATCACGTCAATCCTTTTTTGATTTCTTTCTCCAAAGAAACAGAAAAAGAAATCAGCTCTTTACTCAGAGTTAAAGGTGCCGCTTTGGCCATTGGGAGGCAGCTTAGCTCTCAAGAACGCTGGCCTGAGTTAATTCGACTGCTAGAACGCTTAGAATATAAAGGTAAGGTTTCTGTTGAACTACTGGAAAATTCTGTAAATCATGCAGTCAATACTTGGTCGTTTGCCGAGCCACTCTTGTCTCATTATGAGCAAGACGAAAAGTGGTCAGAATGGTTGGAACTTATCTTAACAGTTCCGAAAAAGTCTTGGCCTTTACGAGAGCAAGGTCGCTTGATCAGCCAAGCGGTTGAGCGAGCCAAGAAATTAGATGATGAAAACTATTCCGCCTTGCTAAGATTAAGAGCGGTTTGGCTTAATGAGAGTATGGCGACTGATCAAGAACGTATTGAAGCTTGGGTTGCATACTTAAAAGAACACCCAGCGGATTTAGATGCGATTGAGGCTTTGGAACCATTAATTTCTCGGACAGCGAATTGGTCAACGCTTGCTGATCTTTATGCCAATGCCTTACCACTTAGAAAAACAGGCAAAATCCGTATTTTAGAGCGTTTGTTTCATATCTATACCGAGTTTTTGAATCAAAGAGATGAAGCAGCCCAGGTTCAACATGCCATATTGGAGTTAGATTCAAGTCATGAAGAAGCCGGTACCTGGCTCACTCTATACTATGCTGAACGTCAAGCCTGGAAGGAACTTCTAAAAGCCTGCACACTATGGAGACCCAAAGTCTCCAAGCATCCAGTGTGGTTGGAAGCTAAAGTGAGAGCTTTGATTGGCTTGGAAAGCTTAGAACTTGCTTATCAATGTTGGAGTGAGTTGTCGCAAGAAAGCGTAAAAAGATCTTTTCTTGAACCCATGTTAAGTTTAGCAGAGACGCAAAAACAAGGCCTGTTGACTTTAGATTTACTCGATCTTCTTGATCAAGTTGTTGGGGTTGAAGGTTTCGACTCTCTTGAAGATATAGAGCAAGAAGATCCTTTATCCTTTAGTCCCGATGAGTCGCCTCCTCCTTTACCTGATATTGATGAAGTTTTTAATGAGGCAGAACAAAGCGTTTCTGAAGATGAGCACTTAACTAACTTATTAACCGGTGATTACAAAACAGCTTTTAGTCATGAACATCGTTTAAGACTCAGAGCAAAAGCTCTCTTCATGTGGTTAGAACCAAAGGATCCGATACTTGCTTTGCAGGCTTGGGAGGCTGTACAAGCCCAATATGGTCTTGATGATGAAAGCGCATATGCTTTAGTTAAGTTATATAGTACGTTAGGACAGCGACGTGAACTCATCAAGCTATTGAGTTTTGTAGAAGACTCAGCAGCTGTTGTTTTGAAACGACGAAGAAGTATTATTCTTGCCGCCTTGCATTTTGAAACTCGATTCAAAGAATATACAGAAGCTTTTAAGTGTTGGTTGGCTTTGTATGAACATTCACCAAAAGATCGAGAAATCTGTGTATCTGCTTTTTATCGTCTATCCACATCAGATAAAGAGCTACAAACCTTGTTGATTGAATTATTAAAGTTAAGATCAGAGCATAGTAAGTCGCTGACTTTATCGGTGAGCACGGCTTTAGAATTTGCTCAGAATTCAAACCAAAGTCTTTTTCAAAAAGAAATCGCCTATAAGATTCTAAAGACTTTAGTATTTAATGATCAGTATGGGGATCAAGCTTTATCTTTATTACTCAAACTCACTCAAGAGCTAGGAGTCTGGGAAGACACAGTACAGGTTTTGGCGCAAAGTAAAAATTGGCGTTTACTTTGGTTAGCCGCCCACTTGAGTGAATGTCGTTTAGGTGAGCATGAAAGCGCTAAAATCTTATATGATATGGCCATTACATATTTGGAAAAATCTTACCAAAAACGCAGTCAAATTGAACAAGGCTCACGTTTATTTTTAGAGTCAAAAAAGATGATTTCGGCTAGTCTTAGTCGCTTAGAAAACTTTGAGCGAAAAGCAAAAGATTCTCTACCACCACCACTTGGACTTCAAATTGAGTTTATTGATGATGATCAATCTATAGAGCATGATCAATCTAATAATATGAGCACCGAAGTAGAATCTATCACCTTTGAACATGTATCATCAGAGAGTTCAGAACAAGAAAAGTTAGAAAATACCTACGAGCCACTTAAGTATAGTAAAGATGAAGAAGCGGACTTACAGCAACTCGATTTACCCAATAAAGATGATCAAACCGATGAAGAGAGTATGCAAGCAATCGAAACAGAGGACTAATGAATTTTGGCAGAAAATTGCTTTTAATTTTATTGTTCTCTTTTATTTCTGTACCTTGATGTCAGCTTGCTATGAAGCACCAAACCTAGATATTTTAGAAGGCTGTCATCCGAGTGAACCTCAGTGTGCAAGCGCTGACTTTGATGGCGATGGAGTGCCTAATGGCCGTGATGATTTCCCCTTAGATGATCGCTGTGCCGAGGAAGGTAAATTACATTGTGGTGGCTGTGAACGGTCTTGTGGGCTGAAGTTCACTTGTGTAGACCATTTATGTGTTCCTATTGTTGATGAGTTTTGCGATGGCTTGGATAACGATTTGGATCAGGTGATTGATGAGGCTCTAAACGCACCTGTAGCAAACTTAAATCAAGGACTTTGCAGTGGTCTAACTAAAGTATGTGCTGGTGCATTAGGCTGGATGGAACCTACGCATGAAAGTATTGATGGATATGAAGAAAATGAAACTTTATGTGATGGGCTTGATAATGATTGTGATGGCCGAGTTGATGAGCTTTTAACCGCACCGTTATCCACACCTCAACTTGGGGTTTGCAGTGGCTTGCGCTTAAAGTGCGAAGGTCGTCAATCGTGGATCACTCCTGATCGTCGCTTAACCCTTGAGCATTATGAAGTGAGTGAAGCTAGCTGTGATGGGCTTGACAATGATTGTGATGGGCAAGTTGATGAAAGATTAGGCGGTATTGCCTGTCAAACCGGTCTACTTGGCAGATGTGCTGCGGGCCAAGAACAGTGTTTAATGGGTGAGTTGAGTTGTGTTGCCATTGCTGAAGCACAAACTGAAAGCTGTAATTTTGTTGATGATGATTGTGATGGTCAAGTGGATGAAGACTTAACACCTCCAGCTAATTATGAAGCTTTTGGCGTTTGCCAACAACCCCTTGGACGCTGTGAACAAGGTTCATGGGACATTCGGCCTATTGAAGCGCTTTCCACATATGAAGTTGTAGAAATGACCTGTGATGGCTTAGATAATGACTGTGATGGCTTTACTGATGAAAGTCTTGCCCAGCCTAGCTGTGAGCTGTCTCAAAACTTTGGTCCCTGTGCCGAAGGTCGCCTAGAATGTTTAGAAGGCTCTAGAGTATGTCAAGCGGTCATACAAGCGCAAGATGAGCTCTGTGATGGTGTTGATAATGACTGTGATGGAGCAGTAGATGAAGATTTGGTTTTGCCATTGTATCCCGAGCAAAGAGGAGTATGTCTTGGACTGACTTCTATCTGTGGGGGAGAGCGTGGTTTACAAGAGGTTGATCCTCAGCGAAGACTCGAGTATGAGGCCGATGAATCTAGCTGTGATGGCTTAGATAATGACTGTGATGGTGTCATTGATGAGAATATTTTAAGCGAACCTTGCCAAACTTCTTTCATTGGAGAGTGTGCTCACGGGGTTTCACGGTGTATTGAAGGTGAGCTACACTGTGTGGCAAACTTAGCTCAAGATGAGTCGTGTGATGGCCTTGATAACGACTGTGATGGCGCCATTGATGAAGCCTTGCTCATCCCACGTACAGCACTTACTTTAGGCGTATGTGAAGGACGTTTCCAAATCTGTAGAGATGAAGAAGGTTGGGTAGAGCCCAGCTTACCAAGTTTATTTGAAGATGAGGAATTAAGTTGTGATGGTTTTGATAATGATTGTGATGGACAAGTAGATGAGCAGCTTATTGGCCCCCTTGATCCTAGTTCTGATTTAAGCGGTGTATGCATTGAACAAAGGCTGGTTTGTCGGGATGGAATCTTGGTGTCACCCAATGAGACCGAACGCTTGAGTCAAGGGATTTTCTATGAGGTTGAAGAGCTCAGCTGTGATGGTCTTGATAATGACTGCGATGGACAAGTGGATGAGACTCCTTTAGATGGCTGGGGACGGTGTGAAACGAACTTGGTCGGTGCTTGCCAACAAGGGAACTTATCTTGTGTGAACGGAGAACTAAGCTGCTTGGCAATTCAAGAGCCAAGCGCTGAACTCTGTGATGGTTTAGATAATGACTGTGATGGTGATATTGATGAAAGCTTGGTTGCCGGTTCATGTTCGGTCGGTCAAGGAGCCTGTTTACAAAGTGGAGTTGCTCGCTGTGTTAATGCTCAATTTGTTTGTGATGCCCAAGCACCGCTCCCTCAGGATGAACGTTGTAATGACTTTGATGATGACTGTGATGGACAAGTGGATGAGAGCTTTGCACTGAGTGGTTTAGAATGCACTGTTGGGGTTGGCTCTTGTCGTCGTCAAGGTGCATGGCAGTGTACTTTGGGTGAATTGAGTTGTTCAGCAATAGCAGGCCCTGCTCATGATGAACTGTGTGATGGAATAGATAATGACTGTGATGCTCAAGTAGACGAGGATTTTGTTCAGTTGGCCCGTCCTTGTGTGGCCGGACTTGGGGAATGTACAGTGCGAGGATTTTGGCGTTGCTCCGAACTTGGTGATCTTCAATGTGGTGAAGGAGAACGAGAAGCAGTGAGTGAAATCTGTGATGGCTTAGATAATGATTGTGATGGGCAAAGCGATGAACATGTTTCAGATGAATACTGCGATCAAATAGATAATGATTGTGATGGTTTAGTAGATGAAAATGTTGCCACTGAAAGCTGTAATCAGCAAGATGATGACTGTGATGGTTTAATTGACGAAAGCCCTTGTGGACTATGTTTGGATAGTAACAGTTGCCCAAATCTTACTTGGTATACCTTACCAGATGGTGATTTTTTAATGGGGGGGACTCAAGAAAACAATCAACCCATTCACGCAGTACGAATGATTCAATTTCAAATGTCTGATGAAATTACTGTGACTCAATACCAAGATTGTGTCCAAGCAGGCTTTTGTTCTCCGGCCGGAACCGGAGGGGACTGCAATATGGGTCAAATTGACCGGGAGCAGCATCCAATTAACTGTGTTTCATGGCTTCAAGCTCATCAATATGCCTATTGGGTGGGGGCACGCTTACCTACAGAAGCCGAATGGGAATATGCAGCCCGAAGCGCTGGCTTAAACCAAGTGACTCCATGGGGAGGTACAGCGGTGACCTGTGAGTTTGCATTGCTTAGAGATCCTTCTGGATATGCTTGTGGACTGTATCAAACGGTAGCGATTAAGGATCCTAGACATCAAGCAGGTCAAAGTTCTCAAGGTCTGTGGGACCTATTGGGTAATGTTTCTGAATGGGTAGAGGATGATTATGTCGCTGACTATGAACAGGCTTCTCCGCAGGGGGATGCTTTTTGTGATCAAGACCTATGTGATGCCCAAGGTGATAAGGTACATCGTGGTGGTGGCTGGCGTACTTTGATTGACGAACTTAATAATCGGAGTCGTTTTTCAGCTTTTTACCAACTCAAGTCTGCGGAAATTGGTTTTAGAGTTGTTAGGCAAGGCCCATAGATACTGATCGAGATTTAACCAAAAAGAGGCGAGTGTTATGAATCCAAACTCCTTAACAAATATAGACTTTAGTCCTGCGGCTGAAAGAAATCGTCAGCCAATTTGGGCCTTAATGAGTTCTTGGATTACGAAAATCAAAAATGATCATCAATTAGAGCAGATCGATTGCTTAGAAATCGCTTCAGGTACAGGACAGCACAGTGCTTTTTTTGCGAGTCAGTGCAAAGATCTGATCATGTGGCCAAGTGATCAAAGTCTAGAAAGAGCGACAAGTATTATGGGGTGGGCGCAAGCATCTCAAGTCAGTGAGCAAGTTCGTCCTTTACACTTATTAGATGTCAGTCAAACAGAGCAATGGCCCAAGCGTTTATTTCCGGTCATTTACTGTGCAAATATGGTTCATATTTCACCTTGGAGTTCAGCACAAGGTCTCTTTAAAGGGGCAGGAGAGCATTTGGTAGATCAAGGCATACTGATTATGTATGGTCCTTATCGCTTTGAAAACCAAGAACTCGCGCCCTCAAATCAAGCCTTTGATATAAGTCTAAAACAACGAAACCCACTGTGGGGTATCCGAGACTTGAGCGCTCTTGATGAGCTGGCACAGCAAGCAAAGTTAAAGCGTGTGAATGTTTACGACTGTCCGGCTAATAACCATCTATTGGTTTTTCAAAAAGAGGAGTAAGCCATACTCGTGCTGATTCGAGAGGTGAGTCAGTCAATCCCTCTCGTTTATTGAGCAGCAGGCATACACACCATAGCTCCGCCTACATCTGTACATTGATATTGACTTGGACAGTCACTATTGGTTTGGCAAAAAGCCGTACAACGATTTAGGTTTGAGTCATCTTCATCGACTAGGCAGGTTGTTGATAAACACTGCTCTACACCTTGATCTGACAAGGGACAGGTTGAGCCGGCAAAGGGAATACAGACCTTGGGTCGCGTTGGATCTCCGGTATCTCCTAAGGGAGAGCAAGCAAAGCCATTAGGGCAATCATTTCGATTGGCACAGGTACAAGTACAATAGCCCTCTTGTTGGTTAAAAGCATTAAGGCATACGGCAATATCTGCCTCATTTCGGTTGGCCGGTACCGGACACACACCACCGCAGGTTAACGCATCTCCAGTTGGGCATGCATTCACTTGGGGGATTTCAACACATACAGTTTGCTCACTGCCACCAACTTGACCACAGCGATAGCCAATCGGACACTTATAATCATTTTCACAGGCCATAGTACACACGGGCTGTGGTGAGGTCCAAGGCACTACATTAGAAGGAGTTAAGCATATTCCGGAAGTACAATCGTTAGGATTTTCGCAAGGAAAGGCTGTTTCATTAGGCACGCAAACACCTACCACACTACCGGGAGGTGGCAGTTGACTGGGCGTATCGGGGCAAAGGTCACTCGCAGGACTTACTTGAGCTTGCAAGCAAGTGTCAATACTCGGGCAATCACTATCTTGTTCACAGCCTGTTGAGCAGGTTCGTCGTCTTTTCATTTTATTAGTAACACAGTAGCCACTTGCACAGTCACTAGGGCAATTACAATCATCACCGTATGCGCCTGTGCCTATCTGTACTTCGGTGCCACTAGTCATTTCGGTGCCACTAGTCATTTCGGTGCCACTGGTCATTTCGGTGCCACTGGTCATTTCGGTGCCACTAATCACTTCGGTGCCACTTGTCATTTCGGTGCCACTTGTCATTTCGGTGCCACTTGTCATTTCGGTGCCACTGGTCATTTCGGTGCCGGCTGGAGGAGAAATAAGTTCACTAGGTGGCACGCACATAAGAGTTCGGCGGTCACAGACCTCTTGAAAAGGACTACATTCTTCATCGGTTCTACAGACTTCGGGACGGGTATAACAAACGCCTTCAAAACATTTAGCGCCTACATTGCAGTCCGTACTGACTCTACACTCCAAACGACATTTATTTTCGATACAGCGTTCAGGGATGGGGCATTCGGTATGATATGAACAACTATTTGTATCAGTATCCTGATCATCGCAGGCATAGGAAAGAATAAATAGACAGAGGATCGCCAATTTAATGAATCGCGAGTCTAACTTTAGGGGCATAGGTAATAGATGCATAGTTGCCAACCGCTTTGTGAGCCGAGTAAGATTTAAGTGATAAAAAAGGTTGTTAATACTGTTCTAATGACTAGTGTTCTAGTTGCTAATGTTCTAATTTCTAATGTTTTAATGACTATGATTATATCGTCATTACTTAACTAGAGTCTTGCTTGAAAAGACATAAGTCAAGCTTGATAAAGCCAAACGATTTTAATCCATCAATCCCTAAAGGGATTATTTTTGATTTTAGTGCTTGCTTTTCAAAAAAAGCTGACTATATGTCCCCGCTCGCTGAGCAGTATTTTCTGAGCAGTGACCAAAGTTACTTAGAATGAGTTTTAAATAACTATGGAATTTAGACCCTCTTTGTTGTGCACCTAAGGAGGTGTATTATGAGAGAAGTAAACATTATTGATGTACTTCAGATTTCTTCGGTTTTAGCCGGTTCTCTTGTGGGCAGTCCTAAAATTGCAAGTCGCTTACCCAAGCAACGGGCGATTGGATTTATGTTTGTTGGGCTTGGCTCACTATGTGCATTTATTGCACAAGTATATGTAGGCCTTTATATTCTTTCTTTATCGAGTTTTATTTGGCTTGGTTTTTCGCTCAAAGGTGTACTTGTTAACTTGCCTAGAGAAACGCAGGATAAGTACTTGGATCTGCTGAGACGTTTTTATTTTCGCAAAGGTAAAAGACTAGTCAGAACTCTCACTTAAGTCGTATTCCCTTTGATTTATCTATAAGTCTTGCGAAATGTACTAATAGTGATTATCGCTTAGTCTCGACTTTCAATATCTTGATAAAGTGTGACTAATATGAGTTCTATTCAACACTCTACCGATCCTTTTTACACGATTCTTTCAGAACAGCTCCAAGCGATTCGAGGTGGTTTGTCAGTAAGTTTAACAGATCGCCGTGGTGACTTGATTGCAAAGGTGATGCGATCTCAAGCAGAAGGCGCACCCAGCGAGGATGAGTTATCCTTGATCCATGTTTATGGCCAGCTCGCTTATCAGCAAGCACCAAGTGCTTTGGAAAGCTTAAGTGTAGAACGTGGTACGCATAAATGGTTTGGACATCGGATCATAGTTGACACCGATCTATATGATCTGTGGTTTGTTTGTGTTAATAACGCGATAGAGGGCTCAACGCATGCCGAAATGGAACAGCACATACAAAGGCTCGAAAAAGAACTCTTAGTCCTTTTAAAAGGCCATTCTCATACAACTGAGAGGTGAACGGTGAGTAAGCAAGCACAAAGTTTACGTCTTGATCGTTTATTAGTCAGCCGAGGGCTAGGCAATAGACGAGATATGCAAAAGCTCATTCGTCGAGGTTATGTCTTATGCAAAGATGAAGTTCTTAAAGACCCAAGTATGCAAGTATCTGTACAAGCAAGCTTGATAGTGGATGGAGAACTAAGTGAAGCCTTACCTGAATTGATTGCTTATCATAAGCCACTACATCAATTAAGTACCTTGCGAGACCCCTGGGGAAGAAGTGGCTTAGATTTTGTTTTACCACAACAATGGCGTGAGTCATTACATCCTGTAGGTAGATTGGATGCTGATACAAGTGGCTTATTGCTCTTTAGTTCTAGTGGTACATTAACTCAATTTCTTTTGCATCCTAAACGCTTACTTCCAAGACGCTACCGAGCCGTTGTGGCGGGGCTCCCTAAAGACTTAGCGCAAAGCTTACATAATGGCGTAGAAACAAGCTTAGGTGTATTTACGGCGACTCTTGATCAGCAAGAAGTATATGAAGAAGCCCAACATCGTGATTTGGTTGAGACAGATGTTGAATCGCAAGAAGCTCAGGGTGTTGTTTGGCTAAGTGTTACTGAAGGTAAACACCGGATGGTACGTCGGATGTTACATAATGCTGGAGCTTCTGTCTTAGCTTTACATAGAGAGTCATATGGAGCGATTGAGTTAGGGGATCTTAAAGTAGGTGACTACAGGCTTGTCACAGAAGAAAGCTTACAAGCGCTTAAAACAAAGCGTTAGTCATTTGCACTTTAATTAAACGGTACGGGCTGATAGTGGAAATCAACAGACTTGATATTTTCCGATTTGGTATTTCCGATTTAGTATTTCCGATTTAGTATTTCTGATTTAGTATTTCTGATTTAGTATTTCTGATTTAGTATTTCTGATTTAGTATTTCTGATTTAGTATTTCCGATTTAGTATTTCTGATTTAGTATTTCTGATTTAGTATTTCTGATTTAGTATTTCCGATTTAGTATTTCCGATTTAGGATTTCCGATTTAGGATTTCCGATTTAGGATTTCCGATTTAGTATTTCCGATTTAGTATTTACGATTTAGCATTTCCGATTTAGTATTTCCGATTTAGTATTTCCGATTTAGTATTTCCGATTTAGCATTTCCGGTTTAGGATTTCCGATTTAGCATTTCTGATTTAGTATTTCTGATTTAGTATTTCTGATTTAGCATTTCCGATTTAGCATTTCCGATTTAGTATTTCCGTTTTAATATTTCATAAAAATAACCTAAGGTGTTGATGTGATTGGTTTTTTTATTTTTAGTTTTTCTTGGTTTTGATCAAAGATGATCTTGGTTATGCGTTGTTTATTTGTACATTAAACCTTTAAGGCACCACGATTAATCTTACCAAGATGGGTTTTAGGAAAACTTTCAAGAATAATAATTTGCTTTGGTAGTTTGTAGCGATCTAGTTTGCTCTCCAAAAACTTGGTGATTTTTGTGCGTGTTTGTTCTGCAGAATCAGAGAAACTAGGTTTGATTGTTACAAAAGCAAAGAGTTTCATTAGACCATTTTGGTCCGCTCGACCAACAACAGCACACTCTTGAACCCATTCTGATTTCATCAACTGGTCCTCAACTTCTTTGGGAGAAGCAAACTTTCCGGCAACCTTTATCATGTCATCACTACGTCCACAAAAGGTATAAAAGCCATCTTGATCTTTAATCATAAGATCGCCCGAAGCATACCATTCACCTCGAAAAGCCTTTTGACTAGCCTCAAATTGTTGCCAATATCCCAAGGCTCTTGCTCCACCTTTAACCCACATCACCCCAGGTGAACCAATGGGAACCTCTTGGGAAAGTTCATCCGGATTACGAAGTGAAATCTCAAAACCTTGCACAACTTTTCCTAAGGTACCTTCCCTTCTAAATCGTTGATCATGTGGGTGGTTGGTGAGAAAAATATGCCACATTTCGGCTGTGCCAAGTCCGTCACAGAGGGGGGCATCGTATAATGCCGACCAAGCTTCTGATAAACTTGAAGGTAAGGCTTCACCTGCTGAGGTAACAACACGTAAGCAAGATAGATCTTGCTCGCTCGCTGACGGGTGCTTAACCATACGATTAATCAGGGTAGGTACATTAATCAAAATCGTTGGTTTATGCTGTTTAATCAGCTCAAAAAGGGTATCTGGGGTGGGACGGTCTGCAAATAATATGGTGGATCCTCCGGCACTTAACGGAAAGATCAAGTTTGCTCCGGTTGCATACCCAAAATAAAGTTTGGGTACAGAAAGCGTTCTATCATCCTTAGAATAGCCCAAAACGCCCAAGGCATAATATTCGGTTGTATATAAGAAGGAACGATGAGGTTGCACAATCGCCTTAGGGCGACCTGTGGTTCCACCTGAAAAAAGCCAGACAGCTGGATCATCACAATGTGTTTTAGCCGGTGGGTTTAGCGTTTTAACGATGGTTGGGTATTGAGGTAGGTCTTGGCGTTGTGATCCTTCGACAACCATACAATGTGGAACTGGTGTTTTCTCATCAAGTTGGGCAATTGCATGTTTAATACATTGTTCAGCTTCTCCCTTTTCAACAACGATCAAACAAGCTCGGCTATATTCAATCAGCTCGGCAACTCTCTCTGTTTCTAAATCGGGGTTAATCATCACAGCAACAGCACCATGTCTGATGGTTGCCATCCATGCACCAACAAAATCAGCACTATCTTTAACCGAGATTAAAACTCTTTCTTCCGGTTTGACTCCAAGATCAATAAGTTTAGTTCGATATGCTTCAGTGTGATAATATACCGATACATATGTCCAGTTACCTTCAGGACATATCAGTGCTGTTCGATTTTCTTGTCCTTGCAATAGATGAACATCAAGCAGGCGCTCAGTTAGATTTATAAACTCTGGTGTGTCTCTTGGTTGATGAATGAGTGGGATATGTTCTCTAAGTGAATCATGAGAAGTGTGACTTTGACCAACTTGTGGAGCATCTATAGGATTTGAACTCAATGCACTCACCTGTTCTAAAGCCTCATGATATTCAGTCATCACTTGATCGACTATGTTTTGAATTGACCCGCTTTCGTTAATTTGACCAACCCCATGACCCGCACTCCATATATCTTTCCAACGTTTACGTGGTGATTCCCGAGTTCTAGGTCCTTTTTCGGGCAGACTGTCAGTTAAAAAGTTAGCATGGATTCCACTTACATCATCAGTGTAGGTGATCTGCTCTGGATTTGCAGCTTGTACCATTTGCTTATAACCATCTGAGGCTGCACATTCATCAGCAACAATAAAGCGTGTACCCATGTAGCATAGCTCGGCACCCAATGATAATGCAGATAGAACTTGTGCGCCAGTACTGATCGCTCCGGCGGCAACCACTGGAATATTAAGTGAAGATTTGAGCCATGGTATGAAGGCAAAAGGAGAGAGTGTCCCCCCATGACCGCCCGCTCCGGCAGATACCCCAATGATCGCATCGACACCGGCAGCTTGTGCTTTGAGCGCATGCTTCAAGCTGATCACATCATGTAGCACAATCATACCATGTCGATGAGCCTCTTGAACAATCTCGGTCGGGTCACCATAACTCGTAATCAATACTTTAACCCCATGATCTATGCAGGCATGTAAATCTGCTTTACGGCGTTCAGGATCAGTTAAGCCAATGGTTAAATTAATCGCAAACGGCTGATTGGTCGCTTGACTGACTTCATTAAGCATGGCCTTAAAGTCTGCATGACTTCGGCCATTGAGGGAAGGCATTGCCCCCAAAATACCCGCATTTGCCGAAGAAACTAACATTTCAGGAGTCGAAATAAGAAACATCGGTGCACTGACTAAAGGATATTTCAACCCAATCCTTTTTGAGAGTGGTGTTTCAATCGCACAAGGACGTGTACAGTGTGAGTCTAACATCAAACCTTCTCCTTAGTTAAACTGAGTCATGTATAATAATGAAATGAATAGAATTAAGTCAGATCTTCATCAGAGCTGACAGAGTCAAAGGGACTAACCGGCAATAAAGGGCGGACAACCCGAAAACCAATATGGCTTCTTTTTTGGCTTGCAGAGCATTTGGCTCTTGCACTAACGCGAGCATGGATTTCGGGTCTTTTCCAACCACCGCCTCTAATCACTCGCGTATCAATGAGTGTCCACTCTTCAGAAAGTTGGTAACAAGGATCAACAGTATTACGTGTATAATGTCTTAAACCATCAGAACACCATTCGGCGACATTTCCGCTCATATCATATAAACCCCATGCATTAGGCTTAAGTTGGGCAACCGCTTGAGTTCCTTCTTGACCGGCAGGACTGCCCCAAGCCACATCACGCCAAACTTTTGAGCCAGCAAAGACAAGCACTGTTCCGGCTCGGGCTACATATTCCCATTCGGCTTCTGTGGGCAAACGATAACCACCGGAGTTTAGGCGACAGCGTACCCAAAGTTTTTTTGGCGGAGCCTCTTTGACTTTTTCTAACTGATAACGTCTTTTCGCTTTTTCCTCGAGCTCTTTTTCACTTTCATTCAAGATTTGCCGACGACGCTCATCCAAAGACTCATCTTTTTCCACTTCGGCTGAAAGTTGTAGTTGCTCAAGTTCATCAGAATCTTTGGAAACAAGATCTTGAGGATTTGTTTCATCTTCAAGCTCTGCAGTGTCTTGATCAGGCTCAGAGGATTCAGAGGTTTCCTGATCATCAGTCTTATTTACAGACTCATCATCAGTCTTATTTACGACTTGTTCTGGTGTACTCTCTACCGATTCTGATTCTTGTATCTTTTGACTGTTAGACTCTTGCTCATCTTGCTGTTTTTTAGCTTGTCGCAACGCCTTTATGTGAGCAAAGTATGAGCCATCTTCCTCATCATCAACTTGTTCATCATCCGCTTCAATAACAGGGACTTCTTCTTTAAACTCATAAACTTCCTCTAAGCCATCTAAGCGTGATAAATGGTTACAAAACTCAGCGGCTTCTTTCCAAGAAAGCTGCTCTACGGGTGCATGCCAATTGGGGAAGTAGCTTGGATTTATACCCATTAAAGCCGCATATAACCCTTGTGTAATAGGCGTTTGTGAAACCAATAAAGGACGACTAATTGTCACTACATGTTGAGGACGTTCAATTCTTAGGACATCGGGAGCATGACTATGAGTGCCCATAAAAAAGTCACCTTGAGGTGCATAGCAAAACTTTAAGGGAATTCCTTCAAAAGTGATTGTATGAATGGTTCCCGGAGCCTCAGCAATAGAACCCTTTAATAAATAGGGGTTAATCGTTGGTGAACGCCGACGAGATTGATGTGTTGGTACCGGTGTATCAGTGGGATTTAAATCTCGTTTTTTAACTAGAGAGCGACGAGGCGAACGAGGGGTGCTAGGTTTGGTAGCAGCTATTTCATTATGAGCGCTATTTGTTGCTTCCTCTTGAGCTTGAGCTTGAGCTTGAGCTTTTTCATCTTCACTCGCTTGTTGAGCTAAAGCCGCTGTGACGACTTGTTCAATTTCGTCAACCTGTTCCCAAGGCACCCATTCTTGTAAATGGTTTTGCCAAATACGATGATGAGATTTTGGCTTTGCTATAATCAGAGCAACCGCTTCCATCAGTTTTAGATTTTCACGTTCTCCAAACTCACCACGATAGTCATAAACAATTTTTAGCTTTTGTAATGCATCCGAAAAACTGAACAAGCTAGGATAACGATCTTCATGATTAGGCGCTGTACTTTGTGTTAAAATATCATGAAAGGATTTAGGAAAGTCATCAAGTTTGAACCAAGGTGTTTGAGTGAGTGCCGGGTGGCTTTCACTAGACTTCTTTTGGTTGAGATATGAAAAGATCTCGGCCCATTCGCTTTCCCAATCAAAGGCGACCGGATTTAATGCATAAGCAAGGGTCATCCCTAAAGAGTAGATATCGCTTTGGGTGCTATATTGAGCACTTTCCCAAACTTCCATAGGCATAAACATACGACGCCAAGGACTGTGATCACTACTTGCTCGCCAACCTTCAATACCCGAGCGGTGAACACCCCAACGGGTTAAAACAACTTGTTCTTCAGAGTAAAAGATTATGTTTTCTGGTCTAATTTGTCTGTGCAATAAACCCTGTTTTTCAGCTTTAAGAAGGGCTTCACACATCTGTAAGAAGAAGGCTCGGGCTTGGGCTTCGCTCAAAGGGCCACATCTTTCAATTCGGTCGACCAAAGATTCGCCATAAACATAGGGATAGGCCATAAACCAACGACCGGTTTCCGGATCGACTCCCCAATCTTGAATATTGGCAATATGTGGATGTTGTGTACTACTTAAAATCAATGCTTCTTGCTGGGTAGTATTAGACCATTCTCCCTCAGCAAGTGGACTGATTTCTTCGACACATCCATGCATATTAGATTGATCAACAGCTCTCCATAAGCCATCACCTAAAAGCTCTTCTAGCTTCCACTTGCGCTGACCTACCACAGATTCAGCAATTAAAGGTTCTGGAATAATAGGCGCTTCACATAAAGAACATAGCTGTTCAATAGAATCAAAGGCAGCAGAGATATGTTTAAAAAGTGGATTATGCTCAGAGGCATTAATAAAGGCCTCTAAGTCTTCAGGTTCCCCCTCAGGAAATAAGGATTGATGTAAAACAAGAAACGCACGTCCCCAACGGCCCAAGATAGCCCATTTCATCGCCTGATGAAGACCGGCAGCATAGCGTTCGCTTACCTCATCAAGAAAGAGTGGCAATTCAATACTTTCGGCTTCTAAATCATAAAGAAGCCACTGTTGCTCAATTAAACCAATTAAGCGAAGCGCTTCTGACCATTGTGAGTTTAAAATCGCCAAAGCCCATTTAATAAGCGCCATTCTCATGCGGTCTGTAATTAAAGCTTGCGTTTTATGCTCTCGAGCCTCAGCACACAAAAAAGTTCGTAGCTTGAGTTCTTCTCCAACAGCCAATGCCCATTCAGTGGCAAATTGATTTAAAATCAATTTATCGGGCGAGGCCTGTGGAAAACGAGCGCTAAATATAGGTGCTGTTGCTCTAAGCCATTTGGCTTGAACCCCATTAATTCGATTAAAAAGAGCCGTAAGCTGAGGAGATTTCTTAACCCGTTTAATCAAAATATTTTCAAGTTCATCGGGTAAGGCACCAAAGCGTTGAGTTTTGCTCATCTGATTGAGCGTACTTTCCAACTTTCCCTGGCACAAGCCTTCTAGCCAACGACTTTCACTTGGGTGAATACGACGAGGTGGCGGATCACTGCTTAATCCAAAATGCCAACGCCCTAATTCAGCCGATAAAGGCAGTATCGCCTTAATCATTGCCTCGCCTATATCAGGGAAGGCACTGCCATAACGTTCACGATAAACCGTAACCCTCATATATTTTCGACTCTCTTAGGTGGTCTATATAAACTAATTTTACCAGAGTTTTTAAATGATTGAGACTCAGCAAACTCTCAAGACTCAGCAAACTCTCAAGACTCAGATCTACATTGAGAGCGTAAGTCACTATTTTTAATAAAGCTACATTGGCTAGAATTATGATCCACAATAGCTCGGCATAAGGCTCTGAGATCACCATCACGAATAAAGCTACATTGGCTACTCGACTTTTGGGCCTTGGCTTTGCATAGAGCTCTTTGGTCACTGTCTCTGACAAAGCTACACTGACCACTGCTAGAACTTCCTCCAGTTTCAGCTCGGCAACGTGAGCGTAAGTCACTGTCACGAATAAAACTACATTGACTGCTGTTTTTATCTACACTCGCTTTACAATACGCTCTTTGATCACTGTTTTTAATAAAACTGCATTGACTTGAAGACCCTTGAGACTTTGCGCGGCACAAAGCACGCGCATCACTGTCCTTGACAAAACTGCAATTTGCATAGGACGACGTACTGTAAAGGCTAAGCATAATCATTGATAAACCGCTACCTAGCTTCAAACTTATTCTTTTCATGGATTACACTCCAAATATAAAGCTTATAAATCAACTTGACTCTTTATAGATTATCTTACATTATATGGTTTGTATACGCTTAATGACTCTTTGGAGTTCGCTTCGGCGTCTCTCCTAAATCCTTGAATGTTCCGTTCAGGGTTGGAGTCATACCTGAGGGCTTAATGGTCATTATTTTTGATCAGCCTAGCTTGATGAGCTAGGCGCTAGGCTCATTGGCATGGTCGACCTCGTCGGACGTGTCGCCAGACAGTACTTCAGTACCCTTCATATAGCTTGTATAAGCGATTGTGCCTTAAGTTTTAGGTATTTAGTCACTCTCAAGACCGCTATTGTGAGGTGTCAGGAGATGCGAGCTTGGCCACCGCGATCAAGCTTCTCGGGGGTAGGCTTAAAGCCTAATTGCTAGCCGGCCACCCCGCAAGACTCTAAGGGCTAGACCCAGGGAGCGAGCCAGGCAGCAACAAACCTAGGATGATAAATCGGTATACACTTAGAGAGCCCGCTTTTGCGGGCTTTTCTATTTGCTCTCCTTGACCCTAATGCTTATGCTTGGCTCATTCATTTGCTGTAAGGAAGTCATTATGGTTACACGCATTGCTCATTTTTCAGATACGCACGTTCTTTCGCTTAAGGGCGTACAGATTAGAGACCTGCTCAATAAGCGCCTTACCGGTGCTGTGAACTTAGCCTTGAATCGTGCTAAACATTATCGAGTTGAGGTGTTTGAGCAAACCTTAGATGCCATTATTGCCGCTAAGCCTGATCATTCAATTTGCACCGGAGATCTAGTGAACTTAGCTTTGCAACCCGAGTTTGATAAAGTTGGTGAGCTTTTAAATACTCGCTTTGCTTCAACCGAGCTGACCCTTGTACCGGGCAATCATGATTATTACACTAAAGAAGCTTCTTTAGCCGGACGCTTTGAAAGTGCTTTTGCTGACTATTTGCCTCAAGAAATAGATGAACTTAAAACCTCAGTGCATGAGGGAGATGATCAACGACAGGCATATCCTATTACCCGAGTTCTTGATGAGGTTGCAATCATTGGCTTAAGTACAGCGATTCCTACTGCTTCATTTATGGCCACAGGTGAGTTAGGAGAAGATCAGCTTAGTCGCTTAAAAAACGGTCTTGACCACCCAACATTTAAAGAACGTTTTTCCTTGTTGATGTTGCATCATCCATTATTTCCCGAACCAAAGCGTCGTCTTGATCAAACTAGGCGCTTAGCAGATGCACAAGCGCTTATTGAGACTCTTGATCAAGAACAAGGCACAGCGGTAGACTTAGTCGTACATGGACATAATCATGAGTTTAAACGCATGGCGCTTCCCCAAAGTCAAACTCCGGTTATTCAGGTCGCGAGTGCGAGTAGAACAGCAAGCGCCAAGCATTCAGCAGAGTTTCACATCTATGTCATTGAAGATGGCAAACTCAAAGCGATTGAACGTCATATTCATCATTCAGATACCGGACAGTTTATCCCCTGTGATGAAAGTGGAGAGCCACTCTCAAAGTCATAAGGACTTAATAATATAGAATAAGTAAAGAAAGTAAGCAAAGGAGTATAAGCAATAAATCAGCTTTCTTTGCTTGAGTTGATCTTGCTTTCAAAGCTAAGTCATTATAAAGTGATGCGGTTCAATCTTTGTGATGTATTTACAGAGTATACCAAATCCCATTCATTACTAGTTCAGGAGCGAACATGGCCAAGGTCGTCATTAGCCAACCCAAGATGCCACATCGTGAGCAAAAGTTGCAATCGATCAATCATATTGGGCGTCATCCTGAGCAAACCATTCATATTAATGATAAAGTGGTTAGTAAGGCCCATGCTGTCATTAGTTCAGCCGAGGGTAAGTATTGGGTTCAAGATAACAATAGCCGTAATGGTACCTTTGTGAATGAAACCCGTATCTTTACGAGAACCCAACTCAATGAGGGCGATGTGGTCCGTTTGGGAGAGACTCGCTTAACTTTTTGTAGTGAAGTCCCCAAGGCAAGTGGCATGACTGGAGCGCTTTCAATGCGCGAGAGTATTCTCATTCAAGAAGACAAAGCCTTGAATGCGATTAATACTTTTCAAGCCCAGATTGATGCACACGACATAAACTTAGATTTCCGTCCCGAAAAAGATGTACTAGATGAGGCGATCTTAAGAGAAGATTATGAAAAGCTTAGGGCGGTATACGAGCTTAGCGAAGCTTCTGGCCAAGAGGCTGATCTTGAAAGCCTTTTGGAACGAATTTTAGATAAAATCTTTAAGCTCATCGATGTATCTCGTGCAGTCATTCTTTTTGAAGAAGATGGGGAACTGAATCCGGTGGCGGCCAAAGGGGTCAGCAATGCCGATGGTCAAATGAATATCTCAAAGACCATTCTGCAAGAAGTGCAAGAAAAGCATATTGCGATTCGCAGTCATAATGCTTTGATGGATAGTCGCTTTGAAGAAGCGCATAGTATTATTCTGCAAGGCATTGTGAGTATTATTTGCGTGCCTCTGATTTTCGATGGTAATTTCTTGGGCGTCATTTATCTAGATACCCAAAAAAATGCCGGTGCATTTACTGAAAAAGACCTTAAGGTGATTACCGCCTTTGCCTTTCAAGCCAGCTCAAAGATTACCAATATTCGCTTAGCCAAAAAAGCCGAAGAAGAAGCTGTGGCTCGTACTCAGCTTTCTCGTCTTTTATCTCCTAATTTGGTTGAAGAAGTTGTTAAAGGCAGAGCCGAAGTAAACCTTGGTGGTAAGTTAATGGACGCAACAGTTATGTTTGCCGACATTCGTGGTTTTACAAGTTTGAGTGAAAAGCTTCCGCCTGAAATGCTTATGGCGACCCTTAATCAATATTTTGAGATTATGGTGGATGTCATCTTTAAGCATGATGGTACCTTAGATAAGTTCATCGGTGATGAAATCATGGCAGTTTGGGGGGCGCCTATCCCTCAAGATGATCACGGTGAAAGAGCGGTTAGAGCGGCAAATGAGATTAGAGCTCGTTTAGAAGTTTTTAATCAACAACGAGAAGCTGCAGGAGAAACCGCCTTACAAATTGGGATTGGGATTAATTCAGGTCAGATGGTTGCCGGATACTCTGGAGCCAGCCAAACCCTGTCTTATACAGTATTAGGTGATGCAGTTAATGTGGCCTCTCGCCTATGTAGTCATGCTAAACCCAAAGAAATCCTCATCAGTGATGCTCTACATGATCGGGTGCTTAAAGAGTTTGAAATCGATGTACGAGAACCGGTGACTTTTAAAGGTAAATCAAAGCCTTTAGGTGTCTTCCAAATCGTTAAAAAACTCAATGATAGTGATCAATTCCCGTCTTTATCAGCTACACCTCATCTGTTTGAAACCCCACTTCCACAGGGCTTAGATCTGAATGTCCGTCCAAAAAGTGATTCATGATGGCTAAATTAAGTTCAAAAACTAGGATGGCTTTACCGCCTTTACCAAAGACCAAGCCCTGGCTTAGCACAGGAAAAAGCTTGGGGATACTTGCATTGAGTGCTCATCTTGTTGCCTGTGAGGTTGAGGATGAGTCTTTGGTTAATACAAACGCGGGTGATGAAGTACAAGATTCTGACATCATTGCACCTATGCCAGCTCCTGTTGCAGGCACTGAGGCAGGAAATAGCGCGGGTGATCAGGCCGGTGATGAAGCAGGCGTTACCGCTGGTGATCAAGCAGGCACTGAGGCTGGTGTTACCGCAGGTGAACCGGCAGGTATGGAAGTGATTCCACCTATGCCAGAACCAGCGGGTGAAGAAGCACTAGATATGGAAGTGATTGCCCCCATGCCTCCTCCAGAAATGGATATGGAAGTGATTGCCCCCATGCCTCCTCCAGAAATGGATATGGAAGTGATTGCCCCCATGCCTCCTCCGGAGATGGACATGGGCGCATTACCTCCTATGCCACCTCCTCAAGCCGGTATGGAGTTTGAGATCGCCGGACAAGAAGTGGAGGATATGGGCGCACTCCCTCCCATGCCACCTCCACCGATGCCGCCACCTCGTCCCGAAGAATAAGCTTTTCAGTTACAGACTTGGCCTAGGTGATATAAATGATATCCAAAGATGAGGCACAGTGGATTACCTGGGTATGCGAGGCCTTGGCGAGGGGCTGTCAACACGCTGAAATCACCCAAAGCTTAGTAGATCAGGGGCATCCACAAGCTCAACACTTGGTGCAAATGATTCTGAAAAATCCCATTTATCAATGGGGCCTGAGTCATGCCCAATATAATCATCAGCAATGGCGTAGATTAAGCAGTTTCCACACCCTAAAACAAACACTTGATCAACGAGGTTCATCTGAGCTTCCTATTGTGGATTATCCAAATGATCAAGCACAGGTCGAACGTTTATATCAGGCGAATCAAGCTTTCATCCTTAAATCTTGGACCCAAGATTGGCCAGCTTTTAAAAAACCTTGGAATGCCCAGCGTTTCCTTGATGAGTTTAGCACAGTCAAGGTTGAAATCACCGAAGGACGAGAGTCGATCAAAGATTTTGATCCTAAAGCTGACTTGCTTAAAAAAATTGCCAGTTTTGGTGACTTTGCTCAGCGTGTTCTCAGTAGTAAAGATCAAACTAATGATTTTTATTTGATCGCACGTAACCATGCATTCAAAAACAAAAAACTAGCAGTTTTACTTGATGAAATCGATGAGCGTCCTTTTTTAGACCCACAACGCAAGATAGAGCAATCAGCGCTGTGGTTTGGCCCTAAAGGAACTTTCACTCCGTTACATCATGACACCTGCAATATTATGTTTGTCCAAATGTGGGGCGAAAAGAGAATCGATTTACTCCCACCGCATCGCTTAGATCTCTTTGATCAATCCCTAAATATGTATGCACAACTTGATTTACGCAAAGAGCCTCAAGCAGAGCAAAGAACAGCATATCTTCAAGCAGGTGATGCCTTATTTATTCCGGTTGGTTGGTGGCATCAAGTTGAAGCTTTAAGTCCTTCGACAAGTTTAGCGATGACTCACTTTACTTTCAACAATCACTATCAATGGTATCAGCCGGGTAAGCGGGTGTAAGCGTCTTTAAATCGTTTGTCTGCCATAGGGTTTATTAGCGTTCCCAAGCTATTTTTTACGCTTTTTAGCTTTCTTTCCTTTACGCTTTTTAGTTTTTTTAACTTGTTCAAGCGCTTTGCCAAACTCTCTGACTTCTCCTTCATAAAGCCATACAGAACGATCACAACCACTTCCATAACAGTGTCGATAGCCACCTCGTTCTCTTTTGATACTACTCGCTCGTCCCCAGGCTAGTTCGACTTGCTCAGGACTCATTCCATATAGAACTTCTCTGTTGATGACTGCGGTGAGTACTGATTCTTTCCAACCAGGATGCTGTCGGCGCAAGCGACAAAAGTCTTCGCTGTAAATCGAGATGCAGACCTTTTGTAATTGTAAGCGAAGCTGGGCTAAAATAGTATTGGCCCCACGATGTTCTGTTTGTTGTAGAGTTAAATTACGCTGAACCACAAAGTTGGCAATGGCATGAGCTTCTTGTAGCTTTTCATACATTGATTGACCCACAGTAACATTGGTGTTTTCTCGCTGAGTCATTTCGGAACTTACCCGCTGGGCGCGTTTAAGTAACTCCAAGTCTGATAAGGTGCTTGCCTCTTCAAAGAGAACTTGATTTTCCATAATTCCTTCAGCACGAAGATCAAAGATCTGCTCAATCGCTTTTCCTTGGCTGACCCCATTTTCTTCTTTTTGAAGCAGTGCATTCATCTCGGCATAGCCCTGTATATCACCACCTTCTCCCTCAGAGCCATTACCGGCCCCCTCGCTGCTCTCCATGCTTTGATCATTATTGGTAGGACTTGAAGAAGAAAACTCCTTAAAGTCACTATCTCCATCACCTAGTTTAAACTCAATTGTTTTTGAATAGTTGATCATCATGTAGAGCAGGAAACCAATGAGGCCTGCATAAATGATAAAACGAACCCATTTAGACCAGTTTCGACCCTTCTTCTGCTGGCGTTTAACCTCGTCAATCCCTTGGCCGGTGGCTTCAAGAAAAACCGGATGCTTACGGGCAAAGCCCCAAGTATCAGTAGATTCATCAAAAATAAGGTCATCACCACGTATCCGTCGGTTTTGGATCGCTGCGACTAAAAGACCTTTATTGCCAGCAAAAATCTCCCGACCAAGTCGGTTAACCCGATAATAGGAGTTATCTTCTTGTGGCGCATTATCTTCTGCTCCATCTTGAGTTTCGGTTTGTGTTCCTTGATCTTCGCTCACCAAAGCCTCCAAACTAGTCTATATATACTTTAGCAATATGTGGATCTTCAACAGTCTATTATAGGCGAGAAGTTGAATCCCTGCTATCATAATCCACGAATATTCAGACTTATCCACTTTAACACCATGAAAGTCCTTAAATGCAAGCAGTAAAGCCTTCTAAGACAGATTCAAAAAGCAAGGATTTATCTTGGCTAAAGCAATTAGATCTACTACGCAGAAGCTCTGGCATAAAGATAGACCATAAGGGCGTTTGGTGGCATGAAAAACAACGGTTTGAGCATCCAAAAATCATTGCCACCCTAAATCGAGGCCTTGCTTGGAAAGAAAAACCAGAGGAAAAGCTAGATCAAAAACAAGCACAAAAAAGTATGGAAGCGTCTACTTTAGCAGATAGAGTCTTTGGACAATGGTATGGAGAGGCGATAGTTCATGTGGGTGAGCAATGGTGTTACATCGATTGTGAGTATACTCCATTTTTAATCCATAAGTTAAAAGCAAAAGCGGACTCTCAGCAGTTATATGCAGTCCTCAATAATGAACAGGAGTTTATTCTAGGTCCACTTGGACTCAAAGAAGACATCTTATATAGTCGCCTAGCTCAAGACCGCTTAGCCCGTTTTAGTGTACATGCACAAATACAGGTTATGGAATGGCTCGAAGAATGTGCGCCAAGCCCTAAGTGTAATTCGGGTCTAAAACTTGTCTATCAAGAGCAAGAATGGCCAATCATAAGCATCTAAATATAAAAATACTTTGATTGTTTGAGCTAAATGACCGAATCCGATAATTGTGTTAAAGAACAAACTCTCTTTTATTTTTATTTTCATAAGATATTTCCAAGACCTTAATTTTGTAAGGAGTTTTAAATGCTACGCTTCAGTTATAAATTAATCATCCTTTTGGCCTTTGGCCTAAGCCTAAGTGCTTGCCCCGATGCTGCCCCACCAAAGCCTAGCTCAGAGCTTGATATGGATATTTCAGAGGGCGGTGCGGTCCAAGTTTTAGATGAAGGCATGGCCGGTGAGATGGCTGGCGAGATGGCGGGCGAAATGGCTGGTGAAATGGCCGGTGAAATGGCGGGCGAAATGGCCGGCGAAACGGCCGGTGAGACAGCGGGTGAAACGGCCGGTGAGACAGCGGGTGAAATGGCCGGTGAAATGGCGGGCGAAATGGTACAATTACCACCATATATGGGCCAAAGCTGTGAGGATGCAAGTGTATGTGGGGCTCATGAAAGTTGCATTTATGGCGAATGTCGCTTTGACTTAAGACCCTCTGTCTATCGTATGACCACGAGTCGAGTGACCGAGCCTATGCAGGCTGCCGGTTTATTAACCGCCGCTCTACAAAGTGCAATCAACAATGAAACACTCAACCTTATGTTTGAGCCTGGCTATTACAATGAGGAGGGCAAGGGCTTCTTCTTTATTGGTAACGGCTTACCACAACCCGATGGCTATACTTTCCGCCGTGCTTTCCCCATTCAAAACTTTACCGGTGAATGGGTGATGGATTCCAACGAAAATGGTGAGGCGACACCAATGTGGGTTTTGGATGGTCAACGGCCTTTCTTACTTGCCTACCCAACCGGTGTCATTACCTTAGATAATGGCGATCGCTTTCAATGTATTAGTACAGCTCCTGTGACTGTGAATGTCACCATTACTCCAGTACTTGACGAAAGCGGAGTAAATTATGAGCGCTTAATCATTTCAGTCATTGGCTTTATGCGTCGCCAAGAGATTGAAGCAATTCGAATCCTATTGCCTACCGGCATGGAAGTTAACTTTGCGGACTTCTTTGAAACGACTCCACTTGAGGATCTAGACGGTGATGGCGAAGTCATGGAATATCCCTTCAATCTAGAGGTTGAAGCCACACCTATTCCATTCCTAGAGGAACTCGCCCGTCCAGATCAGCCTGAACTCAGAGATCCTAACCCAATGGTTGCTCAGCCGGATGCATGTAATTAAGCTTTGCGATTCGCTTAAACGACTTACTGACGATACCTTTGGATTTATATTTTAGATTTCGGACATCAAGCTTATGGCACCTCCACAACATAAAATAGACGCAACTTTACAGGCGATGGAAAAAGCGCATCGAGCCACACCGGATGAGCAAATCCAAAACTTTTCAAGAACGATTAATACCGCTCGCCGAGACTTTGAAAAGTTTGCTAACGCCGAAGAACATGCCTCTCGCCAAAATGAAAGTGCAGGCGGGTCTCTATTAGCCCTAGTAGAAAATGAACAGGCTTTAGATAAAGGTCTAGATCGTTCTTTGGAGCAGGTTAAAGAAAGTCTCGCCGAGATGGAGCGTAAGCGCATGCTTGCCTTAGGTGCCATGACTCGCTTATCGCCAGAAGAAGCTTTGGCCGAGCTATCCAAGGTTAAAGAACATATTTTAAACCTATCTTTACGAGTCCCCATTCGGGCTGACTTTATTGTACATGGTCATAATATCAGCCTAAGTATTTTTAGGTTATTTGAGGCCGCTGAAAGAGCTGAAGCTGAAGTTGATGCCTTGATCTCAGCGAAGCGTTCTTTAGATCATGGTCCAAGTGACTCTGCAATGCTTGCGAGCCAAACACCAATGACAGCTAATTCCCTTGAATCCGCTCAGGTCAGCACAATTCCAATTAATTCAGCCCCTACTCAAACAAATGAGTTTAATCCTGTCACCGGTACTTACCAATCAGTGCCCCAAGCAAGTCCCGTTTCTCAAGCAAGTCCCGTTTCTCAAGCAAGTCCCGTTTCTCAAGCAAGTCCCGTTTCTCAAGCAAGTCCTGTTTCTCAAGCAAGTCCCGTTTCTCAAGCAAGTCCCGTTTCTCAAGCAAATCCCGTTTCTCAAGCAAGAAGCGAACAAAGGACAAATATAAGTGATGGAATGAGCAAACAAATCACGCAAGCACCTCAAGCGCAATATAATGAGCTCGATTCAGAACTAGCGATTGAGCCTAAAAGTCAATCTTTTACGGGTGCATATGACCTATCTGAGAACTACTCTACTACCGAATTTGACCTAGGGCCTGCGACTGTTGAGCCTGCTTCTGTTGAGCCTGATTCTATCCAAGCAGAAGCACCACGAACGAGAACGATGACAACAGCGGGGATGCGTCTTAAAAAAGCTTTACAAAAGTCGGCTCAATCGGCAAGTCGACCTGCAACTGCAGTGCAAGAACAGTTGAGTAATCAGCCGGTTCAAGATACAACCACAATAAGGCAAGATCATTCGGTGTTTAAAGGTGGAAATGAAGAATATGACTTATAAAAATCATGTAGGCGTAGTATCTTAGCTCGGTAACTCATTCGATGACTGAGAGGAGCAGAACGGTGCTTAGTAAGATACTACTACAAAGGTATATCTTAGTCTTATGCTTATGTTCCTTATTCTTATGCTCGCTGAGTTCATGCCAAAATACCGAGCAACCTGCTGAGTTAGCCCTTCAGCTTAGGATCCATATCAATGCCCTTCCAAGTGCTTGGATTGATACAGATCAGGTTAAGGTAAGTTTACACGACCAATATGGTCAAAGTATCGATCTAAATCGCCATGAATATCAAACCGAAACCAATGGCCTAGTTTGGCAGATTAAAAGTACTTTAACAGGTAATTTAAGCATACGTATTCGCTTTGATCATATGTTTGAAGCGCAAGAATTAAAGGAGGTTTTTAAACCTTTAACCCTAGAGTTTGAGCCTCATCCGGCATTGGATAAGCAACAACATATACTGCTTTATCAAGGCGATGAGTATCGACAGCATGTTGTAGATATACGACTGCAAGCCTTAAGTTTTTTAACAGTCGCTTTAGAGGACTCTGTTAAGCAAGATGTGCAAGAAGTTCAAGAAATGCAAGGAGTTGATACTGAAAGCAATGTCACCGAAAGTAGTACTGAAATTACTGTTCCCATAAATCAGCCCACTAAAGATGAGCAACGATCACAAGCTTGGGTACAGGCCTTGGGATTAAGTGATCAACTTTGGTGGGATTACTCTGCTTCTTTAACTCGAGAGACAAGCGAAAGTGCTGCCCAAAAAGAAGCTCAGATCATCCTTCAGAATGCTTGGCTAACTTTGAGTCAGGAGCATCCTTGGGCTGTCAATCTGCTTCAATCATATGAGGGGGTATCAGAGCTTGATACAGTTTGGTATCCTTGGGTATTGGTATCTTTGTTGAATCACCAGCCAAGCCTTAACCTAATTAATAAGATAGAACTTGCTGAAACAGGGCTGGGTGAGACAGGACTTGCTGAAACAGCAGATCAACAACCACATACAGACCCAGCGGCAGACATTCCACTCACGTGGGGGGCGCCGTTCTATGAAACACTTTTAAATAAGCTTAATGGGCAACACTTAAGTCTTTTATCTTTAAATGTACTAGCGCGCGTCTATTGCTCACCTTGGCTCAGTACAAGCTTAGCCAAACAGAGATGTACTTCAAACTTTAAAGGTATATATATTGAAGCACCGATAGAGCAATTCACAGATGCAGAAGCTGCTTCGGAGAACTCATCGCTCTCACCTCATTCAAAACGCAGTGTTTTTGGCTTTCGTATAATTTCCTTGGATAGCTCAAAAGTATTAAGCCCAGAACTCACTTTACTTGATCCTTGGCAACATGAGCTAAATCTTGAGTCTTTGGAAATCAATTCTGAATCAGTCATTCTTTCGGAGACTCAGTCTCAATTTCAGCTTGAGCAACTCCCCGCTCAAAGCATTCGTTTTAGTTTTGAAACCCAAGCACTAAATCGGCCAAGTTTTTTGATTGCTTTAAGCGCCATTAACGAGATGAATGCACAGCAAACAGAAGAGTTTTTGGTGGAATATGAAGCGAGTGAAATCGCTGAAATTAAAGGGATTGTTTCTTTATTAAACGCGATCAATTTCGATCGGTTTCAAGCTGAGCAAATCGTAGCGACTCCATTAAGTGAAAGCTTATTCCCACCTCATCACCAAAATCTATGGACCGCTCCTATTAATGCAGAAGGACAGTTTTCACTGAGTATTAATGGCTATCAAGGCCCCTTATGGTTAGCCACAGAGTTAGCAAGCGGTGAACAACTTTGGCTCATTGGTCAAATGAACGATAGTGAAGCCATCAATTACCTAAGCGTTTCCTTGTCGCCTTTAAGTACTTTTTATGCTTGGTTAAGTTTATGTTTATATGATTTGTTTTATACAGACCAAGGACCAAATCCCTCGATCAATACTATGCCAAACACAGAGGTGAATCTTGCACCAACACCAAGTATGGCGCTAGGTAGGCTAGGTAGGCTAGGTGGCGGACAGATATATAATGAGCAGCAAAGTCATAAACTGAGTCAATTTTATCATTACATTGACCAGCAAAATACTTGGTTCAGCACTTATGAAAGCATGAAAGATGTCAGTGATCTTGCACGTAGGGTATCAAGATCGGTTTTAAGACAATTCCAAGCCGAACAAGTTTCTACTTTGGGAAAAGCACATCAGCGAGCGCTTAACTGCTTTCAGAGCTTGATTCAGTTTGAACCTAGTCGCCATGCAGAGCTGAGTACTTTATGGCAGTTAGGAACACCAGCATTTGCTGAACGTTTACAGGGTTTACTCACTTTTTTATATACTGATCAAACAATGGGGGGCATCAATATTGAGGCGGAGCCGCATCCATTTCTTGGGCGTAGTTTAGCATTATGGCAAAGTTTTATACTTGGTGCTTGTCTAGTTAAAGACCTCTCTACTGATGATGAGGAGGGTTCGACTCATGTTGGTAGTGTTGGTAGTGTTGGTAGTGTTGGTAGCAAATCGTTGGCTTTGCAACAAGCCTTTCAGCAGGGCACTGAAACAGGTCATATCTTCAGTGACTTTGGCTCGGAACTAAGCTTATCTCATGGAGTGTGGCTCCATGATGGAAGGTCTTGGTTAAGTACAAACTTTACTGGAATGAGTCTCAGCATTAAGTCCATACATGGATTAGTTTCGGTGCTATTTGAGCAAGCTGATCAGGGCCAAGAGCTCAATGTAGACTTACTCAACACTGATTTAAGCAATACCGAAGCACCAAACAGACCAAGTGAGTCCTTATGGGCTTTTGACTGCCCTTGGATATGGACGCATCATATATCGGAAGAACTGAATTTTGGGCACTGGGAACAGGGCCAATGGGTAGGTATGAATGCCGATCAAGTTCGAGAACGATTTACAGTAGATGGGCGAGTAGCAACATTCAAAGCTTGGCATTGGGGACAAGTGAATGAGCCCTTTGAAACATATCCACTTCCTCTTCGCTGTCAGTTGGATGTGGATTGGTCGAATGCAGTCGCCATGGAGCCTGCTATAGAGCAGCAAGATCAGGGCTTTAAACTCAAGATTAATGCTGAGATTTGGCGTTCTCATCAACTTGAGGAAAGCCAAGCGAGCCAAGCTGTTGCATCAAATACTGAGTTTGTATCTCGTGAGCTTGAGTTTAAGCTTTATCAAACAGCTCCAGAGTTTACACTCCGTTTAGTGACATCAGAAACACAAGAAAGCACCGATGAGCATGATATAAACTCAAATATCTACTCAAGCTGGCAACGATATATAGACTCACCACAGCCACATTGGGTGTTTAGGCAAGCTGATGTGTCCAACAGCTCACAAGTTCCTTCAAAGCTCAGGTTGCATCTGAGTTCTGCCAAAGCGCTCGCCTGTGAACTCAACCATAACTTAGATAGGCTCAACCTTGCTCGGCCATTAGGTGGCTATATTTTGCCTTTACCCGTATATCAGGCACCAGTGCCTAGAATGGGCCAGAATAATCAATCATTTGAACTTTATGAGCTCCAATCAAGCGCACAAGTTTATGAGTGGAAGCGTTGGGCTCGTCAAGAGGGTGGACAAGTCTTCCAAAGTCAATTTAAGGGAAGCAAGGATTACGACATCGATATTGAGCTTCCTAGAGAAATGATTGGACACAAAAGCCTGTGGCTTCGTTGTGAGGATGCCTTGGGCTATAGCACTATCCAAGCTATTTCTTTTTCGGTTGATACCCAAGCGCCTCGAATTATTGAAGCGCACATCTCTGGAGTGAATGAAGCGCTTCTACAAGCCGATAGTCAAAGTGAGTTATCACATCAAAGTCTTGGGCAAAGCCAAAGAGTTGTCGATGTACTTAACCACGATCCTGAGCAAGTGATTTATTGGAGCCGGTGGTTTACTCATTGGCAAGATTGCCCAAATGATTGTCCTCAAGAGGAGTTAAAAGAGCTTAATCTAGAGTTTTTAGCCCAAGATCATGAGTGGAATACCGATGAATTAAAGGCCAAACTAGAAGCTGATTTCTATATTCTTGATGCACAAGAGCAAAGAGTTAATGAGGTTCAACTGAGTACCGATCAAGTTTACTTAGATGAGCAGGGTACAGCTCGCTTTAATCTTTATACCTTGCTTAATCGGGTAGAATGGGCGCAATTCGCCCCCTTAGCAGAGCATCGGTTGAGAATGCATATAAACTTGGTGGTGAGTGACCCAAGTGGCCACGAGTCTCGCTTGGATTTCGAGTTGGGCTTAGAGTCCATCATTCCCATGATCTCAGTACAGATTGAGCCCAATCTATCTCCCATTCATCGCTTCATTAACCAAGGTGACTTTAGGTCAAGTTTAAATGAAACTTATGGTCGAATAAACCTACATAACCCGCATAATATACCGATTAGAGTGACTTTAAATCCACCACAACTCAGCTTGGGATTTGAGCTTTATACTCGGGATTCTGGCTTGCCTATTTTATCATCCCGCCTTTGGCAAAGTTGCTTGTATAACGAGACCTTTCAAGTGAGCCAAGAACTTCGTTTGATCAATTATCAAGTAGGCGTTGATCAAAGTATTACGGGGGACTGTGTTCCTCTAGGTTCAGCTGTGGTGAGTCCGCAGAACTTTAATTATGGGCCCAATGAGTGGCATCAATCTTTAGATAGTGAACTCAGCTTTGTTTTAAACCCTCAATCCCAAATCAGCATTGATTTACCACGTTTCAATCCGGAATTATCGGAAACGATTAATCAGGTTGTTCAAGCACCTAACGTAAGTCCAAGTGAAAGCCATCCATCACCCTATCAGGCTAAAAGCTTTAATGAACCTTCCATTTTTGCTGATGGCTCTAGCTTTTGCGAAGAATGCTCTGTTCAACTTCTGTTGGGTCATCGAATTATCGCCTTAAATGCCTTGAGCTATGAGCCAAATATTTCAGAGCAAGCACTTGCACATTATCAGTATTTAGTAGCTAGATATGACGCTATGCTACAAAGGCAACATTGGTCGATTTCGGTCAGTTCAACTGATGGAAATACCCGAGGTTCACTCTTTCCCTTGTTTTTGACCCAAGCCGCCAGCTTTCGTTTTGAGTAAGGCCCAAGCATGATTAACATGAGTCACTAAGCTTTTAAGACCGACTTGAGGCACATGATGTCCACCATTAAAGGGGAGCCAAGAAATTAAATAACCGGCTTCTGCCATAATTTGTGCTGCATTAAGTCCACGATCAAAAGGTACAACTCGATCCCGCTCACCATGAACAATTAGGAGCGGGGGTAAGGACTTTAAAGAATGTTTAACAGGCGCTGTTTTGCTAAGCCAATATCCTGAGAAATTAACGACTGCAGACCAATACTGAGGTTGCTTATTTAACAAGGCCATGCTCATGACTCCACCTTGACTAAAGCCAAAAAGAGCAGGTTGTGGACTTTTAGGATACCGTTTTTTGATAGACTCAAGCGTTTTAAATACCGCTTTAATCGATAACTTTAGGTCTTGCTCCGCCTGTGGACAGCGATAACGATACCATGCTCGACCTCGACTATATTGAAAGGGTGCATTAATAAAGATTACTCTCCAAGAGTTAGGCAGTTGCTTGGCTAGGCCTGAAAAGCCCTCTTTATGATGTCCTAATCCGTGTAAACCAATCACAATGGGGGCATCATCCGCTTGAGCTTGCGGACTTAGTGCATGTTCTAAATAGTCAAGAGTCCCATGCTTTGCATAATGCTCACTAAGCACCAAAGGCGCACAGCGATCTTGGGCTTTAATCGCTGGTGGGTACAGTATGATATATACGGCTAAAGCCTTTAAAACATAAGGCAAAATACGACTGAGTAAATGCTTGATTACAGCAACAGATAATCGGTATCTTATCATCAATGACCTTACCTCGCTTAAGTAGAATATGCTGGCTAGTTAGATTTCTGTTGCTAACTTTTAGCACAATTTTTAACTCAAAACGAGCGGTCAAAGTAATCGCTCAAGTCTGCTATTTTGCCTAGACTAACCAAGCGAATCACATGGCTTAAAACGATGTAAGATTTAAGAGATGCTTATAGGTTTGAGTTCGCAAAGTCCCAATTTACAAGGTTCCACCATGCTTGGACATAACCGCCACGATCGTTACGGTAGTCAACATAGTAAGCATGCTCCCATACATCACAGGTTAGGACTGGAGTTAGGCCTTCAGTCAGAGGAGTTTCGGCATTACCTGTGCTAGTGATGCTTAGTTTACCCTCGGCATCTTTTACAAGCCATGCCCAACCAGAACCAAATTGGCCCGCTGCTGCAGCACCAAATTGAGTTTTAAAGTTGTCAAATGAACCAAATGCTTCGTTGATAGCAGCAGCGATTGCACCGGTAGGCGCTCCACCACCATTAGGGCTCATGCTGTTCCAATAGAAGCTGTGATTCCAAACCTGAGCTGCATTATTGAAAGTACCACCAGAGGTGCTTGCGATTAGATCTTCAAGGCTTTTACCTTGTAGAGATTCATTCGCTTCGATCGCTGCGGTAAGCTTTTTAAAGTAACCCATGTGGTGCTTACCAAAGTGAAAGTTAAGGGTTTCCTCAGAAATATGAGGAGCAAGGGCGTTATTAGCATAAGGAAGCGCTGGGGCTGCGATAGTCATATCGTTCTCCAAAGGTAATCAATCATAAGTTAAGCGCGGTGCCCTGTAGGTAGGACACACTGCGGGCCTTAAGATGACCTTTTGATAAGGTCTTTGTCAAGGTGATCTAATAGATACTTAAAGTTGCCTTAAGGTTGCTCGCTCATCCACAGCTTGTTTACAGCAAAGATGACCGATGCATTCTATCATAGCGTTTTTATGGTTTAGTAGAAGAATAGCGGTCCATAAGCCACAATAAGCAAAGCGATTCCCATCACAGATAAGGGTAAGAGGATTCGCTCATATTTCTTCCAAAAACCAAGTCCTTTGACTTCAAGTTCAGCTTGAATGAACTCATCCTCTCCTACGACTTGTCGGGTCAAAAGATGGTTAAGCGCCACAGGAGGGCTTAGATAGCCAAGTTCAAAGGCCACCAAAACAACCATCCAAAAGTGAACCGGATGAATTCCGCTTTGGTAGGCGACTTCGGCAATGGTTGCACTTACTAAAATCACAGCGCCATAAGGATCCATGGACATACCAATGATCACAAGAATCACGACTAAGGCCGTCATGGCAAGCCAAATCGAACCAAAGCTTTCAGGGAACAGCGCCATAAGTTCGGCACGCTCAATCACACCACCAACGCAAATCGAAAGTCCCATAAGTGATAAAAGTGCACCAATATGTGGGCCGGCTTCTGCAGTCGCTCCTCCTAGTTTATAGCTTAGGCTAGAATCGTTAGACTGATGATTGGTATCTGTTTGAATGTGTTGATTTACCTTACTTTCACGCCACAAAAGAATCATGAGTAAGACCGGTAAAACCATTGGAGCACTATGCTCATCTACAACGGTATCTAACACATACCAATAAACAACCAACACAATGATCATCACCACAAAAGGGCCAACTAACTGCTTGAAAGCTTGTTTAATTTCTGGACCGGCTTCGCTCAATGATCGACCTAAAATGGCCTGATTTCGATCACGTTGCGCAAAGGCAGTGATCACAAAGAGTAAAGCGGTTAAAACAAAAACCCAAACGCCCCAAGAATACAGCTCATCGGTGGTTACTTGCTTGTTTAAAGAGGCAATAATAACGACTAAAAGACAGGGAGAAAGAACCACACCAAGGCTTCCCGACATTGCGGTTGCCGCTAAGGCTAAGTGACGGCGCGCACCTGCTTTACGTAATTCATCATAAATGAGTGCGCCGGCCGCAATGACAAAGATACCAGATGCGCCGCTATATGCGGTGGGAATAGCGGCACCTACCACCACCACCGCGGCCAAAACCGATGGTTCTAGTTTGAGTGGACGTAATAAATCAAAAACCTTGGTGCTGATAGAACTTTGCTTGAGCAGCATACCTACCCAAACATACAAGGCCACGTTAACATAAAGGATAGCGTGTTCAGTCAGCTTGGTTAATTCAATGGCAAGACCGGTGGGATGCCCAACCGAAAAAAAGTAAACTCCGGCAATTAAGCCCATCACGGCAAATAAAGGTACTGAAAGCAGTGCTGAGGAACCAGTTGCCTGTGTGTCCGAGCCCAAATCAGCTGGCTTTAATGGCATGATGAGTTGATAAGCATGCCAAAGGGTTAAAACAGATAAACCCACTAACCAAATCAAGTTTAAAGTTCGTTCTTCAGGTAAGCTTAGCAAGCCGCGATAATACCATGTAGAAAGTCCCACCGCAGCAAATGCGCCCATTTGACATAAGGCTCTAAGACGAACTGCAAAAATGGTTTGAGCAGGTCGCAAGGCAATATGCTCATCTAAAACGCTCGCAATCAAAGCGCCCAAAATAAAGATGAAGGCCAAAAAATGCTTAAAGTGTTCAACCACCCAAGCAATAAAAGCACTTGTGCCACCCTCAATGCTTCTAAAAACCTTAACCGCAGGTGTAATTCTCTTGTTAATGTCAATAAAGGCAACTTGATCTGCTTCACAGGCTTCTTTGGCCTTACGCTGAGCTTCGGCGAGTTGCTTTTCTTTTTGCTTTGAATCTTCTTCTTCACCAAAAAGCGCTTCAAGCTCATCATCATTATCAGCAGAGGATGTGCTTGGCGTGGCTGCTTCCTCATCCTCTCCGAATAAGTCAGCTAAAGCCTCTTCTTCTTGATCAGCCTTTTGCTGTGCTTGTCCCTTGAAGAGTTCATCACAATTAGGCGGTGGGGTTGGATCACTTTGAAGTTGGAAATAACCGGTAAATAAACTCTCGCCTAACGACAATAAGCGTGCATGTAATCGTTCGGCATTGCCACTGAATAAGGCAGCACATAGCGCAAATAATAAGGGAAGAGTTAGCAAGCGTGCTAAGTGACGTCCCAAAGAAGATGATGGATGACTCAAAGAGACTACTCCTTCTTTTCGGCGCACTCAGCACGAGCACCATCTGCGCGACAACGAGCGATACGCATAATCTTTAGGGCCTTGCTATTATAGACCTTGTATTGATCTCGGAGTTGAATACGAACATCTTGGAACATTGACTCATAACGGCTTTGATCCTCGCTTGAAATCTCTACCCATTGTGATGTTTTGATGTCAGATTCGGCTCGCTTTACCGCCTTTAGAGCACGGTCGAAGTTCTTTGACGAATAGGCACGAGACTTCTCGCCAAAGCCCTCTGGGAACTTATCACTGTGTACAAAAAGCTGCAGAGTCATTTGGGCCAATGGAAAGCGAATCACTCCGCCCTTGCTACCAACACCCTTGTATAGCTCAAGTGCTTTATAGGCAACTGCAGGTGCATAAGCAGCATCAACACTACCATTATTAAACATACCCGCAAAGGTGCTGACATCAGCGGCGCTCATAGACGCTTTAACATGTGAAACCATGGTTTTGGCTGCTTGGTCAAAGTCAAGTGTGGCAATACGCTTTCCGGCTAAGGCTTCGACCGAGTTTAGTTTTTTGTCGCGAACTAATAGATACACAGCACCGCCTGGAAAGATACCAGCAACTTCTGTACTGCCTTTGGGATTTAAGATCTTAGCACCCTTGGTTGAGAGTAATGGCTTAAGTACTTTTTTAAGTAGAGGGTAAGTTGGCAAGGCGCCCATGGCTTCTAAGGTTGAGCTGAACGAATTGAGAGCGCGACCACGAGTACCGGTCATTAAAACGCCATCACATTGCTTGGCCTTAAAATCTTCAGAAGCAATCTTTTCATCTGTGTAAGGTTTAAGTTCAACCTTAACCCCCCATTCCATCGCCGCGCCTTTATATTCCTTCATCATTTGGAAAAGGTCGCCATTGGCACCGGATGGATCATAAACACAAATCTTAACTTCGGCGGTGTTAGCATGAGCAATGGTTAAGAAAGAACAGAGCACTAGGCTTAAGCCTGAGAGCGCTAAAAGGCTTTTGGAAGTGAAAGAGCTTATTGCTTTCATGATTTACTCCTTAGAACTTTAGGTCATAAGAGGATTTGTTAATAAATAAGGGTCTAGCTTGCACTTTAGTTTATAGCAAGATTATCATCCGACTAGTGAAGTCTTTATCTTAATTTTTATTCATTTATTATTTAATTTTTCATAAATATGAATTACCCAAAGTGAAATTTCTTACTTTTATATTGAGCTAAATTGACCTATATGAAGAATCTTAGTTCCTAATGATTCGGACGAAGATAGCCAATTTTTGTTGATTAGGGCTATGTGAATCCCAAAAGATTTTCCTTTTATGTCTAGATGCTTAAGGCTTGAGTTTTTTATAGCCAGTCCTTAAACTTAGTTTGATTATCCAAGAAAGAGTTGCTTGAGTCCTATGAAAAGATCCAAAGGTTTAGATAAACGTCGGCATACTGCTCCACCTGCCAATAAAGTTGTGATTTCGGTGATTCAGCAAAAAGGGGGTGTAGGTAAAACCACTTTAAGTGTACATCTGGCTCATCTCATTGCTGATCTTAGGCCTAAGTGGAAAGTGATGGTGGCTGATGCAGACCCACAGGGTTCGGCTTTACAATGGGTAGAGCGAGGCCAAGCACAAGGTCACACCTTAGTGGATGCTATGGCGATTGCTCAAGATGGTGAAGGCAAAAAGCTGCGTAAAGAACTTGAAGAAATCGATGCCGATATTGTGATTATTGATTTACCTCCTGCCATTGAGTCTATTTCCCTTAGAGCAGCCCTATATGCAGATTTGATGTTGGTTCCCGTCGGTGCTTCCCCATTGGATATTGAGGCGGCCCAAGCGGCAGTCAATGTCTGTTATGAAGCCATGGACTTGGATCCACGTAAAAAGCTTTTATTGGTGCCCTCACGAGTACGTACTGGTACTGCGGCCGCTAGAGAACTACGTCCCGTATTAGAAGAATGGGGGCAAGTATCTAAGGCCACGATTGCTTTACGCGTTGCTTATTCTGATGCGGCTGTGGGCGGTGAAGGGATTCAAAGCTATGCGCCACAATCCGATGCATACCGAGAAATGGCCTATTTAACTCGTGAAGTCTTAGACATTATAGAAAGTGAAGAAGCATAATGAGTAAAAAACGACTGTCCTTACAATCTATTCTTGATGAAGAACGAGCCGAGGGCAGTAGTCGTCGTGCTTCAGCAAGCAGTAAAAGTAAAAAAGAGCCAGAGGGAGATCCTGAAACCGGCCGTGATAAATCTGACTTTATTCGCTTATCAATTACGATTTCTCCCGAAGACTTTGAACGCTTACAAGCAGAATCTATGCGTCGTCGGCGAAATCGAGAAACCTATACCTTTAGTCATCTAGCGCGTATTGCCTTAGCTGAATGGCTTGATAAACTTGAAGGTAAAGCCAAGAAAGGCCGTTAATTATGGCAAGTTTTAAAGTCCGCAAAGTATGGGAACAAGGCGTTATTTTAAGTGTTTTAGGACTGTGTTTTACCCTTGGTTTTTACAGCCCTAATGCACATAGCACACCACGACAATCTCTTACAGCAGGTACGCCTTGTAGTGGCTGTCACTTTAGTCCAAACGGTGGCGGTGGACGAACCGAGTTGGGGTGGGGCTCGATGAACAAGGTTGGTGCCTTTACTTATGATAGTCTTGGTTTAAGTGCATTACATGAGCAAAAAAGCAATCAAATCGCCGGTATGGCAACCGTAGGTTTGGATCTTAGAATCCAAGGGGCTCGTTTGGGTAATCCAAGTAAAGAGGGCACAGAGGTTTCATATCCAGACTTCTCTTGGATTCCGATGCAGTTTCAGCCTTATATTGCCATTAAGCCAATCTCAGCCTTGACTTTATATGGTTCGGTGATGCCGGGTCCCAATGCCATGGATGGCGACTTGGATACGCAAGTTTATGCCGGTATGAGTACTTACGAGTGGTGGGCCTCTTATAAGTTTGGTCCTACTGCACCCACTTTACGCATTGGTAAGTTTCAGCCAACCTTTGGGATTCGGCATGATGATCATACCATGTTACTCAGAGGCGATGCACTGAAGCGACGCTTTCCGATTATTCCACCTAACTTTACAGAAATTGGTGCGGAAATCGGCTATCAGCCTAAGCGTTGGTTTAGGGCTGAATTAGGTGGCTTTCAAAGCACTCACTTACAAGAGGTCGTTGATTCCCGATCGGCCGATGAAAGCATTAATCTTGCGCCTTATGCAGTGGTCTCACGAGTGAGCTTTATGCCCCAATTCTCATGGGGAGGCGCTGATGCTTCAGCCAGTGATGGCTTTGATGATTTTGATAACTTTGATGATTTTGAGAGTGAAAGCGCTGAGCCTGCTTTACCTTTAGTAATGAACACTTGGTTTGGCCTATCAAGCTACTTAAGTGATCAGTTTCATCTACTGAATGGCTTTATGGGTCTTGGTTTTAACAATGGCTTATCGGCGAGTGCTGAACTCAGCTTTAGAGATAATCCAAACGAGGGTCAAAAGACCTTTCAGCAAATGAACACAATGTTTGCAGTCAATTATGCCTGGCAAGATTGGTTGGTGTTGAATGCTCGCGTTGAAAGAGGGCAAACCCAAAGATTAACCGATACTTTGGATGAAGTTGCAGTCGCTTGGCAATATGTTGCCGGACTTGAGTTTTTTCCGGTGCCCTATATGGAGATCAGACCTGAATACCGCTTGATTGATACCTTTGATTATCGATTTGGACAAGCGACCGTTCAACTTCATTTATTTTACTAAGCAAGACTTGAGATCACAGGTTTAGGCACACAGCCCAAAGGTGAACTCAGTCTTTATTGCTTGCTGAAAAAGCTTTTTCTAAAAGATCCTGATTGGCTTGATGCGGTAAGGTCAGCTTCATTCTAGGCTCGGCTTTCATGGCTTCTTGGGCAGCAAAACGAGCGCCCTCATTGCCGGCCCAAGCTCGGCGAGCAACACCGTTGGACACATCCCAACACAGCATTTGCTGCGCTCGTCTAGCAGCGTCTTCACTGCCGTCTAAAAGCAGACCAAAGCCACCATTAACCACCTCACCCCAACCTACGCCACCACCGTTATGCAAGGACACCCAAGTTGCGCCTCGGAAAGAATCACCAACAAAGTTATGCACTGCCATGTCAGCAGTAAAGCTTGAGCCATCATAAATATTAGCGGTTTCACGATAAGGTGAATCTGTGCCTGATACATCATGGTGATCACGCCCTAAAACCACTGGTGCACTTAAGCGTCCGGTAGCAATCGCTTGATTAAAGGCTTGAGCCATTGCCATACGACCTGAGCGATCGGCATACAGAATACGAGCTTGTGAACCAACCACTAAGCGATTGTCTTCAGCGCTTTCAATCCAACGGAGATTATCGAGGATTTGTTGCTGATTCTTAGGATCCGCTTTTTCGACTTGCGCTTTAAGCACTTCAGCCGCAATTAAATCGGTTTCTTTCAGGTCTTGAGCATTACCAGAAGCACAGACCCAGCGGAAAGGGCCAAAGCCCAAGTCAAAGCAGACCGGTCCCATGATGTCCTCTACATAACTTGGATAGGCAAAGCGTCCGTCGGCTTTTAGGATGCCCTCAGCACCGGCTCGACTTGCTTCAAGCAAAAAGGCATTGCCATAGTCCCAAAAGTACATGCCTGCTTGGCTTAGAGTATTAATGGCTTTGACATGTCGGCAAAGGGTGGCTTGAATCTCAGCTTTGAAGCGCTCGGGCTCATTCACCATCATGTCGTTGCTTTCCTTTAAGGTAAAGCCAACAGGATAGTAACCGCCTAAGTAAGGATTATGTAAGGAACTTTGATCACTTCCCAAATCGACTTTAATGTCTCGTTCAACTAAGCGCTCCCACAAATCAACAATATTCCCCAAGTAGCCGATCGATAAAGGTTTACGGTCAGCCTGAGCTTGTAAAGCAAGGTCGATCACTTCATCCACATCGGCACTGTAGGTATTCAGCCAGCCTTGTTCATGACGGGTTTTAAGCGCTTTCTCATTGATTTCACCGGTAATCGATACCGCTCCGGTTATTTCAGCTGCTTTAGGTTGAGCACCACTCATGCCACCTAGGCCCGAAGTCACAAATAAGCGTCCTTCCAAACCTTGATCAGGGCTAAGTCCTAAGTGCAAGCGTCCGGCATTGAGTAAGGTAATTGTCGTGCCATGAACAATGCCCTGTGGGCCAATATACATAAAGCTTCCGGCGGTCATTTGACCATAGGAGCTTACGCCCAAAGCGGCCATTCTGTCATAGTCCGCCTTGCTAGAATGATTGGGGATGACCATACCATTGGTGACCACAACTCGTGGAGCATCGGGATGGGATGGAAAAAGACCCAAAGGATGACCAGAATATAAAACCAAGGTCTGTTCTTCGGTCATTTCCGAGAGATATTTCATCACTAAGCGATATTGGGCCCAATTTTGAAAAACCGTACCATTCCCCCCATAGGTGATCAGTTCTCGGGGATGCTGAGCCACCGCATCATCAAGGTTATTTTGAATCATAAGCATGATGGCTGCCGCTTGAGCACAGCGAGCCGGATATTCTGCCAAAGGCCGTGCATAAATCTTATGCTGTGGGCGATAGCGACGCATATAAATACGACCATCACTTTTAAGCTCTTGCACAAATTCCGGTGCTAATGCCTCATGTAGTTCAGCCGGAAAATAACGCAGGGCATTGGCTAAAGCCAAGCGTTCTTCTTGGCTAGAAAGAACTTGGGGTCTTTGAGGCGCATGATTGACCGCTTCACTATATTCTATGGGGACCGGAAGAAGTTCGGTGGGAATGCCTTGAGTAATCTCTTGGGCAAAGCTCAGCTGGCTCATAAATCTCCTTAAGCTTGGGATCATAATAGATTTGATTCACATGGCTTATGATACAGCGAGAAAGTGAAAAGACGCAACAAAAGGTCTTGGTTTGTAGTTTGTTTGTTGGGCAGGTGATTCTTGTAAAGTCAGCGCAGAAAAAGAATGATGCTTAAGTCGTTTTTTTAATACATTTATCATCACTCAACAACTGTATCGCCATGTTGCAGCTCTGCTTGAATAACAAAGATTCTAGTTTCGGGTAGCCTCCCAAGATCCATTATCACTGCAGTTCAATTGTGCATCAAGTCTTTGGAACCAATCGCCTCTGATCTGATTCCAAGACTCGTCCACCGTTCCGGAAATGGTGACATTGCATCCTTCGGTATCGACAAAGCTTGCTTGCATGATGATTTGACCGTCTGCATCAGACACAGTGCCCTCAAGCTCAATTTGCGTACTGGCATCGATTGCAAAAGAACCGCTTAAAAGAGCGGGTAAATTAGAACTTGATTGGCCAAGTTCCACAGTAAAAGGACCATATTGTTCATCTGCTTGTGCGCTCATACTTGTATAGGTCCAAGAACCGGTCAACTCCATATTTAGGTCCTGTGTGTTACCTTCAGTACCAGCTTCCATCTCAGTAGAATCAGCATTGAGCTTGCTTGCATACCACGATGATGAAACGGTCTCCTCGTCAGTAAAGATACCACACACCTTTATGCCATTATCTTGAACAGTTCCGAGTAGTTTATATGTTTGTCCCTCAGGATGAACAAAGCTAAGCTCTAACCTAGGGCCAATTAACTCACCCGTAATATCAACCGTATACTCACTATCAAGCTCTAAAGTCCCTGTAATGACCGAGTTTAGAGCTCCTTCTTCTCTAAATTGCTCAAGTGTGAGAGTTAATGGGCCAAGTTCTTCACCCTCAAGAAGATAATAGACTTCCCATGCTCCATCTATTTCTCCTAAAAATGAGGACATTTCCATGCAGTCATAAGAAGCGGTTTGCGAATTGGCTTCAACACCGGCTTCACTAGAACCACCATTTGATTGATTGGTTGTTGAGTCACAAGCAGTGCAGAGAAGTAATAAACTTATTAAGATAAACAGATGATTCATTGAAAAGTCCTTAAGTAATTGTTTTGATTAGCTTATAGTTGATATTATTTAAGAAGAATCAACATTTTTTTGTATGATAATGCTTCAGTGATGATTCGTCACGCAACAAAATACCATATTCGCCTTGATCGCTGAGTTAAATCATGGCGATTAAATCTCTCTCAATTGTGAGTAGCTACAGCTCTTACTTTCTTGTTTAGAATCTGAAATCTTGCAGAAGATGACAATGTTGCGGAAAGCTAAAAACTAGTTTAACTCATTTACAGCCTCAATAGATTTAAATGAGGGCATCTTTATTAAAAGACTGCTTAAAAGTGAGTTAAAACAATGTGGGAAAGCCTTAAAACTAGAGCTAAAAGCTTAGTGACCAAGCACGGAGCTGAAGTGGGGGCAGTGGCTAAAATTGCTGCGCATGCCTTGATTCCTGGGGCACCGATTGTGGTGGGGGCGGTGGAGTCATTGTGTGATTATGCTGCGGATAAAGGTCAAGAACTCACCGATGAAAAGATGATCGAGCTACTTGAGAGTTTGGGAAGCGATGTTCAGCATCTTGACAGCTTGCTAGGCCATTTGAGTGGTCAACTCGATGGGATTGTGGGGCAGATGTCGCAGTTGGCCGGCTTTGGAGCAGCGCCTGATGTTTTAGAGAAAATGATGAACAGTGCTTTGGAGAGCCAATTCAGTACTTTGCGCCATGAACTGCGTGGCATGAGTGCTCGCTTTGAAAGCGTTGAGCGCCAAAATCAAGAAATTATCGATCATTTATCGGTCGAAGGAGACAAAAGTGATGAGCTATTGTCTATGCTTCGGGCCCTTAGAGAGGAAGTCGCTGACCTTAAGGGGTCACCAGCGGATGAAGAAGAACGCAACGTAGCCATGGAACGTTTGTATGAGGCCAAAACACTTGCAGATCTTGAGGCATTGTATTCGACTTTGAGTGGCATAGGTTGGTCCAAAGACCTCAAGCAGATTTTAAGAGTGGTTTTACTAGTACTTAAGGGAGATCACACTCAGGCGAGAGAAGCGAACCGTGATTTAACTCGATTGGGGAGTCCAAGAGCTAAAACCATTGCAAGGTCTGTGGCTCGAGTGACGGAAATGGGCGGACCGGCTCAGTCAACAAGTGCAACGCAAAGTCAGCAGTCTCAAAAGCTTAAATTGGGTGATCGCTTGGGAAGTCGAGGGTGGACGCTCAAGGCTCAAATCGGTGATGGTGGTATGGGATCGGTATGGCGAGTTGTGAATCGCTTTAACGAAGAGGCGGCCCTAAAGGTCATTCATGCCGAACTTCATACCGATCAGCATTTATTACAGCGTTTTCAATCAGAAATTAAAACCTTGGGTTCAATTCGTCATTCGGCAGTCATTGAAGTTATTGATTGGGGCGAAGAGCGGGGGGTTTGGTACTTAGTCATGCCCTTAATTAAGGGTAAAAGTTTAGCGAGTCGCTTGCGATCCGGACACTTGGACTTATCTAGCGCCAAAGCAATCGCTCGATCCATCGCTTCGGCCTTGGTGGCCTGTCATGCCAAAGGGATTATTCACCGCGATATTAAGCCTGACAATATTATGCTCAAGGCGGATGACTCACCTGTGTTAATCGATTTTGGGATTGCGCATCAAGAGGGCGTGGGTACGGGACAAACCCAAATCGCCACCGCGGGCTATGCACCACCGGAGCAGTTATCGGGTCAACCGATAGACGGTACGGCTGATTTATTTGCTTTGGGCAGAACTTTAGCGGAATGTTTAGGCCCTAAAGCGGGTGAGGGAGAATGGCGAGAGTTAATCGGACAACTCACTCACTTTATGCCAAGTGTGCGTGGCACAGCGCAAGCCTTGCTTGACAAACTTAGTGAAGCCCCCAAAAAGTATTTTAGCAGTATACCCGGCCAAGATCCAAAGGGGCCTTTTAGCACGCAAGAAGTCTGCGCCCAAGTGCTAGCAGGCGCCAAGGACTTGCACTTGTGGTGGGAGGGTGAAA
>CAKZRU010000113.1 GCA_937146725.1 uncultured Myxococcales bacterium
CTCATGAACCTTGGAGCCGGTTTGACCGATAGAAAAAACTGCTTTCGCTCGTTGTAGCAAACTTTCAATCAAGGGACTCAAGTCAAGACCCTTATCATAACCACCACAAATCACAATAAGCCTGGGTTCAAGACTTTCAATCCCCATCCGGGCCGCATGAACATTGGTCGCTTTAGAGTCGTTAACGTATTTGACTCCATCAAGCTCTCGACTAAGGGTCATACGGTAGGCCAAGGGTGCAAACTGCTTAAAACGCTCTCGTGCCTTATGTTCATCCAATCCTAAAAAGTTAATACAAGCCAAGGCGACCGATAAGTTAAGTTGATTATGAGCACCTAATAATGGACTTTGTACTTGAGGGCTTAATATCTCATAAGTCGTTGGTTTAATCTTTAACTTGCCTTGCTTAAGGTCTGGTTCAAGTTCATTGAGCGTTAAATGCTTTTTTGGATAAAAAAGAGCGGCTTCTTCTTTGAGTAAATAAGCAAGTTTTAGCTTGGCTTCCCGATAGGCTTGGGCCGACCCTTCAAAATAATCGTAATGATCTTCGGCAATATTGGTGATTACTGCGCAGCTGGCCCCAAGATAGCGAGTTGACCACAGCTGAAAGGCGCTCACTTCAACCACCAAATAGCCTGCGGCCGGCGCCTCTAATGACCAATTACAAATGGGGTCTCCTATGTTGCCTACCGCTTTAACCCATAACCCCTGTGCTTTTAAAGCCTCAGCTATGAGTTTGGTTGTAGTACTTTTACCATCGGTCCCAGTCACCGCAATGATTTGAGCTTGGGTGAGTAAGGCACCTAACTCAATCTCACTCATGATTCGAATATCATGTGCATTCACGTCTTGGAATAGTGCATGACTTGGTTTTAAACCCGGACTAGGAATGAGGATTTCAGCATCTCCAAGATGATTTTTTTGGCCAAAATGAGTCGTAATTGACTTGGGTAAGTCTTGTGCTAAAGGCAATTCTTCAAAAGTCTTAGAGTCACTTAAAGTAACCAAAGCTCCAAGCTGAGCAAGAAGTTTTGCGGCCGAAACCCCACTGATACCTGCCCCCCATACTGCAACCTTACGATCTTTCCACCAAGAACGATCTTGGAGCTTTTGATTGGCTAAGTGCATGCTGACCTCTTAATTATTTTTGAACTTATGTGCTCGTTCATCCATCCAAGCATCAGCCATTCTAAAAAAGTCATCACCTCCAAAGAAGAAAATAAGATCCTTGGGCTGTACATGCTCTTGCAAAAAGGGGATCAAATCATTTTGCTCAGGGATAAAGTGGGTTTGATTACCAAAAGCTCTAAGTTGATCGACAAACCATTGAGTATCGATGCCAGGTAAACTTGGTTCATTCGCTGCATACATCGTAGTAATGAGTACATCATCAGCACCGGTAAAAGCCCGAGCATAATCCTCACCATGGTATTTCATTAAGGTAAAGCGATAAGGCTTGAATACACACCAAATCTTATGGTGTTCCATGCGTTTAGCACTTTCTAAAACCCTTTTCATTCCGGTAGGATGAGAAAGATAGTCTTTGACCACAGTAATGTCTTGATCCTGACGCACAGTGAAGCGGTTTTCTAAACCTTCAAAGCTATTGAATGCCTTTTGGCAAATGGCAAAATCAAGTTTGAGACCACCCATGAGAATCGCTAAAGCTCCTGCCGCATTTTCGGCATTGTATCCACCAGGGATAGGAAGCTCAATACGTCCTAGTTCTTGTTTAAAGTGATATGCTGTGAAACAAACTTTGATGCCATGATCCTTGATATCTCTTACTGTAAAGGCCACTTGGTCCAAAGAGCCCTCTGAACTTGGATAATATCCTTCAGCCGCATATCCTAAAACCTGTACATCTGGCTTAAGCGTGATGGTACTTAACATTTGTCGAACCCCTTGATCCGACAGATTCAAGGCCACTGATTTAAGGTGTTCATTCTCTTGTACAAAACGCGACATTGTACTAATGATCGCCTCAAGGTCATCGTAATAGTTTAAGTGATCTACCTCAAGGTGGTTCACTAAGGCATGATGTGGGTTCAAATTAAGATGACTGCCATCACTTTCATCAATTTCCGCTACCCCATAATAGATTTTTTGCTCATCTTGCTCATCATTTACAGGTAAACGACCTACCTTAGCATTGGTTTTATATTGATTTAAGATCCCACCAATAATGAAGCTTGGATCCTTTTCTGCACAGATGAGGCCATGCGTGATCATGGCGCTTACTGTGCCTTTACCATGTGTACCGGTCACACCCACCGTTTCAAGACCAATCAAACCATAAGCTAAAGCCTTAGAGCGATGGATACATGGAATTCCACGTTTTTCAGCTTCTAATAATTCAACATTATCCTTGGGAACTGCTGTTGAATATACCACAAGATCAGCGCCATCCACATTGGAACTCTGATGACCAATCACAACCTTAGCACCTAAGCTTTGAATAGATAGGGTAAGCTGACTTTCTCTGACATCTGACCCCTGAATCTTTGCCCCTCGTTCTGCTAATACTCTTGCTACGGCACTGACGCCAATACCACCAATGCCAATAAAGTGGAAACAAAGCTGACGCAGTGCTGAAGGTTGAGCATAAATCCGTTGCTCAATAACATCTAAAGTGGCTTTTGATGATGGCATAAGTTTTATTTCTCCTAAGGGTAAAGCTTGAATTAATTTAGAACTTCATTCAGCTTCCGATGAGGCTAGTCATTTTTGTAAAGATCGAGTAGTCTTCTGACATGGAGAGCGCCCGAGATCAAGTAGAGATCAATGATGGGTTTAACTATATCGAGATTAAAACGATTCAGGTATACGAGCAAAGGAAACGACAAACATGAAGCATTTTCTCACCCAACAACGAGAATATCACTTAAAGAACAGACTTGTAGGGCCTAAAGTCTTGGCCACTTTGTGCTGCTTAAGTTATTTACTTTTAGCATGCGAAAATGAGCCCCCAATTCCCATGAATATTCCTGATGCGCAAGTGGAGGAAAATATTCAGCCAGATGCGGAACCAATGCCGGTGGTGCCACAGTCAGCGATGGAGATCTTTAAGGATTTACCTCTGACTCCTCAGCAAATTCTACGTAAGCCCGGTGATGCCGTTGGTAACTTAAAGGCTCAACTGCCTAACCTAAAAGAAACCTATTCTCCTCGTTTTTTAACCGAGTACAAAAAAGATGGGCCTTTTAGCACAATTGTTTACCAGCTCGATCAAGACCAAAGAGTTGTTGAAGCCATCACCGCGACCTTTAGACCTGCTTATATGCATCCTCAGCAGTTTGAGCGTGTTGAAACCTACATGATGCTTCGCCTTGGTGAGGGTGAAAAACTCTTTAAGCGCAATAAAAAAGGTCGAGTGTGGCGCAACCTAGATTATCGTATTGAATTACATATTGACACTCAGGTGAAAGACTTGGTCGTCTTGTTCCATAAACGTGGGAATGAAACTCTTGAAAGAACACGAAAAGGTCTGCCTAAGTGATGAAGTTTGATCACCTAAAGCTTTGGCCTTTACTTGCTTTAGTCTTGATTTCGGGTTGCTACTTTCCAGAAATAGAACTGAGTGAAGCCGAGAAAAAGGAAATTGAGCAAAGTATTCTCAAGGACGCTAACCAAGCTAAGCCTAAGATCAAGATTAATGCTGTGATCGAGGATCAGGCTCGTTTAATTGGGATTGATTTGAGTAAAAGTAGCGCTCGACCCAATGATATTGTGGAGATCACCTATTATATCGAAGCTCTCACCGATCAGGCTGAAGATAATGAAATCTTTGTTCACTTACAGGGCCGACGAGCGGGGATGTGGCAGAACTTAGATCACACACCGGTCAAAGGACGTTTACCACTCAGAAAGCTTAAGCGTGGACAAGTGGTTAAAGATGTGCAGCGTTTTAGGGTTAAAGCCGGCTATCCACCCGGAGGAGCAAAGCTATATTGGGGCTTATTTAGGGGTAAAAAACGACTAAATATCGTCAATAAAGAACAAGTAAAGCATGACAAAAATAATAGAGTTGAGCTTGCAAACTTTGTGATTCTTCCTCCACGACCTCCTGTTGAAATCATTGCCTATCAAGCTAAAGCTGATGAACCAATTGTCATTGATGGGCAACTCAATGAAACGAGTTGGGCGCAGGCCAAGTGGACCAAATATTGGGGAGATCCGGCAGGGCGCACTTTAAAGACAAAGCGCTGGGCTTCTAAAATCCCTAGAACACGAGCTAAAATCATATGGCAAGCGGATGCTTTATATATTGGGATTGAGTCATTTGACACTCATATTTGGGCGAATTTGACTCAAAGAGATAGTAATACTTGGGAAGAAGAAGTTGTTGAGGTCTTTTTAGATCCTGATGGAGATAAACGAGACTATTTGGAGCTACAAGTCACCCCAGCAAATGTCGTTTTTGATGCGTTATTTGCGTACAGACGTAGTAACCTCAAAAAAGCGAGGGCTTGGAATTACAAGGGTTGGCAGACGCAGGTATTTGTTGATGGAACACTCAATCAAAAAGGTGATCGTGATACCCGTTATGTGGTTGAAATGAAGCTTCCACTCACTGAAATTCCGGGCGCTCCTAAACAACTCAGCGCGCAAAGTCCTGCTTGGCGTATGAATATGTTCCGCTTTGATTGGAATGAAGCACCAAGTGGTCGTCAAATGGCTGCAGCACTGTCGCCTCCTTATATTGGTGACTTTCATAACCTAGATGCTTTTGCCAAGCTGAAGTTTGCTAGTTCTGTGGTGACACAGTAGCGATCGCTCGTTGCCAAGCCGGGCGACTTTTCAAGCGCTTGATATACTTGGCACAACACTCTCCAAGCTCTCCAAACTTACGTGAACGCCCCCACATCAATGTTTGGCCAATGTAAATATCCGCTAGACTGAAGTCATCGCCTAACAAGTAGCTTCGTCCATCGCTAAGAATTGCTTCCAAATAATTTAAGGCTCTTTGATATTCAAACAAACAACTCGGAATAATTGCATCGACTCGTCGCTTTTCGGGATAAACAAAGCTGTGTTTGGCTTGAGTCCACAATGGGGGTTCTAGCTCGGTTGCGCAATAAGCCATGAGTTGATGACACTGAGCTCTTTCTGCCGAGCTATTCGGTAGCAAGGCTTGGTGCCGCTCGGCGAGTGTATATAAAATTGCCATCGACTCAATTAAGATTTCATTGCCTGAGTCTACTTGCTCATCAGCACTCGGTTTTACCAATAAAGCCGGTACTTTACCATGCGGATTCAATTGCAGGAATTCGGGCGTTCTTTGCTCTCCTTTAAAAAGCTGTAAGTCAATAATTTCATACTTTTGCTCTAATTCTTCTAAAGCCCAAATCACTCTTCCCCCACGATTTAACATGCTCCCATAAAGGGTATAAGTGCATTGCTTTGGCATATGCTTATGTCCTTATTTAAAACTGTCTCAAAAATAATATAGGTATTTATCTTACATGTAGGTTGACAGACTACCTTTCATCATCTAAGCTCATTTATATTATCATTTAATCCTAGACCTAGCGAGGTTTAAACATGTCCTCATCTTCATCAGATAAACGCAAACAGAGCTTATATTTTCCCGAGAAGATGCTTAGAGAAATCCAAGCAGAAGCGGTACGCCAAGATCGTAGTTTAAGCTGGATCGTCCAACAGGCTTGGAAAATTGCCCAACCTACCATCGCTCGCTATCCAGCAATCGATGACTTGGATCCACAAGCTGGTGGAGATAAATCAAGCGATTAATAAACATTAAGAAGATCACTCATCGAATAGTGGTAAAACTTACTAGAATTGAGTAAGGGTTATGTGCACTAATTTAGAGAGGAAGATGAGTGATGACAAAAAGTCATTTGCAAGAGCAGCCCACAGAGTCCAACAAGCAAGCTGAAAAGCAGTTAGAAGATCGCATTGAAAGACTGCGTCTTAGACTAAGTCGTAAGATGCTTCGAACTTGCAAAAACTATGAATTACTTAGCGAGGGTGATCGGGTCATGGTTGCTGTCTCGGGAGGTAAAGATAGCTACACCTTGCTTGATCTCTTGCGTAGTGCTAGTCGACGCTTGCCCTTTAAGATTGAGTTTGTTGCCGTTCATCTTGATCAACAACAACCTGGCTATGATGGCACTGCGCTAAGAGAATGGCTACAAACTGAAAATTATGAGCATGAAATTATCAGCGAAGATACCTATTCTATCGTCAAAGAATTAACCCCTCCTGGGGGGACATACTGCTCACCTTGCTCTCGTTTGAGACGAGGGATCTTGTATACAACCGCCGAGCGCCTTGGTTGTAATAAAGTCGCCTTAGGTCATCATCGTGATGATACTGTCGAAACTTTATTGATGAATATGTTCTACTCTGGTCGTATTCAAGCAATGCCGGCTAAGTATCGCACAGACGATGACCGCTTTGATGTAATTCGTCCCTTATTAGAGTGTGCAGAATCTGATATTGCTGAGTATGCGCAACTTATGAACTTCCCGATTCTTCCCTGTAATTTATGTGGTAGTCAAGATGGGCTTAAACGTGCTGAAACCAAGGCGCTTCTTGATCGCCTTGAGGCAGGGCATCCCGGCGTAAGAGATATGCTTTTAGCCTCGCTCAAACATGTGAGACCAAGCGGCTTATTAGATCAATCCTTATTGGCACGCTTAGAGGGTCAAGAGCAAGACGAAGCTGACTCTGAACAGCAAGCGGAACCGATCAGCTATTCACCAAGCCCACTTATTCAAATCGAGGGCTAAGAGTGCAGCATTCATTACCAAGTTCCAATGTTGATATGCGTGAGTATTTCAAGCCTCGTCTGCAATTAATCACAGGTAAAGGCGGAGTAGGACGCACAACTGTAGCCATTGCCCTAGCTCAAGCGTTTGTTGAACAGGGGTTAAAGGTGCTGTTACTTGAAGTAAGAGATGCAGACTCTGAGCTTCATCATGACCCTGAGCAAAGCCAAAGGGCTCAAGATTCAATGTTAGGTCGGAGCCTGTCACAAAGTCTCGGACAAGACCAAGTCTTTGCCTTGGGGGAAATCCCACTGATGATCTCCCCAAAGTTATGGGCTGCTCAACTTATCGCCGAAGAAGGTCATAGGGGCTTTTTAAGATCGATTATCCCTTCTGATCGCTTGGTGAAAGCCGCTTTAGAATCCAAGGCACTGTCTCGTTTTTTACGTTCTGCGCCTTCAATGCATGAACTTGGTATTTTTTATCATCTTAAGTATTTTGATGAATGCACAGAGTATGACAAAATCGTCATTGATATGCCGGCAACAGGTCATACTCTCGCTTTAAGTCAGTTACCCGATCGTATTGCCAACATCATTAAAAAAGGACAAATCGTTGATGCATTACGTTCAGGTATGCAAAGAATCACCGACCCAAAGTCAGCTTCGATGTGGATTGTGACCTTAGCTGAAAAATTACCACTGAGTGAAGCTCAAGAAGTGAGTGAAGCCCTACTCAAAGATGATATACAAGCAGCAGGTGTCATTTGTAATCGAGGCTTGAAGCGCACACTCACTGATGATGAGCAAGCTTTATTACAGCATATCCTTACAGATACACCCAATATCACTGATGCTTCTTTGGATAGCGCTCATGTTCGAGAATTATTATTGTCCGCCTTGCACCACGTTCACCAAGAGCCCGAGATTAAAGCCTTACTTAACTCTTTTCCAAGACTTTTGGATTTACCTGAGCTTTCCAAGGCCACCGACCGAGCTCAGTTCGCTTTTAATCACTGGCTGAAATAGGGATAAAATCATGACCCAAGATTTAACTCATGATCACTATTCATCGCTTATGGATGCTCTGATAAAACATCGCTTGATCGTATGCTGTGGTGCGGGTGGTGTGGGCAAAACAACAACCTCGGCTGCTCTTGCCCTAGCCGCCGCCCGACAAGGTAAAAGAGTGTTAGCCCTCACGATTGACCCAAGTAAGCGCCTTGCCCAAACGCTGGGGGTTAAAAAAAATGAACCGCATCCGGTTTTACTCTGTCGAGATCGTCTTGATCAACTCGGTGTACCAAAAACTGGAGAATTATATGCTTGGTTACTTGATCCACAATTAATTTCCGACCAAGTTGTGAATGCTGAAGCCGGAGATCAGGCCGAAGCACTGAAAAAGAATCTGATCTATACCCAAATCAGTGGGATTGTAGCCGGTATGCAAGAGTATACAGCTGTAGAAGCGCTTCATCAGTTTTTAAACGATCAACGCTTTGATTTGATTATCTTAGATACACCTCCTTCGCGTCATGCTTTGCGCTTTATCGACAGCCCTGATCGGGTCGCTTCATTTTTAGACAAGCGCATTTTTAGGCTTTTTGTACCCAAGCGGACCGGGCTGATTGCTAAAATGGCGGCCAAGGTCATTGATGAGGTCTTGGAGAGAGCCTTTGGTAAGGTGACAAGTTCGGAACTTAAGCAGTTTTTCGAATTATTTAGCCGTCTACTTGATCACCTTAATCAAAACCAAAAAGAAATGGCGCAGGTTTTTCAGGCCCATGATGTTGCTTTTTACTTGGTGACCACGGCACGAGAAGATGCAGTGGATGAGGCACAACGCTTTGCTCAAGAAATCAAAAGACGTCACTTGAATCTGGGTGGTTTTCTGCTGAATCGTTATCCATTAAAGATCGATCAAGATATTGATTTGTCTGAACTGACTGAGTGTTTTGAACAAGTGTTGAAAAACACAAAAAACGATACTTTTAATACTACAAAAAGCCAAGAAGGGCTAAAAGCTCTACTGCATGAACCTTTGCTCAGTACACAAAAGAGCCATGAACTCAGAAGAAAAACAGAGCGTGTTTTAGCTGGCTTAGGCCAAGTATACAGGCTTAAAGAACTTAAAACGGATGCATCGACACTTGAGGGCATTGCTCAACTCACTGACCAATTAATGACCAGCTATGCTGCGAAAGACGACTCCTCTAGAACTCAAAATGAGGAAGCTTAATATGAGGAATCTTGCCTATGACGCCAATTAAAGTTGCCTTCTTTACCACATTTTTAGATTTGCTTGGTTTTGGGATTATTATCCCCATTCAACCCTTTTATGCAGAAAGCTTTGGAGCCTCTCCCGCCACGATCACCTTATTGGGGGCCTCCTATTCTCTTATGCAATTCTTATTTTCCGGCCTTATCGGAAAAATATCGGATAGAGTAGGTCGTAGGCCAGTGCTTTTAGTCTCGGTCGCCTTAATCATCTTAGGCTATATTGCCTTTGCGCAGGCTACAAGTTTAGGCGGTTTATTTATCGCAAGAATGATCAGTGGTATCGGTGGGGCAAATCTAGGGGCTGCCCAGGCAATTATTGCCGATGTAACCCCTGCCGACCAACGTTCTCGAGGTATGGGAATCATTGGAGCCGCCTTTGGTCTTGGCTTTATCTTTGGACCGGCTTTGGGCGGTTGGCTTGGGCAATGGGGCCCCTTATATCCAATATATTTAGCGGCTGGGTTAGCAGGTTTAAATTGGTTGTTTATCTTTTTTAAACTTCCCGAGACTTTGGATAAAACCAAACTCGAATCAGTGGACCTCTTACACGCTGATCAATCAAAACCTTTGAGCTTCAGTCAACTTGTGAAAGTACAAAATCTCCCTTATCTCTTAAGTATCTCATTATTTTTTACCATGTCTTTTGCTCTCATGGAGCAAACGATTGGGCTTTTCATAGAGCGAGCATGGCTTGCTAATATTATTGATGCAAGCATTCGTCATAGCGAAGCAGCTGCACTTACTGCATATTTTTTGGTTGCCGTAGGAATTGGTGCCTCTATTGTACAAGGTGGCCTCATTGGGAAGCTCACCAAACGTTGGGGCGAAGTTCGACTTTGCCAAGCGGGTATCTTGATCGTTGGGCTGACCTTTTTACTGATTCCACAACTTAGTTCTGGTGCTTCTTTTGGATATATGTTGCTGATTGGCTTAGTGATGGCCACCGGTACCGGTATGCTCCATCCTTCTAGAAACAGCTTACTTTCTCAGGCGGTATCTTCTGCCCAACAAGGAAGAATCTTAGGGCTCAATCAATCTTTGGCAGCTTTAGGTAGAGTTATGGGGCCCGCAAGTGCCGGTTTGCTTTTTGAGTATAATATTAACCTACCTTTTTGGGTAGGTGGCACAGTCATCATTTGTTCATGGGTACTCACACTTAAACTAAAGCCACCCACAAGTAATGCAGCCCCTTATTCAGCTTGATGCTTAGGTCTTGAACGAGCATGTCGAGATTGCACCCAGATTTAGCGCTTGGCCTGTGTTTGCGTGCCTTGGGCTTAATCACGATTAATCATGCTTGCTTAGGGGATTATGACCAACCCGGTTGGTTTGCAGTTAAACTCGTGACGATACTCTTAGGTATGTTGTTAGTTTTTACACCTCAAAAACAAAGCACCGAGTTTGGCTTTGATCATTTTAAGTTAAGCGCAGTGATCGCTGGCCTTTTGTGCTTGGCGAAATTATATACCTTGTTATTTTTAAGAGATGTTTTAACGCAATCTTTATTGCTGACCATGTACTTTTTAACCATTAGTTGTAGTGCCAAGAAAGCTAAGGAAAGAAACTCGATATTACTCTGCTTATCTATACTAAGCGCTAGTACCTATTTATTGGCGATTGTTCATAAGCTTAACTATGACTTTTTATATACTGCACAAAGTTGTGCAATCCATGGATATGACCTTAGTCTTAGCTTAATACCGCAGTTCTTGATGAGTTCTTTACATAAGTCTCAGCTCATTCACTTACTTAATACATACCCTTTGCTTGCTTCAATATCAGTGTTGAGCCTTGAGTGGTTACTTGCTCTGTTGTGTTGGCAAAGGCATAAGCTTATCTGGCTGATTGGCTTGATCTTTCATCTGCCTTTAACTCTAACCATTGCCCCCTCCTTTGGTGCTGTGATGGCATTAGGCTGGGGCGCTGGTACAATGCTTGGCTCTAGAAATACGAAATATAACAAGCGGCAAACTGTAAAGTTAAAACTCATTCTCAAGCATAAGTTGATTGTTTTTATATACGTGAGTCATGGTTTACTGAGTCCATATCTTGGGATCGAAGTCCAACACAGCGCAGCCATGCTTTCCAACTTAAGAATCGATCCGGCTTGTGCAAATAGTTTGATATTTCCACCTATAGGTCATGATCCCTATGTCTACATTCACAAAGCACACTTTGGACAGAATAAAAGGCCTAAGCGGCTCAAAAAGTTACAAGCCGGTCTGTGGAGTTTAAGCGCTTTAAAAACTATGCAAAAAAATTGGTGTATTAAAGAGCAACGTCCACTCAAACTAAAAGGCACTTATGCTCATCAACCCTTTGAAATAGCCGACCTCTGTGCCAAAGAAGCTTTGTATCAGTTATATGAACGCTCTCACTTGCCAACCTTTGGTGCTTGGCAACGATTTCAGAAGAATCTCCAAAAAACATGCCATCAAAGCTGCGTACATTAGACGACAAGATATATAAACAGTCGACTAAGCATTCCCCTCAGCTTGAGCAAGGGTATAGATCGCTTCTAAAGCACTTTTAATCGCATTTTCACTGCTGACTTTAGCAATCTTTACCTCACCCCCTTTGGTTTCCCCAATCACAGTTAAGATCGCACCGGCCTTAACTCGATGTAGCTGAGCAACTGTAAATAAAGCGGCGGCTTCCATTTCGGTACATAAACAGCCCATTCGCTCCCAAGCGTTCCATTTCATAGTCCATTCTGCTGCGGTTGGTAGCCCTTTGGGTTCTTCGGCATAGAAAGCATCCTTACTATGGACAACCCCCACATAACTATTGAGTTGAGTATCAAGTTGGTGAAGTTGCTGTTCTGCGGCTGTTTTCAAAGCCAAACTCGTTTCAAAGTCTGCGGAAGCCGGCCAAGCAAGCGGCACATATTGACAGCTTGTTCCCTCATCTCGAATGGCTGATTGAGCAACGACTAAATCGCCCATTTGTAGATGCTCTTGTAATGCCCCCGATGTACCCACTCTGATTAAAACCTTTGCACCAATTCTAATTAATTCCTCTACGGCAATAGCAGCAGAAGGCCCACCAATACCGGTTGAGGTCACCGACACATCCACGCCACGATAGCGTCCTCTAAATGTTCGGTATTCTCGGTTATTAGCAACTTCGTAAGCCCCATCCAAGTAGGCAGCAATCTGAGGCACTCGTCCCGGATCTCCCGGTACAATAACATAGGGGGCACTTTGTCCTGAGGCAAGCTTGATGTGGTATTGTACATCACTGTCTTTTAATGAAGTCGCTTTGGTCATATTACTTTAGTTCCCATTTGCTTGTGCATTTGCCTGTGCATTTGCTGGGCCGGCAGTTGATGTCGTTTGCTTAGCCGCTTCTTCGACTGCTTTTTTAGCTTCGGCCTCAGCTTCAAGCGCTTTTTGTTGAGCGATCATTTCATCTAGTCGACTCTGTGCTTCACCTCGGCATTGCTCTTTAAGCGTCTCATCTTGAATGCTGTCACAGCCATTTGGGCTTTTGTCCATGTAGCTATAGCAATACCGTTGCTGATCAGGGTCTTTAATATAGCTACAATAAAAACGCTTATTCTCATTTTTAGCTAAGCACAAGTTTCTTGCATCAGGCTTATAATAACGACAATGATGAGCAAAAGCGTCTGGGACTGCCAATAAGATAATAGTTGCAGACAATAACAATAAGCTAAAGGCTTTGAGGTAGTTCACGATGAGGCTCATCTTTCTACTAAAGACTTAATCTGAGATAGGGATATAGGCTTCCAAGACAGTGGTCTTGGACCGGTTGCCCATGAATATATTTTATGGTCGGTTTTAAAGTATAAAATTAAAGATACTTTATCTACAAGTTTAATTTGTTGATCTAAACTTGCTTCTTGACTCGCCTTTGCTTGCCAACTGACCTCAATCTCATGATCAAAGTGACAAGTGACCAGATCTAATGTTCCAGATTGAAGAAGCTCGCCTAAACTGAGTTTTCGCTTCATTTTTTGGTCATAAACGGAAACACTTAATAGATCAAGCACTTGCTCGTGACAGTGGATTGAACGCCAAGTGCTGTATGTTACCCAAAGCGAATAGCAGGCCAAGAATACGAGCAGACTTGTCGTTGTTCTTAGCTTCATTTTATAGAATGAACTAAGGCCTATTGAGGTGTGCTTGAGGTAAACACTGAACTCAGGCGCTCAAAAAGAGTTTCACCACCAACATCGAAGGCAAAGAAGATCATTACAAAAGAGAGTAGGACCATACCAATAAACATTGTTTTAAGCGCTTCTTTACCTTGCTCAACATCTTTTTGAGTCACTTGAAGCTCTCGTTGACGTTGCTGAGTTTTTTTACCTTTACGTGTTTTCTTTTTTGCCATGTTAATTCCTCATGAATCCAAGTATCAAACACATTCACTTTAAAGAAGATTTCATATAAAAGACAAGTCTAAGTCACGATTCAAATCATACTTATCCAAATTTTTTACAAAGGCCAGCATAAAATTTAGAGTAAGGTATTCATGCTAGAACCAAATAAAGTAAAACAAGATCAAGAACTTAGTCATGAATACCTAGATCGTTTTTCCGGTGTAGGACGTGTGTATGGTGGGAAAGCTTTACATACACTGAGTGAAGCCCATGTATGTGTTGTTGGGATTGGAGGGGTTGGCTCTTGGTGTGCCGAAGCCTTGGTACGTAGTGGTGTCAAAACCATCACTTTAATCGATTTAGATGAGATTTGCGTCACTAATATAAATCGGCAACTTCATGCGTTAAGCAAAACTGTGGGTCAGTCTAAAGTTTTGGTTATGAAAGAACGCCTTTTGGACATATCTTCAGAACTCACCGTTTATACAGAACAATGCTTTTATACGCCTAAAACCGAACGGAAACTTCTGGGTGACATCGCCGAAGAAACTAAAAAATTTGATGTACTTATCGATGCGATTGATCATACAGAGCGTAAAGCACAATTAATTGAAGCCTGTAAACTTCGTTCTATACCGGTGATCAGCTGTGGAGCAGCCGGTGGTCGTCGTTCCCCACACATGATCACTTGCGCAGATCTGAGTCAAAGTACCCATGATGGTCTTTTAAGACGGGTAAAAAAGCTTCTTAAAACAAGCCCTCAGTTCAAACAAAGATTTATCGACAATGCCATGACGAATTCTCAGACTAAAAGTAAGAATGTCAATCAGGAATGGGGCGTTCCTGCGGTTTTTAGTACAGAGCGTCCTTATTATCCAAGTCCAGATGGAGGGGTTTGTCAACAAGCACCTAGTCAAGAAAGCTTTCGCTTAGATTGTAATGCTGGTTTTGGTTCTTTAAGCTTTGTGACTGCTACCTTTGGTTTTGTGGCGGTCAGCATGGCAATAAATATACTATTAGGAGAACCAAGTAATGAAAATAAATAGTCAAAACCAGCTTTATAGACTTGATGAATGCTCAAGTATGGATTTGGATACAATACTAAAGCAAAATGAAAACTCGGTTGTTCTTTTACCCTTAGGTAGTGTTGAACCTCATGGCCCTCATTTACCCTTGGCAACCGATCGTCTACTGTCCGAAATGAATGCACTTAGAGCCGCTCAAGCTTTACATACTCATCATGTTAATGCATGGATTGCTCCTGCACTTGCTTATGGGGTGACCGAATATGCGCAGGGTTTTTGTGGGGCTATTTCATTGAGTCAAAGCTTATATGAAAACTTATTAATCGAGATCAGTGAGCAGTATCTCAAAGCAGGTTTTAAGCTAGTCTGTTGGATCAATCATCATTTGGAACCTAAGCAGTTAGCAGCCATCAAAGAAGCTCAAACACGGATGAACGCACAAGCTCCTCACAAAAGAGTGATTGCTCCTGCTGTGGTCAGTCGTCGGTGGGGACGAGCTTTAGGTCAAGAGTTTAAGTCTGGCGCTTGTCATGCAGGTGAATATGAAAGTTCAATGATTTTGAATTCACATCCTCATCTTGTCCAGCAAGAACTTGCTCAAACCCTTCCCGAACTAGAAATTAGCTTGAGTGAAGCGATTCAAAAAGGTCGAGCCGGCTTTGTGGATATTGGTATGGAGCAAGCTTACACCGGTTCCCCTGCTACAGCTTGTGCCAAAGAGGGAGAAAGACTCTATCAAGCGCATACAAATATGGTAGTTACAGAAATTTTAGAAAACTTGGGATTAGAGATAGAGCAATGATAGAAAAGTTAATGTTTGTGCCTTTGGGAGGCTCGGGTGAAATTGGAATGAACCTAAATCTTTATGGGTATGAAGATTTATGGCTGATGGTAGATTGCGGTATGATGATTGACTCTAGCGAAGGCATAGATCAGATTTTTGTACCGGATATAGAGTTTCTCAGAAAAAAGAAATTAGCCGCCTTGGTGATCACCCATGCTCATGAAGATCATATTGGCGGCATTACCGACCTTTGGCTTGAGCTACGCTGTCCAATCTACACAACCCCATTTACGGCTGCTGTGATTCGGCGTAAACTCTCTGAAAGTCCGATTAAAGAAAGAGTTCCGCTTAAAATCCAAGCCCCAGGAGGAAAGTTCACGATTGCGGATACTTTTGACTGTGAGTTTGTGCCGATCACCCACTCCACAGTAGAATCTCAAGCGGTCATGATTAGAACGCCCGCCGGTAATATTTTTCATACAGGAGATTGGAAGCTTGATCCTAATCCTTTAGTTGGTCGTAAAACTTCTGAAAAAAGGATTAAAGAGCTGGGGGCTGAAGGTATTTTAGCTGTGGTAGGCGACTCTACCAATGCTCAAATTGATGGAACTTCGGGATCCGAAGAGGCTGTACGGGACCGTTTAAGACAGCTGATCAAGCAGGAAAAAGGCCGGGTTGTTTGCACCTGTTTCTCAAGTAATATTGCTCGTCTAGTCTCATTTTTTGAGATTGCCGAAGAGCTTCAGCGCAATCCTATTATTATTGGTCGCTCCTTAAAACGAATGATCGCCTCTGCCCAAGAAACCGGCTATATTTCCCGTTCTCTGCCCTTAGTTCCACCCCGAGATGCTATGTACTTACCTCCCGAAAGGGTTTTATTGATTTGCACTGGTAGTCAAGGAGAAGCTCGAGCTGCACTCGCTCGAATTACTGCCGGTACACATCCTGATGTCTACCTAGAAGATGGCGACACCGTGTTCTTTTCTTCAAAGGTGATTCCGGGCAATGAACAAGGGATCCAAAATCTCAAAAGTGGACTAAGTAACATGGGCGTTAAAGTTGTTGATGAAGAGGATGAGCTCATCCATGTGTCAGGACATCCATGTAAAGACGAATTACGCTTGATGTATGATTGGCTTACCCCTGAAGTTTTAATCCCTGTGCATGGCTATCCACCTCATCTCGAAGCCCATGCGGCCCTCGCCTATGAATGTGGCATTGAGCAAGTGATTGAGGTTCGTAATGGAGACATGGTCGAGTTAAGCCAGCAAGAAAGCAAACTGATTGGTTCAACGCCAACCGGACGTCGCTTGCGAATCGAAGAAGATTGGCGCAGTCGATCTCGGCAAAATCCGAGAAAAACGACAAGTCATTCCTCGCGAAAAAGTACTAAAGCAAAGAGTAAATCTAACTTTGGAGACTCTCGTTCAAGCCGTATGTCATACTTGAAAAGTTTTAGGCGAAGTTAATATACAAACTAAACTGATGAATGTACTTGATTTGTGCATCTTTTAACCAACTCACCACCGCCGTCTAAACTTCTATCAATTCAGTATTATGACTTGTACTGAGTACACTGTATCCAAGTTGAGATTTATTTTGAGCCACGATCTAACGCTGACTAAACATCATTCATCCTCAGTTATCGATCTCGAAGTACCAGTTGCCCAACTAGGCGTACTTTTACCAAATGATGATCGGACGCAAATGGATGAGACTTGGCTTACCGGTGAGACTTGGCTTTTAAATCAGCATCGTTGCTCTCTTGGCTCGAGTGCATCTGCTGATATCCAAATCAGTCATCCTACCATTAGTCGACAACACGCTTATATTGAAGTTGATGAGCGAGGGTATCGACTTATTGATCGTCAAAGTAAAAATGGTGTTTTTATCAATCAAGTACAAGTGATTGAGGCCTTTTTAAAGGATGGAGATCTCATTCAAATTGGTGAAATCAAGTTACTTTTTCAAGTATTAAATAAACAAGCTAAAGCCTTGCAACTTTGGTCAAGTTCTCAGTTTGGTGAGTTATATGGCCAGTCAAAGATCATGAGAGAGCTTTTTGCACTTTTACATCGAGTCGCTCAAAGCGAAATTAATGTTTTAATCGAAGGTGAAAGTGGCACTGGCAAAGAATTAGCCGCTCGTGCGATTCATGATTATTCTTCACGTTCTAAAAAGCCTTTTGTGGTTTTTGATTGTTCTTCCGTACCCAGCCAACTGATAGAAAGTGAACTTTTTGGCCATGTAAAAGGCTCATTTACGGGGGCCGCCGAACATAGGCAAGGTGCCTTTGCCAAAGCGAATGAAGGGACTTTGTTTCTTGATGAAATCGGGGAACTACCTTTAGAGTTACAACCTAAGCTTTTAAGGGTCATAGAGCGTAATGAGATCAAACCGGTTGGTGCTGATGCCTATACCAAGATTGATGTACGTATTGTAAGTGCAACACATCGCAAGTTGAGCGAAGAGGTTGAACTCAAAAAATTTCGTCTCGACCTATTTTATCGACTGGCTGTCGTCAAAGTACTTATGCCCGCTTTAAGGGAGCATCGTGAAGATATACCTGGTCTTGTCGATAGAATGATTGAAGCGATGACTCATGAAACGCGTGAAGTCAGTTATAAAACCATGAATCTACTCATGCAACATGAGTGGCAGGGGAATATAAGAGAGCTAAAAAATTATGTTCAAAAAGCCATCGCTTTGAGTAATCCTCAGCAAAAAAATCTTGAAACTCAGTTTTTGCTTCCTCAGCAATTGGGGCAAGCAGTACAAAGCGCGAACTATCCTTCAACATCAATCACAGAGTCTGAAATTGATCCTCACGATTTGGTTGAACGCGATTTAGTTGACCGCGATTTGGTTGACTACTTGGAGGCTCAGCCCCCAAGCCTCAAGCTTGACCTATCCCGAGAGTTTAAAGATGCAAAATCCGACTTGATTGATCAATTTGAACGAGTATATTGGAACACCTTGATAACTAAATATAACAATAATATAAGTGCTGCGGCGCGAGCCGCCGGAATTCACCGTAAAAGCGCTGAGTATATTATTAAAAAGCTTGGACTCCGTATCGGAGATGATGATGTCTGAACATTCAAAACTTGAGGAAGCCTGTATTGAAGCAATGCGCAAGGTTTATGATCCTGAACTTCCTCTGAGCATCTATGATCTTGGACTCATTTATGAGGTGAAGATCGAACCCTTAGCTGATGGAAATACACATGTTGCTGTATTGATGACTTTAACAAATCCTGCTTGCCCTGTTGCCGGTACCTTGCCTAAGGAAGTCGAAGAAGCCTTGATGCAAGTGGAAGGGGTTGATCAAGCCACCGTCACCTTAACTTGGACCCCCGCTTGGTCAAAAGAGAAGCTAAGTCCAGAACATCAACTTCTTTTTAGTACTTTCATGTAAATGATCCCGATCTATAAAGATCGTACAAGGCCGAGCAGCAATACAGCACTAATAAAGCGGCTTATTGTATGACAATGTATATCTAGAGCGAGACTTACGAGACGCTTTTACATGCAGGCGGTAGCGACCGCTTTTTTTTGCATATACTTTAAGCTTTTTAATACTTGGGCTCACCCTATGTAAAATACCACCCGCCTTTCTTTTTCGTGGGGCATACACCGACAGGCTCGGAGATTCATCAAGCGCAGAGCTAATCGTAAACTCAACAAGTTCACCTTTATTGAGCCAAACCGTATACCAATCATGGTCTTGATCACATATGATTGCAGTGATCTCTCGATCATGCTTAAGCTCTGTAGAAAGATTTCTTGCTCGGGAACGGTAATTATTAGGTTCAAAACGATCTTGACCACAATCGGTACGACTTGAGCTTATTATAGCCTTAGTTTTGATCTTAGAGTTGGTATTAGGGTTGGTATTAGGGTTGGTATTAGTTTTTGCTGAGCAAGTTGCTAAGCAAATATAAAAACACCCAATGGCCAATAATATATGGCTTCGTAATGTGTTGGCTAACAAGAACTTTGCGAGTACTTTACTTACAAGCAAGCTGCTTCGAGCTACGATAGAATCCACAAGGGATTTAAGACCCTTTGTTTTACAAAAAACAAAGACCCTTTCAAAAAGATGTTTAGATTGTGCTGGCATACACTCTCCTGCTTAAAAAAAGTCTTAAGAAAAAACCTTAAGAAGTATTCCAAGAAAGGCTCTTGGTTCTTTAAAGAAACCACTGAGTAAACAGTGATTAATAACAAGCACTTAAAGAGCATAAGCTATGCCAAAAAATTGTTTCATTTCGAGACAACATTCTGTGCTCAATCGATACAAAGTTCATTATCAATGAGAAAGAGCTTACAAACTGTAGGATGTTAAAACAGTGCTTTCCTTATCTCACAGCATCACTATACTTGCTTAATGGATGATTTTTATGAATCAATAAGAAATCATAGAATACTTAATCAAAAACAAGACGATCTTGGAGAGCTAAAAGCATTATGAGTAATGGCAAGTGGTGGACAGATCAAGAACATCCACTTTCCTCAAGCGAGGAGGCCACTAGAGCGGTATCTAGAGATCAGTTTTTATCTGCGGTAACCCCACCAAATCAGCCACCCCCATCGGTCTCCAACCCGTCTCTCGGTCCACTAACAAGTCCACTAGCAAGTCCACTAGCAAGTCCACCAACAAGTTTAAGGGATCAGACTCGAGTTGCTCAAGCCGACTCATTTCCAAGCCAAGATCCTACCAAAGCACTCAATGCTGATCAATTTTATCAAATGACTGCCAAGCTTGATACTTTTGAACATGATACTAGTGAAGATAAAACTAAGGCATTAAATACTGCTGATTTCAACTTTCAGTCGCCCTTTAACCCGCAAGTCTCGCACCCGCAAGTCTCGCACCCGCAAGTACAACCCTGGCAAGCACCACTTTCCTCTCAAAGCCCCACTCAATCCCAAAACTTACCGGTGGTCACAGAACCTTATTCTATACCTAGTGTAAGCCAATACCCCTCTCCTCAGCCAAGAAGAAGCCCTTCGAATTCTTTCAATGAGCCTCAGACACCTATAATTTCAAATCCAAGCCTTTCACCGAATCTTGAGACAGCCCCTAAGAATTCAACAGCTCCATGGCAAACTGATTCTCCGGATTTAGCACAGCAAGATGTAAATCAGGTTTTACCCTTAAGCTCTCCTCACTTTGAGCAGGAAGATCTCACTCAAGCACATCTTAAAAGTCATGTTCTAGCCGAGCTTATTTCAGAGCATCGCTTTCAAGATAATTCGCCGACCGGACAAGAACAAGATGTATTCAAGAAAGATAAATCTCAGCGAGTAAAGCGCTCAAGGCATATTATATATAGCTCTGTGTTTTTATCCCTCTTGATTATTTTTGTCGCTCTAGGTGCTCGTTATTTATTATCGGCCCCCAATTTAGATCAGCGTTTAACAGAGCTCAACCTTAGCTTAACAGAGCTCAAAGCCCCTTTTGCCTTGAACCTCCCATCGGCATTGGCCGGAAGACAGCAAAAAAGTGCAAGAGCTATGCAGCAAAACACTCTTGAACAGCAGTCAAGTTTACAGGTTCTTTTTAATGAGGCGACGCTTTTTTATGCAGATGATCAAAGTAAAGTTCACAATACGCTAAGTGTGTCTGCAGGCGACTTAATGCCTCAAGCACATCCCTTGAGACTCAATGGGGCCTTCTTACCCAAAGTGATTCATCAATTAAATCATCATTGGCCTGAAACTAAGCTTCAACAAGTTGTGCTTGGAGCCCCTCAAAGCTCTTCGGCGGGAATGGTTTTAGACCTACTCAGTACTTTTGTGGTCAACCATCAAAGAAAAGGACAAAGTTTTACTCAATACAACTTATTAATTGAGCAAAAGACAGCAATGCAAGTCCCTCAGATCAAAAAAAGTACACCAAGTAATCGTAAGCTTGCCATGCTTCCCTTTCAACTACTTGTTGATAATAAGCAGATTGATCGTGATGAGTTTCTACAAGTTAAATGGAGCAAAACTCAAAACTCTATCCTTATCTTAGGTCCTAAACGCAAGGAAAGAGCTCGTTTTCAGCTGCAAAGATTACGTGCAAGCCATGAAGAAGATCTGCTGACTCAGACCTTCAAAGCAAAAGTTGACCAAATCGGTGCTTTAAAGGGGATTTTGATCTCAGTTCCTCGCTCTATTTTACTCACCGAATTAGCACTTTGGCTTTCTGTGTGCGCTCCCTATCCCGTCTATTTAATTCCACCTAAAGTCTCTAACTAATTTAGGTATCTCACTTATTATGTATCCCGCTAACGATGTCGCAGATGATCGTATGAGTAGTTGTCACTATCCAGAGACTTACCCTTCGACCCCAATCATTATCATTAGTATTTCTAAGGTTTATTTATGAAAACGAACTACAAAACCCGTTCTTCCTCGTCAAATAAACATGAAGGTGATCAACACCGTCTGGTTGGGCAGATTTTGGACGATCGCTTGAGAGTCATTTCTCTCAACCATATCAGCCCTCGTCAATGGTTATACCAAGTTGAACCACCCAGCGTTGGTAAAACCAGAAGAGCACTTAAGGTTTTGGGGGACCCCTTATCGAGAGAGCCCGGTTCTTTTTATCGTTTAAAAACAGCCTATGATCGTCTTAAAAGACTTGATTCACCTTATATAGAAAGAGCGTATGAATGTGGTCTATTACACGATTTAACCCCATATATTGTAGTCGAATGGGAACCACATAGTTCCTTGTATGAGTACTTACGCTTAAGACGTAAACCTATGACTTGGCTTGAAGCACAAAGCCTATTAACCAATATTGCTCGTGGTCTTGAAGCTATGCATACACAGGGAATTGCTCATGGCGATCTACGTCCTCAGCATATCTTATTACGTCATCCACCAAGTGCACCAGTTATTATAGATGCCTGTATTAATTCTGCCTTTGGCGCTCCGCCTGTACCCGGCTTAGATCGTAGTAGTGCTTTTTGGGCCCCAGAACGTTGGTCTCTCTCTAGTGCGACCGCTTCATCTGATATGTATAGCTTAGGGGCACTCATGTTCCATTGCCTACATGGTCACCCTCCTTTTGATTTAGATGCGAGTGGCTTTAATGAGCAAAACAAGCAAGGACCGCTTAAGTCTCCCTTAAAATGCCTTGAAGAAGCCCATATAGAGCAGAATCCACCTGAGTGTAGTAGCGATATACCTGACTATATTAGCCAATTAATTAAGCAACTTTTATCAAAAAGTCCTCGCCAAAGACCAACCATCACCGAGACGCTTAAGACACTAAAAGCTGACCCACAAGATCAAGCATTGCGGTCAACGCTTGATCTTGACTCTAGCTCCTTTGCCCAAGAAGCCGAACAAATCCAAGCCATACTTAAGCAGGATGATCAAGAGCCGGCGAGTAACAAATTAGATGAAAAACAAAAGGATTTAGCTGAGCCACAAAGCGTTAATCATCCTGTTTCTAGTGATCTGCAAACAAGTCTAGCAACAGAGGCAAAACCATATACAATTTCGCCTATTCTTATGGCCGCTTTGTGTAGTGTTGGTGCTCTACTTGGCTTAATTCTCGCTAAGCTTTAACCAATTTCAACTGGACTTATAGCTTATTAGCGCCCACAGCTATTGTCACCATAGCAAGTTTTAATTTCCCAAACCTTGCCTTGTTGTTTGATGTAATCTCCAATTAAATTAAAGAAGAACAAGCCGACATCAAACTTACCTTCATAGTCAGTGGCACAGGTTTCAAGGCAAAGTTCATCGTCCTCTACACACTTTAAACGGCAGCGCTCTATATAAATGTCTTGGTCCATCCCAGGAAAATTAAAGCCATGTTGGCCTTCCGGAGATGAGTAGGGAAAAACTGCGCCCGAGTACCCACCTAATGGATCAGCATTTTCAAGTCCTGCATGTAAAGGATGGCTAAGGCGAGGCACTTCAATATCTGACCAAACATCTGCACTACTGCTTTGACCTTCTGGGCGACTAAAGAGTTCAATATCCACATGAACTCCATTTCCATTAATATCCGTGTTACGTTTCAGATTATGCACAGCTTCAATGGAGTAGGTCTCTAATAGAACTTGATTTGCTGACTTACCGCCTTGCTGTTCAATCGGTGTTGTATAGTCGATCAAACCGGCCGAACGCCCTAAGGTTGCCCCCGAACTAGCCGGTACATTCATGTCACCCATAGTGGTCACAATGAGGGCATGCGCACCAGAGTATTCATCCATTGCAGGATAGTATAACGGCTCTTTGAGCATGTGTCGTGCATAAGAAGCCGGATCACCACCATCAAGAACTAATTGACCAATACTTAAAAAGCGCCTTAAGCCAGGCGATGAGCGCTTTTCACCAAACCCCTCTGATAAAGCCTGTAAAGGTGTATTTTGTACATATTCCTCGCCTAAAAACTCTATAGTTTCACCAAAGCGATCTAAAACAGCGAGGGCTTCAATATTGTCACTCCGCTTGGAACAGCGAAGCGGTTCACTTTCTGTCCACTTAATTTGCGGTCCTTGATAGGCACTTAAAACAATACGATCTCCCTTATCACCATCAATATGTACCCTAAAGCTTCCATCTTCTTGCACATAAGCACAGCTTGTTTCACCATTATCTAGATTTTCTAAAATCACTGAATCATACTGTTTTAGACTTGGAAAACGACCGATATTTCTTCGTCCGTCATCATTCAGCTCAGGCATCAAAGCATACACACGAGTGCCTTCTTCATCAGCTTCACCAATGATGACCGGCCCCATTACTCTTAAAATCACAGCTTCTCGGACCCCTCCTTGAATGGAGCGAACGCCAATATCCCCAAGACCACCCCCGCCCGAGATTGGGACAGCAGTGGTAATTTCTGGTTCTAAACTAGCAACCATTGATGAAACGATTCCACCGAGTGATGCCCCTAAGATACTGATAGGCGTATTCGCACCAATATCAACAATGCCATCAGCGTTAAAGTCTCCGGCAAGTTCAGCCTCTCCATCACCATTTAAATCTCTATCCCAGCGTCTTTGACCATCAAAGCTACGAATCAAACGAATGAGTTGCATATGGTCAAGAACACATTGGCGAACAACATCACGAGTATGAAATACATAAGAGCTCCAATAATCAGCGCCGGAATCTGGGGCACCATCAAAATCTTGGTCAAAAGCTCTTCCCTTATTGGCTGCCTCTAAAAAGCCGGAAAGCCCGTAAATTCCTGTCAATTGTGTTGCTAATTCAGCCTCATTTTGATTTAAGCCCAAACCATGAGAAGGGCAGTCGATGGCAATAGATGCTAAACCATGCTCTGCCAAGTATCCGGCAAACGCCAATGACTCAAAGCGGTTACTTCCATAGCCGTGCCCAACAATGACCAAAGGCATAGGACCATCTTTAGGCCTTTTATCTTCGGTTGGCATCATTAACCAAAACCAAATCTGCTCCGGAGTGACTTGAGTATCGACATCCAAAGCCACAGTATCAAGGTTTTGCGGCCAAGACTGTTCATTAAAAGGAAGCCATTGAGACACATCTTGAGGATCTACTCCCAAGGGGGTACGGGCAAAAAGTTGAGGGGAGATAAAGCTACCAATCACGTGATAATCTACAGAGTTTTGAGCCTCAAATTGTACTTCATAGGCACGAGAGTTTGGATCTTGACCCAAAAGCTGTTGGGCAATTAGACTAAAAGGCTGAATCCAATCTTGCGTATGCATAATATAGGGATTTGTTTCATCTCCAAAACGGCCGCTTTCGAGGGTTCGTAAAGGCTCAATTGTAGCTAACTTAGGAGCATAGGTTTCACTTTGACCGATCGCCCCTTGTATGCCCATTCCATAGATTCCCTCACGTACTGCAACAAATTGACTACCAAGACTTTGGGTTGTAAATGTAAAGGCAAAGGCAATATCATCCTCACTTAACCCAGCTTCTTCGGGTAAAAGATCAGCAATCCCTTCCAAGGCTTCTTTTTGTCCTAAGTGATGATATGATTCAAAGGGTGAACCAATTGGACTACCATCCTCTGCCTTAATTCTTCGTGTTAGGACGACAGCATATGTTGAGCGTTCTCGCAGCGCTTCCATTGCTCTTACAATTAAGGTGTTTGTTTCACGTTCATAAAAAGTCATTAATGCATCAGCACGTTGGGCTAATTGGTCACGCTGTGGTGAGAGCCATACTCCATTGTCATCACAGGCGATTTCTTCTGTACCCGCTACCCCACAAGGTAAATAATTGGGTCGATCTAAAACACCATCACCATCTAAGTCCTCAGGTAAATCAAGTATCCCATTCTGATTACGATCTTCACCCTCATCCAAAAGCCCATTACCGTTTACATCTTCACCTAAATCTAAAAGGCCATTTCCATTTAGATCTTCATTTGCCTCTTCAAATACGATTGAATTCGTCCATGAACGAGGGTCATGTTCCCAATAGCCATCCACCTGCTCTAAGATCACCGGATAATTACCAGCCCCCACATCAAGGCGAATTATCTCACCATAGTGATCCACTTCATTGGGATTATTTGGATCTTTCTGACGAGTCACATTAATTAGGAAGATCACATCATTGTCTAAGTCAAGTAAGGGATCTCTATGCCCTGCAAGAATAGAACGCGGGTCGATAGGTCCGGTGAAAGGAATTGTAATAGGTTGATTCACGCCCCATCCATCGAGTTGGTCAATAAGCTCTCGGACCTTCGACTCAAGCTGAGTAGGGGCAATCATCGAGGCATTAATACGGCGACCGGTTGGTGAACTTGGATCATAACGGGTCGCAATATCATTAGGTAGAGGAATCTCCGGTAAAGGACGGTGCAAAAAGTCCATTTTGACCGTCACCGGACTCTTAGGTACTTCACCAAGAGGCTCTAAAGTCGATAGACAGCCCTGTAAGACGATGCTAAAGAAGATTAAATGTACGCAACTATGGCGAAGATATAAAGTTACCTTGCTCAAAATTAACTCGTTTCACTATAAATGATGCTTGGCTTAATTTAACTTGTACGCTGACTAATGTTTAGTGAGCATATTAAAGCCTAATAAACCTAACTTAATTTAAGCGAAATGTCATTAACTGCTCTATTCATTTATTGAGTTCTTATTAGAATCGTCTTTAATTTGGCTCGGTCTTACATCGGGCTGATTATTTGGTACTTCACCGGTGGCTTTATGTGGCTTTTCATTTGGCTTTTCACTGATTTCACTGAACAGAATTTCCTCAAGTTTTTTGACAGCAATGGATTTTTGAGCCGATTGTTTTTGGCACAGTGTACGAAGCTGTTCTGATTGTTTTAGTAAAATCCTTTTGGGTATAGCTTGGCGTCCTTGACTGCGACTTTTAATATAGTTTTCAGCTCGCCATCCTTCGCCATTTGCTTTCCACCAGCGCCAACGACCTTCTCGTTCACCATGTTGGTAATATCCGGCAGTCTTTAATTGGCAGTTTTTATGCCAACTTAACCACAGCCCGATACGCTGTTCAATCTGCTTATGAGCACTTTTACTACTGTCTTGGTCACGCTCGCTTGCTTGATCTTTATCTTGTATTTCTTTCTGATCTTGTAGGGGCTTCAGTGCTTTCTCACTTTGGGAAGCGCTTTGTAGAGTATTAAACATACCTATTTGAGATAAGTTTCCTTGACGACTCCACCAAATCCACAAGCCCACTCTTCGCCCATGTTCATATTGACCCTGACTTTCTATCCCTCCGGCTTTATAATAAGTCGTCCATTGACCTTGTTCAGCCCCAGTATCATCAAAGCGTCCTTCATATTGCCGAGGCCCTTCGGGATAAAAGCCACGCCAAAGACCAATTCTTTTGCCGCGGTCATATTCACCACTTAAAATAAGCTTACCTTCTCGATTATATTCTTGCCATGACCCATGAGCTTGATCTTCATCAAACTGCCCTTCTCGTTCTAATTCTCCATTGGGGTGCCACCAACGCCATGCACCCATTTTAACAAGTTTATGAGAACCATCTGCCACAACTCTACAGACTTGACAGCCGGCATAGCGTTCCTTCAGCTCAGCCGTCCACTGTCCTCTAATCGATTCGCATTGAGTTTCATCCGGATCATCAGATATTCCACTCGTAAACTCCAACTCTCTCCAATGGCTACCGGTATACCAATTTTGTTTCCATTTACCGGACTTTCGGTCTTGAGCATAACTACCCTGTGCCGATAACTCACCATTATTATGATATTCAAGCCAAGTGCCAGACCGTTGGTTATTGGTATACTCTCCTTGAACTTTTGGAGAGGATAGCCAATACCACTCTTTCCATGGCCCTGAACGAGCACTATCCACAAAGTTTGCCTCAACAGCGACTTGTCCATTGGTATAATAAAACTTCCACAGGCCTTGGCGAGCATTTTCTTGAAAGTCGCCTTCAAGCTCAATTGTACCATCGCGATAATATCTTACATAACGTCCCTGTCTTCTTCCCTCACGATAAGACATTGTACTTTCTAAGCCACCATGATCATAAAATGTTTTCCATTCTCCTGTGGGTAAGCCAAGCATCCATTCACCCTGCTCAGCGACAGCTCCGCTCGCATGATATGCAGTCCATTTACCCGTTCCTTGATTGATGATGCTACTTGGCCCCATCGGCTCGCCGGAAGGCTTGAGATAGGTAAAGGTCCCTTCTGGTCTTCCACCAAGCATTTGGCCTTCCACCAAAAGCTCACCGCTGGGATGAAAACTTTGGGTCAAACCGGTTTTCTCGCCCTGTAAATTATAGCTCTCTCGTCTTAATAAGGCGCCATTTTCATAATATGTTTTTTGAGCGATAATCGTTTGATAGCTAAAGCGTTGACAAGATTCTACTCGTTCTTTGTGATCCACTAGCCAAGACCCATTTTGCTTAAGACAGTTCAGCTCATCCTCTCCCTGTCTTATGCCTTGCTTAAACTCACTATCTCGCCATTTTTGCCCTGTATGAAGCCATTCTTGCCATGTGCCATCCTCTTTCCCATCGACCATCACCCCCTCTTTAATCTTGTTTCCCTCTTGATGGTAAAAAGACCATGTGCCCTGCTTAACTCCATCCACATAACTCCCTTTTTCTTGATAGGCTCCTGTATGATACCAAGTCGCCCAAGGTCCATGTTTTTTACCTGCTTTATAAGCACCTTTATGGGCCGGAATACAACTTCGTGCATGCCATTCAAATGATGGCCCATCCTTTTGATCATCCCGATAATAGCTCACACTTTTAAGTTGACCACCCGGGCCCCACTTTCTAAAAGCTCCTTCTTTTTTGCCTTGCCGATAAGTCACTTGCTCAATGGCTCGACCTTCAAGACTAAAGCTCCACAAATCCCCATCAAAAACATTATTTTTAAATGAAATAACGCCCTGTATAAACGCCCCTTCCTTAAAGATCCACAGACCTTCTTTCTTGCCTTTAACCAAACAGCCTTCTAAGCCTTTTTCGGTTTGAATCCATTTCCCTTTTTTGCGCTTACACTGCTTTTTATCTTGTTTATATTGCTGTTGTGGATAGATCTCAGTGCTTTTAGGTGGCAAGCCTCCAATATCAGCCGAGCTCGGTTGAGGCACTTGTGGACGCCCCTTAGTCTTTGAAACAAGCTCTGAGATAGGCTCTTTGACCGGTTCTTGAGCTTGATCTGTTTTTTTTTGCTCGGTTGTTTGCTCAGTTTTTTGCTCGGCTTCTTCGCTGACTATATCGGTCTCTTGCCCATAAGCTGAAAGTGCCCAGCCGCAAAGACCAAAACCTAAAAACATGGCTTGTAAACGAAGGTAAATAAAACGATTCGGCCTCATTACTGTACTCCACCAATATTTCATATTTATTTCTATTGCCACTTCTTACACAAATGATCTTTATTTAGGGAAAAAGGCTTTCCACCGCATCACTCGCTTTGAGCTGTCTAATGTTACCATCGAGCGTATCCATCTCTTTTTGAGTTAATTCTACTTGCGGAGAGAAAAGCTCTTGGTGGGCTCGATCAACAACTCGCCAAACCGGATTTTTTTCTAAGGCCAAAACCCATGGGTCTTCTTGCTGACTCTTGCTTTGCTCTTCATCAGTATCCTTAACTTTTTGGATAGCATGAGCCTGTCCTTTGAGTTGACGTCGTCTTTGCTTGAGTGCTTCTTTTTCTTGCTCAAAATCAATCAAGGTCTGAGCACAGCGATAACGATTACCCTGTCGACCTACCAAGCAAATCTTAATTTGAGCTTTATCTGAGCTTACTTGTAGGCTTAAGTCAGCATTGTCATCAAGGATGAAGCGAGGTGATTTTTCCAAAGCTTGTAGTACCGCTTGGCTATAGTCGCCACCGCTTGCTCGCATACGTACGGGAATACCAAGATTCAGTTGTCGAAGCGGTAAAGGGTATTCGCTCAGAAGTAAATGTAAGTCATCATCATGCACAGCTTGGCCAGAAAGCGCTGACTTGGCTGCCCAACGTAAGGCAATTAAGCGATAGCGAAAGAGTTTGGCTGCCTTGGGTACGCCCTTTAACGCCTGCTCCACTAACTTTAGACAAGATTGATAATGACCTTGTTTCCAACTTAGCTCCGCTTCGTAGCCATCAAGATAGGCATGAGCAATTTCAGAATAGTCTTGCTCTTCTTCTGCTCGAGCTTGTTTTAAAGCTGCTTTGATTACACCTTCTCCAAGAATATAAACTAAATGGCTACTATACCAAGGCATTACACTACTAAAGTATGGCTTAATCAAGTCGATCAGATTCATTTGATGAGTCGCAAAGCGAATAATTTGACGCTTTACTTTCCACTGTTTCCAAGCATCCATAAAGCGTTGAGGTTGTGCCTTAAGCCAACCGCCCAAACCACGGATTGCGCTTTGTTCGGCCGAGGCAATGCGCTGGCCCTCTAATAAGGCCCAATAAAGCATATAAGATTCTAAGTTAAGCATTTCCTCCGAAGCACTATCTGTACCTGAAGCTCGGTCTGGATAAGTGACTACATCATGAATCTCTTTTAAGCCTCGCTGCCAAACTCCTAGACCATACATGAGCTCAGCTCGTCGAGCTTTGACTCTCATATGGCTCTGCATCCATTCCATTGCTGTACTAGGCGCCCAAGAGCTTAATGCAGAAATGCTTTTTTGGAATTCTCCTCTGATCAGATAGGTCGCTGAACTCTGAATAAAAGGAGAACTAGAGCAGTCTCGATCTTCTGCTTTAAGGGCGATTCGATTAAAACGTTCTTCTTCATCAAACTTAAAGCACTGTCGCGAAGCTAAACCCATATTTAAGGCGATCACACAGGATTGTTCTCGGGCGTCAATATGCCCTTTCATTCCCCATTCATAACTTGCCTTACGGTTACGAGCTTCACACTCTATGGCCATCATGCCATTAAAGGCACGACTGCGTACAAAGCTATTTTCACTTTGAATCTGCTTCAGTCCAATCTCTCTAGCTTCTTCAAAGCGACCTAATTTCACTAAGGGCCAAATTTTTAGTTCATCTCGGGGAGGTTGATAAATCTGTTCATAGGCATTGAGCGCTTTAAGCTGTTTTTTCCTCTGATCAATATCGCCTAAAATAAAAGATTCTTTAATCAGAAGGTCTTTATGGAGTTGCTTGGCCGCTGCTAATGTAGGGCGCTTGCCACAAGCCTGCTCTAGCCATTGAGTAGCTTCTCTTACCCAAAACAGTGCCTTCGGAAAATTACCTTCAGACTCCTCATAAACTTGAGCCAACACCATGGCTCCCAAAATGGGTCTATCTTGCTCATTTAAGGCCTTTTCAGCCAAGGTACGAGCTCGGTTTCGTTTTTGTGTATAAAAAGCAACCTTAGCCTCTTGCTCCGTTGCGCTGATCTTTAGGCAGTCATTGGAAATGGTTGTGCTTGTTTTTTGATCTGCTGCTACAAGTTCTTGCTTGTTAGTGATCTCACGCTTGGGCTCTTGGGGTCTTTGCGCATTAACCTCGTGAAAACTACCCAAAAGATAAAAAGCTAAGCTCGCTAATATGCTTAATTTATTTAGAACATGCAGTTTTTTCATTCTTTGCAAACTTAGAAAAGAAAGACCCAAAAAAGAAATGGCAAGGGAAAGAGTTGCAAGAGAAAGAATTGCAAAGAAAAGAATTGCTAGAGAAAGAATACACAAAGTCGAAAAAGTCATCAGCACTTTAAATCTCTTTGGTTGTTGACTGGCTTAAGGTTTCAATCGGCTTTTTTAGGGCATCTTTAATAAGGTCCTCGATATTTCGAACTCCTGGAATCACAGTTAAGCGGTGAGCGAAGATATAAGGCGCTAGATATTGGATATCATCAGCGCTTACATAATCTCGTCCCTTGAGGATAGCCCGAGCTTGTAAAGCTGGGATCGCCTGCACCAAAGAACGAGTTGATACACCTTGTAGACAGCGCTTATCCGCTCTTAATTCAGAGGCAAAATCGACCAAGCAAGCTTTAACAGCATCATGAACAAAAACATCATGTCGAATACTGTGACGAGCATTCACCACCTGATCTCGACTGACTCTTTCAAGCTCTTTCTTTTCACGAGGAATCCCCCATGCATTGAGTACTTCTAATTCCGCTTTGCGATCGATGTGTTCCATTTTAACTTTAAATAAAAAACGATCAAGTTGAGCTACTGGAAGTGGGTAGGTCCCTACGCTATCCAGAGGATTTTGAGTGGCAATCACAAAAAAGAGCTCATCTAATTGATATGTTTTATTATCGACAGTGACTTGTCCCTCAGCCATACATTCAAGCATTGCTGACTGTACTTTGGGTGAGGTACGATTGATCTCGTCAACTAAGAGTACCAAGGAAAAGACCGGCCCTGGTCTAAAGTAAAAGTCATTTTTTTGACCATCAAACACCATAACACCGGTGATATCGGAGGGAAGCATATCGGGGGTAAATTGCACTCGTCTAAAAGGGGCTTTAATTTGACGATTTAAACCGTCTTCTCCCAAGATAATCGCTTCGCCTAAGGCCTTGGCTAAAGTTGTTTTACCCGATCCCGGATAATCTTCCAAAAGCATATGGCCACCGCTAAGTAGAGCGATCAGTGCGAGTTCTATAACCTCATCACGTCCCATCACATCATATTTCATGCGGGATCTTATGATCTCAGCAACTTGTTGTGCATCATTAATAGACATTCATTATTCCTTTGCTTTAAGAGCAAGCGTTAAAAGGTAAAAGAGCTAAAGTTTAACGACTAAATAGCCACGAAAATGGGTTAAGGATAGCAAGTATCCAACGTCCACGCGATTGACGAGCATAGGCTTGTCTCACTGCTTTTGCCTGCTGAATGACGAGCTTGGCTCGCTCAGTTTTATGCTGTGGATTTCCTAGTGCCCAAGCTAAGTGGGCTTGGGTCATTTGATCAAAACCGGGTGCCCAACTTTGCATACGCAAAGCATATGCCTCCCGACTTTCACCATATTCTCTGCTTAAACCCGCACCGGCCAAGCGGTCAAGAGTCAGGGTAAAATCCAAGCGTCCACGAAGTTCAATGGGCACCAACCTCAATCGGATCATTCGCCAAGCGGTGATCATATAACCCAATGCAATCAGAATAAGGATTAAATATAGGGTATTCCACGCTAAGCTGTGCCAAGGAAAGGGAGAGCCCCTTTTTAGGCCACGATCAAGTTGTTTGCGAGCCATTTCTCCAAAAAGGCTTTCCAAGGATTGAGACATCGCTCTACTGCTTTGCTCATCGGACTGCTCTGGGTAGATGTCAAAGGTGACCCAGCCAACACCCTCGATATGAATCTCGGGCCAAGCGTGTGCTCGATCACCGGTAATTAAAACCGCCGAACTATTTGAGCGTGTTCGGGCATCAACCGCATAGCCAAGCGCAACTCGTGCGGCAATGCCCTGACTGCGTAACAAGTGAACCGCTGAATGGGCAAAGTGAACACAGTAACCACGTAGATCACCAAATAGAAATGAAGCAGCAGGATCTTTGCTAGAGCGATGCTTAACCTTCAGTGTATAATACCCCTCTTGCTCTAAATAACGCTTGACCGCAATCGCTCTTTGAATTGGATCAGCCGACAAGCGAGAGGGTAGCTCTCTGACAATTTCTTCTGCTAAGGTAATGTAGCGAGGATCTTGTTCATGTGTAGCTAAATAATGCGTTCGCTGTGCTTCCGACCAGGAATTAGGCACTGACTTTCGGCCAACATATCTTGATAAGGGGACGGCTGGCACAAGCGACCGGACGGCATAAGCCTTGACAAAGCGCTGAGGTGCCGGATTGGCCAATGGCTTAATTTCTAGAGCATGAGTCAAGGCGGGAGGCGTAGGATGCTCATCGATTAAATACATCGATGTTGAAACCTCAAGATGGTTCTCGGGACTTTGGGTTGCTAAGGCCCTGTCTCCCTTTTGATTTGGAAAGCGAGTTAAAACATCACCATCAAACTTTTGAGCACTATCCGCAACTAACTTGACCCCATCAAAATAGGATAAAGCTTGTTGACGAAAATATAGAATCCCTTGCTCTGGTGCATAGTCATCGTGAAAGACCGCAACAGCAACCGGAGTGGGTGGCCTATTTTGTGGTGAGTTCTGCGCTGAGTCACCCTGTCCTCCACCGCCTCCATTTCCACCACCTTCTCCTTCAGATTTATCATTGGAATCAGACTGGCCTGAGCCTGCCCCACCTAAAGTGAGAGGCTGTACCGCTTTGACCTTATGCCCTAATCCACTAAACCAGTATAAAGTGATCAAGAGTAATGCAATGACTGCACCCGCCCAAACCAAATGTAAGGTGCGCCGAACTCTTGAAAAGGTTAATAAGGCAATGGCAACAATGCCCACCCCAAAAAGGGTCAACCACCACTGAACGGTATGATTGCCATTGACAATGACCCAATCAGAAAAGAATCGTGGCTCATGTACCTGTCCTAAGCGGTGCGTCGCAAAGAGTTGAACAACCGAATTGCAAATCACCAAAGCTTCAACGCCACTCCCCAATCGAGAGCGTCGCCCCAAAACCCTAAGTAAAAAGACAGACCCAAAGGAAAGCCCACCAAAAAACAGCATTTCTGATAAGCGTAATATATTGGGTGCGCCAAACCATATACTCCAAAAGCTAAAGTACTCAAAAAGTAAACTTAAGCTCAATCCCAGGACTGTACTTAAGCCACTTACTAAAATTAAGCCTTTTAAACTGAGCTTATACTCTAGTTTTTTAAGTGAAGCTAAGGCAAGTCCGGCGCTCAGTAAGGCACTACCTAAGGCCCACTGTGAGGTGAAGAAAAACAGATAACAAAGTACTGAGCCCAAATATAATCCACCCTTGAGCCAAAAAAGAACTTGCGGTTCATCAGGTAGAGTTAATCTTTGCTTGGGTGAAGTTTGCATATCTTTCTCGCCTTAAAAATGATGCCGTGTCATCTGCTCATCATATGAGAGTATAACGATTAACCACGTAAAGCATGATAAAAGAGTTTGGCTAAGGCCAATGGTTTTAGATTTGTTGCTGTTTCTACCAAGACTTTAGCGACCTCAGTAGAACGCTTATGCGTCACAAACCATGGTGGTTTAGGCCATACCGTAAATGGCCCATATATCACTGTTTTCTCTACATCTTCAAGTAAATAGGTATTGTGCACAACGCCCGTTCCACTTTGAATATCATTGCGAGCATGACCGGGATAAGCGCCCCAGGTTGTACTGCCTAAACCATAACTTAAGGCGGGCCAATGATTGATACAAACACTGCCGTATTTAAGTTCATCTACTGCTTTATTCAAGGCTGATTTAAAGGTTTTTTCTGTTCTTGGATCGATGATCACTGTTGCATTTAATGTGCCCCAAAGTACATCGTTGGCAAATTGGGTCGAAAGTTCCAAGAAACTTCGTGCATCAGAGGCTTCTAAGCTCGTTGTTGCTGCCATTGCGCAAAAAGCTTCTTCATTGAAGCAAAGATGCTCATGGTCATCAGAATCTACGTCAACAATCAAGCCAATCGGCAGTGCTTTTTCTGTTCCTTCCAAGCCCTTAGGTTTAATCGCAAGCGCGCCCTCATCTGAGTTGATAAAACGCTCATAGCGAGTCTGAGCACCAGGATAATAGGCCGGTCTTGCCTCTAAGGATCCTAAGACTTCCTGTATTGCATCAATGAGTGCCCGTTTTTGTGGCCATCCTTTTTGCATAATCAGCACTCGGGCCGCATTGCAATTAAAGCCCACATTATTATACATCATGGTGGCAATATTAGCCGCATGAAAGTTGATTTCAGCTTGAGTCCATGAACCAGGCACAATAATAATTGGGCTAACATTGCCTAGCTCACTTGAAATCCGCTTGTCACAGATGGGCTCATCATTCGCTTTGCGTTGTGCCCCTTCTTCACCCACACCATAAACAATGGCATCATGGGTTTTATCACTACCGGTAATGTGTATTTCATCTACAAGCTCATGCTGGCACAAGTATTTACCTTCTTCAGCTCCCCCCTTAAACATTCTGACAAAACCTGCATTCATCAAAGGGGCTAAGGCTTTGGCATAATGAGGCTCAAGATACTCATTAACCGGATTAAACTTTAAGACACATACTTGAGCTTCTAAGTAGAGCTTATGAATTACGTCTAATAAACCAATACTCGCTACATTCCCAGCGCCTAATACTAAAGCGACTCGACCTTCGTTTGGCACCTCTTTATATACGTGAGCGCAGCGTTCTAGCCACTCACTCGCTTTAACGTGCTTTTGTAGACGAACTTCCCCCTTAAAGCCATTCACTAAAACATGGTCCATGAGCCTTTTTGGAAGCACCTTAACCGCAACTTGACCGTTCTCTAATACATACGCATCTTTTTCTGTAACTCCGGTGTGTCCATGCGCTTCTAAAGACTCCAAAGCTTCAATTAAGGTCCCCACAACTCTAGCATTTGCATAGGGACCACCAAGCCAATCCTCACTCGCTAAACTAGAGTCAGGCTTTAAGCCTTTTGCGACCAATGCATCAGCGACTTGAGCCTCTGCACCACTCAAGATACCTGTGAGTACTTCTTTGAGCAGGTCGATTTTTTTAGACAAAGACAGAGTAAGCCATTCATTTTTATGGGTATTAAGCTCTTGAAGAGCTTGATCGATTAGGGACTTTTGCGTAGATGCATTTGCTAGCTGTTCTGTGGCATCATTGACAATACTTTGGTCTGAAGAATGCTCTGTCATGAAACGATCCTGTGCGAGGCTAATAAGATTTTATGAGTAAAGTTTAGTCTTTAAGAAATATTTTGAGCTGATCATACTGTTATAGATGATCTCATGTTAAGTACTTATTCGACCAACATAGCAAATCATCTGAGATGATCTAGTAATGCTTGTAATATTTACCATGAGTTCGAATCATAAGAGAGTCAATCGATTCAAAAACAAAGGGAGTTCTTTATGACAAATGATCTCAATACAAATCGTGACCAAGAAAGAAATCGTGATCAAGAAACAAACCACAACCAAGAGTCTCGTCAAAATATTCCTAGCTCAACAAGTCAGTTTGTTAATATCCCCAAACCAACCGATGGAAAGTTTGAAGAAAGTATTCCAAGTGATTACCCAGAACTTTCTGAACGTGAAGCGATCGATCTTTTAAAAAATGGTCAAGTCATTGAGAAATGTTTTATCAGACATCTTTCTCTCAGTGGTGAATTCCCCAAGGCAATTCAACTCAAGCAAGTATACATCAAACACCTCAATATTAGCCAATTCACGAGTCAATTAAACTTTAATTTAGCATCCTGCCACCTCAGGCGAGTCATTATTGATGAAGCTTTGTTTAAGGACACCCTAAGTGCCAAGAATTGTCACTTTCATTTCCTACATCTTAAAAATAGCCGCTTTGATAAAAACTTTAATGCTCAAGCTTCTAAGTTTAGCTCAAAGGTTGTGATTCAAAACACAACTTTTACCGGTAAAATAAGGTTTTGGGAAGCCGAGTTTAAAGATTGGTTCAATGCAATTGAGTGTCAATTTAAAGGCAAAGCTGACTTTCGCAGTGCCTTCTTTGAAGCGGGCTTCACCGTGTCCAAATCTCACTTTCATGATGACTTTATGTTTAGAGGTACTCATCTGGCTCTTAAATGGGAGGGTGAAGAGGCACGCTTTGAAAAGTTGATCGACTTTTCAAAAGCCAAACTAGGTGACTTTGTGTACCTAGAAGACCTCATCCAAGGAGAAGCACAGCAATGGGCTTTTTGGAATACGGTTTCCGAGCGCATTTTAGTTCGGCCTGATCAAGTAGAAGGCCGAATGAAGAGTGAGGAAGAAGGAGAGCATTACAAAGCAATGCGTGAATATGCGGTTCTCAAAAGATCTTTCGAGTACGAGAATCAATATAGCTATGATGATTGGGCTTTTTATCGCTTTAAGGTCAACGAGCGCAAAGCGAGGGCTGAAACTGATCACAGTCTCATTAGAAAGGTCATGAATGTTGCTGATTGGCTTCTATTGGACTGGGGCTGTGGTTACGGCACACACCCTATTAGAGCGATTCGTACCGCCCTGGTTATGATTGTGCTTTTTGCAGTCATTTATGTATTTGGTTTTGAATACTTACACCAAGTCGACAATGTTCCATTTCCTGATTTACAGCCAAGCGCATTATTAAATCAAATTGCGGTCAGTCTTTTTGTTAGCTTGGCTGCTTTTACCTCTGGCTTTGGTGACTTAAGAGATGTTGCCATTGGGTGGATGAATATTCCTATCATGCTTGAAGCGTTACTTGGAACGCTCATGTGGGGTCTTTTTATTGTCGCTTTTGGTCGAAAAGTGATTCGATAATTTTAAACCAAGCTTGAATCTTTTTACTTAAAAGCAAGTAAGGGTCTATGCATCATTTTCTTTGAGCTTTTCTTTGACCTCTGCTCTTGCTCCGGTCTAGTCTAGCCCTTCAAACTAGCTTTATGGATCAGTCATGTTATATGATCAAGTTTACCCAACTAAACACCAACTATTCTTATGTTTAGTTTTCATTAGTCTTTGTGTTTTCCAAGCCTGTGGAGGTGGTCAACAGACCTATTCCGAGCTTACTCAAGCTTGTAAGATCCAAAAAAGTCATCCAAAAGCCACTTATTTGACTGAAACTGCTCAAGGGCTTACACTGCAAGAAGCGCGAGACAAAGCAAGCGCTGAACTTACCCGACAATTAAGTGCAGAACTTAAGTCAGAACTGATCGTAACAAGTCAAAACTCTAGCCATTCTGGTCAAGCAACACAAGCTCAAGACCAAGTCCAAGAACGAGTAGAGCTCTATACTCACTTTAAGCATGCTGAATTGATCAAAGCGGTTGCCAAATGTGAGTTTTGTCAGGCAGAAAGCTGTCAAAGTACAGTGGCTTTACATCGTGATCAACTTGCTCGACGACTTGCCAAAGAAATCAATGCTGATGTCAAACGCCTAAAAACTTCCGCCCAAGACTTACATCCTGACAGCTCTTTACTCAGATTTACCCAAGCCTGGTATATTGCCCAAGCATCATCTCAACGGATTGAACCTATCTTAAATCAACTTAAGATCATCGAACGTATCACCGAAGATTTAATCACCATAGAGGCCTTGATGAAAGATGCTCAAAAGCAAAGAGCGCAAAGAGAAGAAAACTTATGGATTGGGTTCAATAAGCTCGATATAAGTTTCAAAGGACAAGAGCGTTTACCTCAAGCAATTCAAGAAGGATTAATGGGGCGCTTTAGCCAAGCCTTAGAAACGATGGGTTTAAAGAAATGGACCCAAGAAAGCTGTCCTTCTCATAAAAATGGACAAGATGTGATTATGCTTACACCGACTGGAACCCTCAGCTGTTCATTGGGATTTATTGGGCCACAATGTAAGCTCCAACTCGGTATCAAACTGAACCTATGTCACAAGGGTAAACTAGGAGAAGACTCATGGAGTAGACTTAAGTTAGTTGGTGTGCATCCTCATGAGACTCAAGGTGCACTTGACAAACTTTTAAAAAGCATCAAAAGCACAGATTTAAGCGCCCCCTTATCTAAATCACTCTCTCCTTTTATTATTTTGTAGAAGCTTGTGTATATTCTTGGTTCGGTTGTTTGGTAAAACCTGTACCAAATCAAGTTCGTGCACTCTAATTCTTGTACGCGCCAATACTTATGTAATATCTTGTTGACTCATATGTAGCTCACTAATTTAGTCTTGAAAGAACAACTTTGATGTTAAGATCTCTTTATTCAAGTATGCAAATGGATCGTTGCTTATCCTCTTATTACCTCTCCTCTTGTGGTTTATTGTTTGCTATGAGTTTAGCTGTATCAGGAATGTATACGATGTATGCACCTTCTATAGCAAAGGCCTTTCCAGCTCGGAGTACGCAGGTTGAAGAAAAAGGCTTTACATCAGTTGAATCCCCCTTACCTTGGATTTCCGGCTGGAATCTCAACGGACAAGCAAAAAATGTTAAAGATTTATTGAGTTCCAAAGCGAAACAAGGCTTCAAAGGGGCTTATCTCGTGCAGTGTGCGACATGGGAACCCAAGTGCGAAGAGATTCTTAAGTTTATTAATCGCCAACGGGGACAACTCATCGAAGCGGAGATTAACGTGATTGCGATTTTCACCGAAAACATCTCCGGTGAATCTTTATCCAAATGGCTCGCTGAGCGAGAACTTAGTCCTCATGAACACTTAAGTATCATCATCGACCGCTATCATCGCAGTGCGATTCGAACTGGCGCTTTTGAAGAGCATAAGCAAGTTCAAGCTGTGAGTGAGGCAAATGACCCTAACACTCATATAACCGAGCAGTTGCCCGCAAAAATTAAACGTTTAAGGCTGCCTTTGGGACTGATTGTCACAAGTGATGGCACTGTTCTATCAATCATTAGTCAAGCCGGTGCCGACCTACTTAAAATAATTACTCAAACCATCCGTTATGCGGGTGAATAAGTGATTATTTTAAGGGTCAAACGTACCAATATAAACAGAGCCACCCTGCGCATAGGTGCCTCGCCCCCAAACCGAGCCAAAACCAATCCAACCTTGGTTAGGATCTATATGCATATCGCTCACCAGGCCTAGCTCACCAAAAGTATCTTGGTTTTCACCGACAAACACGCCCACAAGTCGATTAAAACCATTTTCATCAAGCTCATATAAATACCCTTCACCAATACGTTGTGAACGATCGGTCATAATGGGGGCAGTAACAAATAAATACTGACCCGCAGCCGCAACGCTCCAACCAAAGCGTACTTGATTATCCCGACCAGCAACCCACCATTCTCCTTCTTCACCCACCCATGGATTAATTTCATGATAAATTCGACTTTGTGACAAAGTACGTGGTGCAAGTTCTCTGAGTTGACTACCTCGAACAATCCAAACCGCCCCTGGACGTACACCATTAAAGGACGCATTAAACCCACCTACAACCAAATCACTATATCCATCGGCATCAAAATCCCCCCGTGATAAGCTTGTTCCAAATCGGGCATCTCCATTGCGATAGGTAATCGATGTCATGTGTGGTGTGGTATAGCAATTTGCTGGTCCCCAGCCATAAAGAATATGAACTGCCCCCTGTCGATTACGACCCTCAATTGTAATTTCAGGTTCACCAAAGGCGATTTCACCGCACCCATCACCATTTAAGTCACCAAGCTCAACGATTGACCAGCCCAAATGGTTATTTGCATTTGCTCCATCAATGATAACATCAGGTGCACAAATCACCTGTCGTTGTCCCGTTGGAGGAGCAGAACGCCCCTTAAAAACAAAGGCTCGTCCGGCATCTCTCTTTTGGTTACCAGATTCATTGCGTGGGTCAGCAAAGCGAGCACCTACGTAAATGTCGCTTTTATTGTCGTCATTAAAGTCGACTATACCAGCTAAACTTTCTAGGTTGTCATTTGCTAAATCACCATAAATCACAAAGCTGGGCTCAGAATTAAATGAACCATCAGCTTGACCTAAGAAGATAAAGACACTGCCCGCATTGTTACGCTGTGGTGGACATCCAGCAGGGTCAGCAATATCATTGACACCGAAGTTTGTGGGCCGTTCATCCGTTCGGGCAACCACTGCCAAGTCACCAAATCCATCCCCATCAAAGTCACCAATATATTTGACTCCATCACCAAGCAAGTCATAGCCACTGTGTCCGGCAAAACCATCAAAATGTTGAACTTCTTGACGACCGGTATAGGTACTACTCATTTCATAGCGGAAAGCTCCACCGGCTCTAATCTGTGGCATTGTTTGGGGAGAAAGATAAGGCGCTCCAACTAAAACATCAAGCGTACCATCTTGGTTATGATCGGCCAAATCCAAGCTACTCCCAAAGCGAGTACCTCCTAAATCTGCCGGATAATCCAAAGCAGTCATTTGAAAAAGTTCTTGCTCTTCTTCATTTTGCACAAGTTCTCCCCAATATGCTCGACCTAATTGTGGACCTAAGCTATCATCGAAACCGGCATATCCGGCGACTTGATCAGGTGCCAAAATCACCACAGCTTCTCCAAAATTATCCGAACCTACTAAACCACTCATGGTGTAAGCCGGCTCTGTTTCATAGCTTTGATTCACTTCGTCAAATAGAAACACTCTGAGTGTACCAACATTTGAAGGGCTTCCTTCAACTTCATCATTATAAGCGCCAACCGCTAAATCTTGGTCACCATCCCCATCAAAATCACCCAAAGATAATGAATATCCAAAGTATTCTGAACTTGTACCACCCGCTAAACTTTCAGTTGCATCTGCGGTACTTGAGTAATTTATAGCCGGTTCTGCTGATAAGCTCTCAAACTCATAAATAAAGATCGCACCGGCATCATTAGCATTGATATGACTTCGTGGCTGACTCACAAATAACTCTGCATGACCATCACCGTCGCGATCAGCAATAGCAGTGCGCCAGCCAAGACGAGCACCATTTGCATCGGTTGCTGACTTAGTGATCACCTGAACGGGTAAAAGTGTCAGCCCTCCATCCGGGCCATTTAAAGGTGGGTCACCGAAGGTTTCCATCCCCTTAAAGATTTGCACCTCACCGGTATCGTTTACATCAGCAAAACCTCGAGTTGAGTATGAAGAAGCGACCAGGTCACAGCGGCCATCACCATCAAGGTCGCCTGCGCTTAAATAATACCCAATTCGATGCTCTGCGCGAGCGTTCCAAGTGTATTGGCCTGTGCTTTCATCCAAGGTTAAGCTCTGTCCTTGAAGCTCTTGATCCTCGCTATCTAAGAACTCACCAGCACGATTTAGGTAAACGCGTATCATACCAGAATTGCTTGGCTGTCCTCCGATTTCTGATACCCATGCCCCTACCGCTAAATCTTGTTGCCCGTCCCCATTAAAATCGCATAAAGCGAGTGATGATCCGGATTGTCCTCCACCCCGCTTACCATAGATGACCTTATTGGGCTCTGTATTCACTAAACCATTCTCTTGGCCTTCATATAGATAAACGGCTCCTGTATCGTCAATCGCGCTACGATCAGCTTGCAAAGCACCCACCACTAAATCGGGATATCCGTCATTATTCCAATCTCCAACCGCAAAGCTACGGCCAAAACGCGCATTTCTTTCTTGGGTACTTAAACGCTGTAAAACAGTATGCGTACTACTCCCATATATATAAACAGCGCCTGCTTCCACAGAACCAACATCAGCTTCAGTGAGTCCCAAAAGTAACTCATTAATTCCATCCCCATCAACATCGGGCCAAGCTTGCATTTTTGCTTCTCGATGCCCCTTACCCATTCGGGTGGCTTGAAACTGAAGAGATTGCAAAATCTGAACTCTTGATTGGACTTCACTATTTAAAAAGCGGTCTCTGGCAACTAATACCCCTTCACCGGCTTCCACACCTTCAACCATAACCTCATCTAAACCTGCTGTGAGTATCGGTGGTTGAATCCCGTTGCTTAAAGCTCTCCACTCAAAGTCAAATACCCCACTCCCTCCACTTGCTTTAAAGGTGTAGTGTGAACCTACCGGAATCCAACTCACTTTTGGAGTAATATCATTGGAAACACGAGTATTGACATCAATGAGGATTAAGACAATCTCTCCCGTTTGTAAATCATGAACTTCTACACGGTCTTGACCAAGCGTATCCCCTGAGAAATATGTGCCATTAAGATCTAATTGCCCCCAACTGACCTGCTCTCTCCATACAAACTCATAGTCACCTGAGCCACCATTCACCTCAAACTGAATAGATTGGCCACGAGCAATACTTGGGCGTTCGGGAAGGACTTGCATGTGATTAACGACATTCACCTCAAGCTCGACTTCAGAGATGCAGTCTAAATCCTTAACTCTTAAGGTATCAACAACGCCCGAAATATCACCAGCTAAGTATGCACCGGTCGACTCATTGACCAAACCTCCCGATTGATTATCAATGTATTCAAAAAGGAAATTGCCCGATCCTCCCTGAACCATAAAAGTGACCAATGAGAAAGGTAATGTAGAAATGCTTTGAGGCTCGACGATTAAACCTTCTTCACAGGGCAATGGCACCTCTGCATCCTCAAGCATCATGTCTGTGAGCATATCTACGACATTAAGATCTTCAAACATCATGTCTGTTTGCATATCTATGTCATCAGCCATATCCACGGCATTCAAGTCTTCAAGCAGCATGTCAACTTGCATATCCAAGACTTCTTGACCTGCATCTAACTTTTGGTCAACATCTGTCTCGATAGATAAGTCATCTTCGAGCTCAAGCATTCCATAATCAACATCAGTCACCGGACTTAAGCACGATGGCAATGTTATGAGTAAGGTAAGTAATACTGTGTGGTGTACTGATTTGAACAGTGACTTTAAAGGCTTCATTTTTGAAAGTCCTAAGCTAAGAAAGATTACGGCTTGTACAAGTAAACAATAATACGAAAAGTTAAGTAAACATATAGACAAGCAATTAAATCATACTTCAGCCGTTCTCACTAGGCACTAGAGATAGCTTGTTCAAAAAAGATCCTTTTAGAGATAAATGAACTTAAAAGAAAAAACTTATTGTTTACTCAGATGAAATCAGCCTTACTTATGCTCGCTGAGTCATTGACTTTTCTGATTTTGTTATGGCGTCGGATAAAAAACACAAAAAGTTTATTTATTTTACAAAGTGTCTTTACAAGTACGCCTAAATGTGAAAATGAATATAGCGTAAACAACTGTAGTCGCCAAAATTATTTCTTGGCGGTCTACCCATAGGAAAAGTGTATAACACTTACCTTAACCGACATAAGGAGTGACCACATGGGTCTGTTCATTAATACAAATACGAGCTCAATTAACGCTCGCCGTAAGCTCACTAGTTCTTCAAACGCTCTTTCTCGTTCATTCGAGCGTCTTTCATCTGGTCTTCGTATTAACAGCGCTCGTGATGACGCTGCGGGTCTAGCGATCTCAAATCGTATGACTGCTCAAATTCGTGGTCTTGATCAAGCTGTTCGTAACTCGAATGACGGTATCTCTTTAGCGCAAACTGCTGAAGGTGCTCTTAACGAGACAACTAATCTTCTACAACGTGTTCGTGAGCTAGCGGTTCAATCTGCTTCTGACAACAACAATCCTTCTGACCGTGCTTCACTTAACGAGGAAGTAACTCAGCTTGTAGACGAGATCAACCGCATTGCAAGCAACACTTCATTCAATGGTAATAAGCTTCTTAACGGCGACATCGTCAACAGCATCCTCCAAGTAGGTGCTAACGTTGGTGAGACCATTTCAGTACGTATCGACAGCGCTGAGGCTACACAGCTTTCTCGCCAAATGCGTCGTGTATCAGCTGTTGGTGTAGACGCCCGTGTTTCAATGGGTAGTCTTGCACTTGGTACCCAAATCGATCCAACTACAATGAAGTACACCGACATTCGTACTGCTGTAGCTGATGACGATGCTCTATCAACTTCTAACAGCGCGTTCTCAGCAATTGCTAAAGCTGCTGCAATCAATGATGCTTACGAGTTTACTGGTGTTAAAGCTATCGTTGGTAAAACAACTGTTGGTTCTGTAAACGGTGGAGCAATCCAAGGCGGACACACTATTACTGATACCATCGGTGGTGGTGACCTTACTGAGACTGACTTCTTCGTACTTAACGGTATGAAGATCGCAGGTTTTGAGGTTCTTCAAAACGATTCAGATAATTCTCTCGTTGACGCAATCAATGCAGTTATCGATGAGACCGGTGTTCTTGCTAGTCTTGACGGCAACAGCAATCTAGTTCTAACTGCTGAAGATGGTCGTAACATCGAGATCACTCTTTCATCTGGAACTGTTGCTAATGTAACAGGCATTACAGGTCTAACACAAGTTGATGCCAACGGTAATCCAACTGACGTATTCGGTGGTGAGATTACTCTTCAGTCTAACCAACAAATCGACGTTGTTTTCGGTGGTTCAACTAACCAAGCTCTTGGTAACCTTCGTCTTGACGGTGTTGCTGGTGCAGGTACTGCGATCTTCGGTGTAAGTTCTGACTTCTCAGTTGAAACACTCGACATTAGCACTCGTGAGTCTTCAAACCTAGCGATTCAAATCGTTGACCTTGCTCTAGAGCAAATCTCTGCGCAACGTGCTTCTCTTGGTGCGATCCAAAACCGCCTCGAGTCAACAATCAACAACTTGACCACCAACAGCGAGAATCTTTCTGCTTCACGTAGCCGTATCCTTGATGCGGACTTCGCTGCTGAGACTGCGAACCTTTCTCGTAATCAGATCATCCAGCAGGCTGGTGTTTCAATTCTTGCTCAGGCTAACCAGCAACCACAGATCGCTCTTTCACTTCTCGGACAGTAAAAATAGCGAGCTGAAGGTCGCTTAAGCCTTCTTAGTTCCTAAGCGATCTACGCAGTGGAACTTAAGCAACAAAGAAAAGGGTCACATTGTGGCCCTTTTCTTATTTTGGCAGCTCTCAATTAAAAACTAGCGATAATGTCTCTATAGGCCTAAATCAAAGATAGAGAAGGATTAACATGAGTCATGCTTGGTCATCCATTCCCCAATTATTTTATGCGCAAGCTCAACATTGGGAAAGTCGTCCATTAGTGTATGGAAAAAACTTTATGCATTGGGCGCCTCTAACCTGGAGACAAGTCGCAAATCGCTCTTGGTCGATCGCTAATGCTCTCATTCACCTAGGTCTTAGGAAAAATGATCGAGTGGCACTGTGGCTGAGAAATTCTCCTGAATGGCTACTTTGTGATTTAGGTACTCTTACCGCCGGTTGTGTGAATGTTCCTATTCACGAAAGTGCATCTGATGTGGAGCTTACTTATCTATTAAGAGATAGTGGCTCTATTGGGATCTTTGTCCAAAATCAAAGCTTGGCCGAAAGAATTCAAAAGCTAAAGCCTCTACTTCCGGAATTGAAGTGGGTAGTGATTGTTCATCCTCATCAAAAACTCAATCGTAGTGCCTATGAGTCTATTGAACCAAACCTTGAAGCGGTTAAAGCTTCTTATTTGTTAAGTGAATCAAAGCTATTTGAAAGCACTCAAACTCTTTCGGATATAGAAAGTAACGATGCCCATTCTGACTTGATAAAGATTCAAAGATATACTCTTGAAGAACTAGAGAAAATAGACAGCAACGATGAGGCTGTCCAAACGCGACTAAACGATCTTGGACCTGATGATTCACTTACTTTCCAGTATACCTCTGGAACGACCGGTGAGCCAAAAGGCGTCATCTTAACTCATAAAAATATCCTTGCAAACTGTGAAGCTGCCATTGAAGCAGTACCGATCACACCCGATGATGTTTTATTGTCATTTTTGCCCTTAAGCCATAGCTTTGAACGACTCGCTGGTTACTACATGCCTATGCTTTTTGCCGGAGCAACCATTTATTTTGCGGAAGGCCTAGGACGCTTGATTCGTAATTTAAATGAAGTTTCTCCAACGATTATGACCGGTGTTCCTAGAATCTATGAAAAGATTTATGCCCGTTTTAATGGTAAACGTGGTGCACAAGGCAAATTAAGGTCAAGCTTATCTAAGGCAGCCTTAGCTTTAAATCCTGCCGAACGTAAGCAAGGTCAATTTAAAGCCTTAACCGATATCTTTGATGATGGACGCAAATGGATTAACCGACAACTTTTTTCAGAATTCCGTGATCGTCTTGGCGGTCGTCTTAGGTTTATGGTGAGTGGAGGCGCGCCTTTGGATGAGCGCGTAGCTAGGTTTTTTAGTGCGGCCGGCTTAATTATTTTAGAGGGCTATGGCCTATCTGAAACAAGTCCTGTGTTGACCGTCAATCGTCCCCATGCCTATCGTTTTGGGAGTGTCGGTCAACCGCTCAATGGCGTTCATATAAAACTTGCTGATGACGGTGAAATCATGGTCAAAGGGCCAAATGTGACTCAAGGGTATCACCAAAAAGAACAGGAAAGTCGAGAGCTATTTAATCAAGACGGATGGCTTCTAACCGGAGACATAGGCCATTTTGATCAAGAAGGTTTTTTGTATATAAGCGATCGAAAAAAAGACATCTTTAAAACCGCAAATGGTAAAATGATTGCACCTCAATATATTGAACGGCTTTTCAATAGTAGTCCATGGATTGAACAAAGCTATGTGATTGGTGACCAAAAGCCATTTTGTGTCGCTTTGATTGTTCCCAGTATTAATGAAGTAGAAGCATGGGCAAAATCTATTGGCTATGAGCTACCTGTTGGAGGCAGAGCCACTTGGCAGACAGAAGCGAATATCAGGGCGTTATTTGAACTTGAGGTTGATACCCTTAATAAACGCTTATCACGACATGAAACAATCAAGCGGTTTTATCTTTGCCCAGAAAGCTTTGTGAACGAAGATTTAACCACACCATCACTTAAGTTAAAGCGAGATCTAGCTCTTAAGGCTTATTCTAAAGAAATTGCTCATTTATATGGTGAAGCCTTATAAGGTTCGCATACCAATCAGTAGGCCATAAGATAGGCAAGCTTTAGCTCTTAATCTAAGGGTGAAATATCAAAAAAAGCCTGTTTAACAATATCACCCACCGGAAGAAAAACCTCTTGGTCCTTAATCCCATAAAGCTCACCTTCAATATCAGCTTCGGTACTTAAATAATAACGCCCTGGCATAATGCCTTGAAAACTAAAGCGACCATCTAAGTCAGCTCGTTGGGAATAACTCGCATCAAAATCGATCGCAACCAAGTCAATCACAAAGGTGCTGTAATCAAATTCAGGATGTATTTCGCTAGAATATAATGCTGAAATTAAAGATGCCTTGGCTCTATATTCTGGTGGAGAATCCGAATCATAAGGATGATTTGGTTCAACGCGCATACATGCAGAGCTCATGACTAGACAAACTAAAGTCAGTAAACCAGCTCTAAAAGATAAAGAATAACTCATCGGCATATCAATGACCCCTCTTGGATTCTAGTGCGTTACGAACCTTACTCCAATCTAAGCGATCGATATCTAAATAAGATCGATCTTGGGCACTGATCATGGCATCAATGGCTGAAGTTAAATACACTGTACCCAAGCCAAGCCAAAGTAGATTTGCACGATCATAGTGCGCATTTGCATCATCACGTCGATGTGCACTTGTTGCTGTTTGCTTTTGGTAATCTTGGTTGGCTAAATAGCCAAAAGTACTGGAAATAATCGCACCTAATGCCAAACCTATACTACTGCTCAAGTAAGTCCAACCTAAACGCTTATCTCCTTGATAGATCTGCCCCAAACCAGGTAATAATAACGAGCGCAGAATCACATCTTCTTTTTTATATTCAACCCAAGTTTGAGCCAAAGCCTCTTGTAGCATGGCCTTGGAAAGCTTGTGCTTGACGCGATAAACGCCGGGATCACTGTCTTGGAGAACACCATCTTGTTGAATCGGCGACATAAAAATCGCTAGGTTGAGTTCATCGCTTTGAGTATTACTTAAGCTCAGCTCGGCTCGTGAGATTAATTGGGCTCCAACATGGTTTGCTAAGCTCTTTTCCTGCGATAAAGAAAGCTTAGGAATATTGGTGTTTAAATGACTGATTTGTGCGCGTAATTCTGGATTAATGACCCAAATGCTTCCACCACGAGAGAGCGCCTCTTGATCCAAAAGTTTTGTCAACAATAGCGAGGCACGATGCAAAAAACTAGAATGCTGTATTCCGGCTTCGGTATCGATCGAAATTGGAGTCGATAAAATAATGGGGGCAGGAGAAAAAGCACGTGCTTTTTCAACTTGGCCAATAATAACGGTTTCAATCATGCTATGCGGACGTTCTTGCATCCCCAATTGATCTGCTGTGACCTCCATGTTAGCAAACTCTCCAACATCTGCTTCCAGTGAAGGTGCAGGCTGTGAGGGTTCTTCTGCTGTCACTTCATCCTGATCAACAACCAGTTCAACCGCTTGATTAAGAGCCTTTAGTCTTTTTGCAACCGCCGGAGAACTGTTCTGCAAACTTGTCGGCGTCTTGCTTGAGTTATCACCTGAAGCAAGTATTTCCTCATTTGAGTCTTTGTCGTCAATTAGGTCAACTGCTGTTTCTGAAAGAACTTTAGGATCCCAGGCAAATTGTAAAAGTACTCCCTCTTCGCTACGCTCTTTAATCACGATGGCTTTGAGCTGCTGCTTACTGATTTTACGGCTCATCTTAACTTTGAGAAAACAGCGAGTTTTTTGTTTTTTAGAAGGATAAAGCAAGGCTCGCTTTAAGCCTTTTGCTCGCCAAGATTTTTGCCAAGATCTTTGGCATTTATGCCCATCAACTGTGAACTTAAGACGATTTGATAAATCTTTTTCAACTTGAACATCTTCAAGTTTTACCGTCTTTTTTCTGTCTATAAAGACAAAGTTCATAATGCCTTCAGACTCGATGAGTTGTACTTCAAGACTCGCTTTAGTCTTAGCCAAAACCACTGTCTGGCTGGTACATAAAACCAAGAAAAAAGCCAAAGGAAATAAGGGGCTAAAAGCGCGAAACTTAGTGATCCGACTCAAGCTAAAGTATGTGTGTTCTTGGTGATGAGAGACGATTGACTGAAACAAAACCTCTACTCCCGTTTCTGTAAAGAGTGATTGCTTAATTTGACTTATCATCATTGATTAAGATCAAAAATGCTAGTTAAACAAGCTCTACACCTCAACTAAGTAAAGTTTTTTCCAAAATACCTAGTATGACTCAAGTTTCACTTTAAATTCTTGAGTTTAATACTTTTTGATAAATCTTTTGGCCTTCTAGGTTATGTAAACTTATTTTTAATTGCTGTCCTTCATGACTCGCCTCGGCAATCCCGTAAAATTGCTCACCGTCCAACGGCGACTTACCGGGTCCTCGACGGTCTTCTGGCATACTTAAAAACTCTCGCTGAGCACCAAAGGTTTTATCAAGGCGATGTGGTCTAAGCGTAGCTGCATTGAGCGGTCCGGCAATAAATTCCCAAAAGGGGGTAAAGTCTTGGCAAATTGCTCGACTCGGATGAAAGTGATGCGCGGCCGCATAGTGAACATCTGCGGTTAACCAAACAACATTGCTAATCACTTCATCTTTGATAAACTTAAGTAGATTTTGTAATTCTAGCTCTCGGCCTTTGGGTTCGCGCTCACTTGAAGCGATTCCATCAAAGTTTAAACCACCTGACCCAATCACAATGCCAATGGGCTGAGGGCAAACCACTAATTTCCAACGTGCTTTTGATGCTTTTAACGATTGCTTAAGCCATATGAGTTGTTCAGGCCCAAAAAATTGAGCATTTCTTTCATAATGCTCTAAATAATGAAACTTTCGATCATTCGGTCCACGTGCACTCCGTCCATCCAACGCAAAGACTTCAATATTTGGCCCATACTTTACCTTGCGGTAAATCCGCTGATGCTTCATCCATGATGGTGGCAGCGGAGAGTACTCAAAAAATGCTCTCCGAGACCGGGTTGCCAAAACATCACAAGATCTTTCCTTATAACGACGATCTTTTATTATGCGACCGGGCCACCAATCATTTTTTACCTCATGATCATCCCATAAAAAAAGTTGACTCATGCTTTGGGCAAAGCGAACAGTAGGTTGGTCTAATAAGCCATAGCGGTAATATGCTCTAAACTCATCAAGACTTTCAGCGACTTTGGTCATTTCTGGAGTCAGTAAATTGAACCAACGGCGCCCCTTTCCTCCCCCCTTCATTTCCTTCAAAGGCTGATCCGCATAGATACGATCTCCACAATGCACAAATAGATCAGCACCGGACTCTCGAATCGCATCATAGATTCTAAGTCCACCAAACTGCGGATTGATACCATATCCTTGTCCAAAACTATCTCCTGACCAAGCAATTTTGACTGGTGAGTAAGCATCATCTGGTGGGGTACTAAACTCACCATATAGCGGAATGGAGCGGGCGCCTTCATGAATCAGACTTTCAAAATAGAGCATGTAAAAGATACGACGACCACTCGGTAGATTGGTGAGCAAAACTCTTGCCGTAAAGTCACTACTAGGCAACGCTGTAACCGGTGCTAAGGTTTTACTGACCTTAAAATCCGGGTCGAGCGACCATTTTACCGTCATCTGACTTGCGCGATCACTTCGGCTCCATACGATTGCATTATTAGACCTAACCTCACTGACCATTGCGCCCCATAAAGCTAAGGGTCTTTGACTTTCATGGCTAATCAATGCGGGTAAGTTTCGTCCTAGAGCCTGAGTTCCTAAGCCCAAAGAACTTGCACCCAGAATACTAAGTCCATGCACACCGTGCTTGATGATTTTACGTCTTAGCATTTGGATCTTCCATGGTAAGAGACAGGATAAAAGACAGGATAAAGAACAGAATAGAGAGTACTAAAACCAAGGTATAATGCAATTTTATTGATCTGAATACTGAGTATTTCTATGTTGAGTTTTGTTATGCACATTTGCTTTAACCTATCCGTTTGATCATACACAAAACTAAACTTTGATCAGTGGGGATACTGATTTTTTGCTTAAATTATCTATGCTCTCTCTTGATTTAAGATTGCCTATCCCCTAGGATCGCCCACCTTTGTTTGCTGTCTTGTTTTGATAAACTCAAGTATAGTGTTCACGTAGCATTCTTTTTGTCTACTGCTCAAGCGACTTGAGTAAACCATAGCAAGCATTTTACATCAAACTTCACATTAGGAGCGTACTCAATCTCATGCTCAACCGAATTCGAGATTTCTCATCAAGCCCTGTCATCCTTATTATGTTTGGGATGCTTATCCTTGTATTTGTCCTCTTTTTTGGAATGCCGTCTTTAGGGGGCCTAGGCCAAGAAGCATCACTCTTTTCAAAACCTGTTGCCCAAGTAGGCGATGCAGAGCTTTCTCTTAAGGAAGCGCTTCTTTATGCACGTCGTCGCAATACTCGTCGTTCAGATGAAAAGGCCACCCTTAAAGCTCGTTATGATGAACTTAAGGATGAGGCTTTGATCGACATGAGTGCCAAACTCATGGGTTGGGAAAGCCAAAGCGAAGAAAATCGTCGTTTTATCGCTTCATCAGAGAACTTGGATCTGATCTTCTTTGGTGAAGAAAATCGCCGTCGTGACGACCTTTTCAAAGCTTTTGTGGCTCAACTTCCTGAAGGCAAAAAAGTAGAGAATATGAGCGCGAATGAATTGGTTTCAAGCTTTTTAAGCTTTGCCAAAAAAGGTCGTGGATTTGTACCAGAGAACTTTTCAAATGCGATGTCAAGCTGGGGCGTAAACTCTGAAAAGTATATCGATGCCAAGGGCAGAGAAATGCGAATCAGAGGCTACTTAAGCTTCTTACAAAGTCAACTTAAAGTGAGTCAAGCTCAAGTGGCTGATGAACTCAATCAGAAAAACAGTAAGTGGATCTTTGATTACGTGATGATGGGTGCTGATAACCTTAACGCCAGTACTCAGACTTTTGCTGACGATAAGGTGCAAGCTTTCCTTAAAGACAACATGGCTCAAGCAGAGGCTTACTATAATCAAAATATCGAAAATTACAGTAAGAGTAAGCTCAAGTTTACTCGCGTAACTGCGCGATATGCCAACGAAGAACAAATGTCAGTGGTTAAAGCTAAGGTTGAAGAAGCCCATAGTCGTATCACCAAGGGTGAGGATGCATCAGAAGTCGCCAAGTCACTGAGCGGTGAGGGCATCTTTGTTTCTGCCTTAGTACAAGCCAATAAAACTCGTAAAAACACCAGTAAAGAGCTTTTTGAACAAGCGCTTGCTATGGAAGTCAATCAACTTTCAGAAGTAAAGCAATCGGCTAGTCTAAGCGCTCAAATTAAAGCAGGTTCTTTTGCTTTCATTCGACTCGAAGAAAAGGAAGCAGGCGAAGAAAAAAGCCTAGAGAGTGTAAAAGCGGAAATTGCTCAAGTCCTTTTAGCTAAGGATGCTCAAACCGACCTTGCTCAGGCTAAGCTAGAAGCAATTGTTGCTAAGCTTAAAACAGGTGCAGATTTACAAGCTGAAGTAACCGCTTACAATGCCACTCTTAATACTGAAGCAGGCGCTAAAGCTCTTGAGGTCAAAACCAGTGGTGAGGTCAGCCTTGAATCTTTACTTAATGATAACATTGAAGGCCTAGGACGCAATGCGATTGCAGCCTATCAACTTCTTAATGAGATCAACACCATTGACATGAATAATAAGGTCGCTGCAATCCTTGAGATTGATAAGCAGTGGGTTGCGCTTGTTCTCAAAGAAAAGAAGACCCTTGATGAAGCAAATAAAGCGTCTGAGCTAGACAAGCAATATCTTGCTTCTTTAACTCAAGCAAAGAAATCATTCTTTGGAGACCGTTGGCTTCGCTTTGCTCTACTTGGTCCACTAAGCTTTGATGTTTTAACTCAATTCCCAATGGAAGTTCTTAGCTCACTCACTACCGAAGTTGGTTTAAACTACTTTGGCGGTCAAGAAGGTGTTATCGACCAAATTCTTAAGAGCTCACAATACCAAAGCCAAGTTGCAGAAAGCTCAGACGTACAAGCATTCTTCAGCAAATAAGCACTACCGACTCATCCGAGTCATCAATAATCCTAGCTTAGACTTGGCGTTTCCGATAAACAAAAGTCATAAGGCCTAAGAGCCACAAATAATGACTGGTTACGGAAAATACCGAGAACTTACCTGTGCTGTCACAGCCACTATCCTCAGGCTTGATTGTGCTTGCCTGAGCCCCTAAGTCAGAATCATCTGTTGGTATGGTACCATCAGTATTTGGGTTATATAGCATTGCATCAGCACCGTTTGCATACATTTCAGGATCTTGCTCTACATTCTGATCAATCATAGCTTGATCCATCTCATTTAGCATTTGATCTGGCTCGGCTATACTCATCATATCTGGACTCTGCTCACATTCACGAGCATTGACTCTCAGCTGAATATAATCATCTCTAGGACCGCCTGCATCAGCAAACCAAGTACGACCTTCGGCAACCAAGCCAAAGTATTGCGTAAACTCACCGGAAAAACGGGTGGAAATACTAAAAGCAAAAGTACCCTGCTCACCGGGAGCGACTTCACTATTGGCCGAAATCACTCGGGAAGGGGAAAGCCAAGATTCAATATCCCATAATGGTGAAGGCATATCGCGCGGAATTGGCGCAAGCCTTACTTGCTCGTCCCATGTAATACTTCCGGTATTATCAATATAGATTTCTCCAAACAGTCTTTCGCCTACGCACAGTTCTATGGGGTCTTCAGAGGCCAAAGGAAAGCTTTGTCCTCTAGGTTGACCTGCATAAAATCCATTCGCTGTTCCGCTTTGACGATAATGATCACTCCACTCTATAAGCTGAGCCTCATTGCCATTAAAGCGATTTAAATCTACATCTCCCTCAATGCCGGCCACACGACCGGTACTACTATACTGCCAAAAGACCCAATCTTCCCAAACATTTGGAATACGTGGACACGCTGCCGAAGTGTATTGTGGATGCCATAGCGGATGATCATTAAACTCGGCAGTATTGTTCATATGATCTTGCCAAAAGTAATAACCAGTATACACCATTGGCTGTATCCCAAGTTCTTCTTCGACAATATCAATCCAAGTTCTTGCACTTTGGGCAATTTCGGCAGCAGTTAAATCATTATGAGCCTCAATATCAATGACCGGTGGGAGCTCAAAGTCTCCCCCCGCCTCTCGCAAACGATCAACCAATAAATAGGCTTGGGCTACGGGGTCTTGAGCGGGATGAAAATATTGATAAACGCCTCGTAATAAGCCTACTCGACGTGACTCATTCCAATTTCTAGGAAAATATTGATCAACGCTGTTTAAACCAGCCGACACTCTGATGACTGCATACTTAACTCCATCATTGGCCACTTGATCCCAATTAATTTCCCCTTGCCATGAGGAGACATCAATCCCAAAGGTTGTTTCACCATCAGGACAAACTTCTAAAGCTTGTTGAAGGCTTTCTAACTTTGGTATGCTTTGGCGGGAAGACTGTAATGTTTGGCCCATCTTTTCGCCGAGTTGACCACCATTTTGCTGATGATCAGCACAGGCATGATAAAAGATTAGACTCATGCTCATGATGCATATGAGCGCTGCATTGATTTGTTGATTCATCTGAAGTTCTTCTTAAAAAACATATTAAGTTTGCTCTTTACCAAGCACAGAGAACATTCGGCTAAATGCTTGACTTCTTTTAGCTTTTACGCGAACTGTTTCTTCTTGACTCGCACGTCCTTCTCGTCCACCCTCAAAATATTCTTCCGGGATTTCTAATAAAAAACGAGAGGCTCTTCTGGGCTTGGCTTTACCTCGTGATAAGCGCTTAGAGGCACTGGTCAACAGTAAAACTCTTTGAGCACG
>CAKZRU010000114.1 GCA_937146725.1 uncultured Myxococcales bacterium
CAGTTGATAGAAGCAGTACAAAAACATGCAGGGGAGATGAATATAGAGATGCATGACAACAGACCCGGAGATCCTGCATACCTGGTGGCAGACACCAGCAAGGTGAAGGAAATTTTAGAGTGGGAGCCCACACAGAGCAGTCTTGACAACGTGGTGGCAACTGCTGTACAATGGTATAACAAGACACACAAGAAGGAAATACAATAATGATGGACGAGGACATTTTAAAAGACAGTTGGATGCCGGATGAGCCCATATCGAAAACGATAAAGAACAAGATCAAAGCGGACAGTTAGGACGCCGTTTGATCAGTGCTGACTTTAATGGTGATGGTATTGATGATTTGGCCATCGCTCACCATACCAATGACAATACTTTAACCAACCAAGGAACTGTCCATGTTTTTTATGGTGGCGAAATTATTTCCTGGGATGGGCATCCGGAAGTGAATGACGAGGAAACACCGGTTTTACTCAGTCCTTATCAAGCCGATTGGAATTATTCCGGTCAAATCCATGATCAATTTGGGACCTTTATGTCAGCCATCGACTATGATGGTCAAGGGCCAATGGATTTGATGGTGACCAGTATGTATGGTGATGGAGTGAATGGATGGGATACGGGAATATTAAGAGTATTTTTAGGCCAAGAAGAAGGTCTTGAAACAGAACCTGTCACCACACTTCATGGGGCTAGTAATGCCTTTCAACTTTTTGAGTCGGCCGCTTGCTTAGGAGATATTAACGGAGATGGTAAAGCTGATTGGGTGGCTCAATCAAACCGACAAGGCTCTGAATATTGGCATTATGGTGCCCAATATTTAATTATGAGCGAAGCACCTAATGAAGAGGAAATGGTTGATCGAGACGACTTAGTGACCGAAGTACATATTGAAGAACAAGTAAGTGAAGTCGATCCCGAAGTGTCTGAGCTTGTTGAAGTTCAACAAACCTATAATACTTCCAGGCTTGAGCTTCCCACTCAAGCCTCAGGCGCACAATTTGGCTATGGAGTTGCTTGGATAGGTGATTTCAATGCCGATGGCTATGAGGATGCAGTCGTCACAGCTTCTCATGCAAGTTATAATGATGCAGATGGTGGGAATGGAGAAATCAATTCAGGAGGAATTTGGGTTTATTATGGAGAAGAAACCGGTTTAGGTCAGCATGGTATTAGAGTTGATCGCTTTCCTGGTTTCTCATCATGGGATCATACTCGCGATGTAAGCTCTTTGGGTGATTTTAATGGGGATGGTTATCCTGACTTTGCTGTTTCTATTGGGAATGATGACCGTCCGGGAAATTGGGGGTCTGATTATTGGCTACCACAAGAAAACTGCGTTGACTTATACTATGACCAAGGTGGAACTTATATATTTCTTGGTGGTCCTTCAGCAGATCTCAGACCTGATTTTGTATATTATGGCGATGCGGCAGGCTTGATTCCGGAAAAAATGGCCGGTGGCTTTGACCTTAATGGCGATGGATATGGTGATTTTGCTATTGGCATGATTAGACGGGATCGTGAGTGGGGAAATGACACTGGTGGTGTGGATGTTGTTTTTGGGCGACCAATCGCAACCGAGTTAGTAAATTGGCCAGGACCTCAAGAAAGGCCTTTACAAGTGATTTGCCAAGCTGATGAGCAATACTTTGGCGAAAATGCTACCGACCATTTTGGTTGGTCTGTTGCCGGTATCTCTGACCTAAACGCCGATGGTTGTGATGAGCTTGCCATGGGGTCGCGCCTACATGATGGCGCCGAATTAAGAGATCAAGGCGCTGTTTTTGTCGTTTTTGGGCATAATGAATATGGTTGCTTGAATCAAGCGGAAGGACTGATCATTCAAAGTGGTGATAACTACACCCAATTTGGAGCAAGTGTTGCTTCCGGTGATATCGATGGTGACCGCTTGGCTGACTTGGCGATTGGAGCTCCTTATGCCTTTTATGAAAACCAACGTTGGGGAGGCGCTTGGTTGATTCCCGGCGCCATGATTGCTGCTGCACCAAGAATAAGTGTGGATGCTTTGTTTGGTTTAAATGGCGTAGCGAATCAGCAAGATCAAGTACGATTATGGTTTGATGAAGCTGATGAAGAACAATGGTTTGCCCCCGGTACTCAAGATCGAAGTGAAGCCGGTTGGGGTGTTGGTATTTTGGAACGCCCTTGGCCACAAACCGGTGCATTAATCGTACCCGCTATGAGAGGCTCACACCTTGGTAAAAGTGATGTAGCAATCGTGCAAATCTTTGAGCCTAATCCAAACGGAGGCTTAAACCTTAAGCCAAGTGCAATCATGTATGGAGAAACGCAAAGGCCATTTAGCCGATTAGGAGAAGCCATTGATGGCTCACTATATTCCACACGACTCTTGATTGGAGCCAAAGAAGGTGGGGGCGTAGGCTTAGATCATGGTTCAGCCTATCAAATCGATCTTTCAGCACTTTGGACTCAATAAGATGAAACCTTGAGTTTATAAGAGATTCAACATAATTTAACCGAGGTCGTACACACTTATGATATTGTAAATTACATCAAGCCACATTAGACGTGATTTCTCATGGAGGAGAGACATGCTCAAGATTAATTTAGGTGCCGAAAGCGCAGCAATGCTCGAGAAAACTCGCCGAGCTGTTAATGATCTACAATCTTCGGTCAAGCGAATCTCTTCCGGCATTGCCATTGAAAGTGCTGGAGATGACCCAGGAGCCATTGGGTCCGTTGTATTTACCGAAACCGCAATATCTGGAATTCAACGTACGCTCAAAAACCTAAATGAGGGGATCACGATTACCCAAGCGCTTAGCTCTGACTTGAATTTAGTAGAAAAGCTATTATTAACGCTAAGAGATGTCGCAGAGCAGGCGGCGAGCGATCAGTTCACCGATACTCAAAGAGCAGATCTTCAAGCCGATGCGCAATCTATTCTGCGAAAAATCGATATTGCGGTTAAGCAAGCAGGCGCTGAATATGGCTATGACCTGACTCATAATGACTCAATCACCATTAGTGGTACACCCGAACTGTCACTCAATACTCAAATTGTTCTAACAGATTTACTTGTTGAGGACTTGGGAAAGAGAGCGATATATACATCACAGCGAAATGGTGTCTTTACTTCTGCACTTACCGATGGTGATTTAATCATTAATGGGGTGACGATTAGAGCTACAACCAATGATGATGACACCCTATCTACAGCTTATCAAAGTGGTTCAGCCATCGCTAAAGCCTTGGCAATCAATGTGGCAAGTGAGGCGACGGGAGTAAGCGCTGAAGCCGGTCCCACCTCAATTACAGGTAATCGATCGGTGAGCGAGATTAGTTTAACGGGCCTAAATTACTTTAGTATCAATGGCTCAGTGATTAACGGTGTTGAAGTCTTTGATTTGGACAGTAATTTTGCCTCTTTGGAAAATGCCATCAATACTGAAACTCGTTTTACAGGTGTCAGCGCCTCAATCACAGCAGAAGGTGCGCTCAGTCTTAGTGCTGAAGATGGCCGAAATATCCAAATTAGATATTCCAATCAAGATGTGCTAAAGGCCATTGGAGTCACTGATAAAGAAGGTGATTTAGCCAATATGTTTGGTGCTGTTGAATTGGGCTCGCCCGATCGAGATCTCAATGGTGAAGTCCAAACGCCAATTTCTACTAATTTCCTCAGTTATGACGGAACTAACGTTAGTGTTGGTGGTCGCTTTGATGCTTCAGAAGATTATGTGGACTTTGTGGCACAGATCATTAATCCCGGTAGTTTTGGTACTGCTCAATTTAGACTTGATCGTGACCCAATTAGCGATGTCACAGCTGTAGAGGACTTTGCCTTTATAGAAGGCGATGTCAATCCAATTCTTGACACTACCGGTGTAGTGAATGGTGATTTTATTAGCACTGGTGGTTTTGCCGTAGGCTCGGGAACTTATAATGAGGCGATCGATCGTGATTATATTTTAACCGTGACGAAAGATGGCACTACAGATGGTGTAGATAGAGCTGAGTTTAGTGTATCAACAGCGCAGGATGGTGTGGTGGGTAGTTTTACCGCTTCGGCCTTAGTTGACATTAATATAGCGGGTCCTAGAACCGGTGAAGATGTTGCCGTTTATTTTAGTGCCTCGCCAAGAAACTCGGAACTGACCGCAAATGAGGCCGTTGGTCATGAATATGATAGCGCATTAAGTCTAGGGGGCACCTATAACGGTAATATAGATTCGGTGACCACGATTGAGGTTGTGACCAGTGGTCGTACCCAAGGGACACCACAAGCTTTTGTACAAGTCTATCATGATGGTGTTGCCTATAATGGGCCGGTTGCTGTATCAGCGGACTCTCCGATCGATATTGGGAATGGGCAAACCATTAGTTTTGCCGGCGACTTACCTATCTTTTCTGCGGTCACAAGTACCAGTACCGGTACATATTCACAGGCGATTACTGTTGATAGCAACCCGGAAGACTTTACCGGAATTGGTGCCGCTACTTATGAGCTTGAAATCACCACATCGGGCGCAGTGGGTGAGGCTAGATACATTGTTAACAAGGATGGGAGTCAGATTTCAGCCGGAGACTTTCTAGTCACCGCTGGAACCAATCTATTAGCGGATGGTTTAAGTTTTAATATTCCTGATGCACCCCCGACAATTGGCGCAACAACTGTGACGACTAGTCATGCAGAAGATACGATAGATCATTACCAAGATTACGCCGGTATCATTTTTAGCGGAAACTATGATGGTAGCCTCGATGAAACGAGTTTAGAGGTGAGAGTCAAACGTGAGGGCATCGTTCTTGCGGCTGGTGATAGCACTGTAGGACGTGATGATTATGCAATTTTAGAATATCGCTTTGGGGGGGCGGGCGCATTTACAGGTGATATTGCGGCCCGAGAAGGAGGTATTGCGATCGAGCGAGGCGTAAGTTTTGACTTACCAACGATTAGTGCTGACCCAAGCATTATCGAAACGAGCACTGGGATAGACCACGGTACTTCTTCTATTCTCGCACCATTGTCAGTAGGGGGCTACAACGGAGACATTGAGATCAACCTAGACCAAACCCAATTTACTTATGGTGATGATGTCAAATTAGTTTTTTCTTCTGCAAATCCAATGCAGATTCCCGAAACAAATACTCAGACCGAAACCTTAACCGTAAAACTTGTTAAAGAAAGCGATGGAACAGTTTTATTAAGTACTGATATACAACCTGTTTCTGGTGTTACTGAAACCATTGGGCAGGGTATAGATCTCACCTTTACTAATACAACAGGAGCAAGCCTTAACTTTACGGCAAATGGAGCCAATGATGATTTTGGTTCGATCGCTTTAGAAGCCGGTGCAAGTTACAATGGCAATAATGACAATGATGAGATTCTTTTCCGCTTTGAAAATACTACTAATGTTTCAGTGACTCGAGAAAATGTCGGTGGGAATGATGGGGTAAGCGCTTCTGTTGGTGCTAATGTATATAATGGCCTCTACGGCGATAAAACCATTACTTTAGAATTAGGGCAAGATCCTGTGGCCTCTGTAGATTTACTCAATAACGGCCCAAATGCTATTCAAGATGCGAGTACAGTAAGTCTAAATGGTACTTATACAGGCGCCAATTCAAATGATGATATCCGCTTAAGATTCTTAAACCGAGTTTCTGTAGATATTGAGGCTGATCAAACAAATAACGATGGCAGTTTTTCAATGGCGCCATCCATTTCGGGCTCAAATGATATTAATCGGGCTTATGCTGACCTCAACTTAGATATAGCGGTCAGTAAGTCTATCGTTACTCAAGCGACAAGCACACCGGAGGATGTAACGATCATTGGAAGTGCAAATGGAGCCTTTTTTGGTGATTTTACATTTTGGCGGGTGAACTCTCAAAAATTTAGACTCGAGGTCACTCCTGAGGGTGGAACAAAATCTCAGGTTGAATACAAGTTTTCCGATTATGTAAGTGGTGGAGTACTTGATTTAGGGGATGCTGGGTTCTCAGGGGTTTTTGGGGGTAGTGATCCTGGTTTTGATCTCGATGTTTCAAGTGCTTCAGTAGGTCAACAGTACGATTTTAATGTGGATGAGGTTTTTGAATACACTTTTACTGATCCTCATTCGGGAACGATCGCAACGACTCAATCTGTTGCTAGCGTAATCGATTTAAATTCTGCTGATCTATCCAGTATATTTACGAACGGAGACCCAGAGTTTGACTTGTTGATCAGCAATGAAAGTGATGCGGTTGATGATCAGTTTAGTCTTTCTTGGCAAATCGATCCAACCGTTGAGTTCTTTATTCAGTCCGGTGGTGCCGAGCAAAATAATGTTGAGGTACAACTCAATCTCAATGTCGATGAAACGCAGGCGACATATGACCTTATCCAAGCAAACTTGCCTAATATCTTCTCGGACGGTGATTCTGGTTTAACCTTAGTGGTCGATAATCCTTTGGATGCGATTGATGATACTTATGGTATTTTAGGCGTAAATCCATCAGTAAACTTGACCGATGGCACCACAACCGTTGAAGGCATTGCGCTTCTTGATATTTATACTTTATCAGATCCGGCTTATGCTGCTTTATTTCCGGATGGTTCACCGGGTGATGTTGTCATTAATCTGACCAATAAAGACAGTGCAGTAAATGATAAATTCCATATTTCTTTGGAAAGCACTAGTACAGTCCATGTCAGTGAACGGAATGGTACAAACTCACGGCAGGTCACAGTACAAGCAGATGGTACGATTGACATGGCCCAAGCGAATATAACCGCTTTGTTAAATAACAACACCGATCCTGGTTTTGACCTCAAGGTGAACGATCTTGATCGAGGCATAGATGATCAATATTTGCTTCAGCTATCTTCATTGCCTACTTTAAGTACACAAGCTGATGAGCAAATTGCTCTTATTAATCAACATAGTTTGCAGGTAGATGATCTATTTGCGGTTGATCTTGGTGCCGAAAAGTTTGCCTTGGGAGATACTTACAGCGTTTTTGTTGACTCTGAGCATCTTCAAGATGGCACGGTTTACTCTGTGAACAATACCTTGGGTAAGTTCTTGGTCGGAGATGAGATTATTTTATCGACTACGCATGACTTTCAAGCACCAACTTATACTGTTGATAGCAGTGTGAATATCTTAAATGGGCTGACTTTGGACTTTGGCCAAAATGGTACTTTTGAACTCGGCGATGAAGTTCGCTTTCAAGTCCGTGGCTATACCGGTGATCCAATTGCATCAGGAACATATTCCAATGCGATTTCGCCCACGACTTTTACCATTGAAGTGACCAGTACCGGTGATGTCGATGGTGGCGCAACCTTTCAATATACTCGTGCCGATACCGGAGAAACGGTTGGTGGCTTTGCAGTGAGTTCAACCCCAACTCTGCTTGATGATGGAGTAGAAATCTCCTTTAGTGCCGGAAGAGTTTATGAGGGTGATATTTTTTATATTGAAACCTTTGAGTCACTCGATCAAACCTTTGGTGGTAAACTTAGCCTAAAGTCTGCAAACACCATTGATATTGAAATGGCTGATGCTAACAGTGACAATTTATTGGGGCGTATCACCTACAATGGTGATACTCCGACAGCTCCGGGAACAGCGGGCAATTCAACCAAGGCCTTTTTAGCTTTAAATCAAGATACAGCCGTTGGTCAAATCGACTTAAGAACTCAGCAAACAGCCCAAAAAGCAGTTGAATATACGGGAAATGCCCAAGAAAGCCTTAAATTCTATCAAAATCGAGTGGGTTTAGCCCAAGCTCAATTGGAAGATCTAAGCAATAATTTAGAGGGTGTTTTAATTGACCAAGCTGATCTTTTACAGCAAAAGTTAAAGGTCGATGTTGCTCAAGAAGGCGATCGAAGCAGTCAAGCCATTCAACAAATTGCGAGCAACACCATGCTTGCTTCGGTTAGACAGCAAAGCTCATCGAGTCCAATCAATCTTTTACAGCAAAGTTTTGTGGCCGTTGAAGCTCCAAATACTCAAGCAAATGCTGCTCAATCGGTAGATCCGATTAGTGGCAAGACTCAGGCGGAAAAAAACAAGAAAAATAAACAGCGTTTAAAAGAGCAAGAAAGACAAAAAGCAAAGAGTGCTCAACGACTCGATGAAATGAAACGCTCTATTGAAAATGCGCAAAAAAGAAGTTCGGCTATGATGGCAAATATGTCCGCACTCAGAGAATTAGCTTCGGCACACATTGAAGCAAATCAAACCGAAGCTCGTATTGCCCAAATTGCCGGCCAAGGCAAGACTTCACCTAAGCCTAACGATACTTTTGATAAATTGCTCAACCAAGTTTCAAATAGTACTAAAGCGGTGGACACAAACCCGGCACAAAGAGAAGCGCAGGAGGCAATCAAGCGAGCGGAAAGCACCCTTCGAGAAATGAAAGCTTTGGCTTTGGCAGCGCAAAGTGCGAGCCAATTTGAAAGAGAGGGGCTGCAAGCACAGCTTCAGCAACTTGTTGTGAAGCTACAAGAGCAGGATTTAAGCAGTGCTGTAAAGCCACAAGGAAATCTTAAAAATCAAGCTGATTCAAAACAGGCTTCATCACTTGTATTTAATACAGCGACAGCTCGCCAACTTGGTCAATATAGTTCTAGTCAAAGTCCACAAGGTGTTGATTCAAAGAAGCCATTACAAGATGGAGAGCTAAATATCATAACGGCATTGGGGCAAAAGATACCCGTTCGTTCTACTTTGCCTAGCGATGATCAATATTCAGTTCGTGAGGTTCTCGGTTCAGCCTTAGCTAAGGCCACAGCGATTAATAGTGGCTCGGCACAGCATGGAGTTTCGGCGATCGCCGGTCCAACAGTCGCTTTTAGTGATCAAGCGATCGCTGCTACAAACTTAAGTAATGGAAGCTTTTTTAGGTTGAATGGAGCGGAAATTACCGATGTCGACATTTTATCCGGTGATAGTAATGGAGCTTTAAAAGAAGCCATTAATCGTTTAAGCCAAAGTACCGGAATACAAGCGAGTAGTATGCAAGGCGGTAGACTACGCTTGATGGCGTTTGATGGTCGTAATATTACAGTTGATGCTTATGGTGATGCAACAAAGCTAGGGCTCACACCGGTTGGCTCTGCCCAAGCTGAAAGTAGAACGACCGGCGGTTCTTTAACGCTTTCCTCTCGACAGTTCTTTACCCTACAAAGCTTTGGTTATGGTGCTTCAGCCTCTCCGGCCCTAGGCAATCTTAGCTCGGTGCCAAATACCCAAAGTCTAAGTGGCTTAGACTTGAGCTCAACAAGGAATGTGATCGATACCCTTAGTGTTATTGATTTAGCGTTGGCTGATTTACAAGCGCTCACAAGCTAAGCTTAACCACAATAAACAGGAGAAAACTCAATGAGTGAAGCCTTTTGGAATGGTCTATGGGGTGGTATTTTTGAACTACTTGCCCTTGGATTGGTTGCCGGCTGGGTTAACTTGGTTTATCAGCGGATTCGTTCACGACAGGACTTACGTCGCGACTTAATTGATGAAATCGATCAATTTTCAACAGCCTTGTACAAGCCCAGAAAAATATATCAATTTTTGCTGGAACAAAAGGATAGTGCCCAAACTGATCTGATGCAGGCAGAGCGTTTACAGTGTCTCCGAGAATTCACTGATGCGGCTGGTCGTTTTAGAGCAATCCAAGTTAAACTAGTGCCATTGTTTGGCTTTGATATTGAGGTTTTTGCTCATTATTTGGCAGTATGGAACGCGATTCGTGAGGTGCGAAAGCGGATGGAAAAGGGAGATGATTTATATGCCGAACATGAGACAGGTTCATCTTCTGATGCCTTATATCGTTTGCTTGACCAATTCCGTTATCGAGCGCAAGTGACACCCTCAATCAAGAATAAGCCCAGCCTTCTTGCTCCACCAACCGGAGTCGAAGAAGCCATTAAAAGCCGAGCAGTAGAGATTCATCAAAAATACTTACGCCAAAGTTAAAGCAATTATATTAATGGCTTAGCCAACTAAAGTGAGTTATTTCTTAAGGAGACTGTTGTAAACTACGTTAAATACAACGCAAGACTTTGCTCAATTGCTCAACACTGAGTATAAAGAAACTAGATTAGTTTTTTATACAAAGGTTTGATGATGTTTAATGAGCCAATACAGACTCTTACTTGCTGTCAGCAGAAGAGAAATAACAGTATTATAAACACTATATTTTTCATTTTAGTTCTAGGTTGTACCTTATCATGTAGTGATGATACATCTACATTTCAAGAGCAAGCGCCCCTCACTAGTCAGCAACTAGATCGTCAGCAACTAGATCGTCAGCAAGCGGCGATTGTTGGAGGTCAGAATGAATCAGGATATCCGGGAGTAGGTGCCTTAACAGGTAGAGTTCCGGGCTATGGTTATATTGGTTCATTTTGTACAGGAACGCTCATCACTTCCGAATGGGTTTTGACCGCGGCCCATTGCCTTTTAGAAAGCGGTGATCAAGGCTTTTCGCCTTCACCATTAAATACAAGGTTTTATATCGGTACCAATGCTAACCCAACTAGTTCCGGACAGGAACCGGCCGGCTCCTTTTATAACGTAGATCGCTTTGTTGTTCACCCAGGTTATAATGATCAAGATCTAAGTGATGATATCGCTTTGATGCACCTAAGTGATCCTGTCTATAATGTGCAAACATATGACTATAACGAATATAATCTAAACCAATATGTTGGGTCCTCTGTATTTTATGTGGGGTATGGGGCAAGTAATGGAAGAACCCAAACCGGTTCTGGGGTTAAACGGTCGACAAACTTAACGATTGCCCAAGTGCAAGCGGAGCAATATGTGAGTCAGTTTAACGGCAGTGGTACTTGCTTTGGTGATTCAGGCGGTCCGGGCTTACTTAATATACAGGGACAATTACGGATTGTTGGTGTCAACTCGGCCGTAGCGGGAAATATCCCTTGTGAAGAGTACTTTATTAGTACGCGTGTAGATAGCTATGCGCCATGGATTAGCCAAATGTTAGGAGCTCCTCCCCCAAACTGTAACCAACAATCAGGGGTATGCCTATGTGAAAACGCCTGTCAAGGGAATGGCAGTTGTAGCAACAACTTATGCCAAGTTCTAAGTTGTAGTGAAACCTACGAATGTTTGATTGATTGTGGAGAAAATCAAGGCTGTCAAAGTCAATGCTATGCAGAAGGTACGCCCGAGGGCTTACAGCAACTTGATAACTTGTTTGCCTGTATGAACAGTCGCTGTAGTCAACAACAAGGGGATGCCTTTCAACAATGTGTATCAAGCCAATGCGCTACTGAACTCAATGGCTGTTTTCCTCAGGTCTCCGGCAATCAAAGCTGTGAGCAAATGAGTGAGTGTATTTATGCTTGCTCCAATAATGATAGTAACTGTCAGCAGGCCTGTTTAAATGAAGGAACAACAAACGCTCAAAATGCATTTTTAGAGCTTAATCAATGCTTTAACGACCAATGTGGTAATGTGAGTGAGAGTGAATTCTACAACTGTGCATCCACTCAATGTGGCAGTGAATACGCGGCGTGTTATCCACCGGACAATTGTGATTTACGGGGTGGAGATTGTGGGATTGGCCAAGCCTGTTATATTGGTTTAGGTGGCTACACCTATTGCTATGGAAGTCAAGGCGTAAGAGTAGGGTCAAACTGCGACCAAACAAGCTCTGAAACCTTGGTATGTGAAGACGGATCGGTTTGCTTTGAAAATATTTGTACTCGTATTTGCATAGCAAACAACGATTGTACTGCAGGACAAGAATGCTTAGGGCCTATCTTTGATGGTGATGAGCAAACGGGCATCTGTAGTACGGTTGAATGCATTGATATGGATGGTGATGGAGTCTGTGCCAGCGAAGATTGTAATGATCAAAATCCGGCTTTAACCATGGCAAGTGACGAACGCTGTGGTGATGCGCTTGATAACGACTGTGATGGACAAGTTGATGAGGGGTGTGAAAACTGTATTGATTTAGATGGTGATGGATTTTGTGCCAATGTGAATGATTGTGTAGATCAAGATCCCAACATTACGCCTATTGCTCAAGAACGCTGTGGTGATGGTATTGATAATAATTGTGATGGCTTAATTGATATTGATTGTGTTGAGGTGGTTGATGAGGGTGGCCCCACAATTGTTGGCGAAGATGATGATGAGATTGTGATTGTGAGTGGTAATCAAGGTTCCGATCCTTCATGTTCAAATATTCGGACAAGCCGTACTGCAAGTCTACAAATGCTTGTTACTCTTATGTTGGGTATCTTGCTTAGACGTCGTTTTTTATTGGCGTAATAAAGGGGAACTCCTTTTATCTTTCTCTAATTCATGTATAGTCAAATGGTTAAAAACTTTAACGATTTGACAAACACATGGAGAGGGTATGAATCTAATAAATCCAAAGGTTTTACTCTGCTTGTTGCTAGGATTGACAAGTATAGTTGCTTGTGATGACTCAACAGATGAAAATCAAATGGCCGGTGAAACGGCCGGTGAAATGGCCGGTGAAACGGCCGGTGAAATGGCCGGTGAAATGGCCGGTGAGATGGCCGGTGAGATGGCCGGTGAAATGGCCGGTGAAATGGCCGGTGAAGTAGCCGGTGAAATGGCCGGTGAAATGGCTGGTGAGATGGCCGGTGAAGCGGCTGGTGAAGCGGCCGGTGAAATGGCTGGCGAAATG
>CAKZRU010000115.1 GCA_937146725.1 uncultured Myxococcales bacterium
GATTTTTTAGTTCACCCTTAAACTACCATAAAAATTGGCCATTTTTTAGTTTTACTTCGCTTAAGCGAACACGCATGCTGAGGAGTAAACACATGACTCAGCCACACCATCGTAACAGACATCCAAAGTACCGAAAGAAAGGCTTTGCCAGTGTATCTAGGTTGAGTAAAGCTTAGAGTCTGATTGGATCAGTCTTTTTCTATTGATATATTTTTTATTTTTAGCATAATAAATATTTATATTTAATCATAATGATATTAGCTATTTTTTAGATTTACCCTTAATAAGAAATAGATCAATTTAACACTTAAACAGCCAAAGCCAGAGTCACAAGGTTAATGAACGACCTAATTCGATCAGCGCACCGCCCTTATCAGCCAAAAATAACTGTGTACATCTTGCCAACGGACGTTTACGATACACTTATTGTGTACAAAATTTAACCAGTGAAACATCCATTTGATGATTGAGGCAGTAATGAGAGCCTTTATATACACCAGACGATCTACTGAAAAACAGGACAGTACTCATGAGAGTCAGGAACAAGACTGTCGTAATTGGGCTATACTTAACGGGTTTATAGTTGAAGAAGTGTTTAGGGATGATTGTTCCGGGTCTTTGGAAGTCAATCAAAGAGAAGGGTTCTTAAATGCGATTAATGCACTAAGTCAAGGTGATGTCTTAATTATGAAGCGACGTGATCGCTTGGGGCGCGATGTAATGGTGAATGCCATTGCTGAAAAGATTATTCAGCGGGCCGGGGCTAGAATTATCACAACTGATTTGGGTGATGTTGATAGTATTGAGTCAGAGCTAGTTAAAGGCATTTTTGACCAATTTGCCCAATTTGAACTCAAATTGATCCAAGCTCGTACTAAAACAGCATTGGCATTACGAAAGCAAAAGGGCTTGTTAACAGGCACGGCTCCCTTAGGGCTTAAGGCTGATACTGAAGGTTTGCTAATTGATAATCCAGAAGAAAAGTTGGCGGTGAAAAGAGCGAGAGTTTTGAAGGAAATGGGCCTTTCTTTAGGTGAAGTGATGAGACAGCTTGGGCTTGAAGGGATTACTTGTCGATCAGGACAAGTTCCTTCCAGGTCAACTGTTTCAAGATGGATTCGTTCTGAAATGACAGGTGAACTAATCAGTGATTCAGAGGAGGCTGAATATATAAATCAATCTGTTTCTAGACCCAATCGACAGCGACAGTCGCAGTGGTCATCTTTGGTGATAGACAAGGTACAATCACTTAAAGAGTCTGGGTTGTCTTTACGTAAAATCGCCGAAGAACTTAAGCGCTTTCCGGAGATTAAAACACGCAATGGAAAGGCATTGAGCCACACTCAAGTCGCACGGATTTTAAAGCAGTCAAGCTAAGTATTGGCCCTAAATCATCCACACGGGCACTGCCCAAAGGTCTTCCTTGAGAGGGAGTAAATCATTAGACATACACACTATGGTTCCAAGTCCAACTTTTTTATTTAATTGGTTTAAGACATTGAAATGCTTTGCCATTTTGAATGTGGGGTGAGCAGACTTTTTAATCTCGATTGGATAAATTACACCGTTTTCTTCGATCAGTAAGTCGATCTCTTTTTGATCACTATCTCGATAATAGTAGATGGGTGGTCTTTTTCCGTAGTTTAAGTAACTTTTAATGATTTCGGAGACCACAAAAGTTTCAAAAAAAGCACCAGACATTGCTGAAACTTCCAGTGCCTGACTGCTTGTCCATCTTGTTAAATATGCACATAAACCTGTGTCCAAAAAATAAAGGTTGGGTGCTTTAACCATTCTTTTCAAGAGGTTATTGTAATATGGCTCGATCAATACCACCAACCCAGATGAGACTAAAAGGGAAAGCCATTTTTTGGCAGTTGGTGAGCTAATACCTACATCTCTGGCGAGTTCTGAATAGTTAAGCATTTGGCTTGTTCTTGCAGCACAGGCCACTAAGAATCGTTGAAACTGTAGTTCATCGGCAACTTGGGTCAGTTCTTTGATATCTCGATAAATATATGTATCTACGTAAGAGGCGTAAAAACGCTCAACATCTTGTTCCGTTTTGTATAACGCTGGCATCGAGCCTTTAAAGATTCGCTCATAAACAGTTTTTAAGTCCCATTGATTAGATTGGTTACAGCGGCTTAAAAGCATCTCCTTTGTGGGGAGAAAAGGTTGAGAGCTTTCGTCTTTAATTTCAGCATTGCTTAAACCCTGCATTGGTAAAATGCCGACTCTACCCGCAAGGCTTTCTCTGACTTCACGCATAAGATGAAAGGTTTGAGAGCCGGTTAGCCAAAATAGGCCTGAGCTTTCTTGTTGGTCAACATGTAACTTGAGAATGGGGAGAAGTTGGGGAGCATATTGGATTTCATCAATGATCAATGGAGGTGTATATCTTTGCAAGAAAAGTAAAGGCTCCGTGCATGCTAAGTTCCGAGCTAAAGGGTCATCAAGACTAATGTAGCTACGGCTGGGCTCAGCAAGTTGCTTAAGAAGCGTCGTTTTGCCTATTTGCCTTGGCCCAGTGATCAATACGATCGGAAAGTGGCTAGACATCTCAGTCACAACTGCTTCTAAAGCTCTTTTAATATACATGATGACTACTTTCTGAATCATAAAAAAACTCGGGTAATTTAAACTCCCACTTTAAATTACACGGGAAAACTAAAAGCAGCAAGTCGATTATACTTGCTAAACTTACCCAAAAAAACAAAGTTATCTTGAGTTTTTGATTAAAATGGATAGTAATTGCCCTACTTATAAATATATAGGGAGGATATTATCCATGAGTGATGAAAAAAATAGGTCTAATGCTCGGGAAAAAGCCAAACAGATAATCAGCCAGAACGGTGGGGTTATTAAAACATCAGAAGCACTTCATTCGGGAATACATCCTCGAACTCTTTATCAGCTTCGTGATACAGGTGATCTTGAGCAAATCTCTAGAGGAATCTATCGGCTAACTGAGATTGAACCAATTTCGAATCCAGACTTTTTTGTTGTTGCTACGAGAGTCCCAAATTCTGTTATTTGCCTTATATCAGCGCTTTCCTTTCATGAAATAACAACTCAGATTCCACATGAGATTTCAGTGGCTATACCAAAAAACAGTAAACCATCAACGATGGAATACCCCCCAATTCAATTTTATAAGTATTCCCAAGAGTCCTTTATGGCAGGTATTGAAGAACATCAAATTGATGGTGTTACCGTAAAAGTATACAGCTTGGAAAAGACACTTGCAGACTGTTTCAAGTTTCGGAATAAAATTGGGATGGATGTTGTCCTTGAGGCATTGAAACTTTATAAGGGAAGGAAGAAGTTTGACCATAGAAAGATTCTAGAATATGCCAAGATTTGTAGGGTCGACAAAATAGTGCGCCCTTATCTGGAGGCAAGTATATGAAATCGTCTCAGAATATATCTGCATCGGTGAGACAACGACTTCTCAACCGGTCAAAAGCTGATAACCGTTCATTCACTGAGATGCTTCAGTATTATGCCATGGAGCGGTTCTTATACCGTCTGTCTCGGTCAGACCACGTTCAGCGTTACATCCTCAAAGGAGCGCTTATGCTCCGAGCTTGGAACTCTCCAGAGTTTAGACCAACCATGGATATCGATATGCTAGGAAAAAGTGGAAATGATGAGGAAAGTATCACAGAGCATATACGGGATATCCTTGCTGTAGACATTAAGCCTGACGGCCTAAACTTTGATTCTGACTCCATTCAGACAGAGCGAATCACCGAAGATGCCGACTATGAAGGAATCCGAGTGAGGTTTCGTGGTCTGCTGGGTACAGCTAGAATCAGCATGCAGATAGATATTGGATTTGGAGACATCGTTTTTCCGGGACCAGAGAAAGCAGAACTACCTTGCATATTGGATTCGCCAGCACCGTTGCTTCTTTGCTATAGCCGGGAAAGTGCTATTGCCGAGAAATTTGAAGCAATGATAAAGCTTGGACAATTGAACAGCCGTATGAAGGATTTTTATGACATCTGGCTTTTGTCTCGTCAATTTGAGTTTGAATTAAGCAGCCTTGCTGAGGCTGTAAGGCTTACTTTCAAGCAACGCGGGACGGAATTGAATGAGCCTATCGATGCCTTTTCAGCATATTTTATTTCATCACACCAACTGATGTGGGCTGCCTTTCGTAAACGATTGAAGCAGGATCATGTTCCTGAATCCTTCCAAGAGATAGTCACTGAGGTTGAGCTGTTTTTGGAGCCGGTCATCAAAGGTATATCCGATCAGATCACTTGGAAACCCGCAGGCCATTGGTCATAATCAATTTTACAAAAAACTTTGCACGTGTGAATAAGTAAATAGGTCATGTCTTTTGACTGCGTGCATATCACTCTCCCGAATATTACAACCTTAAGAAGATTGTGAACCTCAATTTACTCACGATTTAAACCTAGTGATTTCTGATGCCTCTGATGAGCAAGCCGAGTCCTTAACTTTTAAGTTTATTTATGCACACTCTTATGTTTACTAAGCTCAAGTTCACAAAGTGAAAGTTAGCTTGTTTTTATCAGTGCAATCTCTATGATTTATAGGGCCTAATGCAAATTAAGAGTCATAATAGGTGTGGGCTGAAAGGGAGTTACGCAGATGTCAGATTCAACAATGTCGAATTCAATAACGCCAAAGTCCAAGCAAAGTACAGCTGTTCATAAAGGGCTGATTATTGAGGAGTTGTATCAAGCAGGGATGAAAATGAAGCTTTGCCAACTTAAGCGAGAACATCCTCATTTGTCTTCGGAAGCGATTGATGAATTGTTTTACCAATGGCTATTTCAGCCTCCAGCAGATACCGAAGGCTGGGCGACACTCACCATTGTTGATCCTCGACTAAAGCAAAGTTCATCGTCTAACTGAAAGTATAAACAGATGAGTTTTTCTCAATTAGAGCGTTCACTTTCACAAGTAAAAACGATCTTTCAAAGCTTAGAATACCCTTGGGCTTTAGTAGGTGGCTTAGCGGTTTCAACTAGATGTGAACCCCGATTTACTAACGATTTAGATCTAGTGATTTCTGTTGCTTCTGATGAGCAAGCCGAGTCCTTAACTTTTAAGTTGATTAAAGCCGGAGGAAGTCTAGAATTTGCCCTTGATCAAGATGAACAAAAACGACTGTCCATGGTGAGCCTAAAGTTTAATAAAGTAAGCCCGAGCTCTATAGATTTACTCTTTGCATCGTCAGGGATTGAACAAGAGATTACGCAGCATTCAGAACTGATCGAAGTATTTCCCAACCTGATTATACCGGTCGCATCATTGGCTCATTTGGCTGCGTTGAAACTACTATCTGTGTCGCTAAAACGAATGAAAGACTTATCGGATTTAAGCAATCTCAAAGCTGTGATGACTGACCAAGATTTTGAGCAAACCTTAATTGCATGTCAGCTGATCACAAAGAGAGGCTACCACAGAGGACTAGACTTAGAAGCTAGATTTCAACGTTGGGTTCAAGGTAAGCTCCCTCTTAATGATTAATTCTTTTTGACTAGGATTTGTTAACGTAAGTTTCTGAATTTATTTGGTTAGTTCTATTTTGGTTTCGTTATTCCTAAAGCCCTACTTTAAGATTTTACAGAGTCCTACTTTAAGATTTTACAGATATCATCTATACTGAAACTTGGGTCTTTCAAGAGCTAAGTAAGCAGGCTAGTTTTTTAGATGAGCGCATTAAGTTTTCTCATTGTCGTACCAACACCAAGGTAGAAGTAGATATTATTCTTGAAAGCTTTAAAGGCATTATCGGCATTGAGGTCAAAGCGACTGCATCCGTAAACTTTTCGGACTTTAAAGGCCTAGCAAAACTACGAGATGAGCTCGGAGAAAAATGGTTTATGGGGATTTTATTTATATCCTACCCAGTGGAGAAGGCCTTTGGGCTGTGCCATTATCAGCGTTATAAGTAGGCGGGAGTAGTGTATAGCAGAGGTACTTGGTGAGTATGGGTGAGATAAAATAGGGTAAATATGATTGAACATGAGTTAAATATTGAAACGCTAAAAATAGACCTAAAACAACTTTTAATCTCAAGGTTTATCAATCAAACGCCTCGAAGAAGTCGTATACCAAGTGGTCTACGAGAAAGCTATCGGGATCAATTTTTAGGCAGTCATCCGATTTTGCTTCAAGTATGGCTAGTGTTAACAAGTAATCTCGAGGAAAAAAAGCAATCAGAATTTATTCTAAAGCTGTTTATGTATCGGGATATTGATCCCGCTCAATGGCTACAACCTTGGCTGTATGAAGAAACTCTACAAGAAGAAACGAGCGAGCAGGCTGACAATCAAGAGCTTAATCGGTTCGTTGATTATGTAGTAGAAAAGCCTCTGCTTGGTCATGTTAAAGAGCAACGGCATGTAAAGTGGTTATTGCGAGCGGTCACGAGTGATGAAAACCAAATAGTGAAGCGCTTAAATACGCTGTGGACTAATATGGATATCATCCAGACTGTTGCTGTAGCCAAAAATCTATGGATGCCATTATTGCAGTACACCTTGAAATGGCGCTCTACCAAAAAAAAGCAATGGCCAATGGTGGCGAAAGCAGAAAGCAAAGGGCAAAAGCTTCTTGAACAATTACAAAATCAGATTGATGAACTTGGTGCAAAAGCTGCCTTTGAAGATTTTGAGGCCTTTGTATCAATCTTAGCCGAGCGTTATCGAGGCATAGGTATAAATCAAAAGCGCAAGTCAAAAAAGGGTCCTCAAATGGATGACCGCTTAAGAATCCTAAGGCGGGTCAACTTTTGGAGTAATTACCGAGACCAAAGCAGTGAGGTGCGCTTTTACATTACTCCAGAAGACTATGAAGCTTATCATCAATCTTCTTTACAAGAATTACTTCTTGGAGATGAGTCAATTCGAGCTTGTACAGATCTTCCCAATAAAGCCCCTTTAATGGCCATTAACCTAGGTCAATTAGTAGTCATCAGCGCCTTAACAGACCCCAAGCAGGCTACATACTTTGTTCCAATCAACAGTCAGCTCACCCCACATACCCTTTTTTCAGTGGAAGGCCCTGTTTCTTATTCACACTTAACCCCACACTTTAAGCAAGAAGCACCCTATTACCACCGCTATTTATGGCAAGTCTTATTTACCTTAATCCTAGAAGGCGGTGGCGTTGCACCAGATCAGAAAGATCAACCTTTTATATTAGGAGGTGAAAAGTTTGGTGAGTATGTAGTTGGAGGCGGCCTTAAATTCAACAACAAAGAGCTATCAAGACAGGAGTCACAACTGACCGATTTATTGCGGGCAAAGCCTAGTTTATTAAAGCACCTATCGGCTGTTTTTGGTGAGGAACTTAGGTTGCCAGAGTTAAAATAGGTTTTGGTGATTTCAGGTTGAAATATTTAACAGTGAAAAGTGTTTGGATTTAGCTGTAAATAGTTATAAAGTTTATTCGCATCATTTTTTTGAAACAAAATAAAGATATGAAAAGTTAATCATTTGTTTCTTTTTGATGTAGTTATTCGACTCAATTATTTGGATTTAAGGGAAATTAATAAGATGATCAAAGGCTCAAGAAAACTTCCTACTCATCACATTACAATCCGTGTGCCTTGGCATGACAATAAATGGAAAGGGGTTGTCTGTAAAAACCCAGACAAAAATATATCGTGTCAAGTCTTATCAAATATTGACAGTAAGAAAAATGAAGCTGAAGAGTTAAAGATTATTAATCAATCCTTTGAAAACTTGTCAAAAGATCAATTACCTCCTTGTGCAAAAGAGCGTGGAGCATTTATGGCTCCATTTGCGATGACCCATGAAGAGTCACATCCTTATGTTCAATCTCAACAACAATTGTATAGCCATTTTGAACCTACTCCCTTTACAACGCCATCATATAGTGCGGCTTGTGTTCCCTTTAATTGGATGTTTAATGACAATCAGCAACTTATTAATAAGTATAAGCTAAACTATAACAGCGAAAGAGAACCACAGCTTGGGTTTAGAACTAACTGGATACAAGAACGAGAAAATCAATTGGTTATGCTCGATACTTTTTTTGGGGCATTAGAACCTGATCAGTCTTTATGCTTCTTTTATGCTAAAGATACACCTTTGTCATCAAGTAGTAACAGAGTGATTATTGGCGTAGGTAAAGTAACTCAAGTCTCCGATTCGGTAGAATACAAGTATTCAAAGCTTAATCAAGATGACTTACGCAGTGTATTGTGGGAAAGA
>CAKZRU010000116.1 GCA_937146725.1 uncultured Myxococcales bacterium
TCCCCACTGCTGCCTCCCGTAGGAGTCTGGGCCGTGTCTCAGTCCCAGTGTGGCTGATCATCCTCTCAGACCAGCTAATCATCTTTGGCTTGGTGAGCCATTACCTCACCAACTACCTAATGATACGCGGGCTCATCCTTCGGCGATAAATCTTTCCCGATCTTTTCCGCAGAAATGATCGACTTATTCGGTATTAGCAGTCCTTTCGAACTGTTGTCCCCAACCAAAGGGCAGATTACCCACGCGTTACTCACCCGTGCGCCACTTTCCTCACTCCGAAGAGTGATTCTCGTTCGACTTGCATGTGTTAGGCACGCCGCCAGCGTTCGTTCTGAGCCAGGATCAAACTCTCCAGTTTGTTCGCTGAACTCTTACTCAATTTAATGAGCTTGTGTTCGGTTGAACCAACTTGTTATACGTGTTGTTGGTTCTCATAATCACGTTTGCTGTGCTTTATTTTTGAGCTAGACTTGCGTCTATTTCATTCAACCTATGATTTCAAAGAGTCAATCACTGTATTGTGATATTGACTTGCTAACTTTTAAAAAGTTGACATTTAAAACGTTATCGTTTTTAATAAAAGTTTGCTTCACATGGAAACAATCTCTGCTTCGTTTTGGCTCACCGTTGGAGCGCTGTGACCCGAAGCGAGGTGAGTTCTAACCTAGATGATCATCTGAACGCAAGGACTTTTTTAAAGTTTTTTTAGCATGATGCTTATCTACTTGGTTTTCATAGGGAATTTTTAATATATTTTTTGTGATAGGGTATCATGAGTACAAAAAATGAGAATATGAGTCAGCTTCTTAGCTTGGAAAGTTTAACCGTTAAAGGGTCTTTTGAGGAAATGGGAAGGGCCTATGGGCAGCATTACCAAACAAAGATCAAGCAGTTCATCGAAATGAGGCTTAGTTCAGCTGAGGGTTACTTCAAAACTTGGGGGCGGGGTTCGGTAGACGAACTGCTTGCCAAAGGTGCACAATGTTGGACGCAAGCGCTTAGCTTTGACCCTATGGCGGCAAGAGAGCAGGAGGCGATTGCCTTTGCTGTTGGTGTAACACCAGAGCTTCTATATGCAGCTACAAATATGACCGATGTAAGAGATGCCGTTCTTTTGCCTGATGTGAGTCCACCAGATGAAGATGAAGGCTGTACTTCTCTTTTAATTCCACCAACAGACAACACACAAAGTTTTTATGGGCAAAGTTGGGACTTAAATCCACCGGATATAGATTTCGTATTCGCGTTACATCGACTACCCGATACAGGTCCTGAAACGTGGACAGTTACTTGTACTGGTTGTATGACTCTTGTGGGCATGAATGAATATGGAGTGTCTGTTGGAACGACTAACTTAAAAACCTGGAAGTCAAGAGTGGGTGTGGGCTATTTAAGCGTATTGCATAAAGCAGTAACCCAAAAAGATTTTGCGGCAGCAAGCTTAGTGTGTGAAACAGCACCGGTTGCAGGTGCACACAGTTATTGGATCGGAAATGCTGATCAAGGTATTGAATGGGAAAGGTCGCCGGACGATGCCTTTAAACGAGATACGAGCAACGGTGCCATAGGTCGATCTAACCATTGCTTATTCAAGGAACACCAAGACCGAGAATGGATCAACCCATCTCCGAGTAGTGCATCTCGCTATGATCGAGTTACAGAATTATTGACCAAGTCTGATGAACATTCTTTAGACAGTGTAAAAGCAATCTTTGCTGATCGTTCTGATGGTGTATACAGTATTAATCGATATGTAGAAGATGCTCAAGGTACCATTACCAACTCAGTTGTGATTACTGACCCAAAGCATGGTGTACTTCATGCTTGTAGAGGTTCGGCAGATCGAGGAGAATGGCGTACCCTAGAATTTGAGCGCAAGGGTAACCAATAAAGATTGTCCTAAAACTTAGGAGTCATTAGATGAACGAACAAATATACTTTAGACAGCTATTGGCCGGCAGAGATTTTGCTCAGCATGATCCACGTGCACAAATGATGGAAAACTTTGTCTATATAATAGGCGATAAAAAAACTCGTGAATGTGTTGTCATTGATCCTGCTTGGGGAGTCGAGGACTTAGTCGATCTGATTGAAGCGGATGGATATAAGCTTACCGGTGCCTTAGCAACTCATTATCATCCTGACCATGTTGGGGGTACGATGTATGGCCATACAGTTGAGGGTTTACCCAAGCTTATGGAACGTTGTCCCTGTAAAGTACATGCCAATGAGCATGAGGTAGAAGGTATAATAAAGGTAACTGGGCTTTCAAAATCAGATTTTATCGCTCATGGTTCAGGATCAAAAATCAAGGTGGGTGAGGTGGAGATAGAGTGTTTACACACGCCAGGGCATACACCAGGTTCACAATGCTTTTGTGTGGATCAAACCTTGATTTCTGGAGATACTTTGTTTCTAAGCGGTTGTGGCCGAGTTGATTTACCTGGTGGTGACGTTGACGAAATGTACTACACCTTAACTCAGCGTATAGCGAGTTTACCTGGACATCTCACTTTATATCCGGGCCATGCCTATGGTGGTGAGCATGCACCATTAAATCAAGTTCGGGCTACCAATCCCTTTTTAAATGTGGGAGATTTAGCTACTTGGAGACGTCACCATGGGCTTTCCTACTAAGTCTAAAATTGTAAGATAACGATCAGTTAGAGCTGAGGTAAAATATATGGATCAGTATATCAATACAGACCGCATGATGGTTAGAACTTTTAAAGCGGGAGAATGGGTTTTCCATGAGGGGGACTCTGGGGACTGTGCCTATCTTGTAGAAAGTGGTGAAGTTCAAATTGTTCTTGAAAGAGGCTCTGAACTCATTCCACTTGTTTGTTATGGTGAGGGCTCTTTGTTTGGTGAAATGTCAATCATTGGTGACCAACCTAGATCAGCAAGTGCCTTTGCTCAAAGCGATTGTAAACTACGCAAGATTTCAAGAGAACAAATTAATCGACGTCTTGATCAAGCCGACCCTATTCTTAAGGTGTGTATGTCAGTATTGATTGGGCATTTGAAAAAGTCCCTAGCCAAATATGATCAAGACCAAAGCAAAGAGCCTGAGTTAAGCCTAGATGAAAAGCTACGCTTGGCTGCAGATCATGCGGTTTTACCTTCTAAGCAAGTGGAAAGTGATGATCAGCCCGCTACTTCTCAAACTAAGCCAAACACACCAGTGGTCAAAGCTGACCCCATTGCTTCGGATATGTTTGCGCGAGCCTTGTCCACGATCAACTTGGAAAATGATCTTGATACAGCGCTACAAGATGATGAGTTAGTTTTATTCTACCAACCTATCATCGAGGCAAATACAGGGCGCTTAGCAGGCTTTGAAGCATTGATGAGATGGATTCACCCCGAGCGGGGGATGATCTCTCCAGGTGATTTCATACCGGTCGCTGAGCGTTCGGGCCAAATGGTGGCAATGACTCATTGGGCTGTTAAGCAAGCATGTAAAGACTTGGGCGAAATGCGAAATCTTTTCTTGTCGTCCATGGATTTATCGGCAAATGTCTCGGAAAATATGTTTATGAGTGTGAACTTCTCATCTCGCGACTTTTTAGATGCTGATCTGATGAATAAAGTGCAAGAGCTGTTACAAACTTATGACCTGCCAAAAAACTCATTAAAGATTGAGGTCACTGAGTCAGTATTGGTGAGCAGTCCAAAAGAAGTGACAAATGCATTGAATAACTGTCGTGATCATGGAGCGAGCGTTGCCATTGATGACTTTGGAACCGGTTATTCGAGCTTGAGTTATCTACAAACTTTACCCGCAGATACCCTAAAGATTGACCAAGCTTTTATTAGACCAATGCATGAAGATGAAAGACATATGGCCTTGGTAGAATCCATTATTCATTTGGCGCAGAGACTTGATATGGTCACCGTTGCAGAAGGTGTGGAAACCGAACAAGATGCACAAGCATTAGCTTCTTTGCAATGCGATTACCTACAAGGTTATTATTTTGCTCGGCCCATGCCAGTTACAGATGTCATTCGTTGGGTAAATGAGAAGTGGAATAGCGAGTTTTAAAACGGATTGAAAGCTTACTTAAGCTCAGATCAAGCGGGGAATAAACTTTGTTTACAACCAAAGCATAAGAGGATGAAGTTTATTGTGCGGTTTTTCTGACGGCTTCTTGCCAAGCCCGTCTTCGGTCGTTGATCTGAGATTCTGTTGCTTGACGAGTAAAGCGAGCAGCGATAGACCATCTTGCGCTCACTTCACTTAAATCGGTCCAAATACCAACTGCTAAACCGGCCATGATTCCCGACCCAAGAGCCGTGGTTTCAAGCATAGTAGGCCTAATGATTTCACAGCCCAAAAGATCTGCTTGGATTTGCATCAGAAGTTGATTTGCTGATGCACCACCATCTACCTTTAGGACTTGTAGCTTGGCGCCTAAATCGGCGGTCATCGCTGTCAATATATCATCGTTTTGATGAGCAATACCCTCAAGAGTTGCTCGAGCAATATGACCCTTGTTACTCCCTCGAGTGAGTCCACAGATAAGGCCTCGTGCTTCAGCATTCCAATGAGGAGCACCTAAACCAGTGAGAGCGGGTACAAAATAAACCCCACCATTATCTTCAACCTCTAATGCCAACTTTTCGATCTCGGGCGCTGAGTTAACCAGACCTAGACCATCACGAAGCCATTGTACTGCTGCCCCTGCAATAAAGGCACTGCCTTCAAGAGCATAGGTAGTTTGATTTCCTAATTTCCATGCTACAGTGCTTAATAAACCATGTTGACTATAAATTGGCGCATTCCCTGTGTTCATCAATAGAAAGGCGCCTGTGCCATAGGTGCATTTAGCTTCACCCTTGTTAAAACAGGCCTGTCCAAACAAAGCGGCTTGCTGATCGCCAGCCATACCTGCGATTGGAATACCATCAGGCAAAGAAGCAAAGTTTTGGGTATATCCATAGACTTCGCTGTTACTTCTTATTTCCGGCAAACTCGAGCGTGGAATATTGAACAGCTCTAAAAGTTCATCACTCCATGCACCTGACTTTAAGTCCATCAATAGAGTTCGGCTGGCATTCGAAATATCGGTCGCATGAACCATGCCATTAGTCAGTTTCCACAGCAAATAGCTATCCATAGTACCAAAAGCGAGCTCACCTGCTTCGGCTCTATCTCGAGCACCTTCCACTTTTTCTAGTAGCCAATTCATCTTAGTGCCGGAGAAGTATGGATCTAGGCAAAGTCCGGTGAGTTCACGTACTCTTGCTTCATGACCGGCCTGTTTAAGCTCTTGGCAGTATTGGCTGGTTCGACGACATTGCCAAACAATCGCTCGGTGCAAAGGGGTATGAGAAGCACGATCCCAAAGCGCAATCGTTTCTCGCTGATTGGTGATTCCAATCGCCTTAATTTCCTCTGCTTTAATTTGAGCTTGAGCAATGGCGCCTTGAATGGCTTTATGCACAGAGCTCAGCAGTTCTTCAAGGTCATGTTCTACCCAGCCTAGTTGAGGGAAATGCTGTGTAAACTCATAATTTGCTCGCCCAAGCACTTGCATATTTTCATTGATAATGAGTGCTGTACTGCCGGTTGTACCTTGATCAATAGCGAGAACATATTGGGGATTTGTATTTGCTGTCATGAATCACCTCGGATGAAAAATAATTTGCCGAAGTCAGTCAGACATTATTTAAAATGCTACATCCTATTCGGCATTAACAACTTCACAATAATCAGGATAAACCCCTTCTGGCAAGCCTCCAGCATAAGGTAGTTCATTAATTCCTTTTGGATGATCTAACATGAAGCGTACCACCCATGGAGTAAACTCAGCTTCCCAAACATGCTCCAAGTTATGATTGCAGCTCATCACAAAGTGGTCATTAGCACTTAAGTCAGCGATCAAATCTTGCGCCAAGATATGAAAATCTTGTTCATAAGCAACATCAGCTTCTCCACCCCAAGCGGCTAAATAAGGAATGGCTGTGCTTGTCATAGGATAATCGGGAATAAGACCCGATGACATTCCGACCGAAGACGCGAGGATATCCGAGCGGAAAACACTTAAATAGGCCGTCCATAAGCCACCGGCGCTTAATCCGGTGGAGTGAATACGTTGTGAATCAACCGAAAAAGACTCTGATAAACAGCGAATCATATCATCATAAAAGGCAAGGTCAGGGCTATCACCAGGGGCTAAAGAATCCCATTCAACCGCCCCATCTGGGTATGAAGAAGGAACCACCATAATAAAGCCTTCTGATTCAGCATAGTCTTCAAGATTAGAGTATGATTTAATCTCGCTTGGGCTGCTTCCAAAACCATGCCAAAGCGTAATTAAAGGCCAAGACATCTCCTCGGTATAGTTAGAGGGTAAAATGACTTCAAAGCCACGTTCATACCCACCTGAACTAAGCATGTTCATACCGGCAGACAAGTCCGGACAAGTTTCAATTCTTGGTAGCATCATTGGGCCAGCTTCGTCATTGCATGATCCGGGGATAGTCGGGTTACTACCGGCTTCGATCGCTCCAAAAGTACTCATTGTAATCGGTAAGCTTAAAGAAACCACTTCACCGGTCACTTCACCACAGAAGGAACTTGTACTAGAGTTCCCCCCAAGTTGTGAGTTTAAAGTAAATGTGACAGTCACATTGCTACCGGTTGGTGAAAAATCGCCGGGAATAATCGCTTCGGTGATATCAAGTGAAAAGTCTCCATTTTCAGCCACTTCGATGTCATTGACAGTAGCAATGCTTTCACTCACCTCGCCGTCTTTGAGTACACTCATATCAAAGCGATCGATGTTAAAGACTTCACTCGCTTCAATCGTAACTCGAAAGTCCACCTCGATATTACCCACATCAACCAAGCGAATCTTAAGATCCCACTCACCGTTTAAAGAAGTTGGATCAAAGGGAATAGGGATTTCGCCTGCTTCGGTTTCACCGGCCATCACTTCGCCCGCTTCGGTTTCACCGGCCATCACTTCGCCCGCTTCGGTTTCACCGGCCATCGTATTTGCTTCTGGCTCATCATCACATGCAATAAGGTTGAAGCACAGCAATAGTAACAGTGTACTATATAGTTGAGGTAAGTTTTTCATTGTTTAACCTTTTTAAAAAATATTTGTCAGTCCATCATTGTATATTTGCTTTAAACACTCTGCCATAAAATAATGAATCTCATACGTATTTTGAGTTGCTTAAAGATAAAACTGTTTAATGAGAGAGCCCTATGTTTGGTAAAATCACGGACTTTTTTGTATAAGATTAAACCAGCTAGATTAAAGACTTAAACCCTAAGGGCCATCCTATGAAAGCCGACCAAGACCTATTTGTGCAAAGTGGCGTTCAAATTCCACTTTCTGAACTTATGATTAAAGCATGTCGAGCAAGCGGTGCCGGTGGGCAGCATGTGAATAAAACAAGTACCAAAGTGCAAATTACTTGGTCAGTTTTGCAAAGTTCAGCCCTAGATGATGAGCAAAAACAAAGAATTTCGGAACGTTTAAGTCACCGAATTAACAAGGCCGGTTGTATTACTTGCTCTGTTGATGAGACTCGAAGTCAAAGTAAAAATATAGAATTGGCTAAAGAGCGTCTCATTGAACTGATCAAAAAAGGCTTATTCATTCCCAAAGTCCGTAAGGCGACTAAGCCCAGTAAGGGTTCAAAGGAGCGAAGACTTAAGGCCAAAAAGCAGCGGGGCCAAATTAAAGCACAGCGTAAGCAAAAACATTGGGATTAACATGATGAGAGTAATTGTTTGTACAGCAGATCAAAAACTCCAGATCCAAGTAAAAGAGCAACCGATCTTTAGTCTCAACACACAGGTGAACTTTGCTAGGATTTCAATTAAGGCCTTTGGGATTAATCGAGCTGACCTTTTACAAAAAGCAGGTCATTACCCTGCTCCACCCGGTGTGGCAAAAGATATTTTAGGCTTGGAGTTTGCGGGGGTGATTGAAGCATTTTCGAATGGTGCTGATCATTGTGAAGGCTTTCAACTTGGTGATCGAGTCATGGGAATATGCTCAGGGGAGGCATATGCCGAACAAATTATTGTCCCTTGTGGACATTTATTACCTATTCCGGCCCAATTCTCTTTTAGTACAGCGGCTTCCATTCCCGAGGCTCATCTTACCGCTTACGACGCTTTAGTTAATCAAGGACAGCTCAAAGAAGAAGATGAGATATTAATTCATGCGATTGGAAGTGGAGTTGGCTGTGCCGCCGCTAAAATCGCTGATTTCTTAGGCGCTAAAGTAAGTGGAACAACCCGAAGTTTGTGGAAAAAGGAACGAGCTTTAAGTCAACTTCACCTACAAAAGGTCTATTTGTCAGAACATGGCCGTTTTATGGGTGCTGATGAGCAGAATAACTTCGATCTTATTTTAGATTTTATTGGAGCGGCTTACTTGAAGGAAAATATGCAAAGACTCAAGCATCAAGGACGCTTAGTTATGATCGGCTTACTTGGTGGGATTAAGGCGGAGCTTAACTTGGGTATTCTATTAGCCAAAAGAGCACAAATTATTGGTACGGTTTTACGTTCTCGCTCCATCCAAGAAAAGGCTGATCTTACCCAAGCTTATCGACAGAAGATTCTTCCTTTTTTAATAAAAAATACAGAATCATTACAAAGTGAAGATCAAGGAATAAAGCTTGAGCCCGTTTATAAGGTGTATGCACCTCATGAGCTTGAGCAAGCTCATCAAGATTTGGCGCACTCACAAGTTTGGTCTAAGCTTGTTTGTCAATGGGATTAATAGCAACAAGATATATGTTTGATCTGAAGTTAAGATGAGGCAAGGGATTAAAGTCTTTAATATTGTTTAAAAATTAGACTAAAGTAGTGGCAGAGAGTCGAAATTATAGGCTTAGGAGTAGATGTATGAGTGATGACACAAACAAAGATCGGAAAAAAATTATCACCAGCGCCCTTATGACCAAAAGTCAAGAAGCTGAAGTGATGAAGCAAATGGAAGAAATCGAAAAGGCCCAAGCCGAAGCCCAAGCCGAAGCCCAATCTGATCCTAATTTCACACCCAGCGCGGCACTTAGACCCAAGGTTGCGCCTTGGACTAAGTCTGAACCTCTCACCAAAATACACTCCATCTTGGGTCATATCGCTCAAGGCGACACTTATCGCAATGAATTAGATTTAGTCTATGATCGCTTAAAAGGTGATGCAGAAGCGCCCGAGTATGTGCCCACTGAAAGTGATGAAGACTCTGCTGCCTTTGAGCCAATTACAGGCAGAAATACGGATCCTTTTTCGACCGATAATTTTATGTTTGGTGAAAGCTCTGGTTCTGTTTCTGTTTCTGTTGAATCAAACACTCAAAACACGAATCTGGAGCAACGCGATCAATCTACCGTTAAAATCACTACTCAACAAAGCCCAACTCAGGAACCGACGACTCAGATTTTAGGAGGGGTCAATATTTCTGAGTTTGAGCAACTTCACCAAACCGCCAAAAGCTCTGGTATGCTTACTCAAGATGATGTTGATGC
>CAKZRU010000117.1 GCA_937146725.1 uncultured Myxococcales bacterium
GAGTTTTGTTGCGCACTATGAAGAAAAAAGTTTAAAAGCGGTCATATTTGGCCGGTTTTTAGGGACAAATTATTTTGATGGTTCGTTTACAGTTCGTTTACAGTTCGTTTACAAGTTTGTTCGTTTACAAGTTTACAGTTTAGTCAAAGGAGAGTTTTTTTAAAAGGCTACTTCTTTGTTTGGGTAGGAACAGCGATAAAGCGGCTTTTGAAATGCTGTAAATAGTAAGTTCAACAACATAAGGAAGTACATCATTAAACATAATCGCCAAGCACTTTAACTTTTAGTTAATGCATGGGCGAGGTGTATTTGATTGAATTGAGAATTAAGTCAAAGGAGAGTTTTTTTAAAAGGCTGCTTCTTTTTTTCTTTGTTTGTTTGTTATGTTAATGCTTTGTTAGTTTAGGTTTTAAAAAGGAAATGGTGATGAGAAAGTGGGAGTGAGATTTGAATTCAGCTGTCCCAACTCTTCTAGTGTTCCAGATATGTGTAAAGCTTTGTATGTGGCGCTATTGTTCGTATTATAGCAATTATTATTGTTACTTTGCCGATAACCACCAACGCTATCCTCAGATACATCGTTTGCTTCAACTATCACAATTTGTTGAGTCGACTCATGGTAGGCATAAACAGGGAATGTAGTATTTACTTTATTAGTACCAACATTTGTTAAATAATATCTATTAGAAGTACTCCAATAGTATGAAGATGACGTGGAACATGAACTATTTTTATAATAATCTCTGTAGCTCGTACTATTGTAATAGTTTCTGATACTGGTATCATATCGAGCATCAATGATTTTTGGCCAATTATCAGGGATCGATATAGATCCAGATGTACTTCTTTTGACAACCATTTTAACTCCTCCAACTTCCTCTATCGTGTAAAAGTAACTTCCATCATATCCAATCGACTGTGCAACAATTTGACCAGTTTCATCGGTAAAAGCCATGGAGGAGGGTCGACTCGCACTGACCGACTGAGTAATATTCCCTTCAACATCCTTAAACACCAAATCCCCACCCATAGTAATCTCCACACCTGTACGGGTTTCGACCTTACCGTCTACGATCATGTCATTACCTGTGAAGATATCCGAGCCAGTCCAGCCTTCGTTGAAGTTCACAGACCAACTCACTAAGCGCCCTTCGATGACTGCGCCTTGTCCATCGAATGGTCCCTCAACACTGTCCACAATCTTCAAACTCCATACACCTGGAGTGGTCTCGTCAAAGCAATCTTCCATTGAGCCACTTGCAGGGTTGCTTTGGCGGGGAAAGTTCTTCACTAGGCCTGAGCCACTACCAGCCTCGGGATTGTGCAGAATAATTTCAGTACCATCAGGAGAAATCAAAGTGACGGTTAACTGGCTGATATCTGGGTGATCTATGTTGACGTCAACACTTAAACGCTCGATGGTCGTACCTGGCTCTGGTGCCACGATGACACCAGTTACACCAAATTGGTTATTATCAGCGATGGTTAAGGCTTGCTGAGCACTTGCGACTGTATCACCTGGTACAACCTCACCAAGATTTAGGCCATAGCGACCGTCAAACTGTGGTGCACCGATATTTCCAGCGGGGCCGGCAGGTCCAACAGGTCCAGCAACACCAGCAGGGCCAGCAGGTCCGGCAACTCCGGCAGGGCCTTCAGGGCCGGCGATACCGGCGGGGCCAGCAGGACCTTGTATACCTTGCACGCCATCAGCGATACCATTGTTATCAACATCAGCGGGTACGCTTGTGGCATCATCAACTAAGGTACCAACACTGACCTCTACCCAATCAGGGAAGCCGTCATTGTCAGTATCTAAAGTTAGGTCCAGCTCACCAGCTGGGCCTTGTGGACCTTCTGGGCCGATGGGGCCTTGTGGGCCAACAATTCCTTGAGGACCTTGAATACCTTGAGGCCCTTGGGGGCCTTCTGAGCCTTGAGGACCTGCAGGACCACGAGGACCAGCTGGACCTACTAACTCATCAGGGATGTTATCGCCATTTACATCAACCGGTACATCAGCTGCGTCATTGGGATTAGCGCCAACCGCAATTTCAACCCAATCGTACCAGCCATCAACATCGCTATCATCATAAAAAGATAGGCTTCGACCTCGAGGACCTTGGGGGCCCATCGGACCATCGGGGCCCTGTAAACCTTGAGCACCTTGTGCACCAGGTAAGCCTTGAGCACCCTGCAGTACGTCGGCGACCCCATTATTGTCACTGTCAACAGGTTGAGCTTGCTGATCTAAATAGTTGGTGTTGGCCGCTACTTCGATCCAGTCGGGAGTACCATCATTATCAGCATCAGCGGTGAGATTTAATTCTCCCGCTGGACCTTGAGGACCAGCCTCACCTTGAGGGCCTTGCTCACCTTGTGGACCTTGTGGACCTTGAAGACCTTGTGGGCCTTGCTCTCCACGAGGACCTTGAGGACCGGCTAGCATATCAGCAATACCATCGTTGTTGACATCATCGGGTAGATCACTTGGATCGTTTGCATTAGAACCAACCGCATTTTCAACCCAATCATACCATCCATCTTGGTCTGAATCAGAGGCAAAGTTTAGGTCACGACCACGAGGGCCAATTGGGCCTTGGTCTCCTCGAGGGCCTTGATCACCACGCGGGCCTTGCTCACCTTGGGCACCTTGAGGACCTTGCTCACCCTGTGGCCCTTGTTCGCCTTGGGCACCTTGCATGCCATCAAGGTTGCCAACCCAGTTTCCCTCTGCATTGATGACTTCTTGTTCACCAATACTGACCGAACGCGGGTGAATGTCTTCACCCTCGACATCAATCGCATGGTCAGCGACAAGAGCATATTGGGCCCATTGAGCACGTAAAGTGCCACCAATTCTCATTCGAGGCGAAACTTCATCATCTCCATCGGCTTGTAGAGTTAAATAAAGAGGAGTACTAGCATCATAATCAGCAGGTAAATCAGTCATTGTACCAAGGTTCACGCTAAAAGTGCCCTCGACAACATTAACACTGCCATGCCTTTCTTCCCAAATCAGAGCACCACCACTAGAAGCATTGTATAGTCGGAAAGTAATGGGATAAGAGCCGTTAATGACTTGATCAGCTTGATCGGTGATAAAGCCTTGATAGCCAATGGTAAGCGGGGTATCTTGAGCGCTTGCTGAAGACAGCAAAAACACCGATAAGATAAGGGTAAGCAAAAGCCGAAGCATGGGCAAACTCCATAAGTGAATAGATTGTTTTGCTTATATTTAAACATTATGACAAGACTTGCAAGTATCAATCATTTGTCATAAAAAAGTGCTCAGACTTTATCAAATACGGACTTACTACATATGTTTAGATTAATTGTATGTTCACTATTGCTTACTTCATACATCACGGCATGTGGTGATCCATTACCAAGTAAAAACAGCACGGCTGATTTAGGACTATTAGCAGTACCAACTAGCTTGAGTTTTCCCGATCAGTCAAGCTCAGAAGAAACTCTGTCGTTAACTTTGGTAAATCCTAGCGAAGAACCCTTTACGATTACAGATTGGCGTCTTGAAGAAGCAGATGATGTCCAAGAGTTATTTATTGTCGAACAGGGCTCATGGGTGAATGAGCAAGTAATCATTCCTCCTACCGGACAAATGGCAATTGATATCGTTTGGCGACCTACAGATGATCTAGTTGATTCAGCGGTTCTCACCATCTTATGGGAAGCTGGAGAATTGACAGCTGATATTAACACAGGTAATCGCCTTGAAGAAATGCTTGAAGCCGGAACTGAAACAGCCGGTACAGAGGGTGGAACCGAAACAGCCGGTACAGAAGGTGGAACTGAAACAGCCGGTACAGAAGCTGGAACCGAAACAGCCGATACAGAAGCTGGAACCGAATCAGCCGGTACAGAGGGTGGAACCGAAACAGCCGGTACAGAGGGTGGAACCGAAACAGCCGGTACAGAGGGTGGAATAGAAGCCGGAGTCATGATGCCCTTAGTTGATCTCGATGGTGATGGAGTGGATGATAGTATCGATAATTGCATTAGCACGGCAAATCCCAACCAAGAAGACAGCGATCAAGATGGGGCAGGAGATATATGCGACCAGGATCCGCAACAATTTAATTTTAAGGTCAGACACCAAGGTTTAATTCAAATCGGAGGCCATGGCGTCAGTAACCTATTTAATCACCAATCTAGTGCTAGTTCTGGAGTAGTCAACGGCTCATCTCGCTTATTTAAGCTTAAGGCGCGTTTACATCCCTAAGTGCATTCGAGCTATTTACCACGAAATCGAAGCAGGCATTTATAGAATTTACTGAGTCTTAGCTCTAATCCCAAGTATTAAAAATGATTTGAGCGATTTGGCTTGGGCCCCAGTACTTGATTTCTTTAAGTTCTACAGGCTCAAGCTCACAGAGCATCTCCATGTTGGGTTTCTGCCTTAACTGTGCACTGGTCAGAATTACAAACTCTCCTCTAACATGAGTAGGGATTTCGCTTGGTATATCGAACATAGCTAAATCAATAAATTGTGATTCACAATTAAGCTTATGATCGGTTGATAGACCAATCAATGGATAATGCTGATTACAAAGAAGCCAATAACACTTGGCTTTGTGTGTGATGAGTTGTGCAAAATAATTTCGAGTTGATGATAAGTCCGTTAAGCTCCCATTTGTTATATCATCAGTAGTAGATTCTACTTTTGCACCAATAAGTTGAGTGAATTGGTAGCAAAAAGACTTAAAGTCACTTTTGGAAACACTTGGCGGTGCTTCTGATTCAACGTGAAAAAAACCGGTAATTCCTTTTGGTAATACTTTCATCTACTGTGAACCTATGACTCATCCAAGTTAAGAATAGCTTCTTTAAGGAACACTTAACTCAATTTGCTTGCTTCGAGTTCTTTATCAATATGTGCCACGCATAAATCAACGCAATCGGGTGGCACAAAAATCATGACCTCATCGATTTTATTTTCAAGGGCTTTAATGATTCTAGAGCGTTCACGCACATCGGTACCATCTTCCATTAGAATCCCACTATCATAAGGGAAATAGCCTCGTTTTTGAGTTCTAGCCAAGATTAAGTCAGATTCTGGAACATAGCCCGCATCGGTGATGATCTGTTTAAGACTAGGCATTAAGCGGCGGGCCATACTGATTTTTAGAGGATAGCCGGTGATCCTACGATGAAACTCACTACGAGACGTGACTCTTTTAGAAAGAGTTGATAAAATATGATCATTATGCTGAGCCCATTCAAAGAGGGACATCATAATAGGTGCGTCAGTCAGTTTCACATATTCGCTGGGCTGTAAATGATCATTGATGAGGATGTTTTTTAAGGCTTCATTAAGTTGAAGATCACCTTTTTGGTACAGAAACTTAGCGCGTTGTAAGGCTCGGGTAATGTAGGTTTGAGTTAAAACACTAATTCTATGAAAATAAACCAAATAATACATATGCCAACGGGTAATTAAATAGGCTTCAACAATCGGTAGTCCATCCCGACTAATCGCCAAATGACCATCCTCACGGAGTCGAATTGACCTAAAAAGACGACGGGTATCAAAGCCGCCTACTTCCACACCGGTAAAGTGCTGGTCACGTAATAAATAATCTAAGCGATCAACATCGAGTTGGCTACTTACAATATCGTGTAGCGCCGGTAAGCTCACACGACCTTCCATAATATCAATCAAACGGTCAATGCCTTCTTGTCCCACTAAAGAGCGCATCGCATGATTTAAATCACCGGCTTCATCAAGTAACAAGCGCTTGCCCCATTCCTCATGTGACGCATAAGTCGCAAAGACATCGGGTGTTTCAAGCATATGAGAAAAGGGAGGATGCCCAATATCATGAAGTAAAGCCCCATAACAGACCAACTGTTGATCAAGCTCACTCATGGTACCCGGATAGATTTCATTGAGCCTTTTGACCAAGGTCGTTGCCAAATGGTAGGCACCAATCGAATGAGAAAAGCGGGTATGCGTTGCCGATGGAAAGGCAAAATGGCAAGTCGCTAACTGCGAAATATAACGTAAGCGTTGAAAGGTACTGGTGTCGATTAAAGTTCGAACTTCTGGTGATAAAAAGATGTCTCCATGAATGGGATCTCTGATAATACTTTGATGCACTTGGTGAACCATCACCCTGCTCCTCATATAGACCTTATGTACGGTGCTCAAAGTTAGTTTTTCATAATTAAGTAATTTTAACTTTGGCACACTCGTTAAATAATGGGCCTAGCTTATGTATCAAACAGCTGTTCAGCAAGTAAATTCCTTAAAAAATAAAGACTTAGTCTAAATTAACGAGCTTGGTAACTATGACTTTGATATAGTTCTGCAGTTAAGGTAAATCGATTTTTCTTAATAATAACAGTTACTTAAATCTGTTACAACAACAGGGCTAGGACTGATGTTGCAATGGCTAGTTCATAAAAGATCTTAAGTTTAGAATCTAACTACGATAGGATATTTTACCATAAATCTATGACTTTAACTTAACCTTAAGGGATAAGAATGAGCCCAAATAAACAAAAACGAACTTTCTTTACTTATTCGATCAGCTTTACTTATTCGATCAGCCTTATAGTCCTTATGTTTTTCGGCATGAGTTTATCAATTTCTAATGCTCAAGCCAAATGTCGATGGACGACTTGTACTTACAAGCAAATCAACCAAGAGGCTTTAGCCGAAATCAAGGCTCAAAAAAACTTGTCCAAACTTACAGTTGGCTTTGATAAAGAGTCTGATAATGCTGATTTTAAATCGGTTATGCAACTTGCGACAATCCCAGAAGTTAAGTCGGTTTCGCTCTATTCAAGTAAAATCACCGACCTTTCGCCCATAAAGGGAATGACCCAGATCGAACGTTTAGAGATTTCTTCTACGGCGATTACTGATCTAAAAGTTGTTGGAAGCCTAACCGCCTTAAAAGAACTCAAGATGAAATCGATGCAAATCGGTAAAGATAGAATCGATTTAAGTCCTTTAGCACCATTAACCAAACTTATTAAGTTCAATAGTTATGCCACTAAACTATTAAACTTACAGGCTTTGAGTACCAACAAAGAGATGGTTGAGCTCAATTTATATATGAGTGATGTGGATAATATTTCACTTGTTGCCAATATGCCCAAACTCGAAGTTTTGGATTTATATGCGTCTGATCGTATTAAGGATTTAAGTCCTTTAAAAGGGCTTAAAAAACTCAAAAAACTTAATCTATATATGTCAAAGGCTAATGATTTTTCCGCTTTGAGTGGGCTCACCAACCTAGAGGAAATCTGGCTACAATTCACCAAGATTAGCTCTTTGGATTTCTTGAAAAACTCAACCAAGCTCAAGGAAGTCAGTGCACGTTGGTGTGATCAGCTTACAGATATTTCTGCTGTAAGTTCTTTAAAGCAACTTGAAAGACTATACTTAGACAAAACACCAATTATTAACTTTACCGCACTCAGTGAATTGACTCAATTAGAGCGCCTCGACTTAACTCGCACAGGAATCAGGGACTTAAGTGTTCTAAGTAAACTAGTTAAACTGGAGTTCTTAAATCTAGAGCAAAATGAAAAACTCTCGGATCTATCACCACTTGCTCAACTCACTAATCTAAATCAGCTTAATCTAAGCGAAAGCCAAGTCAAAGATCTTAGCCCTTTGCAAGGCTTATCCAAGCTTTATAATTTAAATCTATCTGAAACCTCCGTACAAAAAATTGATCCTTTAAAGGCTTTAAGTGATTTACAATATCTTAATTTAAACGATACTTTGGTGAGTGATTTAAGTCCTTTAGCTCAGAGTCAAAAACTTCGTCAGCTCCAAGTCAAAAATACACTAGTGACTCAGATTAAGCCTTTATATGAGCTTGCAAAACTTTCCTCAATTAAAGTTCCTAAAAATGTAGCGCAAGCCCAAATTGATGAACTTAAGTCAAAGAACAGCAAGGTGAGAGTCAATAGCTATGAACTCAGTGAAGCATTTATTAAGCGAAGCTCAAGTCTGGCTCAGATCAAAACTCAAACGGTTGAAACAACATATGCTGATCTATCGGCCTCAAAACATAAGAGTGAAAACAAGAACATAAATAAGAAGGAAGCGAGTGCTACAAAGAAGGTCAAGACCTATACTGAGCAAGAAAAAAATTACTTAATCGCACAGGCCAAAGCCTTAACTGTTGTTGAGATGAGTAATCAAATGGAACAGGTGAAAGCGGAGGCGGATAAGAAGCTTACCAAAGAGCTTGAGCGAGTAAAGGCAGAGCATAAAAAGCAAATTGAACAGCTCAAAGCCGAATCAGCCAAGGAACTTGCTCAGGCTCTTGCACAAGCTAAAAACGAAGCGGCTCAACAGATTGCCAAGATTAAAGCTGAAAGTAAATTAGCGGCTAAGGCTGCTGCAAAAGCCGCTGTTAAAGCCGCTCTTAAAATGATCAAGGATAAGGCTAAAAAAGCACCTTAATCTTAATTCACAGCCTAGCTGGCTAAGGTTGACTCTACTTGCTCAGTCTTACTCCGCTTGCCAAGTCTTACTCCACTTGCCAAGTCTTACTCCACTTGCTAAGTCTTACTCCACTTGCTAAGTCTTACTCCACTTGCTTTGTTGTGTGCTAGGCATACTATTTGAAACAGTTTTTGAGCGCCAACTTATGCTTTTTGCAGAGCTTTTTTGAGAGCTTTTTCCGGATTTTGAACGGCTCGTCTTATTGGTAGTCTTACCTTTACTTTTGCTCTTGCTCTTGCTTTCTGCCCAAGCAAGGCGACCTGTTTTTTGGATCTCTAAGCGATATTTCTTGCCATCAGTTTCATGAAAAAGCCTTGATTGCCGTCTGGCACATACCCGCGCTGCCTCTTCTTTGGGAATAAAAACCCCATTCATTTCAAAGGGGATCACAAAGCGACATCCTTCTTTCCAACGCGCACAGCCCCAAGCACTTTGGCCTTGTATCATTTGTCCTTTTTTGCACATTGGGCATACTTGTCCGACAACTTCTGTAAGTTCAGAAGCTTTAGGCCCTTTGTGCTTTGCCTGTTTAGACTGCTGAGCCTCTTTGGTTTGACTGCGCCAACTCGAACCTTGAGAAGAGGATGATGAATATTGAGAACTGCTTTCAGGATGGCTTGGAGTTCTTCTACTAGACCCAATGCCCTTTGTTCTTGATGCAGTTCCCTTTGCTTTTGATGCAGTTCCCTTTTTAGTTGGAACAATAATCTTAGGGCCTTGTGGCAGCTGGCTAACAAGTTGGTTAACCCACGTATGAATCTGATGGATAAAGGGCTGTGGAGGTGCTTTACCTTCGGCAATGTCTTGTAGCCTTTGTTCCCATTCGGCCGTTAACTGTGGCTCTAATAAGGCTGGATCATTGACCGAAGCTACCAAGGTCTGTCCAGCAAGTGTGGGCACTAGTTTTTTTTGAGCTCTAGTGATGTAACCACGACGAAGCAAGGTCGCAATGATATTTGCTCGGGTTGCCGGTGTACCCAAGCCACCTGCTTTCATAACTGCCCTTAAGTCTGCGTCTTCTATTTGCTTGCCAGCATGCTCCATGGCACCCAATAAACTTGCATCATTGTATGATTTAGGTGGTTGGGTTTGTTTTTCAAGTGGCTGAGCACCGGTTGCTTTGACCGGCGTGTTTAAAGGCACAAAGGGAAGCTGAGTTTCAGCGTTAGGATCTTTTTTAGTTTTTTTAGTTGACGGTGCTAAAGCTCGCCAGCCCGCTTGCAGCTCAATAGTCCCTTTAGCAATAAATAATTCTTCTGCAATCTCTGCTTCTAAGGTGGCCTGTTGATCAAGAGCCGGAGCGCAAAGAGCACATAACAAAGATCTAACAATTAAATCATATACTTTGGCTTCATCCGGCTTGAGTTTATTCAGATCATACTGTCGATCGGTCGGAATAATCGCATGATGATCGCTTACCTTTTGAGCATTAATATACCGTTTACTTAACTTTTGAGGTGCTACGGTACACATGCTTAATAAAGGCTGATAACCATGATCTAAGTTTTGCAGGATTTGTGGGATTGTCCTTGCTACATCAGGCGTTAAATATTTTGAGTCAGTACGCGGATAAGAGATCAGTTTATGAGTTTCATATAGGCTTTGAGCAATCTTAAGTGTTTGATCGGCGGTAAAAGAAAAACGACGATTACATGCCTGCTGAAGCGCAGTTAAATGGTACAACATTGGCGGGGGAATCTGCTTGTTTTTACCCTCAGCTTTGGTGATTTCACCGATTGCAGTTTTGAGCTTATCTATAATCGCTTGTGCTTCTTGTGGACTTTTAAGCCAAGTCGATTTGTTACTTTGATCTTGATTTGCCCCCTGACTTAACCCTGCATCCTGATTAGCATTAATACCTTGTTTTAATTCACTTTTTTCTTTGTTGGCGAATTTCTTCCTATGCCATCTTGCCGTCCATCTCGCCTCTGTTTTGGACAATAATTGAACATCAAGAACCCAATACCTTTCTGCCACAAAGCTGTCGATCGCCTCTTGTCTTTTAACGATCATGTTTAAAGTGGGCGTTTGCACTCGCCCAAGTGAAAGCAGGTCGCTTGCCCGAGAAGTTAAAGCTCTTGTTGCATTCATACCCACCAGCCAGTCAGCCTCGGCTCGGCAATAGGCGGCGGCGGCAAGTGCATCAAAGTCTTGACTAGGTTTGAGTTGCTTTAGCCCTTTACGAATGGCCTCATTCGTTAACGAGGATACCCAAAATCTTTTGACCGGCTTACGGCCACCCGCCACTTGATAAACCGCTCTAAAAATTAATTCACCCTCACGACCTGCATCGCAAGCATTAACGATTTGGGTGACCTGCTTAGATTTAATGAGTTTGGCTAACTGATTGAAATGACTTTTGGTTTTGGCTTTGGGAAGCCATTTGAGTTGCTGTGGCAAAATAGGTAATTCGCTTAATCGCCAACTTTTCCATCGAGGATCATGCTGATCAGGATTTGCAATTTCAACCAGATGTCCCACACACCAAGATACCCAAACCTGATTGCCAACATATTTAATCCCCTCTTTTTTCTTAGCGCCCAAGGCAAAGGCAATATCTCTGGCCATCGATGGTTTTTCAGCAATATAGAGGGTAATATTAGTCATGATCAGTTTAGTTAACCAAGCTCGATTTCAAAGAGAGTTTGAGTGTTTGTCAATGCTGCCTTCTTGAGGGTTTCAACATTGATTTGCATATAAAAGGCCAATTGTTCAGCGATATGAGGCAAGTAAGCGGGTTGATTAAGACCATTTTTAGGTTTTGGCCTGAGAGTTCTAGGTAACAGATACGGTGCATCTGTCTCTATTAGAACCCTATTTAAAGGCAATTGTGTGACAGCTTGCCTAAGATTTTCTGCCCGACGTTCATCGGCAATCCATCCGGTAATTCCAATATAACATCCCAAGTCCAATAGTCTTTCAAGAGTACTTAAATCATCAGTGAAACAGTGTACTACAGCTGCCAAAGCCTTATTCCGCTTAGGCAAGTCGCTATGATAACCCTTGAGCATTGAGATAAAGTCATCTTGAGCACCACGTTGATGCAAAAATAGTGGTTTTTGTAGCTCTACTGCGAGTTTTAATTGCTCTTCAAAGACCTGTCTTTGCTCGCTTGGACTCGAGTAGTTACGCTCATAGTCCAAGCCACATTCGCCCACTGCAATCACTTGTTCACTTTGTCCATGACAGTATTTAACTTGCTGTAACCAAGTGCCATGGATAAAGTCCTGACTTAAACTTTGTTGTGCATCATGAGGGTGTACACCTGCAGTAGACCAAAAGTTTAAGCCCGAAAATGTTTGTTCTAAGCCTTGCATAAACTCAAGTGTTTCTAAGCTGTTTTTAGGATCTGTTCCGGTCAGAATCATGCCTTGGACGTTTGCTTCTAAAGCTTTTGTCATTAATTCTTCTAGTCTTTTCATGAGTCTAGGGTTGCTCAAGTTCACTCCAATATCAATCATGGGTGAATGTATGGGAGTGATTTGACTATTGATTTCCATAAACTCCTCCTAAATCTAAGTAGACTTGCTGTTGAGTTATTTCTTCAGCTCAAGCATGATAAATGCTCAAGGATTTTTATATCTATTGAATCACCAATGTCCACAAGTATCCGTAGCTGATCCATTCAGCACATACAGAGTTGAATCAAAAGCGAAAAGGCCAATTCGATCATGAACCTAGATAGAGTAAAAACATGATAAGATTGAGTTTAGCTATGGGTACTCCTCCATATGATTCTGTGTGGAAACAAGCGTTTTTGATGGCATTGATCACTTTTGTGCCAATCGCATCAGTCAATGCTCAAACACTTATTTCTCCCAAGCCTAGCTCTCCACTAGACCAAGATAAAGATCAATTAGAAGCGATTGAGCAATGGATAGGCTCACCGGTTGGTATGCAAAGAGCCCCTTGGTTTGTGTGTGTAAGAATCCAAGGCTCAAGCTTAATGTATAAAGCTAAGGTTTATAGCATTCAAGCTCGCTATCAAAGCTGGACAGCCGAATGGCATCGCTTTAGACCACATCCATATCCAAGCGATCATGGTGTTGGTTTAGTGACAACAAAAGAGCTAGCAACCCTCTATGCACAGATTCAAAGTTTGGCCACTCAAGGACAGGTTCAATATGAACTCACCACACAAACTCCACCCTGTGGTGCTGAACTTTATGAAACTGCCCAAATTAATGGTTTACCGTTGCAAGCTCAGATGAGTTCTTCTACTAAAAGCGCAATAAAAAAAAGAGCTCGGCATTTAAAATATCGACATCGCAAACGGAAATCCCGTAAGCGATCAATGGAACAAACCAATGAATTACTTGTAGATATTTGGTTGTTAAATAAAGACAAAACAAATACTCGCTCATGGCAGTATTGGCATTTGTTAGATCCACATTTAAAACTTGATCAGCATCCCCAACTGATGATGAAAAAATTGATTGAGTTAGTCAATAATGTGGCGCCCGAGGGAGCCGACTCTGATCGGTTAATTCAAGCACAGGAAACCGGTATTTTATTGCTCAATGTTACAGCGGCGAGTAAAGTTTGGCTCAATGGAGTTTACCATGGACTTTGGCCTTCATCCCAACCAATATATTTAGCACCCGATGATTATCAAGTACATGTAGTTCCCTTGGATTCAAATATAAGCCCGATCACCTTTGAAGGCTTAGAAATCTCTGCAGGCGTTAAAACTAAGTTTAAGGTTGAGGTTGATTAACATGGAAGTTCACCAAGCATTAAGTCCCAAAATGATTGGTGCAAGCTATGCACTGCTTAAGGGTGACCTCGAAACAGCGAAACAGCTCGGTCTTGAATGTCTGGCCGAAGACCCCTTTTCCAAGGCGACTTATGTGCTGCTCACTTATGCATACAGTGGCTTAGGGCTTTGGGTTGAAACCGCTCAATATGCAAGATTAGCCGTTTGCTTGGGTGTTAAAGATGAACGTTTAATCGCCTTATTAGCTGGTTTATATCAATGTGTACAGTTAGAAACCGAGGCTCAATGGCTTAGTCATGAATATGACATTGAAGCCTTTGATTTATCTCAAGCCTTGTCCTCTGAAGATCAAAAAAAGGTTTTTGACTTACTGAGTCGTCTGCCTCAGAGACCTCGAATACCTCGAAAAACCAATCACGCTCACCACGATCACAATTTAGATCATGAACGATTTCACCAAAAGCATTTGTCGGCTTATTCTTATGGTCATACAAATGTACCGGACTGGTTAGAAACCTCAGAAAGTTTGAGCCTAAATGGTTTAACAACCCAAAGATCCGATTGGATTAGTGATACAAGCGACGGACTTGAAGTGATGTTTAATTTACCGGTTCAGCAGGCAGATTGGCTTGAAGAAAGTGAGCATTTTAAGGTAGCTGAGTCACTTTCTACCAATGACTTACAGGCAAATATATCACCACAGGCAAATACACCACTACAGGCAAGCCCACAGGAACATCTAAGCGCACAGATAAGCCCACAGCCAGACCACAACAATTCTAGTCTTGAGGAGTCCATTCTTGAAGCCCAAGAACAGGCAAAATTATTGGGCTTAGGTCAGGAATTCTCTGTAGCAATCGAATTATCAGCGTTAAGCTTAGCCCAAGAAAATGGTAAGGCTAAAAAGTTATTTGGCCCCTTAATTTTGGCCCTTTCAGGAGCTCACTTGATCATTGTTGCCTATGAAGGTGATATGCTTAGGCAAAAACCTTGGGCCTTTACCCGAGAGCAACTGATACAGGTCAACACCCAAGCCACAATGGTCACTTTAACTGTCCAAGGCAATCGATCGATCTCTTTCGAGGTTCATTCTGATGCGCAAGCTCAGCGACTTGTTCAGTGCTTAAATGAGTGGCGATAGAATTTGATTGAATGATCTCAGCTAAAGGCAGGCCCATGATCTATATCACTATCTTAAGCTTTAGCATTTTAGGACTGATTTGGTTTGGTTCAATCAAAGACTTTTTGCTTGCGCTGTCTTTATTGTTCTTTTTTAACCGTTTTGTCCCTCACACCCCCAAAGCTTTGTCGACTCATGGGCTTAAGTTAATCACTTTTCTGCTTTTTTACACCTGTCTTTGGAGTGCCTGGTTTTTATATTTTGACCAAGCAAATTAGTGAGTGAGCAAGCCCAAATCTTAACTTAAGGCATATCGTAGCCGTGGCTACCTTTCTTAGGTCTGATCTTTGTGCCTGAGGTCATATGCTCGTTCCAAGTGGTTGCAGCATAACCATTATCAACTTCAGTCATGGTAATGCAGTCCGGTACCGGACAAACGATCTCACATAAATTACAACCTACACACTCTGATTCATCAACAACCGGTGTTAAGCCACCATCTGGATTAGGATGAATACATTGGTGGGCACCGTCATGACAAGCCACCATACAGCGATTACACCCAATACATTTTTCAGCATCAATTTTAGCAACGCTTTCAAAGTTGATATTTAAATCACCCCATTCGGAATAAGCCGGTATGGCCTTGCCAACCATTTGATCAATGGTTTCATAGCCTTGCTCGGTCATAAAGCGAGTTAAACCATCGATCATATCCTCAACAATACGGTAACCACGTAGCATGACTTCAGTACAGACCTGAACAGACGATGAGCCAAGGGCAATAAACTCTACAGCATCACGCCAATTGGTGACTCCACCTATACCACTAATTGGGATATTAAAGCCGGGATCTCTCGCGAGTGCTGCAACCATATGCAAGGCGATCGGTCGCACCGCAGCACCACAATACCCACCATTTGATCCCTTATTACCCACAACCGGTTGTGGTGCCATCTTTTCTAAATCAACCCCAATAATACTCTTAATGGTGTTAATCAAAGAAACGCCATCTGCTCCACCTGCTTGTGCGGCCAAGCCATGGGGTACAATGTCTCCTACATTTGGAGTGAGCTTTACCAAAACCGGAATACTTGAATACTCTTTTACCCAAGAAGTGATTTCTTGATTCACTTTGGGCTCCTGACCAACAGCAGAACCCATTCCACGCTCGCACATACCATGAGGACAGCCAAAGTTGAGCTCAATGCCATCAGCCCCCGCATCAATCGAGCGTTTAACAACTTCTTTCCACTCTTCTTTGGTTTCTACCATCAAAGATGAAATCACGGCATGCTTAGGGAATAGGCGCTTTACTTCAGCCATTTCCTTAAAGTTTGCTTCAAGACTACGATCGGTAATCAATTCAACATTGTTAAAGCCGGCCGCACGCTCTCCTCGCCAATGAATACCACCAAAACGAGAAGAAACATTTTGAATGGGCTGTCCCAAGGTTTTCCACACAGCGCCACCCCAGCCCGCTTCAAAAGCGCGCATGATCTGACGACCTGAGTTAGTCGGCGGAGCCGAAGCTAGCCAAAATGGATTTGGCGAAATTATTCCTGCAGTATTGGATGTTAAGTCCGGCATGAGCCACCTCCCATAATAAATGTATGCATCGCTTGTGCGGCTTGATCTCCCTCGGCTACCGCATTCACTACTTCTTTACCGCCATTACGACAATCACCGCCGGCATAAACACCTTTGGCACCGGTTGCCCCATGAGCATCGGTCACAATTTTACCTTTTTCGACCTCAATCCCTGTTAGGCCGCTTGTTAACGCACCTAGTTTACCTTGACCAATGGCCAAAAGAACTAAGTCCGCATTAAGCGTTTTGGTCTGTCCATCAATGGCTTTTTTATTTTCGTCCATGAGTTGGAATTCTACGCCCGTAAGTTTTCCATTATTATGAATAAACGCTAAGGGCTGAGAGCGCCAACTTGCACTTACGCCCTCACGCTTGGCCTCTGACCATTCGTGAGCATATCCTGACATTTGAGCTTCACCACCTCGATAAGCAAGGGTGACATTGTCTATGCCTAAACCTTTGAGTTCACGAACCGCATCAAGAGCAGTATTACCACCACCAATTACGATTGCATGTTGAACAGAGCTTAAGTCAACCATGCCTAGCTTCATTTTAGCGATAAAATCAACCGCACCCATAATGCCTTTACTATCGGCTCCTTCTAGACTTAAGAGCGAATCTTCACCTAAGCCAAAGCCGACAAAAATAGCATCAAACTCAGCTTGTAAGTCAGCCCAAGACATCTGATCTGGCACTGAAATACCTGAGCGTACCTCAATGCCTCCAATAGACATTAACCATTCAACTTCGGTCAAAGAGCGGTCAGCCTTCATTTTGTATGAAGCAATACCGGTTGTATTAAGACCGCCAAGATAATGATCTTTTTCAATAATGGTGACCTTATGCCCAAAGCGACGTAGGCGGTGAGCGGCCGCTAATGAAGCCGGACCACCACCAATACATACAACCGACTTGCCTGTATCTTCGCCCGCTTCATAAAAGCTAAGACCTGCATCAAAGGCTGCGTCGGTGGCATAACGCTGTAGTTTACCAATCTGAATGGGTGAAGCATCCATGTGATTATATACACAGCTACCCACACACAAAGTTTCTACAGGACAAACTCGTGCGCAACTCATTCCTAGAATATTTGAGTCAAAAATAGTCTTGGCCGCTCCCTCTACATTTTCATTCGCAATACGTCGAATAAATGTTGGGATATCGATTTCGGTGGGGCAGGCTTGTATACAAGGTGCATCATAGCAGTAAAGACAGCGATTTGCCTCAGCACGGGCCTGTTGCTCAGAGTAAGGCTTTTTAAAGTCCTCAAATACAAGTTCAGCTCTGTTGGCTGGTAATTTTTGGTTCATAAATCCTCCTTTTTGAAAACTTTTACAAGCTTCCTCTTTGCTCATTGTTTTAGACCTTTAGCCTTCAAAATACTGATCGGTAATCTCTAAGCCACGATCAATGATTTCAAAGCATTCTAAGAGTTGTTCTTCGGTGATACACAGCGGAGGATTACACATGAAACTCCCCCATCTTATAAAGGTGAATAGACCATTCTCGCGGAAGAAAGCTCCTAATTTTTGCATGGCTTCGCTACTACCATTGTAGGGGGCCATACGCTCTCCACTACTATTTTTTTGTAGATCCATCATACCAAATAGGCCTAAACAGCGGCCTTCTTTAACCGATGGATGCTTCGCTTGTAGACGATCCATTTCAGAACGCATAATCGCACCCATTTTGGTAGCATTTTCAAAGAGTTTTTCTTCGAGCATCACGTCAATGACGGCTTCCGCTGTGCGCAGCGCTAATGCATGTGAGTTATAGGTTAAGCCACCCCAAAACACATTTTCTTTAAAGTGCTGAGCAATTGGATCACTTACTGCCATTACACCCAAGGGTACATAAGAACTCGTTACACCTTTGGCAAAGGTCACAATATCCGGAATAATATCAAAATGCTCAAAAGCAAAAAGCTTACCCGTTCGACCAAAACCAGCCATAACCTCATCACAGACCAAAAGGATGCCATATTTTTCTAGGATTGCTTTAAGACCCTTCAAATAGCCCTTTGGTGGCGGTAAAACACCATTGGTACCGGTGACTGTCTCTACAAACATGGCCGCAATAGTGTTAGGGCCCTCATACATGATGACTTCTTCAACATATTGCAGATTTTTAGCGGTAATTTCTTCCTCTGTAGTCCCAAAAGAATAATGGTAGGGCCAAGGATCCATCACCTTAATAAAGCCAGGGCCCCCGGGCTCATTAGCCAAACGTCTAGGGTCTCCGGTTAACTGCATCGTTGCATTTGTCGCACCATGGTATGAGCGATACCGACTTATAATCTTTTGTCGTCCAGTATACTGCCGAACGGCTTTGATTGCATTTTCGTTCGCTTCTGCCCCACCTAAGGCATAAAAGAAGGTATTCAAATTACCTGGGACTAAATCAGCGAATTTTTTGGACACTCGGGCGCGTACTTCGGTGGCAGTACCAGGAAATACATATAATAGCTGATCGATTTGATCCTTCATTGCCGCTCGAACTTTAGGGTGGCTATGTCCGATATTCACACTCATTAACTGAGAGTTAAAATCATAATAGCGCTTTCCACTTGGCTCATACATGAACACACCCTCAGCGCGTTCAATTGGAATGGGATTAACCACATTACCGGCCGACCAAGTATACATGCTATGCTCTTTACAAAGCTTAATCATCTCTTCAGAGTTCATCTAGCACCTCTATTCTTTGACTGAATATATTCTTCTTTAGGCCAAAATAGTAAAGCTTAGGACATCCAAGTGGTGTCTTTTTGTAAAGCCCACTTTGAGCTGATCTTACGAGGACGAGTCCAAAAACGATAGCCATCCCAACCGGTTATATTGCCATGGCCAAACTTGGAGTCATTCCAGCCACCAAAGCCAAAAGGTTCGCGAGGTACAGGTACACCAATATTCACACCACACATACCCGCCGAGACTTGGTTCATTACTTTACGGGCAACATCACCACTAGTGGTATAAACAGAGCTTGCATTACCATAAGCACTGCTATTTTCCAACTCAATGGCTTCATCAAGGTTGTTTACACGAACAATAGAAAGCACAGGTCCAAAGATTTCTTCTTTGGCGGCTGGCATATCACCCTTCACATGATCGATTAAGGTAGGCCCAACCCAATAGCCATGCTCATCACCTTGACCACGACCATCTACCAAGATTTTAGCCCCTTGGCTTTCGGCTTCGTTGATGTAGCGGGTGATGCGCTCTACTGAAGCTTGATTCACGATTGCACCAAGGTCTTTGCCTAATTCAATTTGCTTTGAATGTTGCGCGATTGCATCAACAATATGATCCACTTCACCCACAGCAACCATAACAGAAGCTGCCATACAGCGTTGACCGGCACAGCCGGTATAAGAGGCGGTTACGTTTTGTGCGGTCAGTTCCAGATCGGCATCAGGTACCACAATTAAGTGATTTTTAGCACCACCAAGACAAAGAACGCGCTTTCCGGTTTGAGCTGCACGACCATAGACAATCTTAGCCACTCGGGTGGAGCCTACAAAAGCTAAGGCGCCAATATCTTCATTGTCACACAAGGCTTCTACCGCTTCTTGACCACCATTGATAATATTGAAAATACCATCAGGTAAGCCGGCTTCCTTAAGCATTTCGGCCAAGCGAATACAGCTTAAAGGGACCTGCTCAGAAGGTTTAAGAATAAAGGCATTACCGCCCACAAGCGCTTGGGGTAGCATCCACAACGGAACCATCAGTGGAAAGTTAAATGGTGTAACGCCTGCAACGATCCCAACTGACTCATAAACAATGCGACAATCAACGCCACGGCTTACTTCTAATTGTGGGGCAGCAGCAAGATTTGGAAGTGAGCAGCCATATTCAGCACATTCGATGGCCTTAAGTACTTCAGCCTTTGACTCAGCATAAGTTTTGCCATTTTCATGTGAAATCAACCAAGTTAATTCCTCAATGTTCTCATGCATGAGTTGGCGAAGTTTGTACATCACTTCACCACGTTCGCGGATAGGCATTTCTTGCCAGCCGGGTAAAGCGGCTTTAGCTGCTTCTACCGCAGAAGCCACATCTTTTGCACCGGACATGACAACCTTGGCCATGGTTTGGGCATGGCGAGGATTAATCACATCCATAGTATCGCTATTTTGAGCGCTGACCCATTGGCCATTAATGTAGTTTTGAGCGTCAACATATGAGGTAAAGTCATAAGACTTGGCTGAGAAAATTGTACTCATTCTTTTATTAACCTTTACAGCCTTGCTGTGAATTATAGAGAAATTATTAAACCTTATAAATTGCTGTTTGACAGCTCTTTATGATTAGCCCTTGTTACGCTCAACCTTGGTGGGCTCAGCGAGATGATTACGTTTGACAAGAGAATCCCAATAATAAGGAAAGGGAGGGCGATTGATATAACGTCCTGCGCCTTCAACAGTGTTCAGTTGTCCATTCTGCCATACCACCGAGCCTCGACTTAAGGTCACAGCTGCATTGCCGGTGACTTCCATACCTTCAAATATATTAAAGTCGATGTTTTGGTGATGGGTATCTTTGGAGATCGTGCGGGTCGCTTGCGGATCCCAAATGACAATGTCAGCATCAGCGCCAGGATTCATTGAACCTTTTTGCGGATACATATTAAAAATGCGTGCAGTATTAGTAGAGGTTACTGCAACAAACTCAGAGGGGGTCAGTTTTCCGCTCCGTACTCCGTGATGCCAAAGCACACTCATACGGTCTTCGACACCGGCGGTTCCGTTAGGAATCTTGCGGAAGTCATCAATGCCCATTTGCTTTTGATCAGTACAGAAGCAACAGTGATCAGTGGCAGTTGTTTGGAGCATACCAGATTGCAGACCACGCCAAAGTGCCTCTTGGTGCTCTGAAGATCTAAAAGGAGGACTCATCACATAGTGAGCAGCAGCATTCCAGTCCGGATTACGGTAAACGCTGTCATCAATCACCAAATGCTGCGCTAACACTTCGGCAAAGACTCTTTGGCCTTCCAATCTTGCTCGTGTGACCGCCTCTAAGGCATCGATACATGAGGTGTGTACTAGATATAAAGGAACGCCCAAAACTTCAGCGATGCGGATGGCTCGATTGGCCGCTTCACCTTCAACCTCTGGAGGCCGAGATAAGGGATGCCCTTCGGGGCCATGAATCCCTTTATCGTAAATATCTTGCTGTAAACGATAAACCAATTCACCATTTTCGGCGTGTACTGTGCATAAAGCACCTAGTTCTTGAGCTCTTCTAAAGGAGTTAACAAGGGTTTCATCATCGCACATGATTGCATTTTTATAAGCCATAAAGTGCTTAAAGCTATTTACACCATGATCACGGACGAGAGTCCCCATTTCTTCGCTCACGCTTTCATCCCACCAGGTAATCGCAACATGGAAACTGTAGTCTCCGGCAGCTTTTTTAGCCCATTCTCGCCATTGATGATAGGCACTAAGAATAGAAGTCTGAGGTGAGGGAATCACAAAGTCAATGATTGAGGTGGTTCCACCTGCCATTGCTGCCGAGGTTCCGGTATAAAAATTCTCCGAAGCAACCGTGCCCATAAAGGGAAGTTCCATATGAGTATGAGGATCAATCCCGCCCGGCATAACATAAGCACCACTTGCATCGATCTCTTGTGTGCCAGCAGGGACATCTAAATCTAGGCCAAGAGCGGCGATCTTTTCACCTTGAATGAGTACATCAGCACGTTGTTCCCCATCGGCTGTGACCACCGTTCCGCCACGAATCACTTTATAAGTCATGAATGCTCCCTTTTTGAGTTATCGTCAAGAATAGCCGAAATGATCGTTATTCTTAAAACTTAGACTGCTCTAAAAACAACTAAGGAAGTAAAGCCTAGCATAGGGAATTATAGCGCTCAATGCTCTAAAGTTAATTTTGTAAACTTATTATAAAACGCTTGAAATAAAAAAATACTAACTATTTAGATTTCAATAACTTAAGGCTGTAAATTATGATTTAAACCAAACGCTTCCCAGTTTGAAGGTGGGCGCTCGATAAAGGAATACTCATTTCCAAGATAGTTAAATGATAAGTGATAGGCATGTAGGGCTAAAGAGTTAAACTTAAACTTATGCGCCATCAGTCGAGTATGTTTGGGATCTCCATAGCGCTGATCTCCAATGATTGGATAACCGGCCAGAGCACAGTGTTTGCGAATTTGATGCTGTCGACCTGTTTGTAAACGACAAGTCAACAAGGACAGCCAAGGCGTTTGGTCAACTAAAGTGTATTCAGTTTGGGCCGGTCGTCTATTTTTGGCCAAACCAGCAGGCTGCTTTCTTCCTTCGGCCTTTGCACTAATTGGCATGGACCATATACCCGATTTGGAAGCAAGTTGGCCTTTTACAATAGCGAGATAGATTTTTTGGCTCTGAGAAGAACTAAGAGCGGTTTGTAATTGTGTGGTCGCTTGCGCAGTTTTAGCTAAAAGTAATAATCCGGAGGTTTCCTGATCAAGGCGATGAACTGCATGCAAGCGTAGCTTAAGCTCAAGCTCCAATAAATCAATAAGGTTGCCTGCTTTGTTATGCACATCCAAACCAGAAGGTTTGTGAACAATGATAAAATCGCTGTGCTCATACACAAGCTCGATTGACTTTTCATGTTGTTGGATATTCATCTGATAAAATTGTCCGAATCTGAATCGCTGAATCGTTTATATAAAGTATGCTTTTACACTAAGGAGGCTTATGAGCTTTAAACGATTTAGAAGTCAACTCACTGAAATGCTCAGTGAGTTCCCCGTAGAGTCAACACCCACAGCGCCAGAAAAAGCAAAAAAGTTATCTAGATCTAAGCCAGAAGATCAAAAAACTCAGAGCAATCATTCTACTCAGCAATCAAATAATAGGCAGCATAAAGCAAAGCAGCTTAACATAGAACTAAAGCCTGAAATGTCTGTATCATATCTTGAGCAAGAACAACCTGTGTTTTTCATAAACACAGCAAAAGCCCAAGAGTTTGCTTGCCAATCACTGAGAACTACAGCTGGAAAATATAAAACCTTATACATTGATCTTGAGTTTGAAAACAAACAAGGTGTTAAAGGTGCGGTGCCTGCCTTGATGCAGATTTCAGCCGGAACAGACATCTATGTGATTGATTTATTGGAATGTGAGCTAAGTGATTGCTTCAAAAGCTTGCTGTCTGATCAAGAGTTTACTTGGGTATTACATGATGCCCGAGAGGATATTAAACTGCTGGTTTCTAGATATTTAATCAAGCCTCCGGCAAGATTATTTGATACTCAAGTCGCTTGGGGCTTTTGCTCAATTGAGCCTACCATCGGTTTGGCGGCTTTGTGCTATTCAATGCATCGAGTACAAGCAAATAAAACCTTGCAAATTGGTCGCTTTCTGAATCGGCCACTTTCGGCTGACTTATTACAATATGCTGCTGAAGACATTCCGCCTCTTATTGCTCTAGTTGCTAGCTTTAAGCAGCGCTTAAATAACAATTTGATTGAGGCAATTTATGAGGAATCAAAGTTACGGATCACTAAAAGCGAAGAACTGTATTTACGTCTAACCACACCAGAAGAAGAACTTGAGCAAAGCGAAAAAAAGCCTCGAGATCCACTCTTTAAGTTTAGAAAAAAGTTGTGGATGCTCAGTCCACAACAATATGCGTGCTTACAAGCATTTTTGACTTGGAATCCTGAAATCGATTTTCAACGTAGTCCTGTGAGTTGGCCCCAGCAAAAACTCTTGTTTAACTTAGCGCAATTATTGCCCAAAGAGCTCAGTGAATTCTCCAAGGTACAGGGACTTGATCCACTATTTATACAGCGCTATGGAGATGATCTGATAAATATGGTTCATAAGGTGCTCAGTGAGGTGCCAGAACATTGGTCTGAGCAAAACGAAGAACCTTGGACCGAGGCCGATCGGCCAAGCTTTAGCGGTGAAGGTGCACTTAAGGACTTAGCAAGGCAGCGAGTATATTACCATTGGAGCTTTTTACTCATCACATCCCTATCGGCTCAGTTAGCGATTGCACCTCAATACATTTGCCCAGAACATCGTCTAAAGAAACTTTCTCAAGACTGTTACTCTAGCCCTGAAATGATCATTGGCCTAAGGCTTCTTTGCATGGAATCATGGAGAGCGAAAGTTTTGTTGAGTCGCTTTGAAGAATTGCTTAAGCAATATAAATTATGTGACTAGCTCACTTGATCTAAATTATTCTGACGAGGGTCATTTAATTTAAATAGCATAAAGAGCAAGGCAAGCAGCCACAAAGAGCTTGAACCTTGCTGGTTTGCTTGGCAACCACTTGGCTTAATATCTCGGTTACCACTAACTTCTTCCTCGCTATCTTCAGACTCTGTACCCGCAAGCATCTCTTCCTCGGTTAAACTTACCTCATCACCAGCAGGGTCTTCGATTACAGTGGTTTCACCGGCCAGCATCTCACCGGCCAGCATCTCACCAGCCATCAACTCACCGGCCATCATCTCACCGGCCATCATCTCACCGGCCATCATCTCACCGGCCATTTCACCGGCCATTTCACCGGCCATTTCACCGGCCATGGGAAGGTCTTCACTATCATCGCAAACTGTACCAATACCATCAAGATCTAGGTCATCTTGCTCGGGATTAGCTTGAAGTGGACAGTTGTCTAAGCCATCAATGATACCATCTTCATCACTATCAGGATTTTGTGGGTCTAAACCAAGCGTAGGTTCACAATAATCACCGACTTGATCTTCGTCCAGGTCAACTTGATTGGCATTAGCCAATTCGGGGCAGTTGTCCATTTGATTGGCCAGTCCATCACCATCAAGATCATCATCACAGGCATCACCTAAACCATCTTGATCTAAGTCACTTTGATCTTCATTGCTAAGCTCGGGACAATTATCCTCCACATAGTTCAAGCCATCTCCGTCAGTATCGCTAAGCTCAGGCTCTGCGTCGCTAATGTTTGGATCACAATCATCACCTAGGCCATCCCCATCAATATCCTCGCCTTGCGCAAAGTTTACATCAGGACAATAATCATCTTCATTTTGAATGAAATCACCATCACGGTCGGCATCACAGGAGTCACCAATCCCATCACGATCTAAGTCTCTTTGTTGAGCATTGGCAATATTAGGACAGTTATCACTCTCATTATTGAGTCCATCTCCATCAAGATCATCATCGCAGGAATCTCCTAGTCCATCCATATCACGATCTTGTCCTGCATCAGCAATCAAAGGACAAAGATCATCTACATTATCATATTGATCACCATCAATGTTTGAGTCGCATTGATCACCAATCCCATCACCATCTAAATCACTTTGATCAGGATTACGGATTGTGGGACAGTTATCAGCTTGGTCGATTACCGCATCACCATCAGAGTCAGCCATATCATCATTTGGGTTAGCGTCACAAAGGTCACCGATGCCATCCTCATCACTATCAAGCTGATTTGGATTATTGACCAGCGGGCAATTATCTCTGGTATCAATTAAGTTATCTCCATCATCATCATCATCACAGGCGTTCCCCAAGCTATCTTGATCGAGATCGATATTTTCTGAAGCTGGCTGTGCCAAATATGGACAGTAATCCACACCAGATTGTTCTAGTCCATCCCCATCAATATCTGAATCACAGTCATTTCCTAGCCCATCCCCATCAAGATCGGCTTGGTTAATATTGACCACAGTTGGGCAATTATCAGTTTCATTGGGTATGAAATCTCCGTCAATATCTCCGTCACATTGATCATCAATCCCATCTTGATCTTGGTCATTTTGGACCATGTCACTAATGGCTGCAATCAAGGGGCAAGCATCTGAATCATTGTCCACACCATCCCCATCAATGTCTGAGTCACAGTAATTCCCCAAACCATCAGCATCTAAGTCCTCTTGTGAAGGTGTAATGAGTCTTGGACAGCTGTCTTGTGCATTATTGATTCCATCCCCATCAAGATCGGTGTCACAGGCGTCGCCTATCCCATCATGGTCAAGGTCTTCTTGGCTTTGATTCGCAACCTCAACACAATTATCCACTCCATTATCAATACTGTCACCATCATTATCTTGGTTATCATCACAGGCATCATCAATGCCATCTCTATCACTGTCTGCTTGAAGATTAACTTCATAAATACATGAATCTACTTCGTTGAGTATCCCATCTCCGTCTATATCTGGGTCACAAACATCTCCTTGGCCATCTTGATCAAGATCTTCTTGTCCTGCATTAGCAGTTGTCGGGCAGTTATCCCCTTCAATAATGCCATCAAAGTCTAAATCGAGTGGATTTTCGGTTCCATCACAAAAATCACCAATACCATCACCATCGAAGTCTTCTTGAATGGGATTAGCAATCGTTGGACAATTGTCTTCGATATAGCAAATGCCATCAAAATCTTCATCACTACATGGTGTTCCCATACCCCATTGAGTTTCAATACACACTTCAGGTGAAGTCTCGCCAGGTTGAATTGGACCAACATCAAGACGCATGGCCATGGATACATCATAACCGCGATCAGTGATGAAGTCTTGATCAATATCTATATTCATCTGTGAGCGGTTAATATCATTTCGAAGTTGAGTACAGCCCGTATTGATATTTTGGATTCGATTTCTTTGTTCGCTGAAGGACCCGATCTCCCAAGAGCTAACGAATTGATCATAACCGGGCGCACTCATTGATACATAAGCTGAATCATTGATTAAAGATCCACCTTGGTCGAATTGCCAAAGTGTAACGGGTCTACCGGAACTTGCACCTCCAAAGTCATTAGAAAGTCCTCCGGTTCCAAAGTACATATCACCATCGATATATGGAGTAATTGCCACTGTTGATAAGACTTCATTCGATTGATTGGTCACCGTGTAGCAAGTTTTAAGGGTTGTACATTCAAGTTCACTTTGAACATTAACCTCTACTTGACCATAGCTAAAGCTACTTGACAGTTGCTCTCCATCAAAACTTGTTTCAACTTCAATTTCTTGTGCTCTTGCTTGTGATAAATAAACACCGTTAATCACTCCACTTTCTGATTCAGTGCATAAGTGGCTAAAGGCCTCAAAAATAGTTCTCACTCTACCTTGATCAGGGTTATCATTTGGTGGGTCATAGTGATGATTCGCCGATCGATTTGCAGAGCCAAAAGCGCCAAAATAATCTAAATCAACAGTCAGCGTACCAAGCTCTGGATCACACTGTAGAGGATCACTACTAAAGGTCCAGTATGTGGATGGATCACAGGCATCACCAATCCCATCACTATCTCCATCTATTTGATCAGGATTAGCCACTTCAATGCAGTTATCATCATCATTATTAATCCCATCATTATCATTATCATTATCACAGGCATCACCAATCCCATCATTATCACGATCCGCTTGGTTAGGATTTGGTACAATGGGACAGTTGTCGTTAACGCCTATTGAATCTAAATCAAAATCCTCGGTTGAATCTTGGCAAGCAAGCCCCAATCCATTGGCTAAGCTTTCTTGGTTAGGATTACTAATGGTTGGACAGTTGTCTTCACCATAACAAAATCCATCATGATCTTCATCACTACAGACTTCTTGATAGGTCCAAGAGACCTCATAGCAAACTTCTGGTGAGCTTTCGCCAGGTGCTAAGCGATTGAGAAGGGTATTAATTACTAAAAATTGGCTATAGGCTCGATCAGAAACCAAGTTTTGATTACTGTCATTCGGGAGTTGACCTAGTAACATTTGATTATTCAAGTTTGGACAGAGACCGGTAGCATTAAATCGCGCTTCAAAGTCGCTTAATTGATTCACTTCCCACTGCGTAAATGCATGAGGTGCTGAGCTTTTGAGTGTAATGGCCGGACTTGTCCCATTAAGGGCAGTGGTTGGAAACCAAGTTAAGTCCTTTTCTGGAAGCCAAGGCATGAGTGTATTAAAACTAGTGCTCACGTGCCCAGATACATTATCTTTTCCTTTAATGGAGGGCATAAAAGACAATCGATAAGTATCTGTCGTGGATGTGTTGGTAAATGAAAAGCATTGATGCAATGTCGTACATTCAAGCCATGAGCGAGTATTGACTCGAATGTTCGACATTAAAGAGTATTCGCTACTAAACTCTCCGTTGCTTTGAGAATAACTTGGAGTCCCAGATTCATTCATCCAAGCCATCTGACTGACATACTGCCCATCGACCACAGCAGTTTTACATAATTTGGGCTTAATATGGTTCACGATTGTATCTAGGGGTACGCTATTTAAGCCCTCAATCGCTCTATAAGTTGATTGGTTAACACCTGTATTAATCAATCCATTTGGAGTTAATCGAATATCTACAGAGCCAAGACTAGAGTCACAACTAGCATCTGTGGTTAGAGAACTAATTTGTGCATGAGCACTTAAGCTTGAATATAGGACAAATATACACATACCAAGGTATGAAAAAGCTTTGCTTGAATTGATAGCAAAAGAAGGTTCAAAAGAAGGCTCAAAAGAAGGCTGAGACATAACATTCCTTTTCAGTCGTTGAATGAAAAATGGTTTATGTAAATTAAACAGTTTTTCTTTAAAAGTGTAGTCAAATTAGATGATTAGACTAAAGTTAGGTCATGGGTATATTGACTCTATTACTGTCTTTTGATCAGTCGGCGGATAAGTAAATAATTTAGTATTGACTCATAATTCTATACACTTATCGAATACATGACTTGTTTGAGGTGCTATATATAAGTATTAAGAATGCGATTGATTAACGCAAAGGTAAAGAATATGTCAGATAAAACTCCATTGGAGCAGACGATCAATAACTCAAACAGTATCAAGCAGTCTAGCCTAAGTCCGGCCAGTCACAATTTACTTAAAGATCAGTCCGTACAGGTTGTATATAATGCTCAGCAGCAAGTTGTTAATGGCTATTGCTTCCCTTTAATTATTAAAGCGAGTGAACAGCTAAAAACTGACCAAAAAGCATGCTTTAAATGGCTTGCAGAGTTTGGTGATGACTTGCGCTTGGCTTTACAAGATCATGGCGCAATTTACTTTAAGGACTTCCCTCTTTTGGGCGCTACAGACTTTGAAAAAGCATTAGATGAAGCCAAGTTCAAAGAAATGCCCTATGTGGGCGGTGCGGCACCTAGGGAAGTTGTGACTTCAAGGCGTATTTTAACCGCAAACGAGTCCCCTGCTGACCAACCTATTCCCTTTCACCATGAAATGGCTCAGACTCCAAATCCGCCAGGCTATGTTTTTTTCTATTGCGAAACAGCAGCTCAAAGCGGAGGGGCTACACCGATTGTACATTCTCATCAAGTGTATCAACGTTTTAGTGAAATCAACCCTGAGTTTGCCAAGCGTTTTGAAGAACACGGCGCTAAATATGTACGCATTATGCCTGCGATTGATGATCCTAACTCACCGATTGGACGCTCTTGGAAGTCAACTTTTCAAGTTCAAAGTCAAAATAAAGACACAGCAAAGCTTGAAGCCGAACAAGCTATGAAAAAGTTAGGAACAAGTTGGCGGTGGTTAGAAGATGGCAATTTATATACTGAAAGTGCATCTGTGCCAGCTATTCGCTTAGAGCCTAGAACCCAAATGAAAACCTTTTTTAATTCGGCTGTTGCGGCTTATACCGGTTGGGTTGACGAGCGAAATGACCCAACAAAAGCAGTTAAATGTGGAGATGATACTGCCGTTGATGGCTCAGCCTTATTGGCTACAGCTGAGGCGATGAAAGACCTTAAAGTCGCCCTAAAATGGGAAAAAGGCGATATGATGTGGATTGATAATCATTTAACTATGCACTCTCGGGAGCCATATCAAGGTGAACGTCGAATTTTGGCAGCGATTTCTCCGCAATAATCAAAAAGACACTCTGACTTATGTCTCTGAATTAATTTGCTCAGGATGCGCAGGGCGTGGGGGGTACAAAAGCTTCATCCACACCAAAAACCCCCACATTGGTAATGATGCTTGCCCCAAAGGGAAAAGCCCTTACTCCAAGAGCATTTAGCAAACTAAGTCTATAATCTAAATGTCTCTGCGACTTAAAGTTAGTTTTTGAAAAATCTCACTCTTTGCTGAGTCATAAATGACTCATGCTGATCAAAGCAAATACTTGTCAGAATCATATCCTCAAGGTAAAGGCTTTCTGTTAAACTATACGAAGCTTGTAAAACATTCTGTTTAGGCCGGCCTTTTTGAGAGTAAGTCACATGAATTCCAAAACTCGTTCTCCAGCGATGCCCACAGCCCCATCTATTTTTAGCTATCGAAAATATTGGGCACATCGATACACTCCGGCTCCCTTTCTACCAATGAGCAAAGCCGAGATGAATCAACTAGGTTGGGATAGTTGTGATATCATTTTAGTGACCGGTGATGCTTATGTTGATCATCCAAGTTTTGGTATGGCCATCGTAGGGCGTTTTTTAGAGAGACAGGGCTTTAGGGTAGGCATTATTTCTCAACCAGATTGGCGAAGTGCTGAGCCCTTCAAAGAGCTTGGTAAGCCTAATTTATTCTTTGGGGTGACCGGCGGAAATATGGACTCCCTGGTTAATCGCTATACCTCTGACCGTCGGGTTCGTAATGATGACGCTTATACCGCCGGTGGAGTGAGTGGTAAAAGACCCGATCGTTGCGTCATTGTGTATTGTCAACGCCTAAGGGAAGCATATGGTAAGCTGCCCATCATTATCGGTGGTATTGAAGCCAGTCTCAGACGTATTGCGCATTATGACTATTGGTCAGAAAAGGTGAGGCGGTCGGTATTATTTGATTCACAGGCAGATCTTTTGTTTTATGGAAATGCCGAAAGAGCATTAGCGGAAGTTGCCCATCGAATTGCTAATCAAGAGGATATTTCATCCATACAAGATGTACGTGGTACTGCATTGATTCGGGAAGTCCCCCCCGAATACATTATCGTTGATTCTACAACACTTGATACTCCTGGCCCATTAAATCCACCTGAAAACCCATATCAGATGACGCCAGATATGGATGCTCAAGCTTCTGCAAGCGCTGAAGCTAGTTCTTGTTCAGAAGCTCAAGCGCAAGGCATGACCAAAGCAATGCGCGCCGGAGAGAGCATTGAGGGTACATTGGCCGCCATTGCAGCGCTTGAAGCGGATGATCCACTCGGTGTGAAAAGGCGTCAAAAGCAAGCTCAAGCGACGATTGATGATGAAGCAACACCAAAGGTTGTTTATTCCACACGTGAAGTTTCTCGAAAAGATCGTGAACGAAGTGTGATTAGGCTTCCATCATTTGATCAAGTGCGTGAAGATCCAGTGCTGTATGCTCATGCCTCAAGAATTTTGCATCAAGAAGCAAATCCTGGAAATGCAAGAATCCTTGTGCAACAGCACGGAAATCATAACTTGTGGGTGAATCCTCCTCCCATTCCGCTCAGTACCAAAGAGCTAGACACATTATATGAGCTGCCCTTTACTCGCCGTCCTCATCCGGTCTACGGAAAGGCTAAGATTCCCGCTTATGAAATGATTCGCTTTTCGATTGCCATCCAAAGAGGTTGCTTTGGCGGATGTACTTTTTGTTCGATCACCGAGCATGAGGGTCGCATTATCCAAAGTCGTTCCGAAGCTTCAATCCTCAGAGAGATCGAAACGGTCCGAGATACTGTTCCAGGATTTACAGGGGTGATCTCTGATCTGGGTGGCCCAACGGCAAATATGTGGCGTCTTTCCTGTAAAAGCCCTCAAATAGAAGCTGCCTGTCGTAAGCCATCCTGCGTTTTCCCAGGCATCTGCCCCAATTTAAATACGGATCATAAGCCTTTGATTAAGCTGTATCGTAAAGCACGTTCAATCAAGGGCATTAAAAAGGTCTTAATCGCATCGGGTGTTCGTTATGATCTAGCGGTTGAATCACCGGACTATGTACGAGAACTTGTTCAGCATCATACAGGAGGCTACCTAAAGATTGCGCCCGAAGCATTATCCGAAGGCCCACTATCAAAGATGATGAAGCCCGGTATGGGTACATATTATCGCTTTAAAGAGCTTTTTGAAAAATATTCAGCCGAAGCCGGTAAAAAGCAATATCTGATTCCTTATTTTATAGCGGCCCACCCCGGTACCCGAATTGAAGATATGTTGGAATTAGCCTTGTGGCTCAAAAAAAATAATTTCAAGGCAGATCAAGTTCAGGCCTTTCTTCCATCCCCAATGTCTACGGCAACTGCAATGTATCACAGTGGGGTCAATCCTCTACGAAAGCTCAGCCGAGAGGAGAGTGAAGCAGTTCATATTCCCAAGGGCCTTAAGATTCGTAAAATCCACAAGGCCTTTCTCCGTTATCACGATCCAGAGAATTGGCCCATTATCCGAGAGGCATTACATAAAATTGGACGTGCGGATTTGATTGGCTCTGCACCACATCAGCTCATACCGGCTTATCAACCTGTACGAGGAGGAGTTCCCGCTTCTGCCAAGCAACGGCGAAAAGGGTCAAGTAAAGGCACCAAGCCCTTTAGAACACAGCATAGTCGTGCTGAAAAGAATGATACTCAACGTTCATCAAGTAAAACAAAAGGGAAGCCATTTAAATCTAAGTCTAAATCAAATTCCGCTTATAAATCCGATACCAGATCTAATAAAGCTAGCTCCAAATCGAATAAAAATCGCCAGCGCTAGGCTTGGGATTTATTGTGTGTGCTATTATTGCAAAGCAACCTGCCGAATGGAGCGAATGGCGTTATCTTGACCGGTTAATTCAGTCGCTCTTTTGATTAATAGTTGGAGTTCTTCAGAGCTTAAAGCTCTGTCGATCAATGCTAAATCATAGGCCATACCATATTCATCAAAGTCGGTATGTAAACTTGATAGATTACTTACCCCCGCTTCATAAATTGCTTCATCAATGGCTCTTTTTGTTCCACGAGCAGTACTGTGACAAACCATTAAAAAAGCACAGCCCGCTTTACCAAGATGAGACAAATTAAGCTCGGTTCGACTTTGATATGGCGTATCACGGACCGAACCGCGCTTGGAGAACTGCCCAAAGGTTTCGCTTACTCGATGAGCAATACGAGGTTGGGCTTCTTTAGTTGAAGCGCCAATATGGGGGAAAACCGCTACCCGTTCACAGTCTTGGTATGGGTTATGCCAACCACTTCCCTTACGAGGTTCATGTGGGTAAACATCGACAGCAGCTCTTTTTATATAGCCCTTTTCAATCGCCTTAATCAGATCTTCTGGACTATGGATGAATCCTCGACCAAAGTTAATAAAGATTCGCATTCCCTCCGGACGATCAGCACCAAGCAGAGCAAAATGACTTGCATTTAAGATGCCTTCATTGGATTGCCCATTAACATCTCTTGCCGAAAAATGAACGGTCACACATTCGCTTGCTCTAAATAAGCTCTCAATCGTTTCATGGTGGGTCCAGCCCATTTCCTTGCCAAGTTCAACTGAGACCTGTCGTGTGTCATAAAAATGGATTTTCATGCCCATTGCCGAAAGAACTCGGGCTACAGAGCGACCGATATTCCCCAAGCCTAAAATCCCTAAATGCTTACCTTGGATTTCATAGCGTTCATGTTGATTCTTTTCCCAAGTGCCAAGACGACAGTTTTGGTTGGTCTCATAAAAGCGTCTAGCTAAAGAAATAAGATTACCCACGACCATTTCTACCACACTACGCCCATTTGATATGGGATCATTAAAGATCATAATCCCATGATCCGCACATGCTTGTTTGTCTACTGAATCATCACCAATACAGCAAAGCTGAACAGCCATAAGTGAAGGGCAGGCTTCGATAAGCTCTCGAGTGACTTCTACTTTTGAGCGCTTGAAAATAACCTGTGATTGCTGTTCGTTGATCACTCGAATCAATTCATCTTGAGCAGGAATATGTCCCATTCTATGCACGATTATCCCTTGCTTTTCTAACAAGGCATCAAGCTCTATGGCAGGATGTTCAACGACCAATGCTCTTTTAATGATTCCGTTCCATATTTTTGCCATGTTTAGCTCTCTACTCTCTCTAGTTTTTTGGTGATTTTATTGTTTTCTAATCTCTAAATCAGGAGTTTAGATGATTTGCCTACTTTAAAACTTTTTACTTAGGATATAAGTCCCTTTTTGTAAAAATACTTATTCTAGTTTGATTAAGATCTGCTCTTTTTGATCCACTACAGTCGCAAATTCTTTCCAATTCATATACTGCTTTGGCTCAATAAGACCACCGCTTAACAGCCATTCGGCTTTGAGATCGGTACCAAACCGCCTTTGTTTTTTGGACCTAGGTGAGCCTGCTTGCATCATCTCCTCTTGCTTAATCTCTGTATCGAAATCAACACGAGTCAGCTTATATATTGCCTCAAGTTTTTTTGGAGTTTTCGCTTGAACTTGGTTCAACCATAAAGCGGAATTTTGCTCACTTAAAGGTTGGGCTTGATATGATAATTGTTCAGATTTAAGTGGGCTTTGGTCTTGGCGATATAATTGCATATCATAAAGTTTTAGCCGAACTTTTTGGCGAGAGGGAGCCAAATAAAAAGAGGTTTTGCGCTCTTTTAATGAAGCAAAGCGCTGTCCCCATTGTTGAGGATTAATGGCTATTTTTTGTCCAGAGCGTAACCAAACTCTAAGTTGATAATTGAGCTTAAGTATTTGCTGATCATAATTAAACTCCAGTTTTCTGACTTCTGCTCGCCCTAGCCATTGGCTCCATTGTTTTTCTACCCAAGCCTTTAATCCTTTGTCACCGGCTCGAGACATCTTATCAAATAAGATTGCGCCATCAGAGCCATGAAAAGCATGATGCATATGACCTTTAAAAGCCTTAGTGCCTAAAACACCATTTGGTGCATTCCATTCTCGGTGAAGTTCACCATTAAGTTGGTATGTGACAGGGAGGACTGAATGCAAGAGTGGGAGCCGAGTCTCTGAATCAATGTGTTCATGATCAAGGTATGCTTTACCAAACATACTTTGTCTGGGGATGAGTTCATATTCTACTTTATTTAGCTGAGTCACCGGCCACACTAATAGTGTCGCCCCTCCAGCATATTGTGGATTCACCAAACCAAGCGGTATATTAGGGAGCTGTGGATCAAGCCACTGCTGATTAAGTTTGAGTAGCATGTAAGGAACATCATCAAGGCAACTTAAGTCTGGGTCATGTAAAGCCCTTGTTTCACGGCTTAAGTAGATCTGATGCGGGTGCCCACAAGCAAATAATATGGTGCTGAGAATAAGTCCTCTATGACCAATGCCTCGTGCAAGTGCTTTATGGATGCTTGGACTATCAAATAAAGGTCTGTCCTGCTGAATATGCGTCCAAACCCATGTGGCAATCGCTTGGGCAGAACCAAGGTCAAGAAATGGAGCAAGTTTTTGAACATGGGTACACACTTGTGATGACTTAAAGAGCTGTGCTTGTAGATATCTAGCCAAGACACTGATTTCATTATGTATCTTATGTGCATCGCCGACCTGTAAATAAGCTTGATTCGCATCGGGCAAGGCAAAAATCTCACCCTTTTGAGCCTGGGATTGCTTGGCAACATACTTAAGTTCAAAAGTCTTAGGGCTATCTTTATAACGCAAACTGTGGTTGGGCAGGAGATCTTGGGGATTAGGCCTTAAAGAAATATGATGCTCTTGTTTCTTACTCTTTTTATGATCAATCTTGATGCTGATCTCTCGACGCCAGATTGATCGATCTTTGTCCTGCAATGGGATTTTAGGAGTGAGTATCGAGCTGTCTCGTCTTTGTGTCTCTATCCCTTCAATATAATGCGCAACCAACCAATCTCCAACTTGTAAATCACTAAAGGAATACCCTTCGGTTTCCATAATTTCTAAGGGAGCTCTTCGGCCACCATTGGACTTCATTTGATATAAGTCAATGACTTGAGCTTGACTAGGTAAGCGTAGTTCTCCAAGTTCCTCGACGCCTTTTCGGCTATTAACTCGAATAATTTCTAAAACCCGTCTTAAACCTTGACCATGTTGATTATAGTACAGGATTTGCTGATCGAGAAGTTGCCCAACATGACCTTTAAGTAGTGGCGGCCAAGGATTTTGACTAAATTTTTTTATCAGTTGTTCAGCAAAAAGATCATCAATCGCTTGCTCTTGAGATTCAGCAAAGGGGAGCGGTTGCCACTTAGGATAAGCTTGTAGCCATGACAGTGACCTTGGGGCATTAGGTGAACTTGCCACTAAAGGTGAGATCACAGACTGAGCTGGTGCACCAAGTGCAATTAAGTGATCTGCAAATTCCCAAGCTAATTCATCAAAGTACTCACTGTTATTTACATGTACGGATTTATAAACGGGGGGAGCACTGGCAAAGATAGCTTCAAAAAACCTAGGTTCAAACCATGCCTTTGGGAATTTAAATCCTTGTTTTATACAGGAGATCAGCTGCTCTTTAATTTTATCTCTAAATGTGCCTGTATCCTTCTTCAAAGAGTTTTGCCATAAACCATTCTTTAGAAATGTATGATTGATACATTGCGAAGATCCATTGTTAGGATATTCCGGTTGTTCTGTCTTATTACTTACCTTTGGGATATGCCATGCCTGTTCCCAAAGTGACCAAGTCAAATCAATAAATTGGCGATCAATGGCTTTAAATCTTTGTGTTTTATCATCTAAGGTTTTACCCAGTAAGGAGAAGACGAGTAAACGATCCCATGCTTCATTTAAAAGGTGTGGCGCATTTAAACCTATGGTTCGATCAAAGCTTGGTAGCCTTGGCCCACAAAGTAACTGAGGTGGCTTGCTAGAGTGTATGGTTAGATTAAGAGTGTTCTTCGCATCGGCTTTTGACTCATTGGCTGTACTTATTGGGCTTTTTATTAAATGATAAGGTTGGATTAAAGAAACTGAACCAGCCAAAGGCCCCTCAAATAGGGAAATACTCTGAACTTGATTTGAATTGGATTGTAATTTGCCTTTCCACCATATCTGTTTAATGTGCCAAGGATCTTTAATCATAAGCTGTGCAGTTTTTGAAGAACAGCTCATTTGGCAACTGTAAGACTTATAAAATGAATACTCATTTACTTGATTAAAAGTATTAAGGTCTTGTTCACACTTAAGCATTGTGCTTTTTGCTGGCATTGACTGATCTTGATTTAACCACTGATCTAAATAAGCAATCATTGCAGATTTGACCGGTGAATCATTGGATAGCTCAACATGACTGAGAGTATGAAATCCCAAACTCCATGCTAAAGCGGATAAAGCCATAGAGTGATTGGATTGGGTTGATAAAGGATAACAATATTTCTTTAGATCTAAAAAAGCTTGTATCTGATCTGCGGTAGAGATCGCTGGTTTGGTTTTGTAACCATGAGCAGACTCAGTGATTGTGCTTCCGGTTAAGAGATAATCTCCTAATGCACTCAAGCAAAGAGCTTCTTGTTGGTCGGGAGTAAGGTCACTTTGTTGTTTGGGGGGCATGCGGTCGAACTTGGATAACTGCACTTGCCATATACTTTGGGCAAGATCATGTTGTTTGATAAGCCAATGAACCCATCCCTTAACTGCAAGATGAAAACTTGGGTTTTCTTGACTGTTAACAGCAGATGATGACTGAACCGAAGCTTTAGATTCAGAGTAGGCATCAAGCCATTCGGTTGGCGTTAAGTGCTTGTTAGAACGATAATGACACCCACTGAAGAAGAGCGTGAGTATACCCCAAAACATAAATATATGCCAAAAACTAAGTCGTGGCCCTAAATTGGTCTGCGCTACACTACTTTTAGGACTCATTGGCAGACTCTCGAGCTGACTGATGATACGGATTAGAAATCATTCATTAAGTTTTTGTATTCAGTGTAGATCAAGTAAACTCAGTTTTCTTTCATGATTTAAGACACTCAAGATTGTTTAAATCACTCAAGATTATTTAAATCACCCAGTACATCTTTAAGAACTTGATGAGCGATATACAGGGCTCTTGCATGCCAGTCATTATTCACAACCATTACCGCGATTGCCCACTTAGGATCTTCAATTGGTACATAGCCAATGAACCAAGTATATCTGATAAAGTTAGGTTTATGATAAGTTCTCAGACTTGACTGACCGGCAACTCTCAGTTTTCTAAGCTCATCTGGCCAATTTCGAAAAATTTTACCGGTTGGATTCTCATAAATAGCATTTTTTAGACTGTGTCTTAAGCGAGCTGCTGTTGATGGACTCATACCTTTAGCCATCTTAGAAAATTCTGGCGCTACAATTTCTCGGCCTTCGCTATTGGTTATTTTTTCTACTAAGCGTGGTGATTTAACCACACCATCTGAAGCGATCGCTGCTGTAAGCATGGCTGCATGTAATACATTTGTTTTTGAGCCCATGACTCCAATCGCTGTTTTGGCTCTTTGAATTGGGTCACTTGGTATATATGCTACACTTAGCTCATAAGGTAGACCAAAATATGAATAATTTCGATCATATCCAAGATTTAAAGCAGACTTTTTGAGTTTATCAGGGCTGAGTTGACTATGACTTACATAAGCCAAATAACTATTATCAGATGTTGTTACGGCTTTGGATAAGTAATTACAGTGTTTTGGGTCTAAATTAGATAAATGTTCCTGCTTAATTCTAGTACCTTTGAACTTGGTGTAACAAAACTTTTGTCGTGGATTTAAGCCTGATTCTAACAAGGAAGCCGCTGTAACAAGTCTAAAAACGCTAGCACTAGGAGCCAAGCTTTGTAAACCCAGATGCATTGCTGGAGAAGGTTTTAGCTGACGAGTCACCGGATGATGTTTGTCTATATGCTCGGTTAAACCAATGACCTTACCACTACTAATTTCAACCAAGGCCAAAGCACCCAAAGCTGATTTCCCCTTTGAGAAATGATATTGACTTGCTTTTTGTACTTTTTGGTTAAGCGTTAGTTCAGCCGTCCAACTATTTCCTAAGCGTCCAAACAGCCGATTATTTTTACTATAAAAACTTTTATGGTCCATCGAACCTGGACGAGTTTCTGTCAGCAGAATACTTCTATCTAAGGGGATTTCGTCAGATGTTTTACCGATCTCTGCCTTTTTTTGATCTACCTTTAGTTCTTTAAAGGGAATCTTAATTGGCTCTGGCTGTGGGGGCCCAAAAACTCGCGCATAAACTAAAAAGCCTGCGACAAGCATAAGGTGAATAATAAGTGATGAAGGACTAATCAGCTTTTGAGTATCCATAAAATCGAATCTACCGCAAAGGTTAGTAAACAGAAAGATAATCGTAGCTTAGCATATTTAAACCCACTGAGCTAAAAAAGAGTTCTAAACTCTGAGAAAAGAGCGCCGGCCAAATAAAGATAAGGTGCTTGGTCGGTCTCATTAATCGGTCTAATAACAGTATTGATCACATTATTCCGATCTCGACGCGCTTGTGGATGCTTTAGATCAATTTCGATTTGGCTGACTTCACCTAATAAAATGGCAACCGCTTGATAGCGTGTGGGACTGAGCACCTTAAAGATGACCGCATATGCAAGCGTTCTCGGTAAATCTTTAAAAATGATTAAATCACCAACTTGACCCTGCCCGGGTCGCCTCAAACCACTTCCCATTAGTTCACCCGGAGTCAAGGGCGTTGGTAATCTTTCCTTAAGGAGCGGATGACTAGCAAATAAGTATCGAACTAGCTCTAGGTTAGTCATGGGCGCTTGATTTGGAAGAGTCTTAGCATCGATAAGGGTTCGCGCCGCGGTGGGAATATGACTCTCGATTTGTTGACGTTCAACACGAGTAAGAGGCCGAACACCACAAGCGCTGAGCGACAAACAAAGTCCCAAACAGAGAAGGCTGATCCGAAAGTTTATGTTTAGCTTGTGCATGATTCTACTCAAGGTTCATAGGATAAACGTAACACTCTGTTCACAATGGCTGATCAAGTCAGCACCTTGAGGACTTGACTTTGATGATCTGTTCTCAGCTTTAAAGCTCGATATAGCGAACTCATATCATCAATCGCCATCTCAAGTTGGTCATTCACCACTAAATAATCAAAACTAGAGGCATGTTTAACTTCTTCTCGACCCACAGCTAAACGTTTCAAGATCACTGCTTCGGTTTCGGTTTGCCTGTCTCTTAAACGACGTTCTAATTCTTCCCATGAAGGCGGTAGTAAAAAGCAACTTAGCGCTTGAGGGTAAGCCTGTTTGAGGGCATCTGCTCCCACTACATCAACCTCAAAAAGAAGATCAATTCCCAACGCTTCAGCTTGTTGAATCACTTGATGCGAAGTGCCATAAAAATGACCGGCATATTCAGCCCATTCCACAAAAGCATCATTCTTGATCATACTTTGAAAGCGCTCATGATCAATAAAATGATACGCCTGCCCATCTACTTCATTTGGACGTGGCTTTCGGGTGGTATGACTTACTGATAATTTAAGTGTTGGAAAGCGTTGCATAAGTGCTTTAACAATCGTGGACTTACCGGTACCACTACATGCGGTGAGGATGATCAGAGCCATAAGACTTCCTTGAATAGCAGCTAGGAGATATAAGTCAGAAACTTAGCATAAGATAAATTGATGACCAAGACCTTATCTTTTACTTTTCCTTATTCCTTTAATGAATAGCTTTTAAGGTCTTAGGAAGCCTCTTGAGAAGCTTTTAAAGAAGCTATTTTACTTAATCCTCGCTGACTCTTGTTGAGTTAAGGTGCAGGAGAGATATGCTTGAAGATGGTTGATGTGTAAACATAAAAGACTTTTATATATTTTGCTGATTTCTCTTTAGATTCCTCTTAGTTTCTCCATATATCTAGTGTGAATATTGATGTATTAATTTATAGTTGCTAACGCCATTACAATCTATCTGACTCATACGATGAATATACAAAACTTATAGAAAAGCCAAAAGCATGCTCAAAATCATCACCTGTAAAAAGCCTAATCAAAGTGTAAATGAGCGCATTGAGCAGCTGGTTACTCGGTATGGTTTATGCAAAATAGAGCGACAAAGTAGAGATGATGCTTTGGTGGTGACTCGGAAAGGATTGGCTTTAAGAGTATCCGGCAAACTTATGTATTGGCATCCGGGGCTTTTGCATACTTTACGAGAGGCGAGAACAAGGCATCCTTGGGTCAAGCTTGGTGAATTAACCAAAGGAGATCGTGTATTAGACTGTACTTTGGGACTTGGTACAGATGCGAGATTTATTTCTGAGATCACTCAAACAACTGTTGTGGGTATTGAGCAGAGTTTAGAGATTTATTTGATCAGTGAAGAAGGTTTGCAAAGTGCAGGAGCTAATATTGACGTTAGGCTTGGCCATAGCTTAGACTTTTTAAAACAGCAAAAGAATCACTCATTCGATGTAATCATTGCTGATCCGATGTTTCCAAAGCATTTACTCAAGCAAAGTCAGAACCTCTCGATTGTTCGTAATTTTGCCTCTTTTCAAACTTTAAACCTGACATGGCTTGATGAGGCTCGGCGAGTTGCACGACGTTGTGTGCTAGTAAAAGATCATATTCACAATGATCTTTTAGAGTCTTTGCAGGCGGAATATATTTGGGCCAAGGGCAAAAGGTCTGCTCGCTATGGCCGATGGCAAGCTTTTGAGCGTAAATAATTTGTGTAGCTTAACTGAGGAAAATTCAATTTTTCTAATGGGTTATTAACGGTAAAGTGGCTCTTAGGCTTCTGTAGGCAAATGATAGCCTGTTGCCTCAATCAGATGTTTAACGAGTGGTCTTGCTTCGTTTTCAATACGATAGGCTGGAGAAAGACCAAAAGCATGACTTAGACCATTGTAAAAGCGTACCGTTTCTAGCCAAGCATTTATAATTTAAAGACTATAACAGGTTTATCTTTATTTATATAACAGAAAAAAGTCGCTAGATAACTCATCTGATCGGCTTAAGCCTGTAACGAAACCTCACTTGTTTTTTCTCATCATATGTTCAAGTTTAAAGCTTGATCAACTGGAGTAAAAAACAGTGAAGAAAAATGGCAAGACCGTTAAAAAAAACAACCTACCCACTAAAGTCTGCCCAATCTGTAACCGGCCGTTCACCTGGCGAAAGAAATGGGAAAGAAATTGGGAACAGGTGCTTTACTGTTCCAAGCGTTGTCAAAACTCAAAAGGCCATTCATAATCTAAAGACTGACTACTTGTGTCAACATCAATAAGCCAATTCAGCAAAGGCCCTAGAGGCTTCCTTGAGTAGGTTAATGGTCTTATTATTGGGTGAATGATCAGAATAGTGAGCGAATAAGCTTCTTGCAGACTGACTAAATAGTACCCAATGTTCTCCCGCTTCATAGCTTTGAGCTAAAAGCAGAGGATCCTTTGAAATGAATAAGCCGTTCACACATTTAAAAAATGGGTCATCCCACACCTGATCAAGCCGCTCTAAGGACTCTAAAGCTGCTTCTTGCTGATCTAAGGTCAAACTATCCCAAAAACAGACTAACTCGATTAAACTGTTTTTTAGCATACTTGGTAAATGTGGTTTCTGGCTAGACTCAGGCTCAGTTGTTTGGCTTACATGATGAGCAAATCCTCTAATAACCTCACGTCGCCAGTGTTTGAGTTCTGAACATACTAAACCATTATAATCGCCTTCAAGCATAGCAAACACATGCTCAATCCAGGGTAAAGTTTGTCCTCGAGGGGTCACCTTTAAACTATTTAAGCTCGCCTTAATATCACGTAAGGCCTCATCATCAAGAGTTGGTAATTTTTCTAGATCCTGCTTTAGCTCCTTAAAGTAAAAGGCATTATCAAGCAGTTCCATAGCTAAGGGAGTGTAGGCTTGTGAAATTGCAAACTTCAACATTTCATGAGCTTTAGGTAAATGTAAGTCTTGTGTGCGCTCACTACTTGTCTGAGTGACGGGTACATTACCAAATTCATTATGATGCTTTTGATAGCTATCAAACCATAACTTATCATATCCCTTTCTTTTGATCGGTGTGCCGCGATATGAAAAACTCAGATCAGATTCACTCATTGGATTTAAATCATTTATTTTACGGTAAGAATTTAGCAATGGTAAAAGTTTAAGCAACTCATTATGGCCAATTCTAAATAGAATAAATGACCATTCTAGTGCACTACGATTAAGTTTTTTTAGCTTAGTGAAAAGCTCATCAGTCAGTTGTGGTCCTTCACTAACTACTTCAGCACTATGTAATAACCACTGTGATACTTTTTGCTGAGTTTTAAGGTGCTCTAGTCGCAATTTACTTCGTTCCAAGGTCTGGGATAAATCTTCTTGAGAACGTTTTAGTTTGTGGATTGGTTTTAGAGTATCTTTGAGTTTTTGTTCAGCATGCTTTTTTAGCTCTTGTGCAAGTGTTACTTGCTTTTTTAAGTCCTTTAAACTGACATTTTCAGTATTGATGATGCCAATTTGAGCGAAGGTTGTTTGATAGAGCTCTTCGGCTTGTTTTAACTGCTCATTGGCCGCTTTAAGACTTTTTTCTGCTTCTTCCAATGGCTCAGCATATTGATCAAGCTGATCTTGTAATGTCTTAAGCGCCGGCTTTTCAGATTCGGTTCGTTTATATTGGTAATGCTCAAGTGCATTAACGATTCCATATATTGGAACCAGCGTTAGGTTGACCCAATGGCAATGAGCTGCCTTTAAGAACACGTGACCAAATCCGCCAACGCTGTCTGCATTTTTAAGACGATCATTGATAAAATAGGCCCATGTTCCTCTTAAAAATAGGACCTCGGCTTGCGTCGCTATCGCAAAGAGATATCTTAAAATATGTGCCTGTGAAGACCTTACATGATTTAAGGTATGGCCGGATGAGCTATCTAATTGTCTAAGTAACTCACTGTAAGCATTCTGATTAATTTGCTGAATAAAGTTAGGCAAGCTTTCTAGAGTTTGTGCGCCCAAGATTTCTAATAGATTATGGTCAAGTGGTGAAATGACCTCAGTAAGGCAGCCATCACGAAAATATTCTGAACATAGATAGACCAAGTCCACCCATAGCTCTCCAAACTTTTCAGCAGCAGCTAAGCGAGTTGGACTATGAGAAATCCTTAAAAATGGCATGAGTTCGATCAGCTTTTTTAAGTCTTGCTGAATGCTTTCAGTCTCAGTGAATATTTGGATGCAGTGTTTAGAGCCAAATCCATCAATCTTTTCTAGATTTAAAAGAGCATTACTTGCATATTTACCTTCCTCACCTCTATTGGCAGTTGGCTCAAAGCCGGCAAAGTGAAACATTCTTTCTAAACTTGGACTAAAAGTATGAAAGGTAAACTTAGTTTTTTTCAGATCTGAATGACGTCTGAAAATGCCAGTACGCCCCAGACCTCTAATCGGCTTGATTTCGGGAAATAAATAGTACAAACCATCAAAGCTCAGCGTGATTGCTTTTCTTGTATATGATGGTTGATGCAGACGATTTTTACTATAAAACCGATTGGTTAATCGACTCGCGGTCAATAGACTCATTGATTTAATGTTGATTTGTAAATTAAGTTTGTACACGTTTTCGCTTGTATCTAATTGTGCAATACGTGACATCTGCTTCCAAGGAAACTCAAAAGGATCTTGCTTATTAAGGTTTCTCAGTTTCTTGTGCCTCTCTCCATTTTGATAAGGCAAACGATGCTCAAAGTGACTGGTCACCCCAAGCAAAAACTCAAGATCTGAAATACTAAGTGTCGTTTGGGTAGAACCTAGCTGATCGTTCTCATAATCAAAAAGTTGTTCAATCGCCAACTCGGGTCTTTCAGCGATCAGCTTAAGCTTTTGAAAATCAGGACTTTGCTTAAGTCGCCTTAACTGAGTGAGAGGCGCTTTTTCACTACTTGCTCCTTTAGCTTCACCACATAAATGTTTATCAGCCCACAGACCGGTTGGGTTTAAAGTTTGTAAGGTCCACCACCGCTTTTTTTGACTAAGCTGCTGTATAAGCTCTGAACGTTTGCTTTCTGGTAAGCTTTGTAAGGCATCATTTTCACTGAAGCGAAGACTGTTCATCAAGGCCTGTTGCTTTCTTAAATCAAGCATCGATAAAGACTTGAGCCCAAGCTTATGACTAAGAACATGAGGATATGTCCGCCAAAAACCTTCAAAGTCTGGGATGGCTTGTGCATATTCTGTCCAGTACTGAAAGGCTAAAAGACCTTCTTGCTTTTTCTCGTGTTGTTTGGCCTGACAGCGCGTTTGGTCAACAGGTAATTCTGCAAGCTTGAAATCTCGCGCTGCTTCTTCAAAACGACCTAACTCTTCATAGATTTCAGCTGCTTTATCATACGCTCTCCCAAGATGATATAACTCGGCAGCATGTGCCTTTTCACCCTCTATATAACGTTGATAAGCAACCTCTACCCAATCCTGATCATCTTGGGCATTGTGTAGCTGAGTTAATAGACCAAAGCGACTCTCCTCACAGGGCAAAATAAGCCAATCATTTTCTCGATGGTCACCGGCTGTATATCTATGCTCTATAGTTTTAGGATTAAAGGGCTTTAAAAATCGTTCTTCAGCAAGAGCATCTGTCCAAACAAAGATCATGGATACTTTTGAACGAGTGGTTGTGACATAAAGTTGGTTATATTCAAAGTCTCTAATGCCTTCAATCTCACTATTGGGTCTTGGTTGATCAATACTTAAGACTAAGTCAAACTCCAAGCCTTTCACTTCCAATGGGCTATAAATACGTTCTAAAGACTCAGGATGCTCAGATTGCTTTCTAAAATATTCCCGTAGATCATTTTTTAGTCGTTGTTTTTGGTTTTCATCATATAAAATGACACACAAAGAAGGTACCTTAACTAATAAATCATGAATGATTTTAGTTAACTTTGTCGCCTCTTCGATTACCAATGAATGTGGTTCCCAAGTCCAAGGGTGATCACTTGCATTTGTTTCTCGATGATCAATTTCAATTTCTACCGCCCTTTTAAATCCCCGTTGGTTGAGTTCGGTTTGTAAATCGCTAGAAAGTAAGGTCCATTGATTTTGCTGTTTAAGCTTTAAAATATAATTAGCCAAGCCCTGAACAGGCAAAGGGTTTCGGTAATTAATTGAAAGATAGAGAATCTCTTTTTCAAGAGGATCAATGGAACTTTGCTGATTGTAATTAGGGCTGTAATGATGAGAGTCATTTTGCTGAGCGATACGCTGATTTCTCTGTTCTCGCCACCAGATCACTTCTTTCACTCGATCCCATTTAAACCCACTCGGATTAACGATTTGATTTTCATCCCCTGCAAACATCCAGGACTTTGGTTGTGGAACAAGCAAGGAAAGTAGCTGTAACTCAAGCTGGGTAAAGTCTTGGATTTCATCGATGAGTAAAACATTGTAATCATGGTCCGGATGCCATTGCTCTTCTTGCATTAATATTTTGATACAAGCATCAAATCGATCCCCACCACATTCCTGAATATCGATACGATATTTTTCAATCGCACCTTCAATATCATCTTGATCACTGAGAAATCTCATATCCTTAGAGTAACGATGGCTACTGACTAAATTACTTCGTAAAGCTTCATGAAGCTCATTACTCTTTGATCTAAGACGTTTTTTAAGATTTACTTCTTTTTCTTGCTGCTCAAGTTTAATTTTACGTGCTTCTACCTTAAGATCTTGTGCTTTGTTGGATTTGCCGTCGTTTCTGTAGTTTAGATGCCTGGCTGCATATTCTTTATCTCGTTGCAGACGTCTGTCTTTTTTTCTTAGTTTTTGCTTACTTGTTTCTTGAGTCTGCTCTTGTTGCACTTCTGGGGTGAGTTTAACTTCGGTTTCTTGCATTGTCGCATTGATATCGACCTTTAGGACACGATCTAGTTCAGACTGAAGCCTAAGTTGCTCTTGGTGGAGCTCTTGATAATGATCAACGTCGACTCGTCCCTTCCACATACCTCTAAACTCGGCCCATGCTGCTTCACGCTTACGTTCGGGAAAATGGCCAATAAACTTACTTTTCGCAAGCGAAGGAGAGGCATAAGCAGTATCTTCAATATTCATGCGTTCTCGAAGATATAAAATCACTTCATCAAAGGTTTTGATATGCTTCATCACATCATCAAGTCGCGGATGCCCATGCAACATAGTCCGGCAATAATCTGCAAGTTTTTTATGGTATGTGACTAGGATCGGTCTTTCTCCGAGTTCAATCAGATGAATGAGCTTGTAAATAAGCAAGGTTGTTTTACCACTACCGCCTCCACCAGATAATAACTGTGGCCGTGTTCCTACACCATCCATCGCTTGTAAGATTTGCTCATCGCTTAAAGCCAATTTACCACGTATCCATTGCTTAGCTTCTTGATTATAGTTTAGTTCACGAAAAGCTGGTGGACGAACCCCATGCCAGGCAAATGTGCTAACACCTACTTCCACCGGTTTATTATTATTACCGTATAGCTCACTCGGCTCATCATCTTTAAACCTAAGCCTTTTAAATCGATCTCCGGTGATACGACTTACCCGTTTGAAAACATGATCATGATCACCCAAAGCCCAAATTACGATCGCTGAACCACCCACATGATCTGCATAAGACCAACATAAACGTAGATCCTTTGAAACTTCATTTTCATAGATCTTATACTCAGTCCCACATCCCTTTATCGAATGCCTAGCAATTCCTTGTGGGTCATAACAAAGCTTGGTAAAAATGGAATTATACTTATCTTCAAATGACTTATACTGCTTCAGTTGCTTGAGACAATCATTAGTAATTAATAAGATACGACCAGAATTACCCTGCGATTGCATAAACATCCCTTTTCAAAGATTGATAAGATTAGGAGATGATGCTGAGTTATGACAAATATGATGAGTCTAGACTCAGCAATCGTTATTCTCAATTAGGGTTTCACCGTTTCTATTCCTTTTCAAGGTGATTTATTATTGGAACGTTACGATCCGGCCATTTGCGTAGAACCACAAGCTTGGCCCGATAGTCCAAGATTTGAACATTGCGGATCAATTTTGGTGGATGAGAATCAGCCTTATTTGCACAAAACCTAGTTCAAGTTTACAAGACTCATGTAGAAACTCATCTTGATTGAATATACCATTGCTTGGCCTTGCTCATATCTTTGAGATCACTTATGCTAGCTTGAGTATGAGGCAAGAGATAACCTACATAAGCGATAACCTACACGAGCGACAGCCAAGTATTGAGGTGCTGATTTTGGAAAAAAGAACTAAATTAAAAAAACAGCGACAGCCAAGTCACAAAGCCAACATAAATACATTTAAACTCAAGTCTTATGTCTTGGCTTCTCTCACTTTTTTTGGGCTTTGTTTATTCTGTTTAAGCGCCTTTGCTGAGCCAAGTGAAGAAGAAGTCTTATTGAGTAAGCCACGAGGTTTATATTTGGGCGTAAAGCCGGGTGAACAGAATTATGCACCAGGTAAAAATCTCAAATCGAATGATGGCATTCAAAGAATTGTTTGGGTGGGCTTTCAAACTAGACGAGATCGGGCTCAAGTTTTTGTACAAACCGATGCTCCTCCTTTATTTGAGGTTGTAGAAAGTGACCCTAGAACGGTTGTCATCGACTTTCCAAATGCTCAACTGCATACGCGCAATGATAGCCGCACTTTAGACGTTGGCTATTTTCCCACCGTGGTGAGGTCTATTCGAGCAAGACAGGTTTCCAAAAACTTGGTGCGGCTAGTCATTCGGCTTCGTATGCCTTCTCGCTATCGCAAGAAAACCGATTCTAAGTTTTTGCATTTACTCTTTGATCCACCCAAAGAGCCCATTGATG
>CAKZRU010000118.1 GCA_937146725.1 uncultured Myxococcales bacterium
TATCCCGCTACGGGCTTTTATGGTGCAGATGAGAACAGCAGTGGCCCTTTCATTAATGCCGAAACTCCAGGCTGTATGTGGATCTTTGTTGGTCTTTTACTGTGGATGATCGTAGGAATATTGTGTTCTGACTTCCTTGTTGAAACCTTATTGGTGCTTGTTGAATAGTGAGGTAGATAAGTCGACTTTAGTAAACGATCTATCTTATAAGCTCCGTTCATACTAGGAAATCTTACTGAGACCTAAAACCGTAACTATTGAAACTACAAAGTATTTCGAAGCTCAAGTAAAGTGTGGGCCAAAGCTTGGTACTCATCTAGGCTGTTATATGCTTGTGCGGAAATACGCAATAAGGTGCCATGCGCTGTTTCAATGATTGGAACTTCATAATCAAGGGCCCATAATGCTTGTTGTAGAGGATGGATTCGACTTGCTGAAGCCGAGCTACTAGGACTTGGATGATTCAACTTATGTAATGGAAAGTTAGCCAGATCTTGGGGTAAAGGAATGGCGGCCATATGAGCGATGCTTTGTATAGGAGGCAGAGCTAGCGTTTTTTGAGATGCTTCATCATGCCATAAGGCTTGAGTAAGAAGCTGTCTAGCTTGAGCGCAGAGCGTGTTATTACGCTGTCTAATGTGATCTAAGCCACCATGCTTGTTTAGCCAAGCTATGGTTTTTGGGATCGCAATCATGGGCGTATAGTCACGAGTTCCCGTCCAACTAAACAATGCTTGAAAGCGTTGTTCAGACTCGGCTAAGTAGCCATGACTTAAGACCAAAGGAAAGATCTTGTTTTGCCATTTGGGGCTGACATATAGCACAGCACATGACTTTGGAGTGAGTAACCATTTATGCGTATTTCCTACATAAAAGTCGGCTTGCAATGATGTTAGATCTAGAGCTAGTTGTCCAGGTGCATGAGCTCCATCTACTAAGCTTAAAGCATTCCATTTTTTGGCTAAAGTAATTAGGTCTTTAACAGGATAAATAAGCGCTGTTGGACTGGTGATATGATCGATCAGAAGTAGTCGAGTATTAGAGGTACAAAGATCTGCAAAGGCCTGTACAACTCGGGCATTCCATTCTTGGAATGATTCATTTGCTAAAACACCGAAAGGCGTTTGAGCGACTTTAATCACTAAATCATGCTTTAAGGACAAATGAGTGAGCATATGCCGGCAAGCCGGATAAGAGTCTTGGCTAATGATCACCTCATCTCCGGCTTTCCAATCTATACTATTTAAGACGGTCATCACCCCTTCACTCGCATTACTTACAAAGCAAAAGTCTTGAGTAGCACAGCCTAATATGTTCGTCAGACTTTGCTTAGCTTGCTCTATGGCTTTTGGAAGTTCACACAGATTATAGCGCACTAAGGAGCTTTCCATTTGAGCCCTTAAATGGCTTTGATGCTCTAAGACTTCAATCGGACAGGCCCCAAAGGAACCATGGTTTAGAAACCTTAGTTTGGGCTCAATTAACCACTGATCTTTGGCGATCAATGGATTCTCTAAGTCGGTCGCTTGCTTTTGATTCACTACTCACTCATCCAAATCCATAATGAGGCCTCGCCGGCCGGTAGATTTAAGCTAAACTCCGTTTTGTCTTGATTCGGCATGAGTTCACCTTCCCCAAGTTGTGGAGTTTGTTGACTTGGACTTGCATCACTTAGGGCTGAACGCAGCGCTTCGGGAATGGGAATGGTCAGGCTTTGCTCAGTTTGACTTTTGCTGATCGCCATCACACTTAATTCCGCTTGATCACTTTGGTTTAAGCCATAACGAGCATAAACATAGATATCATCCCATACCCAAAGGGTTTGCCAAGTACCTCTGCTTAGGCTTAAATGGTTTTGACGTAGCAAAGAGAGCTGAGATAGCCATGATTTGAACTCGAGTTGAGGCGTGGAGATATCCTCAGCGCTTTGGTTGGGTGCTGACATCGCGAGATTACTCAATTCACCATCCCAAGGCATATCACGGCGACTATCAGGATCATTTCCTCCGGCTAAAGCAAGCTCATCTCCATAATAAAGCAAAGGCGTTCCCGGCATGGTCATTAATAAGAGCCAAGCTCTTTTGAGTCGTTGATAAGTACTCTCTTGAGTGGGCACAGTCGCAAGGCTCTCACAATTTGTATCATCAGCAAATCGGCAAGCAATACGAGAATCAAGATCTGCCTCAGAAGCAACACGAGTGCTGTCATGCGAGCCTAAGAAGCGAACATGTAATCCAGCTGGGTTATAAGCACTTAAAGCAGCATTAATGGCATGATCAATATCCCAATAGCTTCCTTGATCACGAAGAATAATTCCTTTGATACGATGGTGGCTTGGAAAATCAAACTGTCCGTCTAGTGCGTTGCTACCGGTGTATGCATCAATCCATTCATAACCATTATTAAAGCTGACCCCACAGCCATCATTATAACTGTCACTTTCACCCACTGCGGTTTCACCAAACATCCAGATTCTTTCCCCAAAACCATCAGCTTCAAAGCGCTGATGCAGTGCTGAGCGTAGATTATAAATAGATGTGGTTTCCACATGCTTCACCGCATCTACTCTAAAGCCGTCCACGTCAAACGCCTCTACCCAATACAAAGCATCAGCAATAAACTGTTCTTCCGCGCCCGGCACTCGCCAATTAATATCGGGTAAATACTCAGCAAATAAACAATCTAAGGGTCGCTCACTCCAGCCACAGCCATTATCCAAGCCACAGACACAGCCGGTGCGGAACCAATCGGGATGCTGAAGAAAGTAGTCATGTTCCTCATGCACTTGATTATTGATCAAATCAAGTAAGACACGAATCCCACGAGCATGCGCCGCTTGTACAAACTCTCTTAAACCTTGGTCACCCCCATAGCGGATATCGATTTCTCGGCCACTAATTGGCCAATAGCCGTGATAAGCAGAAAAGCGTCGCCCCGCGCCCACTCGATCAGCAAAATGGCCTTCCACTTGGCGATTGATTGGACTTAACCAAATCGCCTTAACACCGAGCTGATCAAAATATCCTGCTTCCAAAGCTTGCTTTGCGCCTTGTAGATCCCCCCCATGCCAATCAGCGCTATATTGTACTGGATCTCCAATCGGTGCATCGGTGCTAGAGTCACCGTTGGCAAAACGATCAACCAACAGCATATACATTGGTGTATCTCGCCAATCAAAGGGCTTTTCTTCGAGCCAAAAAGACACCTTTTTTTCCTCAGTGCTTAGTCCTTGATCATCGGTCACTTTAACCTGTAAGCGGTGCTTACCTTGACTTAAGTCTTGGGCACTAAAAGTGATAAGCCCCATCGTTGCATTAAGCTCATAGTCGAGTACTTCTCCATCAAGGTATAGCTCCACTTCGCTTAAACCTTGACTATTGGCACCTAAGGCAACGCTAAGTTGAGCATCTAAGTATCCACTATCATTGATCCATTCACTGTCTAAGCGTTCAAACTTAAGCAAAGGTTGTTCACAGTTGGGCATGGTGAAGGCACTATTAACACAGTCTCCCTCAAATTGCTGTTCTTGGTTGTTAGGGTCTAAAATCCACTGTCCATCAACAATAAACTTATAGGGGTAGCGTTGAGCAACCTGTAGATTTTGAGCAGAGTTTGGCGAAAGAGTGATCGTAAATAAGTCTCCATTTCGTTCGAGTTCAATCGGTGCTTCGGCCCAATTTGTAAAAGGGCCTGCCAACTGAACTTGAGTCGCATTATTATTTTGGTAGGTTAGAGTCACACTGCAGTCACGACGCAGTCCCCAAGCAAGAATTGGATCAACTTGTTCACCTGCCTGTTCACCGGCTTGTTCACCGGCTTGTTCACCGGCTTGTTCACCGGCTTGTTCACCGGCTTGTTCACCGGCTTGTTCACCGGCAGACACCTCACCAGCAATGGGTACACTTGGAAACTCAGGCGGAGGCTCAGTATCGTCGCAGGCATAAAAAAGGGTCAGTGCAGGTAAGATCAATAGAGATGAGCTCAAAAGAGCACGCAAAAACAACATGATCAGTTCTCCTTTGATCTAGCTTTAAATAAGATATGTAAATATTTATGGAGTATTAGAAGTTTGCTCTTCCACTGTTAACTCAGGGTTAAGACGAGGTTGCTTCCAGCCCATATACGCAAATAATAAGGTCATCAACGGACTCAGAATATTAAAAAAGCAAAATGGTGCATAGGCGATTGTAGCCACACCAAGTACCCCCGCTTGGGCTGCGCCACAGGTATTCCATGGAATTAATACAGAAGTTACAGTGCCGGCATCTTCTAAAGTACGACTAAGTGCTTCTGGGGCTAAGCCGCGATCGGCATAGCTTTGCCGATACATACGGCCGGGTACAACGATCGCTAAGTATTGATCCGAAGCGGTGACATTTAGAAATACACCGGTCGCAGTGGTGGCTGTCACCAAACCTTTATCGCTGTTGACCCGCTTAAGTAAGGCTGCACTCATTGTAGCCAAAAAGCCGGAGCGTTCCATAACGCCACCAAAACACAGAGCACATAAAATCAGCCAAACCGTACCTAACATCCCCTCCATGCCCTTAGCACTGAGTAAATCCTTAACTACGGGATCATCGGCCGGTAATTGGATCTTACTTGACATCGCCATGATCACAGCCTTAAAACTTCCTTGGATGCCACCTAAGCCGGCGAGTTTTTCTAGCAACTCCGGTTGGGCAAAAACGGCAACAATACCACCAAAAATAGCGCCAAAAGCTAGAGTTGTAATGGTCGATACTCGCTTTGCAATCAAAAAGCCAACACTGACCGGCACAATAAACAGAATAGGGTGAATCCAAATGTTTGCTCTTAGCCCTTGATGAATCGTTTGGATCTTGGCTGCATCTACAGCTTGATCAGCTCCTAAACCCATTATAGTAAAGATGAGTAAAGCGCCCAAAAAAGCAGGTGTTGTTGTCCAAAGCATTGCCCTAATATGAGGAATCAGTGAGCCACCTGCCATCGCAGGGGCTAGATTTGTAGTATCGGATAGGGGCGACATCTTATCCCCAAAATAAGCACCTGAAATAATCGCTCCACCACATAGACCCGGTGAAAAGCCCAAAGCCTGTCCAACACTCATCAAGGCGACTCCAACAGTGGCGACTGTGGACCATGAACTACCAGAAGCCAAAGACACCAAGGCACAAAGAATGCTGGTCGCCACCAAAAAATATGAAGGTGACATAATCATTAGGCCATAATCAATCATGGCAGGAACAACACCTGAAAGCATCCATGTTCCTGCTAAGGCGCCGATCAAAAGTAAAATTAACAAGGCTTCCAAGGTGTCTGATACTGATCTCTTAACCCCTTCCCAAAGTTCTTCTCCACTTACCCCAAGACCTTTAGCAAGCAGCGCGGCAACGGCAGCTGCTGCTAAAAGAGCCAGCTGGTTAGGGCCACCTAAAGTACCATCACCAAAACTAGCCACGTTTAAGCAGAGCAAAAACATGAGCACACTGAGCGGCAATATTGCAGTGGCTAAGCTGATCTTTAGTTTGCCATCAACTTGATCATTAGCCTGATCCTCATGCAAAGTCTTGTTCGCAAAGCGTTCACTTGCCCAATACACCATATTCATTAAGAGAATCGAACAGCTTATGGAGACTAAGGCTGTGCCGGCACTCCATGAACTTGCGCTCATTGTAAAGAGTGAACCCAAACTAAGCTCACTTTGAGTGATAAAAGCACCAAAGGCTCTTCCCACCACTGCGGAGATGAGTAACAAGACAGCTTTTGGATAAGCTTTTTGCTTGATCAAAGGCCAAATCAGCATGAGGACAAGAGCAAAGAGACAGAAATCAAGCAGCATTTATATTCAGCCTATTCTAGTTTTTAAAAAGAGCATTTTTTCTTTTCAAGCTCAGCAAGAGCAAAATCATAAACCACAAGAATGATGGGGTTGAACGTGAACCTTGTTCACAGCTTGCGCCACTATTTTGTAGGTCCTTACTTGCTTCTTCAGAGGGAGGTGGTGAGATAATAAAGCCTGCGGGTACTTCATCGCTATCAGCCATTTCTGTACCGGCCATTTCAGCGCCGGCCATTTCCGCACCTGACATCGGTCCCGATTCAGGCGTGGCACTTCCATTGGGTACACAGCGTTTTAAGCTAGAGTCACATTCTTCTTGAGCTTCGCACTGTGAGTCGACAACGCAAGGCGTGATACACACCTGTTCAACACAGCGATCTCCATCGGCACAAGGAGATGGACAGGGTAAACGTCGGCAGATTTGATCTACATCACAGAAATAGTCACCGAAGCATTCTCCATTGCTACAAGGAACAAGGCACTCACCGGTTTCGCCACAGACCTCTTCACCCACGCACATAGCCATTTCATCAATGAGTCCGTCGCAGTCATCATCATACCCATTGCAGCGCTCGGGACCTACCGGAGGCGCACTGCAACTCAGTAAGTTCCCTTCGACACAGCGTCGACGACCAAGGTGGCATTCCACAGCGCATTCTTCATCTGTATTTTCATCGATTTCGCCATTTTCATTGTTATCACGACCATCACAGATTTCTTCTCGGGTCGGGTCATCAGGTGTACATTCATCGGCGATCATTCCACCCTCTAAGCAAAGTGCTGTACCCGGATTTCCTGATTCTGTCACACACTCACCATATCCGGTTTCATCGATTAAGTTATCACAGTCATTATCAATACCATCACATTCGTCAGCAGGAATATCACCACCGGTACAATTACTGAGTTGACCATCAACACAGATCTTTTCACCTCGTCCACACATGGTTTCACAGGGCTGTGGTGGTAGACGTTCATCAATAAGACCATCACAGTCGTTATCTCGGCCATCGCAACTTTCTGAAGTCGTACGTTGAACGATTTCAATCAAACTTTGAATAAGGGCATTTCCATCATCCGCTTGGTAGTAGTTGTTAGTGCCGCCTTCTTGGGCCATACGGGTCAAAACGCCTGTATTGTTAACGCCACGCCCAAAGCTAATCACATAGACCGGAAAGCCAGAATTAAAAGCTTCACGAGCTCGTCTAACGCCATCTCCCCCACAGGTTTCATCACCATCAGTGATCAAAATAATCACATTTTGTCGATTAACATCACCAATCCCCTGTAGATAATTACGACCTTGTACTAGGGCACCACCAATCGGGGTACGCCCCTGTCCGCGCGGATCTCCGATTTGCTGCAAAGACCCACGGATTGCGCCTCCATTATTAGGAGCAACCCCCTGTAAAATGCTGTTATCTGTACCGCAACTTCCACTACTTGGAAAATAGGATAAGCCAAAGCGAACCGCCGCATCATACGCAAGAGTAAGGTCATGGATGGCATTCACAGCAGTTTGCCATTTATCATTTTCGCTCATACTACCGGAACGATCTAAAATAATTAAGGCATTTGGTTGCTCACATTGGACGCCTTGTGCTTGCCCTTGTGATAAACTCACAGAAGAAACAAGAAAAAATATAAGAAGATAAGGCATGAGAAGGTAGTAAAGAAAGGATTTCTTGGATTTAGCTAAAGTCTGCATGTACCCTCCTTTAGGGCTTATTATACCAAAAAGTATGAACTCACTAAGCATCACCTTTATCATTCTAAGATGACAGTGAACAGCGAAACGATGTGTCATAAAACACTCTAAAGCTTCGCTATGATACTAACAGAGCTTTAGCATTGATGTCTATTGGACTTGTCCGTGTTATTGACTTAAAAATTAAACTGAGAAATGACTTAAGTATCTAAATAGTTACTACACCACTGCTGAAACTCATCTTGCTGGGCAAAGCGCATAACTAAGGGACTAATGGCAGTTTTTATACTGTCTTTAAAGGCGTTTACTGCCTGTGAGTCGTTAATTAACTCTTGTGGACTTTGTTCCCCAACTTCATTGAGAAGATCTTGGTGTAATTGGCCCACTAAATCAGCTAAAGCTTCATGTTCAAGAAGATAGGCGAACCAATCGGATAACATTGCTGCCCATTCGTTAATCACTTCATTAGAGAGTTTTTGGGGTTGCGACATAAAAAGTCTATTGATTTGCTGACTGAGTGGCTGACCGCGAAGATGATCATAATATTCCACTTGGGCTTCAGCGATTTGCTGAGTGATTTCAGGGCGGGTTAGAATTTGGATCAGTAAATCCAATAAGCTGTTCATAGAAAGGGAGATAAAGTCTTGGGTTGCTGAACTAAGTTGCTGTTGAAATTGTTCGCCTAAGCCACTCAAAGCGCCTCGACTGGCTTTAGCCGCCCAACCCAAGGCGCCTCGTCCGGCGACACCTGCTACTCCCAATAAGCCCTTACCCTCAAAGCCGGTTCCGATCTTTTGGATAAAGCGTTGTAAGGTTTCTTCAACAAAGCTCTGGATGATTTGTTTGGTTAAAGGGTGCTTGATCCAAGTCTCGAGTTGACTTGATGAAAAGAGCTTACTTCCGGCAAATAAAGATCTGAGTTCTGCATCAAGTTCGGGTGTGAGCCAATCACTAAAGACAGGCTCATTTTCTAAATCAAAGGCCTGTGCTTTTTGATTAATTCTGGGAAGAAACTCCTTGAGCAAGGCTTGACTTGTTTGCGGTTGGTAAATGCTTTGTAAGCTCTCTAGGGCGATTTCCAAATCAAGCCAAGTATTGATTTTTTGCTTCATTAAGAAGTTGAGTGCTAAGTCGATAAGAGCATGAGTTGCAAGTTCGTTTTGTAAAACTTGACTTAAATTATGGTTGAGCTTTGGCATCAGACTCTCCTTGTAAACTTGGGGCTTGCTCAATACTTTCAACGATTTGATCGACTAAGCGTGTCTTTTGCGGAATGGCTTGACGCTTGTGAGCCTGTTCATCAGAAATCATGGCTAAGAGCTGTTTTTCGTAATCGTCAAGATCTTGCAAAGTTTGTTGCTCAAGTGCATCAATGACTTTGCGGAGTTCGGTTTGAGTTTGTGCCATAAACTCTTCTCTATTGATGAGTTCATCAATTTCTACCACTGCTTTATCTACCGCAAACCAAGTGGCTACCCCGGCGGTCACACCACATAAAGGTGCAATCAGTCCTAAGGGCGCACATAAGACGGTAGCGCTGACTCCAGAGGCTAAGCTTGATCCGTGGGCACCGGCTTTAATTCCTGCTTTAACCCCTACTTTAGCAGCACCTCCAGCAAGCACCTTTCCTCCACCTTTCGCAAGACCACCGGCGGCGACTTTGGCACCGCCTTTGGCAAGGCCGCTTGAGACAAGTTTCACAGCAGAACGAGAAGCTAGGTACTTTAATCCCATCTTTACCCCCCCTAAAGCGCCTAGCTTGCTCGCAAGAGCTAGGGGAGCAATGGTAGAAACATGATTGAGTTGCTTAAGATATACAAAGCGACTATTGACCACTTTCTGTTCGGCTTCGCTATGCTTTGATTCAGACTTTTGGCGGGCTAAAAATGATTGCAGATGGGAAATCACCGCTCGATGCTGTTCGGCATATTGACTTTGTATATTTTGGTTAAGTGCTTGCAAATCCTCAAAAACCTGAGCCGGTCCAAAAACTCTTTTACTTAATTGTTCTAGCATATACTCATCAAGAGAGCTTTGTCCCAAAGCTTGTGCGCCTAAATGTCCTAAACGAGCATATTCACCGATAACAGAAAAATACCAATCAGCCCAAGCATCAACCCGTTGATCTACCTTATTGCGAGACCGTTTAAATGAGGCTTTAATTTGTCGCTTTAAGTCCTGATTAAAGACCTTATACTCTTGTACTGCAGATTGGAAGGCATCATTGATTAAACGAGTTCTCCACGTCGTAGAAAGATGATCGCTATTCTCGTTTGGCTTCAGGTGCTTATGATTGGTTGAGGCAAGTTGCTTAGAATCCTTAAACTCAGTATTCAACCCTTGTTGTAGGTCATTATGGAGCGTGAGGGCACCATAAAATTCAATGGATCCTACAATCACCAATAAGGTAATAAGCGTGCCCCAAAAGCCCTTACTGAACCCGGTATTCATGGCGATTTCAGAATGATCGATAGGCTGTTTATGCTTTTTAGGTGTTTTCTTGGCTTGGGTCATGTTTGCTCCTTGATGAGTCTACTTGAGGCCGGCCTCTCATAAAAATGTAGAACTGTGAATCAGTAAACTCAAGTACCCCAGCAAAATATTGCCCAAAAGCATAAACAACTGAAAGTTGATATAGGGTGTATATGAACACTAGACCGGTTTTGGCAAGCCAAACCATTGCCGGTGGAAAGGCGCTAAGCAATTGGGGAATGTTAACAATGGTCCACCAAAATGCGCTTTCTTTAAGCGTAAACATAAAGATAAGATCGCTTACCAAGCCCTCAGAAGTATGCTTTTGAGCCTGCTGGGTATATAATAAAGCCTCATGTAGTGAGCGATCGCTTAAGTCTGGACGATCTGTGTAAAGAGCTTGGTATAAAAAGATTAAGCCGGCACCTAGCATAAAAATATAACTAGTGAATTCTCGGCTCAGTACACTTGCTGCCATTGGCTTGAGTAAGTTCTGAAAGGATGTATGCATAAAGAAATGCAAAAGCCCAGCCAAAGTAGCAAGAGGCATAAAAATGAACCAAGAATGCTCGGTGATTAAATGTAATTCGATCAAAAATATGAAAGCGACCGGAACTACAAAAATAAGCTGAAATATCAAATAAATTGAGCCACCCTGTAATAAATTACGGAGCCAATGTCCTTCTTTAAGCCATGAGTTGACCAAGGTACGTCGTCTAAGTAGTCGTGAGCGTAAGCGAGGCAGTAGCATAAAGACGATCAAGATCAAGTTCACACAGATCAGTTCAAACTGTGACGCTTGTTCTAGTCGAAACAAAGAATATGCGGCGAGCACTAAAATACTGAGCGGTGGAAAAATGATTGAACGCAGCATGTTAATCTACAAGTGTAGCGATCACTTCACCAATACGAATCGCTTGGCCATCTTTGAGTTCAGCTAATTCGACTTTGGGGTTAGCAAATAAAACAATGGCTGTTGAGCCAAGATGAAAAGTTCCAAGTTCCTCAGCACGCTGAATCTCAATGCTCTGCTCATAGCTCTTATTTTGGCTTTTGTGGCCTTTATTTGCCACAATCTCAGAGTCAAATGCCATAGTAATATGTCCCACAGAGGTTGCGCCTACCATGATGGTTGCCACTTCACCAAGAGGGCTATCCACATAGGTGATGACTCTTTCATTAACACAAAAGAGTTTTTTGACATTTTGCACAGCCGCCTGATTCACTGGCCATAAAGCACCATTCACATAATCAGCTCTAGTAATATTGCCTTCAATAGGATGATGTACGCGGTGGTAGTCACGTGGGCTAAGATATACGGTACACCAAGAGCCATTTTTATAACGGTTAGCCATTTCAGGGTCGATCAGTAGGTCTTGGATATCAAAATCATGTCCTTTACACTGAATCAGCTTGCCTTCGTGAAGCCGACCGGCATTGAGCACATGGCCATCAGCAGGACTAACGGCCGTCAATGGACTTTGATCAATGTTGTGTGTACCGGCCTTGAGTGCTCTTGTAAACAAAGAACCAATGGTTGGAAAATCCTCGAGTGCGTTTTCCGCCTCATTCATATCCAATTGATAAGCAGCAATAAAACGACGCATTACCCACTGACTAAAAAACTTAGGAAAGCGTGTTTGTACTAAAACACTAAGTAAACGACTCCAGCCCTTTTTTGGAAAAAACCTTAGGGCAGTGATCAAAAATTGACCGGATGCTTTCCAAGAGTATTCAGTTTCTTTTGTTGTATTTGTCATAAAGTCCTCTAGATCATTTAAAGATCCAATTGTCTTAAATCAGCTTGGCTCAACATTATCTATGTTGAAGATCTTAATCTTGCTCTAAACATTATTGTAATTAATAACAAGATCAATAAGTTAAAAATCAAGTGATAAGACTTAGCTTGTTCACAGCCTTCACTTGATGATGCCGCTGAGGAATCCATTGCTTGGGTCGTTTCAGGTTGAATCCCAAAACTATAGGCATCCATATTACAAGCTCGTTCATCATCTGTAGGAAATAAAGTGCACAGGGCTAAACGGTCATCATTGGCCAAGTTTCTTTTATTTGTTTCTCCAAGGTCTTGCTGAAAATACATCGTTGCTTCTGCATCGTTAGAATGATCTAAGCCTAAAAGATGACCGATTTCATGGGTGAGCGTATTTGCTAAGTCCATACGCACACGTGGAGCATCACTGGTGGTAAAAGGATAGCCTTGCTCATTGATTTCAATATCAGCATCAATGATGGTACCCACAGCACATTCCGGCGTATCATTTACGCACATCGTCACTGTGGTTAAAGCAAGCGCATTTGGGTCATAAAGCCAAGCTTGGGGTGAGCTTACAAAGGTCAAGATATTTTGGTTCTCTGCCCCTTCACTGGTGTCATAACCAATAAAGTTAGAGTTTGTTTGACCCTTATAGCTCAAGCTCAAAGCGCTACATTCAATGCTATCCCAAGCATTGAGAGAAGAAATCAAATCACGTTCTACCATTGTGTTGTTCAAGCCCTGGCTACCTGAAGTATTCATCCAAAAAGAAATACAGGATGTATACCAAAATGTGGGGTTTCCATTGGTTGTCAGTGAAAATTGATAGGCTTGACTTGTCTGAGCACCTGCCCAGCTCAGTAAGTTCACAAAGAAGATGAAACTAAGATGTAAGATACGGTTCATATCATCTCCCGACGCCAAATAAACTGAGCCTTATCAGCTCGTTCAGAGTTAAACTTAAAAGGTGGTATTGATGCCTAAGGTAAAGCTTTGAAAGCTCACAGTATGTGTTCCGGCATTTGCTGGTACACCGGAATAACTCTGTCCGGCTTCATTCATTCCACAGCGTTCCGGACAAGGCGCAATCGGCCTTTGTTGAAAGACCTTAGCCTCGTATTCATTAACTTTTACCTCATGTTGGAAAATATGAAGATACCCTAAAACAAGTTGAACTTCTTTCATCACTTGAAAAGCTAAACCAATAGAGGCACCAAAACGATCGTAAGATGGGAAGTCAATGTTGGCATATTGCTTAGGTGTTGCCCCTTGCTCAAAGAAAATCCCCGATAGCAAGGTTAAGGCTTCTTGAGCTTTATAGCTTCCACCAAGTCGGACACTTAAGGTATCGCGCCACTTTTTAGCAATGGTGACATCTTCTAGATCAGCCCCCAAGGCACCTACATATCCCTCAAGATCTACGTTAAGCTCATCCATACTACTCCAAGCTTCGTAAACCAAAGCTAACTCCAGATCAAAATACTCACTTCCTTGATCATCTAAACCAAGATAACGAAGTCCTAAACGAGCGGTTTGCGGTAAGGTAAACTCAAAGCCAGCGCTTCCATTTTCAACAATGAGTTGATCAGCGGAGAAGCGTGTATCATTAGGTGTGTTTTGTACAAACACATCACCCTTTGCATCAAAGTGAACCGGTAAGACTCGACCGGCTAAGGCCAACTCAAAGTTGGGCGTTGGCCTAAACCAAGCGCCAAAAATAGCAGTGAATGCAGCTTCATCTTTAACAGCGATTTCGGCCTCTACATCAATGCTAGATACATTTGGATTGATCTGATCTGAGATTTCTCCATCAACCACCATTTTATAGCTCATATTAGTCATGGTAGCCCATTGTAGGGTTAAGCCGGCGCCCCAGTTGCTTCCTCCTTGAGCAGCGCTCACTCCAACAAAGCCTAATAAGCCATCAATTTCGGTCATCATATAGCGCTGTGAACCTTGTACAGGATACTTAGAGGCTCCACTTCCATTGGGTCCATGCACTGAAAAACCAACCGTAAGTCCAGTATCAAACTGATAGCTCATGGCTAGAAGTCCGTTAAACGGAAAGAGCGGCTTTTCGTTTTCTGCATAGCCTTGTCCTACTCCTTGATCCTCAGGATTAAGTTCATAATCATATGAGTCTGGAATTACAGTGGGTGCCCTATCAAAGCTAACTTGTGAATTGATCAAGTTATGATTGTAGCTTAGCCTAAGACCCGGTAAGCGAGAAAGCAAAGCCGGATTCAAAAAGCCTGCGGTAGGGTCATGAATACCTGATACAGAAGCACCTCCTCTCGCCGTTGCGATACTACCATTATCCGGAATCACTAAGCCGGCAGCTAAGCAGGAAGTTATGGGTAGGACTACGCATGCAAGTATGGCTAAGAATAAGTGAGTGATGTACAGACTTGAAGAATATTTATCAAAACATAGTCTCTGCCGACTCACATTAGAATGGTTTAATGTAGGCATGTTAAAACCCTTTACATACAAGTTAACACTTAGTTTTACTTATCACATATGAGCTATATTGAGTGATAAAGCAATCCAAGATCTAGCGTTTAAGCATGGACTTGCTTTTGATTTGATGTCATTTAGAGTCCGCTTTAACCCATTCAATTCATGAAATCCCTTAGCAAACCTTGGAACATGAACAAAGTATGCTAGACAAGCTCAATTATAGCCCTTAGGATAAGTATCCTTAAACTCAAGTATTAATAATGATTATAATGTAGGTGGCTGATAAACTTATGAGTCAGATCAAAAAACTTAAGGATCAGCGAATCTTTAGACTTTTTTTACATCTTGGAATGAGTTGCTTGCTCTCTGTGTGTTGTTTTGAAAGAGCTCAAGCACAAAGTCCTGATGACATCCAAAGAGCAGTCGCACTTGATCAAGAAGCCAAAGCGTTAATTGAGGCTGGTCAATTTAGATCCGCTGTTGAAAAATACCGAGAGGCGATTTCTTTAATCGAGCACCCAGACCTACTGATTAATCTTGCGCGAGCAGAGTTGAAATTAGGCGAAGCACAAAATGCTTATCGTGCTTGCTCTAAGGCTTTAAGTTCTCCTTTATTGACACCCAAAGCAAAAGCAGCCGCTTCTTCCTGCATTCAAGAAGCTCAACATAAAATGAATGAGATACAGGCTATGGTCAGCACTTATCCTCCGGGTGCAAAATTACGCCTAGATGGACGACCTTTGGGCCAAACGCCATGGCGTGGTCAGCTAGGCCCGGGACGAAGACAGTTTGACTTTGAACTTTCCGGACATTTACCGGTTTCGAGAACGATTAATGCAGTGCCCGGTGCACAAATTAAATTGCAGGTGAGATTAATTCCTGAAGGCATGGGAGGCTTATTAAGCTTAACAACAATTCCCGAAGGCGCCAATGTCATGTTTGATAACGAGTTTATCGGTCAAACACCGATCAATGCCTTTCCCACCTCAAGTGGTGGGCATAGACTCCAGCTAATACTCAAAGGCTATTTGACCGAATCTCATCAAGTTTTTGTAGCCGAAAGTCAAAACCAAGAAATGAATTTTTATCTAAAGCCAGTGCGTGGGCAAGTCAGTGCAACCGATCTTTGGCCGGCCTGGGGCCTAATGAGCGCTGGTGCCTTAACCAGCTTAATGGCAGGCTACTTTGGTTATCAGGCTTTGAGCGCTCGTAATGAAGCGAATGATCTTGCACTCAAAGATGGTAGCTTGGCTAGATATGATGATTACCGCTTTTTAATTCGAGATATGGAAAGCGCTCAAAATACTGCAGATATCATGTGGGTCACCAGTAGCCTAATGATTACAAGTGGCATTACTTGGTGGCTGATCGCTCGCTAACGCTAATTTGATAGGAATCAAACATGGGAACTAAAAACTTTAAAGCATTTAATATGCTTAATCTTTTATCTCTTAGTCTTTTACTTGGTCTGTTTTCAGCCTGCCAAAGCGACAACCTTTGTGATAATCAAGGAAACCCTTGTCTCAAGAATTGTCCCGAGAATGAGAGTGGTCTTTGTGTGACCGATACAATGTGTCGCTGTGTACCTTTTCTAGGTGGGGATGAAGCAGGTACAGAAGCCGGAACAGAAGCAGGTAGTATGGCCGGAAATACCGGTGGTAATTCAGGGCCAAGTAATTGTGAGCCACCAAACATTGGTGATCTGATCATCAACGAAGCTATGATCGATGCCGAAGGTGATGAAAATACATATGAGTTTGTTGAGTTGGCTAATCTTTCAGCACAAGCGATTGACTTAAGCGGGATTAAATTAAGCTATAAAGGCTCGGAAAAAGTAAACTTCCTAAGCGGTTGTATGGCGCCCAAAAGTTTAGTTGCAATGTTTGCTTCCGAAGATGAATGGCGATGGTCTTCACCAGCGAGTAATCTGAACATGACCAAGAGTGCTTTCCGTTTTTCAAATAGTAGTGATTTTAGCTTTACCCTAAGCAATCAGAGTAGCGAAGAACTCAGCCGTTTTGAGGGGGAACAAGCGTTAATTGATGAGGGAATCAGTATTAACCGCTCTCCTGATCTAAGCGGTGACTCTTTTGTACAGCACAGTGATTTGGGGGGTTTATCAAACTCTCCGGCCTTATGTGCGAATGGGGCGAGATATGAAGATGATTGTGTCGGAGAAGAACCGGCAGGTGGTGAGGCAGGTAATGAAGCCGGTAATGAAGCCGGTAATGAAGCCGGTAATGAAGCTGGTAGCATAGCCGGTACTGAAGCCGGTAGCATAGCCGGTACTGAAGCTGGTAGTATGGCCGGCAGTGAAATAGAGCCTCCCTGTGATTTAGCAATGTCCAGTGAATTAATCATCAATGAGGTGATGATTGACCCTAGTGGTGATGAAACACGTGATGAATATGTGGAACTAGTCAACCTAAGTGATCATTCGGTGTATTTAGGTGGGATTGTCTTTAAGTACAAAGAGCGCAATCAAGTCATCTTTAATGGGGGCTGTATGCCGGCAAAAAGCATTGCCGTTCTTTATGATGATGAAAGCCTGTGGTCTTGGAGCATGGTGGTTGAAGGCTTAAGTTATGAAAAGTTGAGCTTTCAGTTTGCCAACAGTAATGATTTTGAGTTTAGCCTAAGCAGAGATGCTCTAGTTATTGATTCCATAAGTGGTGGGAGTGAGCTTATTCAAAGTGGAGTAAGTATTAATCGGAATCCAGACTTTTCTACTGAGCCGATTTCTGTAGATTTACATACAAGCTTAAATAGCGATCTGCAAAGTTCTCCAGGTTTTTGCGCAAATGGAGGAGACTTTAGCTCAGATTGCTTTGTAGAAGTAACAGGCGGTGAAGCCATGGGCGGTGAAGCCATGGGCGGTGAAACTATGGGTGGTGAAGCCATGGGCGGTGAAACTATGGGTGGTGAAACTATGGGTGGTGAAGCCATGGGCGGTGCAGCCATGGGCGGTGAAGCCATGGGCGGTGCAGCCATGGGCGGTGAAGCCATGGGCGGTGAAACTATGGGTGGTGAAGCCATGGGCGGTGAAGCCATGGGCGGTGAAGCCATGGGCGGTGAAGCCATGGGAGGTGAAGCAA